>JBBQZS010000070.1:0-31586 GCA_038207495.1 Chloroflexia bacterium
GGTGGAGAGCGTCAACAGCCAATTGGAACGGATGGGAGTGGAACGGCTCTATGCTCGTACTAATCCGGGCTTTGAGTTAAAGGTTCTGGCTAGTCTGTTGGCTGTTTTATTTTCTAACATTGACTAGCAATCAAGGTATTAATTATGCCTGTTTTACGGTTTGCATTTCGCTCGCAATTAAACTTAGGGCTTCCAAAACTTCTTCAGCCAGTTCCGGTGCATTCGTTTTCTCACTTGCTAACCCAGCCAGGTCTAATTGAGCTTCAAGCTTCAATTTGGCTTCCTCATATGGTTGGAGGTAAACCTGGGCCAACACTCCGCCGCTGGAAGTTAGCAGGGTTTCAACCAGATTTACGAGGTGCGCGGCCTGAACCGCTCGACCCGGTTGCTCCGACCATAAAATAACGGTTACGGTCAGGATGTTGGCTAGGCCAAGCTGGTTTTGCAGTTCGTGGCCGAGTTGTACACTTTCCAAAAGGTATTCTTCAGCCTGTCTAGACTGACCTTGCCGAACGGCTAACAGCCCTAAATTAATCAGCCCGGTTACAATAGCGTAGGTGTCTCCAATCTGGCGTTGCAACTGAAGGCTTTGCCAGTAATATTCGTGAGCGGTGTTATAATCCGCCTGTAGGGAGGCTAAATTCCCCAAATTGGTATAGCAGGAAGCAATACCCAGCTTATTTTCCAGGCCGCGCCGGATAGTTAAACTTTCCTGGCAATATAGCAACGCTGCCTCATAATCTCCCTGGTTGGTAGTAAAGTTTCCCAAATTATTGAGACAAATAGCCTGGACAAATTTATCCCCTATTTCACGTTTAATTGCCAGGGCTTCCAGGGTATAATTCTGAGCTGAAATATAGTCGCCCTGGATTCCGGATATTTCTCCCAGGTTGGCGAGTACATTCGCCGCAAAGCTCCTATTTCCTACCGCTTTGTGGAGCAGTAAGCTTTCAAGATAGTTTGCTTTAGCCGTTTCGTAATTTCCCTGTTGAGTAGCCAGAGTACCAAGGTTAGTTAGAGTACTGGCTACCATTTCCCGGATACCAAGTGCTTTCGCTAAACTGGCACTCTCCGCGTAATAGCTTCTAGCGGCCTCATAATTACCCTGATGCTGATTTATTATTCCCAGGGTATTGAGGGTTTTAGTGAGCCCCTGGTCCTGACCGATTTTTCGGTATAGCTCCAGGGATTCCAGACTGAATTTGGTGGCTATCTGATAATTACTCTCAAACATTGCCAGGCGGCCCATATTCGCAAGAAGGGCGGCCAAACCTAATTCTGAATTAAGTTTGTGCTGAAGATCTAAATTCTGGTTATGAAAGTCCCAGGCCACTTTGTTATTTCCCAGCCACATATTCAAATTAGCCAGTAAAGTCAGATTGGCGGTAATGACACTGGTATCGCCGGTTTCCCGGCTTATTTCCCGGCACTCCAGAGCATATGTAAGACCAGTTTCGTAGTCACCCTGTAGTTCACAAAACCGGGCTAAATATATTAAAGCTTTAGACTGCTGAGCTTTCTCCACCGGGCCGGGTAGTTTGAGACTGCGTTCCACCAACGATTTACCTTCACTTAAATACGACCGTAACTCCCAGAAAGGGAATAAATGCTCACACAGTGTCAATGCACTACTCTTTGCTTGTCGGTCCAGCACCCAGGTGAGAGCTTTACGGCAGTTTAAATATTCGCGTTCTACCAGCTCCGTAGTTTCCTTTTGGTTGCCGCTATTAAAGCCCGGTTGATGTTCGATGAGAAAACCCAGATAATAATTATAATGATTTTCGCGCCAACGCTGTTCAGTTCCGCTAGTTTCAAGCCGGGAACGTCCATATTGGCGGAGGGTTTCCAACTGGTTGTATAACATCACCTGACCGAAGTGCCTGGCTGTTACCAGGGATCTGGTCACCAGTTCCAGAAGTAAACCCGGCACTTCAGGAGGGAGAATCCCATCCCCAGCGCAAACAGCTTCGACGGCCTCCAGGCTGAAGCCTTCTACAAAAACTGACAGACGCACAAACAGGGTTTGCTCTTTTTTATTTATAAGGTCATAACTCCAATCAATTAAAGCTTGCAAGGTTTGCTGGCGAGGTAGTGCTGCCGCGCTGCCGCCTGTCAGCAGTTGAAACCGTTCAGACAGCCGAGCGTTAATTTGCTCAATCGACAGCACTCTGGCGCGGACGGCGGCCAATTCGATTGCCAGGGGTAAGCCTTCCAGTTGACGGCAAAGCTCAAATACCGCCTGGCGATTGTGGTTATTCAAACTGAAACCGGACTGGACCGCCTGAACCCGTTCTACCAGCAACTCGACTGCATCCGGCAATAATGGCCCATTTGAAACTTCGTCATTCTGAACATTTTCGAGGTTTAGCAGTTCCATTTCGGGTAAGGAAAAAGAAAGGGCAGGCACTCGCCAGTTTATTTCTCCCGCCACTCTTAGTCTTTCCCGGCTGGTCGCCAATATTTTCAGCGAAGGACAATAACTCAGCAATTCGGTTGCCAGAACGGCACAGTCCTGGGCTAAATGCTCACAATTATCCAGAATAAGTAAAAGCTCTTTATCCCTGAGATAATCTTTGAGGCTGGTTAGCAGTGGTTGCCGGGCTTTTTCAGTAACTTGGAGCACTCGCCCTACCTCCTGGACTGTCTGTTCCGGCGTAGTAATAGCCGCCAGTTCGATAAACCAGATACCATCTTTGAACTCTTTCAGATTCTGTTGGGCCGATTGTAAAGCCAGCCGAGTTTTACCAATCCCGCCGGTCCCGGTCAGGGTCAATAAATGGGTGGTCGCTAAAAGTCGGTTTATTTCCTTCAATTCTTTTTCCCGGCCTATAAAACTAGTCATTGATGCCGGTAGATTGTGATCCAAGGCTAGGGCTGGCTGATTTAACCAGTCCCCGGTGAGATCGAGCGAAGCAGTTAGAGTGGTAGCTGCGGCGGGTATTAGCAGGCTATCAAACCAGGCCCTATCAAAAGGCGGGTAAACTCTGGCTTTAACTTGGCCGGTTTCGTAACTATTCTTGACCGTGTGCCAAAGCTGCCAGGCTTCCTGGTGCTCCTGGCCCTTCACAAAAACCCCCTGGCTCAGGTAAAATTCGATTATTTTTTTCAGTGCTGCAGGAGCCGGTAAGCTAAATCTGCCTTCCCATTTCTTGACCATCCGCGTGGTTTCAAAGCCAAGCTGAACCGCAAGTTGGTGCTGGGTTAGACCGCTTCGCTGGCGGTAGAGCCGTAACAACTCATCGGCTGACACCGGGCCATTGATTTCGGTCAGATTTTTATTGCTTGCTAAATTGCTCAAGATTGTTCACCCAGGGCTTTTTGTCTTCGAGCGTACTTCCTAATGGTTTCCAGAAGCCAGAAACTAACGTTTCCGCCCACTGGATTAATATAAATCTCTATTAGAGATTTTTATACCAGTGAATTAACCAGGTCTAGTGCCTGCGCCCTATCTTCCGTACTGGCCTTATTATACTTTTGCTCGATAGCTTCCAGGCTAAAACAGCCCGAGTCACCCAGATCTGCCAGAAGCTGTAACATTAGCTGTTCTGGTAGGCTGAGCAGAGTGTAACTCCAATCAAGGCTCCCTTCGAGGCTGTTATGACGGTTGATCGGGAAATTACCGTTTGATCTTCTTTCTCGAAGGAGGGGAAAAGGATCACTTAAACGGGCCTCTATTTGGGCCAGGCAAGCCCTTCTACCAGCGACGCAGCTAACTCAATTGCAAGTGGTAGCCCATCCAACTGGCGGCAAATCCGGCCAATGGTCTGAATAGCTTGTTGGGTGACACTAAGTTTGAAATCGGGCTGTACCGCGGCGGCTCGCTCGATAAAAAGGCTGACCGCGTCAGAACCGCCAATTTCATGTGGCAGGCCGGATCCCAACTCCACTTGGCTCAATGGTCGCACCTGAAAGATTTTCTCCCCACCAATCCCCAGGCTTTCCCCACTGGTTGCCAGCACCGTTAGGTGGGGGCAGCCTTTTAACAACCGATCTAACAACGCTCCCACTTTCCGCACGATAGTATCGCATTCGTCCAGCACCATCAGAAGTTCTTTTGCTCGTAGATAATTTATTAACTCTTCAACTGTCCTTGCGGGCCCGCTATTACCCCCCAACCCAACTATATTAGCGATAGTTTCTATTAAGAATTCGGGACCAGGCAGGGTGTCGAGCATTACTAATCGAACACCATCCTTGAAATTGTCTCTCAGGCTAAAGCTAACTGCCAAAGCCAGTCGGGTTTTCCCCACCCCGACTGGACCGGTGAGCGTCAGCACGCGCGCACTTTCCAGCCTCGCCTTGATTTGACTGAGCTCATTTTCCCGGCCTATTAGAGACGTAAGTTGAATAGGTAAATTGTGCCGGTCAGCTATTATGGTAGCGTGACTCGGGGCGAGTTTATCCGGGGTTATCGCAACTCTCGCGCCGGGATTTAAAGCTAATTCTGCGATTAAAGCCTCAAACCAACCCGAGTCAAAAATATTATAGGTTTCAAAATTAGAGCTTTGAAATTCAAAAACGGCTTTGACGGCTGCCCAAAAGTTTTGAGCTTCTTCCAGTTCCTGCCCAGCGGTGAAAACTCTTTCGCGCAGGAATACCTCAATAAGCTTCTTTAAGCGAATTGGCTCGGGCAGACTCTGCCCGTTTTCCCACTTCCTGACCATCCGGTCGCTTTGCAAAGTTAACCGCTGGGCCAGTTCGTTCTGGGTTAAATTGCTCCGAGTGCGATACAAGCGCAGCAATTCGTTAACTTTAACCGGCCTATTTTTATTGGAACGAAAAGTTATTATGTTTTCCATTTTATTGAATTTTACGAAAGGATGGTATAACCTTATTTATTTTGTATAGGTTCTACCGCTACCTCAACTACCAACACTGGTTATTTACACTAACCGGTACTCAGGGTACCTCGAACGACCCATCTATATAGTAATATAGAAAAAAGCTTAAAAATAGGCTGAGATATACGCGCCAAACACGATCTGCGATTTAAAAAGCCTGACTAAAGCCCTTTGTTAGTTTCAGACCAGTATAACAAGGATCGAAGTTTTAACAATGGTAAATCGAAACTGAAAGCGCACAGTTGCTAAAATACCCCAAAATTTCTTACAACAAACTTTGGTCGGCTAGAGCTTTTAGAGTTTTTACGATTATCTCTACCTGCGCTTTCATAAGCGGGTAAAGCTTATTGAATTATGTGATTTTAATTCCCTTAAATATTATTCAGGAGTATATATGAGTGACCACGATTTAACCCCCAGCATCCAGGAACTAATGGTTCAAATGGCCCAGATGCGAGCGGAATTAACCGAGCTTAAAACTCAAGCTACCCTACTAACCCTGCCAACCCAACCCGCGCAGTCTAGGGTAACGACCACCCGCCGCAATACCATCAAAAAATTGGGACTGGCTTTGTTGGGTGGGACGGCAGCCGCAACCGCTCTGGTAGCGACCCAGGAGACCCAGGCCAGAACGATTGTTAACCCAACTGGTTTTAGTAACAAGGTTGGAATGGTGGTGGTGCCACCCGGTGGGGCAACCCCTGCCAATAAACCTACCATCGGTTATTATGGCTTGATTGCCTGTGGTGACACCGCCGCTTTGGACACTACACTCTTGACTGACACTAACGTTGGTCTGACAGGAATTGGCAGCGCAGACGGGCAGACTGGCATTGGTGTATCTGGTTATGGTTATTACGGACTCCTGGGTACGGGTAGCAGAGGGGTCTATGGCGTTGGCAGTGACTCTGGCGTTTATGGCTATGGCAGCCTCAATGGCGTTTTTGGTAATAGCTCTAACATAGGGGTTTTAGGCTTTAATTTTAATGGCGGTGCTGGAACGGCGGCGGTCAAAGGTGAAGGCCGAAATATTGGGGTATGGGGTGAGTGCACTTTTGGCAACGGTAGCGGAGTGGGGGTGTATGGTTCTAAAGGCACCGGGTTTTATGCGGGGTATTTTGATGCAGCGGTAGCAGTTTTGGGTGTTTTAACCAAAGCCGGTGGTAGTTTCAAAATTGACCACCCCGTTGACCCGGCTAACAAATATCTCTATCACTCCTTTGTCGAATCACCCGATATGCTGAATATCTATAACGGGATGGCTACTTTAGGAGAAAAGGGTGAGGCGGTGGTGGAAATGCCAAGTTGGTTTGAGGCCCTTAACTCAGATTATCGCTATCAACTAACCTGCCTGGGAAGTTATGCCCCGGTCTATATCTCTGAGGAAATAAAAGAACGTAAGTTTAAGATAGCTGGCGGTATATCTGGTCAGAAGGTAAGCTGGCAGGTAACAGGTATTCGGCAGGATGCCTGGGCTAAAGCTAATCGGATTCCGGTGGAAGAAAACAAAACCGTTGCCGAGAAAGGGAAGTATCTTCATCCCGAACTCTTTGGCAAGTTGGCTGAGTTAAGAATTGGCAAACCGTAAAGCTAAACCATTAAAAATCATAAGCCCTGGCGCAACAGTCTGAAATTTCAGAATAAACAGGGCTTCTTTGTGAAAACCAACAGGCTTTGTCCAGCCCTAATCGAAAATACTGATAGGGAGAAGTTTAGATACGGGTACTTTTCACTTGAATTGGATTGACCGGACACTTTCATCCACTAGTTCCGTTCGCCAGGGTCTTGAGTGAGGCCTGTCATCAGGTGGCTTTTGCCACCAGTGCGGCTCTGCGATCCCAGGTTGAAGCCAGCGGATTTCGCTGTTTTCCAGTTGGGGTTAGCCCCGGAGAAGTTACCTCTACCATTTTGCTACTGTTTATATCGCTCAGACCCCTACTCTTAATCAGTATCTGACTGGGGCGATTGGAAGCTGCGGTGGTACCGAGCCAGTCTAGCCAACCAGGACACTCGGACCACCAGTGTAAAACCTTAAATACACTGATATAAATTGGGCCGGAGATTTACTCTCCAGCCTTTTTGATTGGCTACTACATGGGTATCGGCCCTGGCCGTAGGGCAGGCTAGTCGGCGATGTGCAGCACAATTTTACCGCGCACATGACCTTTTTGGCTTAGTATCTGGGCCTCGCGCGCTTCGTCCAAATTAAAAATTGGGCCAACTTCGGTTTTAATCGTCCCAGCGGCGATCAAGTCGGTAATCTCTTGTAGTTCGGCCTGTTTGAAATTCATACCGAACATGGTGGCTCGTACCTGATGAGCTTGGGCTAACTCAGACGAGGGTAGGCCTACAATCGAAACTAGCACCCCTCCGGGCTTCAACACTTTGAAAGACTGATTTTGAACCTCGCTACCCACGCCGTCTAGTACTAAATCTATATCTTTCAGGACATCTTGAAAAGCCGTAGTGCGGTAGTCAATCACAGTGTGCGCTCCTAACGACTTAACGTACTCGACGTTTTCAGTCGAAGTTGTGCCAATCACTTCGCCAGCCCCTTTCAGTCGCGCAAATTGGACCGCATAGCCACCTACACCACCGGCGGCAGCTTGGATAAGAACTCGTTGCCCTGCTTCCAACCCCCCCTGCTCAAACAAACCTTGCCAAGCGGTCAGGGCGGCTATTGGAATGCTAGCTGCTTCGGCAAAACTAAGCACGGTTGGCTTACGCACTATGCTGTCACTACTCATTACTGCATATTCGGCATAGCCGCCATTACCACGTCCGAAAACTGCTTCGCCTGGCTGCCATTCTGTTACGCCCGGTCCGACTGCTTCTATCACCCCAGCTATATCGGCTCCCGGTGTAAAAGGCAAAGCGATCGGGGCAAAGGATTTTAGGTAGCCTGCCCGCAATTTCCAGTCCATGGGGTTAAGGCCCGTCGCATGTATACGTACTAGGACCTGTCCGGCTTCGGGGTGAGGAATGGCTACTGGTTCTACTACCAAGACCTCAGGACCGCCGTAATCGTGGAAACGGGCTGCTTGCATCATTTTAGTTTCATTCGACATTTTAAAGCTCCTTTATAGTTTGGACTTTCGCTTGTAAGGCTAAATACATATCAGATTGGCTTCGGAATAATATAGCTGTCACCAGGGGCAATCTAGAAAGGTGATTTGAACTTAAGTCTTCCTTACTATAGCATAATTGGATTAACTAATCTTCCATTTACCCTTTTTTCGGCATCTCAACTTATAAAACCAGGCTCTATTCTGACATTTTATAAAAATTGGTTTAATATGGTTTGGTTTAAGATTGCAAAAGGGTTTTCGAGCCTTATATAGTGCTTTAGATTGCCCCTGGTGACAGCTATATTATCCCGAGGCCTACCGGGTGAGTTCTAGTGAGGGTCCGCCGGTCCAGACTGGGGAGAATAACCCGGTCCCGGCGAAGGAAAAGCGCATGGGGTCGGTTTTCTTGCGAGAAGATGAAAAAATAAGGTTCATGGTAAATGCTCCTTGTATTTACTAGCGGCCTGGCAGCCCTGAGAAAGTGGCCCAGCCATTCTATTAGCTAAATTTAAGCGGTTCGGCACTTGAACTTAAAAACTGACGGCGTATATCTGTCCGAAACC
Source organism: Chloroflexia bacterium (assembly GCA_038207495.1). Lineage (GTDB taxonomy): Bacteria > Chloroflexota > Chloroflexia > Chloroheliales > Chloroheliaceae > Chlorohelix. Next base: position 8,473 of record JBBQZS010000070.1, read on the forward strand.
ATCGTCAAAAACCACTTTATTGGCGATGGGATTAACCCCGGCAAACTTGTATTTACTGCCGTCGATTTTGACCGTTTCGATCTCCCCCGTGGGACCGTAACTCAGAACTTCCTCGACCTCAATAGTCCCAACAACCTTGGTGTCGGAGTTGTAACCCTCCTCTTGTGAAGGTTGGACTGCTTCCGGCGTATGGAGTAGTTGCAGCGAGTATTGGGCGGTCATCTCGTGGAAATATAGGTCCTGGGAACCACCCGTGCTGACTACATTGAGTAGCATTTTTCATTCACCTCTCTTTCTCAACCTACCCGCATCTAACCCGACGAGCCTGGGACTGGAATAAATTTCTCTGGCCCTGGTTGGTTCCATTATGGTAAGGTGCGAGTTATCTCGTAAAGTGAGACTACTCAAAACCGGGGAGACTCATAATAGCAAGCTCTCGGGTTTTGAGTCGAAACTTTTTGCTTAGCATCCAGCAATGAAGCTGAAACCATCATCACAATAAAATGGACGGGAAGAGTTGCAAAAAAGGTTTGATGGTACAAATATTCTTGAAAATCCCCCGGTTTTGAGTGATCTCCTCATCAATTTTCCTCAAAGAACTTTACTACTTATGAAATCTATTTTAATAACTTTCGAGTTCATTTGTAGCCTATCGAAATTGTAGCGGTTATGTAACGCTCGATAAGTTTAATTATACGGGATAATTCAATTACGAACTACCAGCCAACTAACACTACCATTGAAATAACGAACGATTGAAGGAGCGAAATCTTGTACAAGTACCAACACAACCGCTCAAACTTATTTCTAGTGCGCTTGTGGGCTGGTAATACCGACAGCGACAGTGGCAAGGTTGAATGGGGTGGCAAGGTGCAACGGGTTGTTGACGGCGAGTCACACCAATTTAGTAACTTGCAGGAACTGGTGAACTTACTTGAAGCATTGGCTTCAACCAACCAACCAAAACAGTAACCAAAAGGAGACTTTGACGATGAAACGATTAGCGAAAATCAGGGTTTGGTCATTAATAATAACATTTGGGTTAACCCTGGGATTAACCAGCGTGGCGGGAGCGCAGTCAGTAAATGATCCAGCCGCCGCGTTGGCAGCTTTTGAAAAGGTTGCTTTCGGTAGTACCCAAAATGTCGAGGTTGCAGTAACCTTATTCACTGACGATGCGGTACTAACTGTTACTCCTGCTCCGGCTAACACTTCGGGAGTGTGGACTGGCAAGGAAGAAATCAGGAAAGCTATCCTGAGTAACCTACAACTGAATGTCAGCAAAGTTAATATTGGCACTCCGGTGGTTGAAGGGAATAAGGTAAGTACCAATGCAAAGATGACTAACAATTTCTTCAAGATGATCGGAGTGGCACCGGTGGAATTTACCACAGTCGTGGTGGCGGAAGGTGGCAAAATCAAGTCCTACACCAATACCATGTTAGCTTCAGAGCAGTCAAGAGTTGGGGCAGTTACAAAGGCCTTTCAGGCGGCGAACCCTGTCCAGCAGCCCGGTTTGCCAAGTAGTGGTACAGGCCAGCAAGCCGCCCAGTCGGGTCTAAGTTTTGATTTGACGATGATTTTGACCGGATTGTTGATAGTAGGGCTATTGAGCATCGCAGCATTGTTCTTTATTAGACGACCAACTCATCAAGTTAAATAGCTTAATATCAGGGTTACTAAAGTCTGAACTGGTTACTTTACTCATCTTGGTTCAAACAGTTTCAATTTTGCAACTTAGATGAAATAAGTAACCAGTACAGGTATCCTCACGAGCGGCTTTACCTGCGTGGGTGTTTACACTGGCGATTTCGTGGTGCTTAACAAAACTTGTCAATGAGTTGAATTAACAAATCTAACTCCCCCTCCCCTCGTAGGGGCAGACCTCCATGTCTGCCCTGTCTTATCCCCCTTCCTTCGTAGGGACACGATGGATCGTGTCCGGGGCTAGGGGGTTAGGTGTTAACTCCCCACCGCCGTCCTCGGACAAGGGCTTGTAACAGCCGAGTGCCCCGGCCCAACCCGGAAATTAAGATGTAGTATGTTAAGTTAAAAATAGAGGAGACGATTATGACTGAGACAACCAGGCTGCTGGAGAAGATGGAAGCTATGTTAGAGCGGATGGCGGCTATGCAGGTGGAACTGGACGGCCTGAAGGCTCAGAGGCCTTCGGCACCCTCTACACCTGAACCGGGCACGGCGGCGAGGGCCACAGGGACGGGGCGGCGGCAGATGCTGCGGCGGCTGGCAGGGGGGATGGTGGCCGGTCTGGCGGTGGGGACGGTGGCGGCGGTGGTACCGGAGAACGCCCAGGCTCGGATGATTGTTGACCCGGTTGCGAGTGATAGTAGTCGCAGAATAGGGGCGATCGTGGTGCCGACGGGCACCGCCAGACCCACCGGTATACCGAACGGGGCGGCTACCGTCAAATACGGCCTGGTAGCCACAGATGGTTCGGTTTCTCCTTTTGACCTGGCTTCCTTGCCCGGTGACAGCACCGGGGTATACGGCAGTGGCGACAATACCGGGGTGTACGGCAGTGGCACCGGCGTCTTCAGTACCGGGGTGTACGGCAGCGGCCTCTACGGGGTGCAAGGTACTGGCATCGGCAGTGCCAGTACCGGGGTGTACGGCAGCGGCAATACCGGGGTGTACGGCAACGGCACCTACGGAGTGTACGGCAACGGCAGCAACTCCGGGGTGCAAGGCACAGGCACCAACAGCAACGGGGTGAAAGGCACCGGTACCACCTACGGGGTGTATGGCACCGGCACCGGCACCGGTACCACCTACGGGGTGTATGGCGATGGCGATATCGGGGTGAGAGGCAGCGGCAGCAGCTTCGGGTTGAGAGGCACCAGCAACAACATCGGGGTGTCCGGCGAAGGCGGCAGCTACGGGATGTACGGCCAAGGCATTATCGGAGTTAAGGCGTACTCGAGTACAGGTGGTATTTCAAGTCCCGCTCTCAGAGCTGACCACAACTCAGCCACGGGCATCGCCGCTATTTTAAATAATTCTTCCAGCGACACTACCCTTCTGATTAATAATGCCGGGGCCGGGCCACTGTTAAAAGCCTGGGCCAACGGTGTTCCCAAAATTGAATTTACGATTGGCGGATTAATCAAAGCCAATGGCGGCTTTCAAACCGGCGGGGCAGATCTGGCGGAGTTTATCCCCATCGCCGCGGGGGATGCAGAACCGGCATTAGAGGCGGGGGAGGTGGTGGAAATAGACCCGCAGCAGCCAGGTTTGTTCCGGCGGTGTGCTACAGCGGGCAGTCTGGCGGTGGCGGGGGTTATTTCGACCCGACCGGGGATGATGCTGGGAGCGTCTAACCCGACCGAGGCTGAAAACCTGGGGCCCCAGTTGGCGTTGGCGGGTAGAATACCAGTGAAAGTTTGTGGGGAAGGGGGAGCGATCCAACCGGGGGATCTGCTGGAAGCGGCCAGCGTGGCCGGCCACGCGCGGCGCGCTTCTTCGCCAAGCCGGCCCGGCAGCATCCTGGGCAAAGCCCTGGGCAGCTTGCAAGAGGGCACCGGAATTGTTGAGATGCTGGTAATGCTGGGTTAAAGGGGTGGCAGAATTAGAAAGGCAACTTTTGGGGCAAGCGGCAACAAAACCCTTGAGCTGGCTACTAATTCATCCCGGCAATTTTTAAAATTGGAATGGGTAAGTAGTAGCTCAACTAAAATAGGTACAAACAAGGGGGGTTGTTAAAACTAATTTTTTTAATGATACCTCAATCCTGATGGCTACTTGCCCTATCCAGGTTGAACCTGTCCTAAAACATCAACTCGGGTCACGGAAGTAGCCAGAACAGAATTAACTTGGGCTTGAAGGGCAAGTTCGGAGGCCAGGAAACAATGAGCCTGAGGCATAGCCGTTTCGGTACGATTAGCCAGGTCATCCAACAATTGGCGGGCAAAAGGCATTTCAACTCCACTACAATTCTCGTAATGGACTCCTTTGCTATCGCAAAGAAATAAGTGATTAGCACCAGGGTGCCCTCCCAGGTCAAGGTTTTTGCGTACCTCAATATATCCCTCCGTACCAATCACAGTCAAACGGGTATCTCCATAAGAGGGCAAACTAGCCGGGGTAAACCAATCTACCCGAACGTAACCACTGCAATTGTCCCCCTGCAAGACTACATCACCAAAATCTTCAAGTTCAGGATAGTCTGGATGATGATAATTTGCCACCTGTGAAAAGACTACTCTCGGAGTCTTTGCCTGGGTGAAATAGAGGAATTGGTCCATTTGGTGCGAGGCAAGATCAGTCAGGATACCACCATACTTTTCGCGTCGGAAAAACCAGTCTGGGCGCGTTGCAAGGTTAAGCTTGTGCGGACCTAACCCGATAGTCTGAACCACTTGCCCGATTGCCCCCGCCCGAACCAGCTCCCCGGCCCGGATAGTAGCTGGATTAGCCAATCTTTCGGCATAAAATACCGAATAAATCCGCCCAGTTTCAGCCTGAGCCAGTCGGGCCTCTGCTAACTGTGCCAGAGTTGTAAAACCGGGTTTATCTGAAAGATAGTCCTTGCCGTAACGCATTACTTGAACTCCCAACGAAGCCCGTTCGCTAGGAATAGCCGCCGAAGTCACGAGTTGTATAGTAGGGTCTTCCAGAATATTTTGAGCTGAGTCTGCTAGAACAACCTGGGGATAGGTTTTGGCAAATTGGGCTGCCAGGTCAGTTTCGGGGGCATAGAAAGCAACCAATTCGCCACCAGCCTCCAATAAAATATTCACCTGGTCATAAATATGACCGTGATTTATCCCTATTACAGCAAAACGAACTTTTGGTTGGTTAGTCAATTTAAAGCTTCCTTCAATAGAGTAGAAGTACATCTGGAAATTAAATGCTTAGATTTAAACCACTCCAAATCTGGTAAACCTGGAAGGGCCAGCTATAATCAGGTTAGAAATATCTCTCGACCTTCGCGGGCTGATTGGTAAATGGCCTGAATTATTTCTATTGGCTTGCGGGCATCCTCACCAGTAATGATCGGGTCCCGATCTTCGCGCAAGGCTTCCAGTAAATCGGCAATTTGATAGGCATGCCCCAGGTGGCTAATATCACCGGGATGCCTGGCCCCGCTGTCGCCTGGTAAGTCTGACATTTCTAGATTGGGCTTTTCTGACTTAAATTCCCATATCTTGAATTTTCCAGCCTCTAGCACTGCCGTACCATTAGTCCCGGTAATTTCCAGACGTTCGGGCAATCCTGGATAATGCAAAGTTGAAGCCTCCAGCAGACCCACCACTCCGTTCTGAAAGGTAATTATAGCCAAAGCCAGATCTTCTACCTCGATATTATGGGCAAGGGTTCGCGTGATGGCCCGCACGCTTTCTACCTGACCCACCAGCCACTGCACCACATCTACATAATGGACACCCTGGTTCATCAGAGCACCACCACCATCCAGTTGGTACGTTCCTCGCCAAGCCGAGCTGTCGTAATATTCCTGGGGACGGTACCACTTGATGAAAACATCCGCTGAAAGCAATCGCCCGAATTGGTCGGCTAGAATCGCTTTTCGCAGTCGCTGTATATCTGGATCAAAGCGGCGTTGGGAAATTGCGGCCAATTTTACCCCGGCTTTCCGGCAGACTGCTATCAAACGGTCGGCTGCTTCCAGAGTAATTTCCAGGGGTTTTTCGACCATAATATGTTTACCAGCCTGGGCAGCCGCGATACCAAAACGGGCATGATCGCCGCTTGGCACACAAATATTTACTACATCCAGATTTGGATGAGCCAGGAAAGCTTCAAGGTTGGTGTAAGCATTACCGCCATATTTACCCGAAAAGTCAACAGTTCGTGTAGGGTCTGTACCTAGCACCGCCACTAATTTTGCACCGGGAGTGACCTGGATAGCCTGGGCGTGCTTGGACGCGATCATCCCCAGACCAATAATGCCAAATCCAATTTCGCTATTACTGGCAGTATCAGGTGAAGTTTCCACGATTTATTTCTTGCCTTTTAATAATTCTCGATTAAGATGGACTTTTTGCAGAACTTCTAGTAATCGGTAGGTATCCTGCTCAGTTCCCAGCAACACTCGTTGGATAAACCAGACCACCTCGGCCACTGCCTGACGAGAATGGGGAACATCTCCGACTGTGACACGTCCGGCTAATTTCCCCGATTGGAATACTGGTTGGTCGTCCAGAACCATCGGATAGCCCGTGCTGCAAGGCACACCTTCGGCTACCAGAGCTTCAACGAAACGTTCCCTGGAAAGACCATCAAGTGCTTCCGGGTTATACCGCGTAACATAAATATGGTAGGCATGGCTGGTAGTGTCGGGAGTGCGACCAATGGGGGTCAACCCAAGCTGAGGGTTAGCCCGTAACTCACGGTCCAGAATCGCGGCATTGGTCTGGCGCAATTCTAACAGCGCGTTTAGACGTGCCAGTTGTGCCAGTAAAATAGCTCCCTGAAAGCCCGTCATACGGTAATTAGCACCAAGAACGTAGTGTTCATACCATTTTCCGCCCTTTTTGCGGCCCTGATTAGTCAGGCCCCAGACTTTATTGGCTAATTCCTCGTTGTCAGTTAGAATCATACCACCTTCCCCAGCAGTCATATTTTTGGATGCCTGAAAACTAAAACTGCTTAAATCCCCCCAGCTTCCCACTGATTTCCCCTGGAAAGCTGCCCCGTGTGCTTGCGCGGCATCTTCCAGTAGTATCAGGTTATGTTTGTGGCAAATGTCTTGAATTGCAGCCAGGTTAGCAGGATGTCCGGCAAAATGGACGGGCATTACGGCCCGTGTCCGGGGAGTAATCGCCGCTTCCACCGCCGCCGGGTCAAGGGTAAGGCTAATTGGTTCCACATCGGCAAAGCGTAAGGAAGCATCTGCCAACAAAACCGATGAGGCACTGGCAAAGAAGGTATAGGATGGTACAATTACTTCATCTTCAGGGTTATCACCGATACCACAGGCTTGCAAGGCAGCCACCAGCGAAAGCGTACCATTAGCCATAGCTATGCCATAACGCGCCCCGTGTCTGTCAGCGAATTTTGCTTCCAGAGTCGCTATCTTTGGATTGTAACCGCCCCATTCCCCACTATGCAGAACTTCCAGCAACCCGGTTTCTTCCTCAATGCCAAATTGAGGCCAGTTCGGGAAACCCGGTGCGGTTGGTGGCCCTCCAAATAAGGCCAGTTCAGTTTCAGCGACCCCGAACCCCGCAGTTGTAACGGCTTTTGTATTTGAAATTGCCATTAATCTACTCCTATATTTTGATAATCTGTTCCAGCAGACCCTTAGCTACAGCCTCAATCTGGTCGCCCACTTTAGGATTAAAGGGACCCGGATAACCGTAATAACGGTAAGCACTGGCGGCTTCGTAGTCTTTGCGCTCAAAAGCCTCCTGGGTTGGGTAGTAGCCATAATCGCCATTGGTATAGCCGAGTACCCAGGCTTTTTGCCCCAACTGACTGGCGTTTTCTTTAAGATTCAAACCATACTCCACGTACAATTCTCCTGGAATAGCTATCAAGGTAAGATTTCCCAACCTCGTAGCCGTTAACTCTGCCTGAAGTGGTTTCCAAATAGGATCGAGTTTTTCCTCCAACAGCGCATCGGCCCAGTGCAATAGAGTCGCAGCATCGCTTCTTCCAGCTTCATTCCCACTAATTAGTGCCGCTTCTTTCTCAACCTTGAAGTTTCTTAATAACGCAGTGGTAGGCCACTCTAGTGCATTCCAATCCAGGGTTACGTTTTCAGTTAATACTGGAATAACTGGCGATATAGCTAGGGGTTGTCTGGATTGTTGCCCCAGAATCGTGATTATCGCCTGAATCGCCGCTTTCCCAACTTCGCCACCCAGCTTTTCGGCTTCTTCGTAAGTCCGTAAACTTAAGGCACTGGCGGTCATGCTGCTTTTAGCGGTATGTCCGGCATTAATATTGCCGCAAGCACCCTGGGTAAAAAGTATCCGATCTGGCGAAAGACCAGTTGCCTCAGCGATTAATTGGTTGGTGTAGTAAGGGTAATCCGCCGTATAAAGTAAGTTATTAGGGCCTAATACGGTTGGGTGGCAGGTGTAATTCAAAATGACACCCAGCAAATCACTACTGACTGGATTGATTGCAGCCAGTACTCCTACTGTGGCATCCATTGGGCCATCTGCAACATTGCGATTCTTCCCGGCATTCTCGGCCTGGGCTTCGGCTAGATGGAGGTAGGCCGGGACAGTTTTGGTAATAGCCTGTTGAGCGGCTTCGACCACCAGCCCCGGAAAAGTGGCCAGGTAGGTTGTATCGTGCTTTCCCAGGAACTCATGGTCAAGGGTAGCCGGTCCTCCATGAGTGTGGGAGCAAGCCAGAAGCACTCGTTCGGCGGGTATCTTAAACCGCTCCTCTACCAGTTGCTTAATCTGAAGTATCAGCACCTGCGAAAGACCGATAAAATCCAGGGTTAGCAGCAACAAGCCTGTTTCTGGCCCGGTTTGGCCTTTAAGATAAAAAGACCTGACGAAAAGTGGGTCGTGCGTGCCAGTAGCGGGTGCGGTTCTGGCACTGAACCCGGTCATTTCCAGTCCCGGCGGCGGGGTCAGGTCCACCGCCCCAAAACCAACTTCAACGGTTAAATCCCTCATTATTATTTCACCCCTAAATCGAATACTCAACTATTCCTTTTAAGATCAGTCATGCTCGCCTTTTTGTTTTTATAATAATTGTGGCAACAGGTTGGAAGCCAGGAAAGCTTCAGCATACTGAGTTCCTGCCAGATAGCCCCGCGCCTGACTTAACCCCTGGGAAAAAGATATAACACCTGGCAATACTTCTAACTGACTTTTTTGCGTTTCCAGAGCCGCGATTTTTTTCTCGTGGTAGCCCGTAGTATCAATTAAAATTGAGGGATGGGTAAATAGCTCGTGAATCTCATAAAAATATAAATGCGGAGTATACCAGGGCTCACCCAGGTCGGGCTGGGCGTTTTCGGTTGCTTTCCAACGGGCTTCGTCAACCAGCGCAGACACGGTTTGATGATCACGATGCTTATCCTCGTTGGAATGACAGAAAATAACATCCGGCCTTATTGACCGAATAATTTGCACTACCTTTTGGTAGGTTTCCCGGTTATTAATCAAGCCTTGTGTCGGAAATTCCAGGTTGATAAGTTCTTTGATTCCTAGAATCTGGGCGGAGGCTTCCGACTCAGCCCGGCGCATGGCTACGATTTCGTTAGCTTCTTCCAGTTTGCTATAGCCAGTGCCACCATCGGTAAAAGTTACCACTACGGTGTAGGTGCCTTCCGCCGCTAGTCGGGCCAGCGTCCCGCCACAACCAATTATTTCATCGTCGGGATGTGCTCCGAAGACCAGTGCGCGGGCCCATCCAATAGCTTTCGCGGCCACAAATTCCTCCTTTAAGTTGACAATTGGCAGGATTGCCAGCATCGTCGGGCAGACTCATGAAGCCATTCAGTGGTTCGATAACTTCTGATAATCCTATTTCATGCCGGTTATCGCTACGCTCTCGATAATCTGCCGCCGTAGTAGGATGAAAATTATCAGAATAGGCAACAAACAGATGACCGACCCAGCCATTAACGGCCCATACTCAACCGTATAGGCGGTCTGGAAACCAGCCAGTGCCAACTCCACTGTTTTCATGTCGGAACTGTTAGTGATCAGTAATGGCCAGATAAACGCCCCCCACACACTGATAAATGCATAAATCGCCAGAGCTGCCAGGGCGGATGACGAAAGAGGCAATACGATCCGCCAGTAAATCTTCCATTCACCCGCTCCGTCAATCCGGGCGGCATCCAGCAATTCTTCCGGCAAGAAAGCTATATAGTTCTGGCGCATAAAGAAAATGCCAAAACTCATTATTAAGTTAGGTGCCATAAGGCCCTGATAGGTATCAATTGCCTTGAATTCCTTCATCAATAAGTATAATGGAATCATATAGGTTTCAAAAGGCACGATCGCTGTAGCCAGGATTATGATAAATATGATATTAATACCTGGAAATTTAAAAATTGCAAAGATATAACCTGCCAACGAGGAAGTTAGGCAAATTGTTCCCATACAGGTTAAGGTTATTACCAGACTATTAAAGAAATAGCGGGCAAAGGGCATTAATTCAAAAACCTTCCCGTAATTTCCCAGAGTTGGATTCTCAGGTATGAAGTTCGGAGGCCAGGCGACTACTTCGGTAGGTGGTTTGAAGGAAGTGGCAAACATCCAGAAAAAGGGTAGCAGCATCAAACCCGCCCCAATAATTAATATCAGATGCAAAGGAATACGCCACCATAATTCTCGTCTGAACTGAGTATTGCGACCAAAAGTGCCTAAAGAGTCAGGTTTAACCTTTTTAAATTCCAGCATACTCATTGCAGTTTACTCCTGAAAAAGTCTTTCTAGGTGTCACTTCGGACAAATCGGAACTGAATCAGCGTCAGGAGCATAACTACCACGAAAAGGATTACCGCCTCGCTGGAAGCATAGCCCATCTTGGAATAGCGAAATCCATTTAGTACAATCTCCCCCACCAGAATTTTAATATCATTGCCGGATGCGGTGGTACTCTGGGTCATTACGTAGACTGAAGTAAAGACGTTATAAGCTCCAATAGTGGTAACAACCAGTACAAATAAAATGACTGGTTTAAGTAAGGGGACGGTTATATAGCGCAGGACCCCAAAACGGCCTGCGCCATCAATCGCTGCTGCTTCACTGTATAAAAGAGGTATGTTACGAATACCAACGATTAGAATCACCATATTGTAGCCAACTACCTTCCAGACATTCATAGCTACAATGGCCCATAATCCCGTTTCGGGGTAAAGTAAAAAAGCCTGTTTGGGGATTCCAAACCAGGACAGAAACAAGTTTAACAGCCCGTAGGAAGGGTCATAAATCCAGCGCCATACAATCGCAACTGGTACTATCGGCATTACGAAAGGGAGAAAATAAACTAACTGATAAATACCTGAACGGCGAATAAACTGGGTCAAAATAAGAGCCAGTGCCAAACCTAAAGTCAGGCTGGCGACCACTGTACCAAGTGCGAATAAGGAGGTATTAATAAAGGCGGTTTTGAACGAATCATCACTGAGTAAATCAGTATAGTTTTGGAAGCCAACAAATTTGGCTTCGGGTTTTACCAGATCAGAATCGAACAGGCTGAGACTAAACGTCCGAATAATCGGCCAGATACGCACTACCCCGTATATCAGCAAGATCGGCGTCAACCCAACAAATACGAACAATAACTTTTGTCGTTGCAGGGTAGACCCGCCCAGATGGGCAGGTCCTTCCTTGCGAGAGCTAAAACTTCTAGCCATAAAGGTTCGCCTTTTTGAGGATATCGTCAGTCTCTTTAGCAGCATCCTCCAGAACTTTCTTAATCCCAGCATCGTTATTCAGTAGCGAGGAGTCCAGATAGGCTTTGGAAAGTCTATCGGCTAACTTGGTTTCAATCTCGTCAAAACTCCCAATCGCCGGGGCAGTGAACAGCTTATAGTTAGGGTCCTTAAAAGTAAAGGCTGCTAACTGCGGGCGTAACTTCAGGGCTTCGGTAAAAGCATAGTCCTGGCGTTGGGGAATCCAGCCAATATCCGTTAATAAGAGGTTTAAATACTGTTCTTGCTGAGAGAACATGATGAAGTCCCAGGCTGTATCAGTATTTTTGGTGCTACGGCTAACGATCAAACCTATCGGCGAGGACAGGTCGCCCCAACGTACTCCTTTAGGCATCGGGGCGGTGCTGTATTTCAGGTCTGGCTTTTTATTGGCAGTGTCACCTACCACGTTGGACTCACGAGCGTACATGGCGGTTGCCCCCAGTTGGAAAGCCTCGGTATCGTGCTTGATTTTCGGGTCGTCTGTCTTGTTCTTATAGAGCATGTCTATATACATTTTGAGGGTCTTCACCCCCGCATCGTTGTTATACCCATTATGGTATTTGCCCTCTGAGGTTTTCTCCAGGATATTGCCACCGTTGGGGTATAAATACATCATGAACTTTTCAGCGATACCGCTACCAGCTCCGGCTAGACGCAAACTCAGGCCACTGACTGTCATATTGCCACCATCAACCTTAACCAGTTTCTGGGCGTATGTCGTCAGGTCGTCCATAGTGGCGGGTGGGGTAGAGAGGCCTGCCGCCGCAAAGTAATCCTTATTGTAGTAGATCGCGTGACGACCCTGATAAAATGGCATGCCGTAATAGTTGTTGTTGAACACCAGAGTGTCAGTCAGTTCTTTCGGAAAGATGGTAGGGTCAGCCACCATTTTAGTCACCGAGTCCGGGTTTTTGGGCAAAAGTCCTGCCTCGACATACTTTCGGAAAGCCCCGCTTTGCATAATATCGGCAGCGGTATCGGACGGGATAGCCGCCGCGATCTTGGTTTCAAAGTCGCGAACGGCGAAAGCCTGTACATCAAATTTCACATTAGGGTGTAATTTCGTGTATTCAGCTGTTACTTTCTGATACCAGGGAGCCATTCCAGTATCGTCAGCCCAGATGGATAAAGTAATAGGGTCACTGGTTACCTTAAAACCTGAGTTAAAGCCAGTTGAAGTAGCAGTGGTCGCTACTTTGGTGGCTGAAGTAGTTGCGCTACTTGCCGTTGTGGTGGTGGGTGCGGTAGTGGGGTCGCCGCATGCCGCTAAAAGACTGCTCGCCGCAAGGGCCCCGCCCGTCAAGGCGACAAATTTACGGCGACTTAATCTCCTTTTTGATTCTTCAGACATCTCATCCTCCTCGTATTGATGAAGCACCGACCACCAATGGGACGGTCTGCTGCCCTTATCTGGACAGGACTACTTCACTTAATTGGCTTATTATTGTTGCACCTAAACCAAGTCCAGCGGCATTACTACCCAAAGAGGCAGTAATTAACCGAACTTGACTTAATGGTAATGGCAAGGCACGGCGGCGCAGAGCCTGAGTAATTGGATTTAGTAAAGCTGCTCCCACCTGGCTCAATGGCCCGCCCAGGATAACTAATTCCGGGTTTGTGAAGTTTATGACTCCTGCTAAGGCAATAGCGATTTGATCAGCCGCTTCTGCCACAACCCTATCAGCTAAACTATCTCCGGCACTTACTGCTTCCAGAAAGCGGGCGGAGGTTAGGTAGGGAAATTCTCCAGGAGTTATTGTTAGCCTTGAAGGTTCTTCCAAACGGGACAATTCAAGATAGCGACTGACCAGTGCTGGTAGTCCCGCTACTGCCTCCAGACATCCCATATTACCGCAAGTACAGAGCGGTCCATTTGGAGCAACCGTAATATGCCCAAACTCTCCAGCAGTATGTGAAACACCGCTGAGGAGTTTACCTTCAATTATCAGGGCTGACCCAATACCTTCCCCTAAAGAGAGGTAAAGACGTGGGTTGGGCGAATGTTCCATTGAATGATTGCTATAAATAACTTCGCCCAACGCCGCAGCTTTTACATTGTTCATAACTTTGACAGGTACTTTAAGTTGGATTTCCAGCATTTCCTTGATCGGAATGTCACTCCAACCAAATTGAACCGCTACCAGCACTCTACCAGTATTTGGATCAACCAGACCAGGTATTCCCAGACCTACTCCAACCAGACCCCGGTTGGTTGAGTCCTGGGGTGTTATCAAATGCTGTACCTGCTGTTGAATTAATTCTACTAATGAAGCCGGGTTCAGATAGCCTGCTGGCAACAAGTCTCGGTGGGTGGCAATCACCCTACCTTCAAGGTCAACTAGAATCCCGATCAGGTTATTCCGCGAAAGCTCGAACCCGATAGCACAACGACCTTCCCTACCAGGTCTTACTCGCAAGAGAATTCGACGGCGACCTCCCCTGGAAGTAGTGGCCCCGATTTCTTCGACCAATGACTCCAATACTAATTCATCCACAATGCTGGAAACAGTTGCCTTGCTCAGGCCGGTTTCACGGGCCAGGTCTACCCTGGCAATTGGTTGGAGGGTTCGCAGCGTTCGTAAAATTTTGGCCTGGTTAACCTGGCGTTGGATAGTGCTAGAATTTTTTTGATTAGTATCTTGTTCGTAATTCAAAACTTTGTTTAATATCTAAACCTAATTTTGGACATAATAAATAAACCGCAAATTAGCGTTGAAATCGCAACATTGGTTCAAGCCTAAAAAGCAACCTGATAGGTTGAAAATCAGTATTTTATTTGCCTATTTTATTGAACCGCTTCTTGCGAATTAAATAATGGTTTAAGATTGATGGGAAGTTTGTTCAGTACCTAAACTTAGTATATAATTGTTTTGAAATTTGTCAAGGCCTTGAGTAATGTAAAAAGTTGCATAATTGAATGGGAGGAATCGGTCAATATGTCTAAAAATTGGCTTGAGTTCAATTTTAACCCTGAGAAAACCTTTAAAGTGGGGAACCTAAAAGTAGAAATCTATAAAGACCGCCTGGCACTCGGTCAGGCTGCCGCTAATCACGCCGCTACCACCTTACAGCAGGTCCTAACCCAAAAAGGAAAAGCCAGTGTTATCTTTGCCGCCGCTCCGTCTCAAAATGAATTTTTAGCTAATCTAGCCTCGGCTAATAATATCGACTGGCCTAACCTAAGTGCTTTTCATCTGGATGAATATCTTGGTTTGTCTAGTGATGCGCCTCAATCATTTCAGACTTACTTAAAGAAACATTTATTTAATCTAGTTAAACCGGGAAAGGTCAATTACTTGCACGGGGATACTACTGATCCAGAAGGAGAGGCAACACGATACGCTAGTTTGTTGGAAAATACCGGTTTGGACCTGGCTTGTATTGGAATTGGTGAAAATGGTCACATTGCTTTTAACGACCCTCCTCTGACCAACTTTTCTGACCAGCAAATGGTTCGCGTTGTAGACCTGGACATAACTTCTCGAGTTCAACAGGTTCACGATGGTTGTTTCTCTGAGTTGGACTTCGTGCCTCGTCAGGCCCTTACTGTCACTATTCCAACCATTTTTGCGGCCAAAACTATTATCTGTGTTGTACCTGGTCCTACTAAAGCCCAGGCTGTTTTTGATAGCTTGAGCGGCCCGATAACAGCACTTTGCCCCGCATCAATCTTACGTGAGCATCTTTCAGCTCTACTTATGATTGATCAAGCTGCGGCTTCCCTCCTGGATATTTAACCCAATTGCTCTAGGACGTGTATGCAAACTAAAAAGGCTATAAAAGAGTAGATCCTCTACAATGAATAGAGGAAACTTAACAAACGGACAGTGGGCGGGGTTAGAACCCTACCTTCCACTTCAAAAACCAAAAACTGGGCGACCAAACCTTGACCATCGAACCATTATCAATGGAATTCTGTGGATTTTACGCACCGGAGCCCCTTGGCGTGATTTACCTGAACGTTATGGCAAATGGTCAACCGTCGCCAGTCTCTTTTCTCGCTGGCGTAAAGCGGGCATTTGGCAAAACATCTTGACCCTAATCCAACAAGAGGCCGATGCCCAAGGCCAACTCGATTGGCAGCTGAATTATGTTGATGGCACGGTCATTCGAGCCCACCAGCATGCGGCGGGTGCCAGGAAAAGCGACCCGCCTAACTCCCAAGCTTTAGGGCGAAGTCAAGGTGGCTTCAGTACCAAAGTCTATCTAAGAGCCGAGGGTCAGGGTAAACCCTTAATCATAGTGCTTACCCCTGGTCAACAACACGAAGCCACTGTTTTCCAGGAGCTACTTTCTAGCCCCAAGCTAAAACGAGTGGGGCGGGGGCGACCAAGAGTACGACCAGGGCGGATAGTTGGCGATAAAGGTTATACTGGTCAGCCTATCCGAAGCTACTTAAAGCGGCTAAGGATAAAAATAACCATCCCTCGGCGGCGTAATGAACGTAAGCCAGACCATTTTGACCGCGAGATCTATCGTCAGCGTAACCGAGTAGAACGGCTGATCAATCGGCTCAAGCAATTTAGGCGTTTAGCTACCCGTTATGAGAAACGAGCTGAGAATTATTTGGCGATGTGGCAGATTGGCTCTATCCTTCTCTGGCTTTAAGCTTTGCATACACGCCCTAGTTTGATGTGTTCCATAGCCGTTTGCAGCACAACTTTACCATGCCGAGCTACCAGGGCACTGTAGCCAGGGATAAGACCCCGATCAACCCTTTCTTTAAGTCTGGCATTGATATCTTCCAGTTGGGCGGAAGACATTCCAACCTCCTCCGGCTTGGCTTTAGACAGCACGCGATTTTGGGGCTTAAACCAATCTTTGTTTTTAGCTGAAAATTGGGGGGTTGTGCCTACCAGGGTTAGGGCTGCCAGGCTACCTGCACCATTTAGAAAATGGCGCCGATTAATCCCATTAAAACTCTTATCCATCTATTTCTCCTTTTTACGACATGAGTTTTGGCTACCCTGGACTATATTGAAGGGTTTACCTGTGAGTAATTTAGCTTGCGAGGCGGATAGTTAGAAAAGTTTCCAGAGAGCTAAAGTGAATAATTGGTATTTTGGGAAAATGGTAATGAACTGTCAAACCTCAACGAAAAACTCATTGGTGTTCAATGGTGATGTTTTGGGACAGTTTCAACCCGAATCATGTATGTATTCACTACAGGCCTGAATAGCCCTTAAATTATGGTTCCTGTACCTCCCTATTATACCTCTACATACCAAATCAGGGCTGCTAGATCTCAGTCGGTAAAAAGAAAAGCACTCATCGAAAGATTTTTCCATTGAAAACTTTCGTGAACTTTATAGCCTGGTTCATTTCCAGCACTTCCTGCCAGCACAATTAGCGGTATAAAATGCTCTGACCGAGGGTGTGCCTGCTTAAAAAGAGGGGTATTATATAATTCAAAGAGTTTATTCTGACGTTCTGTCCCTGCTTTGCTTACTATTATCTGACTAAGAATTTCATCAAACTGCCGCGCCCATTCATCCGGGGGTAAATCGTAACCACCAAACCGCTGTATTTGAGCTGTATTATGTACGCTTCCCCCACTCCCTAGAAGCAAGACATTTTCATGTTGCAATTGAGCTAGAATTTGTCCCAACTCATAATGGTACCTTGGGTCTAGTTTTTGTTGTAACGATAGCTGCACTATTGGAATCTCGGTTTTGCCAAACATCCAGCGTAATGGAATAATTGCACCATGGTCAAGACCGCGCTCAGTATCAATCGCTACTTTTAACCCCGCTCCCCGTAAAAGCGTAACTACTCGTTCAGCCAGCACAGGTGAACCGGCTGGTTCGTATTTTGGTCGGTAAAATTCCACTTCAAACCCCTCTTTAAGTGGTTTCAAACGTGAGCTGCCAGTTACTTTCACAACCTCAGTTTCCCAGTGGGCAGAAATTACTACCACCCCCTCCGGTTTGTTATTAATAAGAAACTGGTCAGGAAAACTTTGAAAAAATTGGGTGGTGGGATTAAGGTGCAAGGCTTCAAAAAAAGTACCGTGTGATACAAATAATCCCGGTATTTTGTCGTTTAGAGTTTGGCTCATTTATTTGCTCTTCTTTCTTTAGTCTCAACGTTCGCCTGAGATGTACCCCAGGCGACTATTATTTTTATCTTAACCTCTAAACCAGCCCACCAGTAGCCCGAATATTTTGGCCGGTTAACCATCTGCCCTTCTCGCTGGCTACAAAACTAACAACTTCGGCAATATCAGCCGGTTGCCCCAATCTTCCAAGAGGAGTTGCGGCGATCAAACCTTGCACCATTTCTACCGGTGCCACCAGTCCATCGGTTTGGGTTACCCCGGCAGATACCACATTGACGGTTATCTGGCGTGTACCTAATTCTTTAGCTAGAGCATAGGCAAACTGTTCCAGAGCGGCTTTACTACCCACGTAAGCTGCCGCATTAGCACCTGGAGCGGCAGTACCAGCAGTGGAAATAACTACAATCCGCCCACCATCAACGAGGTGGCGAACAGCTTGTTGGAGTACAAAAAATGGACCTCTGGTGTTGAGGGCAAAAGTCTGATCAAATTCCTCTTCACTAGTTTGAGCTAACGGTTTGAAACTAAAGGCTCCTCCGGCATTGCTCACTACAATATCCAGCTGGCCCAACTGCTGTTGGACTTGTTCAAACATAGTTTGGATTTGCTGGGGTATGGTTACATCAGCCTGTAGAGTTATTGCCTGACCACCGTTTGCCTTGATAGTGGCTAACACCTCCTGCGCCTTATTCGCATTTTGGTTGTAGTTGACAACCACTGTTGCTCCTTCCTGGGCTAACTTCTCCGCAATAGCCCGCCCAATCCCTCGTGAGGCACCTGTTACGAGAGCTACTTTACCTTGCAAAGCTGTCATATAATTAATCAGTCCTTTCATAAAATTGAATCGCTAAGGGATACATTCCCCGCCGCTTACGGCCTAACCCTTTTTGCCTGGAACATTTGTCTGGTTAAAAGCGGCAAATACCCCGCCACTGAGTCTGAAATATAACTCCTACTCTTGCAGCCTAAAAGCATTCCCGGTAAACCAGATTGTGGCTTGCATGGTCGCAAAGTATATTGTAAAATCCTACTAACTTTATGACAAGTACCTACTAAAAAGTAAGTAATCCGAAACAAAGTAGAGAAAGAGCGAGCGGAAAATGGAACAATTTGAGACGCCGGAAGTAGCCGGGGTAGAAGCAGCATTGGCTACCCTCGGTGGTAAATGGAAAATACTAATCCTGTGGCATCTAGCCCAGCAGACTCGGCGTTACGGGGAATTAAAGCGATTAATGCCAAAAATAACTGAGAAAATGCTAATTCAACAATTAAGGGAATTGGAGCGGGATAAGCTGATTACCCGGACCGAGTATCCGGGTGTTCCACCAAAAGTGGAATACAGTTTTAGTGAATATGGAAGCAGTCTGGAACCAATCATCAAAGCAATGTGTAATTGGGGCAAAAACCATTTACGATTAAAATTGGATTTAGAACCTGTCTTGTAAAATTTCGTAACTATTTAGCTGCCAGATATCATCTCAATTGCGTTGGACAAATGAAAGGAAAGTGTAGTAATAGGTGAGACGAGACCAGTTACACCCTGAAACAGGATGGGTGTAATAATTTTACCACAAGGTTAAAATTAGGCTGGTTATGAAGTTGTTTTAGGTGTTTTGCCCCTTTATTTAGTCTTATTTGCCTACAAAATCTCAAAATCTCATTCCTATTCGGTGTTTGAAAGAATATAAAAATCCTTTCACAATGGTTTAAAATGGCTTGTGGTAGATTATTACACGCATTCTGTTCCATGGTGTAATTAGTGGATGTTTCTTACAAAAGGTGATTAATATCTGCCCTAAAGGTTAGTGGGATTAAGTTGCCTTAGAGTCCTTTCGCTATTTCCCTGGCTGGCTTTGCTGTCGGTAGGCTAATACTCCATCCGCAATCTGGTAGATGGCGAAATCGGTCAGGGTCGTATCACCATTGGCATCAAAACTCCACTTCCCCACCAGGCCATCATAATCCTTGGTTTTGGCAACAGCGTCCAGAATAGCTTTGCGGTCTTTCTTTGCCGCGGATTTAATAGCATTTAGGGCTACTGCCATTGCCTCGTAGCCATAAATTGTATAGTTGGTCGGTGTACCAAAGCGGGCGCGATAACGTTTCAGGAAATCCTGACCTTTGGCGGGAAGCTGATTATCGGGCAACCCCGCGATAGAACTAAAAGCCCCCTCTCCGGCTACTCCCGCTTCCTTCACAAAAGCCGGATTATTAATACCATCACCCCCCATAAAGGGAGCACGCACCCCACTTGCTCGAATATCCGCTAAAAGTTTACCCGGTTGTTGCTGGGCAATCCCCCCGAAGAAAATAAAATCAGGGTTAGCCGCTCGTACCTGGCGGGCTAGGTCGCGGTAATTGGATTCCCGCCCCTGGATAGTGGCACTCCCCACTACGTTTAGATTCCGCCGTTTGGCCTCGCGGTTAATTGCGTCTGCCAAACCCTTGCCATAGGTCTGCCCGTCATTAATCAGGAAGAAGCGGCTGGCTTTCGTTACTGTGGCAGCGTAGGCTACCATTGCGGGACCTTGGAGATCATCGCTGGAGACTACCCGGAAGTAGTTGCGGGTGGCAGTTGGGTAATACTTTTTTGGTTCATTAGTATCGGTCACACCATCTACCGCTTTGGTCAGGCCGGGATAAGTATTGGCGGGACTAATCATCGCCATAGTCGCTTGATTCAAAATCGGGATAGACTCTTTAGCCGCACCGCTGTTGAATGTTCCCAGATAGACCATTGCATCTGGATCAGCTACAGCTTTATTTGCGTTGGTTCGTTCCTGTTCAGCATCCCACTGTCCAGCCTTAGCAGTAGCGTCGTCCAGGCTCACATAATCAATTTTGAACCCACCAACAGTTTTATCAGCTCCGCCAAAATCCTCCAGGGCCATTTGCATTGCGTTCACCAGCGTTTGGCTCTGGTCTTTACTGCTACCAGTCAGGGGCAGACTCGAATATATTCGGATAGTACCACCCGCCTGATTCAAGGCTAGTGAAGCACTTTCCTCCCGAATATCGGTAGCCGCCGCCGGAATCGTTGCTTCAGGGCTGCCACAAGCCGCTAATAATAGATTTGCCAACACCACCAATATTAAAGACTGAGCACTGAGCACTGAGTGCCAGGTTTTCTTAGTTTGATTTCTATTCTTCATAAATTTCCTAAAACTCCCTTCGCCACAGGAACAGACCAAGCCCCGCCAATAACAAGGCCAACGGATATATAACCCAGGCCAGGGTATTCGCCAGATTCAGGCTATCAGTGCCGCTCTGGCTCTTGGTTTTGTACTCAGCTTTGCTCAGGTCGCGCAGATTGGTTAGGGCACCTGACATCTGCTTGTAGGCTTTCGCACCGTCCCCTGCCCTTAACGCCAGCGCCTCATCGGACTTATTAATTTTTACTAAATTATCGAAACTTGTATTGGTTGCCAGCCAGCTTTTGTAACCTCCCAGGAATTGGGTATAGGCCGTAAGCTCGGCAGGTTGCGAGATATTACGGCAGATATCCCCCATTACCCCTTCAGGCTTGTAACTACTCCGGGCGGTGCTGGTGGCGGGGCATTCTGTTAGTAAAGTGGGGTCAGTTACTAGCTCGTTTTTATCGTTGCGGGTCGCCAGCAATAACTCCTGTTTCTTTTTAAGGTCTTCCTTGTAAATCGGGTCATTGCTAATGACCAACTGTACCTGGTCGGCTACTGCGTCAGTAATAAAAAGGTTGGCATCACTGCTCAAGGAGGTTCGATTATAACTATCCACTACTTTTGCCAGGTCGTTGGCAGAAGTGCTGAAAACCGAAAACAAAAAGAAGGAATAGACTGCCACAGCCACCAGGGCCACATTTACTAACGGCAACAAAATCCGTTTCACTCTTAGTGTGAGCCAGATATTAGCCCCCAGCAAAGCCAGCACAAAAATAACCATCGCTACCGCTGCCAGGTTTTGTTGGAATGCTGCCGCGCTGGTAGCGTCTTTCTCGGCATCTTCCAATAAGAAGATATTTACACTACGCAAATAATAGAGGCTGGAAATGACTGGTTGATAGTGGTCGTTCTGTCCATTAAGGTAGGCTTGAATAGCCGTTTGAATATCCTCGGGGGTTTTGGCCTTATCCGACAAACCTCGCGCCTGGGCTAGCGCATCATGCAAGCGGGCATTACGACTACTTATGTAATTCAGGGCGGTTTGAGAATCAGGTTGGGCTGTAAAATCCGGCCCGATCAGGGCAGTATAACCTTCCTGCAAAGCTCGGTCATAAGCCGCCCTTTGGGTTTCGATTTTTTTCAAGATTGCTTGTTTCTGGGCAGTAGGGTCGTTCGCTGAGGTTGCGCTATCTAACCCGGCACTGGCTTTACCCTGACCCGCCAGGATATACTCGGCGGTGTTGGAAACCTCACCTGATAGAAGCTGAATAGCGTCGTTGGTGGCGTTAATGCTCGGGACGGCCACCGCCGCAATTTTCTGGAAGGTTTGAATCCGGGCGTTAGTGGTGCTGATTGCTGCCAGGAATGCGATAACCGCCAATGCTACCAATACCCAGATTACCACCATAACCTGGGTACGTAGCGGGTTATTGCGGAACACCCCCGCTCCATTCCCCGAGGTTGTTAATTTTGTGGGAGTCGCGACCGCCAAAGTTTGTCTCCATCTGATTAGCTAAATCAATTTTTCAGCTCTGCTTTTTTCTAGAGTAGTAGATCCTAATCCTAAAGTCACTTGTTTATTGACACTTATCAAGTAACTCTAGTTTCATAAATACCTTGTTTGGGCAGGGGTTTCGCTATCTGCCTGGCAAATTGTTAACAATAACATACCAGAACGGATGCAATTTAACAAGTTGTTAACAACCTGTTAAAATCGAACGTTTACCCTAGCCTGGGGTAAGTGTGTGGATATGAAAGTTTGGTTTTGTAGAATTTCGGGCAACAAATTTTTATGTGAATAAAACTCACAACCTGAAATCTTTTAACGAAAGGACCATAACCCCATTTAACCGGCTTAAAGCCAAAACTGAAACTAATGAGATGGCAGAACAGGCCAAAGAGGTTATTGAATATTGGAGCAGTTTTCGGAGCAATACAACAACCAGTCTGGTTCAATCAATGCTTTAGTCGATTAGTAAAAGAGCTAACCACAATATAAAGGGCTCAATCCTGTAAAAAAAGACAGTCAGCCATGATACCGTTGGCGAACTAGACCAGCGATTAACAAAGCCCCAGAGCGATAGGTTTGAGTGCTTTAAGGCGACTAACCCTGCTTGTAGCTCTGGGGAATTCTTCCCACCAATAGTATAAGTGCACCAGATTAATGGCTACCGCCGTAATCAGGTGCTGTAAATGGGTTTTGGCTAAACCCAAGTAACGGCAACGCCTTAACTCAAAAACTCTTACCCCTTGCGACAAAGTGCCTTCGATCCCCGCCCTCAAATCCAATAAACTCTTGGATGACTTTTGGCGGGCTTGCTCTAACACCTGGTGTTCGACTTTAGGTCGTAACCGAATTATTCGCCCGATTTTTACCTGCCTGGTACACTCCTCCCGCACTGCACAGGGCTGGCAATCCTGTTTGGCAAAAGCAATGTAAACATACTCTTGGCCCTTGTGGTCAGTATTAACTTGCCATTTATGGCTGACTTTTCCTTGGGGACATACCGCCTGTTGCTCTTCCCAATCCAATTTGAAACAG
>JBBQZS010000071.1:0-29828 GCA_038207495.1 Chloroflexia bacterium
GCGGTGGAGAGCGTCAACAGCCAATTGGAACGGATGGGAGTGGAACGGCTCTATGCTCGTACTAATCCGGGCTTTGAGTTAAAGGTTCTGGCTAGTCTGTTGGCTGTTTTATTTTCTAACATTGACTAGCAATCAAGGTAATATTAATATTACAGCCTATTCAAGTAGATGTGATGAAGGAACAAAATGACAGAATATATACGTTAGGGCTTGCAGTTAAAGAGTCATATAAAACTCTAATTGCAGTGGTAATAACTGGCAGTAATTTTCCCAGCGAAATTCAGGCAGCTAAGTATAAGCTTCAGTATCTAAATCAGGCGGTAACAGAACTTCATTTTACCACTCAGCAAACCCGATGGGATAACCTGATAAATGGGTAAGAACAGCAGTTGATACCATTGCCGAATTCTGAAATTAAGGTTCTACCAATTTCGCAACTGACTTACCTAAAAAATGAGTTCGGCAATGGGGTATCACAGCTTAGACGAACAACGGCACCAGCACCAGCGTAATAGTCGCCAACAACTTGATTAACACATGAAGTGAAGGGCCACTGGTATCTTTAAAGGGGTCGCCGACGGTATCTCCCACCACCGCCGCCGCGTGAGCATCGCTTTTCTTGCGTAAAACGTTGCCCTTTTCATCCTTCAGATTACCCGCCTCGATATACTTCTTGGCGTTATCCCAGGCTCCGCCGGCGTTGTTAAGGTAGTTAGCCATCAACACCCCGGTGATAGTGCCAATCATCAACATCCCGGCAGCCCCTTGCGCCCGCAACAGCAGACCAACCGCCACTGGCGTACCTACCGCCAGTAGTCCGGGCATAACCATCGCTCGAAGCGCACTGCGGGTACTGATGTCTACACAACGGGCGTAATCCGGCTGGCTAGTCCCCGCCATAATACCGGGGTCCTCGCGGAACTGGCGGCGCACTTCCTCAATCATACCACCCGCCGCTTTACCTACCGCTCGCACCGTCATCGAGCTAAACAGGAAGACCAACGCCGCCCCGATAAAGCCACCCACGAATACTACCGGGTCAGCCAGATTTACTAACGGCTCAGGCACTAAGGCTTTAGGGTCTTTGACCAACTTGGCCGCTTCCAGGTAAGCCGAGAATAGCAAGAAAGCCGCCAAAGCCGCCGAACCAACGGCATAACCTTTGGTCAGAGCTTTGGTAGTGTTACCCACTGCGTCCAGGGCATCGGTTACATCGCGGACTTCCTGGGGCGAGTTACTCATTTCGGTAATACCACCCGCGTTGTCGGTAATCGGGCCGAAAGTATCCATCGCCAGGATGTAGGCCGCCGTCATAAGCATACCGACCGTCGCCACCGCCGTACCGAAAATACCACCCAGGGGCAACCCGGTAATAGAATTCCCCAGGAAGTAAGAACTGAGCAAGGCCCCCCCAATCACCAGCGTGCTAGGGGCGGTAGTCTCAAAACCAACCGCCGTACCCGCGATAACCACCGTAGCTGGGCCAGTCTTGGAAGCCTCGGCGATTTCCCGCACAGGCCGCCAGCTACCCGCCGTGTAATATTGGGTAAATAGTACAAAGGCAAAACTGGTCAAAATCCCGATTACCCCGCAAAGCGCAAATTTCCAACCAGCGTCCGCATAGCCATTACCGCCCAACATCCAGAAAGAACCACCAACCACCGCCCCCATACAAAGGAAAGCCGTAACATAGAAGCCAATGTTCAGGTCGGTCAAGGGGTCGTGGGGCTTGTTGCTGGGTCGTACCATTAGTACGCCGATTAACGAGGCTACAATCCCAAAAGCCATCATAATCAGGGGGAACATCAACCAGGCTGCCGAGTGGTCAGGGCTTAGTTTATACAAGACCGCCCCAAGTATAATCGCCCCGATATTCTCGGCGGCGGTACTTTCAAAGAGGTCAGCCCCACGTCCGGCGCAGTCACCTACGTTATCACCCACCAGGTCGGCGATAACCGCCGGATTGCGCGGGTCGTCTTCAGGGATACCAGCCTCAACCTTACCAACAAGGTCAGCCCCTACGTCCGCCGCTTTGGTGTAGATACCACCGCCCAACTGGGCAAACAAGGCCACGAAACTGGCCCCAAAACCAAAACCAACGATACTGGATAGTACGTTGTTAACGGTTTCGGTAGCGGTCTTGGCATCGGTAAATTTCAGGTCGTTGAACTGCAAGCCGCCATAAGCCAGCAAAATAGTAGTAACACCCATAAGACTCAGGGCGACTACCAGAAAGCCCGATACCGCCCCGCCCCGTAAAGAGGTGGTCAGGGCATCTGCCAGACTCCGACGAGCAGCGGCAGCGGTTCGCAGGTTTGCCTGTACCGCAATATACATTCCGATAAAACCAGACAAACCGGAGCAAATCGCCCCTACCAAAAAGGCCACTGAGGTTTTAATGCCTAACTCAATCGGGGAAATAGTGCTACCTTCGGGCGTCTTTAAAACCGCTAGCAAGACCCCGATTGCTACCGCCGCAAAAACAGCCAGATAAGCAATTGTAGTATATTGCCGCTTCAGGTAGGCCATTGCCCCCGCATAAATTTTGCTGGCAATATCCTGCATTTCGGGTGTGCCTCGGTCACTTGCCAGCACCTGGCGAGCTAACAGCAGCGCGAAAATTATGCCCACAATTCCGGCACCGTAAATAATGGCGAGCCACACTGGAAACATAGTGTGTAATCCTCCTACAAGTTCGTAAGAACCAAGAATTAGCGAAACCAGCCTGACCTCCCCAACCCTAAATAGAGGTCCTTACCAGTTTCATTTTGAAATTTTTAGCTGATACAAATTTTAAGATTTCCTGACAATCGTTCAGCAGTGTCAAGGAAGACAGAAAATGCGAAAAAGTAGGAGAGCTTTAGGATTAACATCGTCCCCTCCTGTGCAGCCTTGCACAAACTATCGGGGATTTTAACACATACACCGTTAGATGTAAAACTTACCCAAATCGAATTACCCATTGCAAATCTGAGGTTTTCTAAACTATAATAATTGTGCAGTTTGCTTTGTTAGCTCAAACTTTATGTGCAAAACAGCCAAAATGACAGGCAAACTTTTAGGCGTGATACCCATTGCCCTCTAAGCGGTATTAGCTAAAATAGTAACATCATACAAAACGCATATTCTGCTGGGCTCAATCTTGGACGTTTGATAATATCGAACTTTTACCAGTCATAGCTGGTGATTTAGGCTTTCCACTAATTTTCTATTAGCTTGAAAGGGAACCTTTTTGCCTGAGAAAGTTGAAAACAAACTCTCCGCACCTTCCTCGGATAAATCATCAGAGAATATTGCCATAAAAATAGACCAGGTAACGATGCGTTATCCAGGTCTGGATAAAAACCAGAGCGTCTTAGCTCTCTCGGATGTTTCGCTGGAAATTGGTCGAGGCGAGTTTATATCGCTGATTGGGCCAAGTGGCTGTGGCAAAACTACCCTTTTACGCCTGATTGCCGATTTATTGCAGCCCACCAGTGGCACGTTGACCATCGGCGGCAAACCTGCCACCTTAGCCCGACAGGGACGCGAATATGGCTTTGTGCCCCAGGCCCCTACCCTTTATGACTGGCGTAGTGTGCTAAAAAATGTCGAGATGCCCCTGGAAATTATGGGTATCGCCAAAGCCGAGCGCGAAAAACGGGCGGATGAACTTCTAGCTCTGGTCGGCTTGAGTGACTTCCACCACAAATACCCCTGGCAACTCTCAGGCGGAATGCAACAACGGGTTTCGATTGCCCGCGCTCTTTCTTTTAAGCCCTCGATATTACTGATGGATGAGCCATTTGGGGCATTGGACGAAATGACCCGCGAACGTCTTAACGGCGAGTTGCTCAATATCTGGCGCAACACCAAAACCACTATTATTTTCGTGACCCACTCTATTCCTGAAGCGGTATTCCTTTCGACCAGGGTGGTAGTGATGTCGCCACGTCCGGGCCGGATTTCCAAAATCGTGCCGATTGATCTGCCCTATCCCAGAGTATCCGAAACCCGTGAATCAACCCGTTACTTTGAGCTAGTGAGCGAAATTCGCCATAATCTGAGGGAAGTTGAGTAATGGCGACTCTAAGAGACCCCCAAGCCCTCACAACTTCACCCTCAACCTTCAGTCCTCAACTTTTTTTAAGATGGTGGCGAGTAATCTGGCCGCCCCTGTTAATCGTGGGGTTGATAATTGGGGTCTGGGAAATAATTTC
This sequence comes from Chloroflexia bacterium, assembly GCA_038207495.1. Classification (GTDB taxonomy): domain Bacteria; phylum Chloroflexota; class Chloroflexia; order Chloroheliales; family Chloroheliaceae; genus Chlorohelix. The sequence continues at coordinate 4,200 of JBBQZS010000071.1, forward strand.
GGGGCTTCTGGTAAATGGCCTGGAAGAAGGCACTTTTGTCTATCGCCAGCAAGCCAGCATTTTGCCTGCTCCTACTAAGGTTTTGTCAGCGTTTTTAGCCAATTCCGATATTTTTCTGGAGGCCGCTCGCGTCACCCTGTTTAACGCCTTTATCGGTTTTGCGATTGGGGCAATCATCGGTTATGGGCTGGCTTTGTTGATGGCCCAGGCACAGTGGGTGGCGAGGAGTTTCTATATTTATATCGTAGCTTCGCAGATGATTCCGGTAATTGCCCTGGCTCCGATTCTCTACGGCATTATCAAAGAGGAAACCCTCCTGAAAATCACGGTGGCGGCTTACCTTACCTTCTTCCCGGTGACGGTCAACGTCTTAAAGGGCTTGCAAAGTGTCAACCCTCTCAGCCTGGAACTGATGCAGACCTATGCCGCCAAACGCTGGGAGGTTTATACTAAGTTACGGATGCCCGCCTCGCTGCCCTATCTTTTTAACGCCCTGAAAATCGCCTCTACCGGTAGCCTGATTGGGGCGATTGTAGCCGAACTGATGGGAGGTAACGCAGGGATAGGCGTGCTAATTCTGAAATTGCAATATAACTCCTATGCCGCCAGCGATAAACTCTGGGCCTTGATTATCGAAACCGCTTTAGTAGGAATGCTCTTTTTCCTGGCGGTGAGCGTGATTGAGCGGCTGGTGGTTCCCTGGCAACCTGAATTCAGAAAGAAATAGATGGCTCTAGCCCAAGAAACAAAAATAATAGGGGGGAATTCGTCGCTGGTACACTGGCTGAAAATAGTGCTGCCTCCCCTCTTAACAGCGGTGGTGGTGATAACCTTGTGGCAATTTGAAATCATTCACGCCATCCTGAATATAAAAACCTTCCAGCTGCCCCTGCCCACCCAGATTATCGATTCTGCCGGGAAACGCAGCCGGGACTTATGGCTGGGCACTAACTACACCTTGCTGGAAGCGGTGCTGGGTCTGTTGATTGGTTCGGCGGTAGGCTTTTTGATGGCATTGTTCTTTGTCTGGTTTGATTTCGCGCGGCGCGGGTTGATGCCTATCGCCGTGACAACTAATGCCATCCCGATTATCGCCTTTGTGCCAATTATGAGCCGCTGGTTTGGCTTCGACCAGCCCACCCGGATTGCGGTGGTAACGATGATGACCTTTGCTCCGATGGTAGTTAGTGCCTACAAGGGGCTGACCTCGCTGGATAATAACAGCCTGGATTTGATGCATACCTACGCCGCAAATCGTCGGCAGGTATTTTTCAAATTGCGCTTGCCCAGCAGTTTGCCTTATGTCTTTAGTGCTTTGAAAGTGGGAACTACTGCTTCGATGATTGGGGCAGTAGTAGCCGAATTCTTTAACTCGGCGGGCGGTATCGGCAAGCTGATTGCCAACAATATCCAGAGCGGCGACTTTGCCTTGGCCTGGTGTGGCGTTATTATCGTCACCCTGTTGGGTATGGCTTTGTATCTACTGGTCAGTCTGGTGGAGCGATTTTTAGTTCCTTGGGACAATGTCAACCACCCTCGTAAAGGATGAAGGATGAAAAAGGCCAGAATAATTCGTAGGGACGACCCTTGTGGTTGTCCTGTACTTGGATTTTCGTAGAAGCGATTCGCGAACCACCATTCAACGGGTATAAATTTACGAAGATTTACATCACCTTCTAAACCTTTAGAGGGGAAGGATTTTGGGAGAGATTAAGTAGTTAATTGGTTATAGTAACAATAAGGAGGAGCATTTACATGACACATCGCAAGAGCTTTCGCGGCCTGAGTTTACTATGGCTAGTCGCCATTTTGGGCGTAATGCTGGTGGCCTGTGGCGACCCCACTACGACCACCGCCCCCGCTACCACTACCGCCAGTGCCGCTACTACTAAGGCTCCGGCAGCTACCACCGCCGCCGCAACCGGGACTTTGACCAAAGTTAAGTTGCAGCTCAAGTGGCTACATCAGGCGCAGTTTGCCGGGTATTATGTGGCGGCGGATAAGGGCTATTACAAGGATATGGGCCTGGATGTCGAAATCCTGTCGGGTGGGCCAGACGTAGTGCCCAGCCAGAAGGTTTTGACCGGCGCGGCGGACATTGGGATTGACTGGGTGGGTAGCTTGCTGGCAAACCGCGATAAGGGTCAACCATTGGTTGACATTGGGCAGTTCTATCAGTCTAGCGGGATGTTGCTCATCAGCAAAAAATCCGCCAACATCAAGTCGGTAACTGACCTCAAAGGTAAAAAAGTTGGAGTCTGGACGGGCGGGAACGAGTTTGAGTTCCGGGCCTTGATGGACAAATACAAGCTGGATAACTCGATTGATAACAACAAAGACATGACCGTTATCAAGCAGGGTTTCGAGATGGACTCCTTCCTGAACGGGCAGTTGGATGCCGCCAGCGCGATGACCTACAACGAACTAAACGTGGTATTGGAAGCCGGAGTTAAGGCCGAAGACCTGAACGTTATCAATTACACCACCGAGGGGGTCGGGATGCTGGAGGATATGGTTTTTGTCACCGAAGACACCCTGAAAACCAAGAAGGATGTACTGGCTAAGTTCCTGGCGGCTTCCCAAAGAGGCTGGCAGGATGCTATCAAAGAACCTCAGTACGTAGTGGACGCGGTGATGAAACGAGCCGATAAAGCCACCACCAGTGCGGCCCATCAAATGAGCATGATTAAGGAAGTTGCCAAGCTGGTTGCGCCGGACGGTCTGGCTCCCGAAAAATTTGGCTTTATTGACGATGCCAAGTTCAAGACTACGGCAGACATCGCCCTGAAATTCAACGTCATTAGCAAAGCGGCGGCAAACGCCTATACCAACGACGTTATGACGGCAGCTATGGCTTTGATGAAAAAGTAATTTCTGATAATCCGGCAACTGGGCAGATATTTTGCATCGGTTGCCGGATTGATTCTGACTCACTCTACTGTTATTATCCCCAATATCATTATTGACTAATTTTGTCACCAAAGTTCTGATGTAGTACGAGGAGAAAATAGATGGCAGATTTATCTATTAATATCAAAGGAATGAAAGCCCCCAATCCCTTCTTTCTGGCAAGCGCACCCCCTGCGACCTATGGCAAACAAATTGCGCGGGCTTTTGAAATGGGCTGGGGCGGAGCCGTAACAAAAACCATTGGCCTTGACCCGATTGTAAACGTCACCAACCGCTTCGGACGCTTAACCCCGCGCGGTGGAAGGCTGGGAGCGGCTAACGTTATCGGCTTTGAAAATATTGAGTTAATTACTGACCGTACCGTGGAAGCCTGGCTCAACGATATTCGCTTCCTGAAAGAACGCTTCCCTGAACACGCTCTAGTTGCCAGCCTCATGCATAGCGTAGAGGAAGATGGCTGGCGACAACTGGTACTGGCGGTGCAAGATGCCGGGGCGGATGCCATTGAACTGAACTTCGGCTGTCCGCATGGTATGCCTGAAAAACATATGGGCAGTGAACAGAGCCAGAATCCCGATCTGGCCGAGATGATTACGGGCTGGGTCAAGAAATATTCCAAAGTGCCAGTTTTTGCCAAGCTAACCCCGAATGTTACTGACATTGGCCTGATTGGTCAGGCTTGCGAGAGAGGCGGGGCCGACGGTATTTCAACAATTAATACTATCCTCAGCATGATTGGCGTGGACATCGAAAAAATTGACCCGATGCCCGATGTAGATGGTCAATCCTGTTATGGTGGCTATAGCGGGACGGCGGTTAAGCCCGTCGCTCTGCGCTGCATCAGCACCCTGAAGAATAAAACCAGTCTGCCGATTTTCGGAATGGGCGGCATCAATTACGCTGAGGACGCTATAGAGCATTTCCTGTCAGGAGCCAGCGCGGTTCAGGTTTGCACCGCCGTTATGTTGCGGGGCTTCCGCATCATTGACAACCTGACCAAAGGCTTGAACGATTATATGGATCGCAAGGGTTTCAAGACCATCGAGGATATGGTCGGACTGGCGGTTCCCAAAGTTAAGCAGCATAGCGGCCTGGAATTCAAGCGGCGGGAAGTGGCCTCGATTGACCAATCCAAATGTATCTCATGCGACCTCTGTTTTATCGCCTGTAACGATGGGGTGGGGCTGGAAGCGATTGATAAAACTCTGAATATTGTGGCGATGGCGGCAGCAGCGGACAGTGGCAGCGATGACCCTAATTCTCGTCCCACCTACACTGTTAGTTCCGAAAAATGCGATGGTTGCTCGCTCTGTCTGCACGTCTGCCCGGTCAAGGATTGCATTACCCTGGTAGAGAGCGAGGTCTATCGTGTCCCCCCGATGTGGCGACCAGAGGCCGAACGAATTCTGGCGTAGGAGCAAGGAAAATCTAAAATCCAAAATCTAAAATTGGAAAACCTAAGTAGACTGTCATTCTGAGGGAAAACGAATAATTTTAACGTTATCAACAAGACCCTTCGCAATCTCAGGGTGATAAAGTTTATTACATCCATTACTTTTGGTGACAACCTTACTGAACATTTACGAATCCTGATGTCTTTTGACCTTAGATTTTAGATATTAGATTTTTTACCGACAACTGACAACCAACAACCGACGAGGAGGTTTTAATCCAGATGAAAACACTGGTGAAGGGTGGCACAATCGTTACCGCCAGCGATATATACGGGGCGGATATACTGGTCGAAGATGGCACAATCAGTTTAATCGGCAAAGATTTGGACACCTCTGTAACCGCCGACACGGTGGTAGATGCCACCGGGAAATATGTGATACCGGGCGGAATAGATGTGCATACCCACCTGGATATGCCCTTTGGCGGTACCAACAGTGCTGACGATTTTGAAAGCGGCACGATAGCGGCGGCCTTTGGCGGTACTACCAGCATCGTAGATTTTGCTATTCAGAGCTTTGGTGGGTCGTTGCACGCAGCCCTTGAAGAATGGCACAAACGCGCCGAGGGCAAAGCCGCGATTGACTATGGCTTTCATATGATTATCCGCGAGTTAAACAATGAAATCCTGGGCGAGATGGATGAGCTAATCCGGCGCGAAGGTGTCACCAGCTTTAAACTTTTTATGGCCTATCCGGGCGTGTTTATGATGGATGATGCCTCAATTTTCAGGGCAATGCAACGCACCTCCGACAATGGTGGCTTGATATGTATGCATGCCGAGAACGGCGGGGTAATTGATGTATTAGTTGAAAAGGCTCTGGCGGAAGGCAAAACCGCTCCTAAATACCACGCCCTGACCCGCCCCAGCGAGGCCGAGGGTGAAGCCACTCGCCGCGCCATTGCCCTGGCGGAAATTGCCGGAGTGCCGGTTTATATCGTCCATCTTAGCAGTGCCAATGCGCTGGAACAGGTGCGCGAGGCTCGCGATATGGGTCTGCCCGCCCACGCCGAGACCTGCCCGCAATATCTTTTCCTGGATTACGAGGATTATGAAAGGCCTGACTTCGAGGGGGCAAAATTTGTAATGTCACCCCCCCTGCGCGAAAAATGGCATCAGGAGCATCTCTGGAAGGGCCTGGCGGGCAACGATTTACAGGTGATTTCGACTGATCATTGCCCCTTCTGTATGAAAGAGCAAAAGGAGCTGGGCAAGGACGATTTTAGCAAGATTCCTAACGGTGCGCCCGGCATCGAAACTCGCATGAGCCTGATTTACGATGGTGGGGTGCGGACGGGGAAAATCAGCCTGAACCGCTTTGTAGAACTGACCAGCACCAACCCGGCTAAGATGATGGGGCTTTATCCCAAAAAGGGCGCAATCGCGGTTGGGTCGGATGGCGACCTGGTAGTTTTTGACCCCAACGGGAAAATGACGCTGGGGGTTAAAACCTTGCATATGAAAGTGGATTATAACCCTTACGAGGGCCGGGAAGTGCAGGGCGTTCCCACCACCGTGCTAAGTCGGGGCAATGTGATTGTGGACAAAGGTTTGTTCCTGGGCAAACCCGGCGATGGCAAATATGTACGGAGAAAAACTTACACTCTGGTTTAAACCAACGGAGGATTATTTATTATGTCAATTGATGTAAAAGCAGTTAATGCCGAGCGGGTCAAGGAAGATTCGCAAAAACATGTAATGGTCAGTTGGTCGGTACAAAAAGCCGCTAACACCAACCCTCTGGTAATAACCGAGGCGGCGGGCTCCTGGTTCTGGGATACCGATGGCAAACGCTATCTGGATTTTTCCAGCCAGTTGATTAACTCCAACCTGGGCCATCAGCATCCTAAAGTGGTCGCCGCTATCAAGGAGCAGGCCGACAAATTGTGCTATATCGGCCCGAACTTTCAGAATGATGCCCGCGCCACTCTGGGCCGGATGCTGGCGGAACGAACTCCTGGCGACCTAACCAAAACCTTCTTTACCAACGGTGGGGCCGAGGCCAACGAAAACGCAATCAAGATGGCGCGGGTTTACACCGGGCGACACAAGGTGATTACCCGCTATCGCTCCTATCATGGTGCGACCACTACCGCGATGTCGCTATCGGGCGATAATCGGCGGTGGGCCAACGAACCGGGAACACCGGGCGTAATACGGGTGCAAGACCCCTACGCCTATCGCTGTACTTTTAAGGGTTGTGGTGAGGTTTGCTCGATGCAATGCGCCCATAATATCGAGGATGTTTTGGGCTTTGAGGGGGCGGATAATGTAGCGGCGATTCTGGTGGAGGTCGTGACGGGCACTAATGGGATTTTCGTGCCGCCACCCGATTATCTGCCTTATCTGCGGCAGCTCTGCGACAAACACGGTATTTTGCTGATTTTCGATGAGGTAATGACGGGCTTCGGGCGCACCGGGAAGTGGTTTGCCGCCGACCATTACGGCGTTACTCCTGATATTATGACCTTTGCCAAAGGGGTAAATTCGGGGTATGTGCCGTTGGGCGGGGCAATTATCAACCAGAAGCTTTCGGATTTCTTTGAGGAGCGCATGTTCTGGGGTGGCTTGACCTATAGCGGGCATCCGCTGGCCTGTGCGGCGGGGGTCGCTACCCTCGAAGCTTACGAGGCTGAGGGTGTGATTGAAAATAGCGCGGTTTTGGGTCGGAAGTTACTGGCAGAGTTGCAAGCCCTCAAAACCAGGCACATTTCAATTGGTGATGTGCGCGGTCTTGGTCTGTTCTGCGGGATAGAGCTAGTTAAAAATCGCCAGACCAAAGAAGGCATGCCCGCCTGGAACGGTAAAGACCAGGCTCTGACCGGGAAAATCAAGAACGCTCTGATGGCTCGTGGTGTTTTTGTTTTCTGCCGCTACAATATGCTGTTCGTCGCTCCGCCCCTGAACATTACCGAAGACGAGATGATGTTTGGGGTACGCGCCATTGACGAGGTTTTAGGCATCGCTGACCAGGAATGCGAGTAACGAGTTAAAGGAGTCAGAATTCAGGAGTCAGGAGTCAGAATAAAGAAGCAAGAATTTGGTACGGGCGTGGTCTCCGCGCCCTTATCCGAAAATCCCAGACTTTCGACCTTCGACTTTTAACTTTCGACCAACACATAACAACCAATAACCATTTTCCGACAACCGACAACTGACCACCGACAACCGAGACAAGAAAGGGTAAAAATGCCGAACATAGTAAAATGCGCCCTGATTCAAACAACGGGCGTTAGCGATAAAAAAGCGATGATTGACAAACACATGGGCTATCTGGAGGAGGCCGCCAAACAGGGCGTCCAAATTGCCTGTTTGCAAGAAATTTTCTACGGGCCGTATTTCTGCCAGATTCAAGACCGCAAGTGGTATGATATGGCCGAGCCAATCCCCGGCCCGACCATCAATCTGATGTGCGAATTTGCCAAAGAGCATGGGATGGCCCTGGTAGTGCCAATTTACGAGGTGGTTGGCACTGGTTTGTACTACAACACCGCCGCCATGATTGATGCTGATGGCAGACTGCTGGGCATCTATCGCAAGACCCATCTGCCGAACCTACCCGGCTTCTGGGAGAAATATTACTTCCGCCCCGGCAATCTGGGCTATCCGGTTTTCCAGACTCAGTTCGCCAAGGTCGGGATTTATATCTGCTATGACCGCCATTTCCCCGAAGGTGCGCGCATGCTGGGGCTGCACGGTGCTGAGATTGTGTTTATTCCTTCCGCCACCGCCAGGGGGTTATCCGACCATCTGTGGGACGTTGAGCAACGCGGTCATGCGATTGCCAACGGTTATTTCGTAGGGACGAACAATCGGGTGGGGGTTGAAACCGAGTTCGGTCCACAGGAATACTATGGCTCAAGCTATTTCGTCAACCCGCGCGGTGCTTATCTAGCGAAGGCCAGCGACAAGGAAGAAGAATTGCTGGTGGCGGACCTCGACCTAGACCTGGTTAAAGAGGTACGGGATACCTGGCAGTTTTACCGTGACCGCCGCCCCGAACTCTACGGCGATATTGCCCATTTGTAAAAATAAAAATTGAACCGCCAGGTCGCCAAGTAACTTTATATTTGCCTGGTGTCTTGGTGGTTAGTCAAATTATTGTCAGAGGATTAATGGACACTCAAACTACCGAACTTCCCCATGTTGAAATCATCACCGAGTTTGGCACAATCGAAATTGAGCTTGAAGTTAACAAAGCTCCTATAACAGTTGCTAATTTCTTGCGGTACGTGGAGTCGGGACTGTATAAGGATATAGGTTTTTACCGCACCGTTACTCTGGATAACCAGCCTAATGATAGCGTTAAAATCGAGGTTATACAGGGTGGATTGAGCATGAACCGGTTGCTGCAAGCCGATTCCCCCTACCCACCTATCCCGATGGAACGCACCAACCTCACAGGCTTAAAGCATCTGAATGGTACCCTTTCGATGGCCCGCCTTACGCCCGATAGTGCCTGTTCTGAGTTTTTCATTTGTGTAAATGACCAGCCCGAACTCGATTTTGGCGGCAAGCGTAACCCCGATGGACAGGGTTTTGCCGCGTTTGGTCAGGTAGTCAGCGGGATGGAGGTAGTCAGGCAAATTCAAAAGTGTCCGGCGGAAGGTCAAAATCTAACACCTCCAATAAAAATCGCAGCTATAAAACAATAAAAGATAAACGAAAGCGGACAAGATGCAAACAAGAGTCCTGGGCAATAGCGGTCTGGAAGTCGGAGCGATTGGGCTGGGTTGTATGGGAATGAGTTGGGCTTATGGAGCCGGGGATGAGAATGAGTCCATTCAGGTAATCCACCGAGCCATCGAACTAGGAGTCACCCTGTTTGATACCGCCGATGCCTACGGCCCGTTTACCAATGAAGTCCTGGTAGGACGAGCCCTGAAACAGCACCGCGACAAAGTAATCCTGGCAACCAAGTGTGGATTGGTAGTGACTGACCCTGCTACCCACCAGTATGGGCGAAATGCCTCTCCAGCCTATATTCAGGCCGCCTGTGAGAGCTCGCTGAAAAGATTGGGGGTAGAGGTAATTGACCTTTACCAGTTACACCGCCCCGACCCTGAAGTACCGATTGAGGAAAGCGTGGGAGCAATGGCGGAACTGGTCAAACAGGGTAAGGTTCGAGCTATCGGTTTGTCCGAATGTGATTTGCCCACTCTGGAAAGAGCTTATAAAGTATATCCCTTCTCGACCCTTCAATCCGAACTATCTTTATGGACTAGAGATGTACTAGACGAAATACTGCCCTGGTGCAAAGCCCATCAGGTTGCCTTTTTGCCCTTCTCACCGCTCGGACGAGGCTTTCTGACCGGGCGATATCAGAGCCAGGAGCAAATAGACCGGAGTGATTTCAGGGCCAATATGCCCCGTTTTCAGGAGGAAGCAATCAAAGCTAATCAGAATCTGGTGGACAAAATCGGGGAAATAGGGCAAAGGTTAGGAGCGACCAAAGCTCAGATAGCCCTGGCCTGGGTATTAGCCCAGGGCGAACAGGTCATTCCAATACCAGGCACCAAACGCCAGCAATATTTAGAAGAGAATCTGGGAGCGGCGAATATCCACTTGAGCCCGGCTGATTTAACGGAACTGAATGAGTTACCGCCAGCTGTCGGCACCCGCTATTAAAAGAACAGACGATATAAGGGCGGGTTTCCCCTGAGTATAAGAGGAACAGGTAAACCCACCCTTACCTTTAATCGCTACTTATCTGGATTTGGTATAAAAACTGATAGCTTTCCACCCAATGAGAACCCCTTCCCTACTTACAAAATGTTAATACCACCCATTAATAGTTTCACTCCCTTTTCAGACTGAAAACCTACAATATAGTTATAGAGTGGCTTACTAGATTGCAATAGGTGTTCCTCCACTCTTGGTCTTTCCAGTAGCGTTTTTGAAAAGGTGGGTATGCCGTTGCGGATTCTATATATAACCCCTTACGTCCCAAATGCATTACGGGCACGGCCTTATAATCTGCTCAAGGTAATGACGGGCCAACACCAAATTACCGTTTTAACCCCGGTTTTTAGCCAGGAAGAAGCGGAAGATGCCCGGAAATTACAGGTAGAATTGCCCAATCTTGAGGTGGTTGCAGTTCCCTGTGGAAAAAAACAGGCTATCCTGCATAGCCTTATGGCCTTACCCCGCCGCCTGCCAATGCAAGCCCGCTACTGTTATAGTCCAGCCATAATCACCGAACTACGCCGTTTAGTAAAGACCAAACGTTTTGATTTAGCCCACGTTGAGCATTTCCGCATCGCCTATATTGGGCAAGAACTAGCTAAACTTGGGATCCCGGCTGTTTTCGACTCGGTGGATTGCATTTCGCTACTGGTAGAACGCACCCTGGCACACGGCCCGTTAAAGAACCGCCTGGTTAGCCGCCTGGAGCTTGAACCGACCCGCCGTTACGAAGCTGACATCTTGAAAATGGGTTATTACAAGGCGGTATGTGCCACCAGTGGCGAGGACGCCGCCGCCCTGGAACAGTTAGCCGGGTTGCCAATGGGTGCAGTAGAGGTCGTACCGAACGGGGTCAACGCCTCTTATTTTACCCCTGGCGACCAGCGCGAGGCCGACACCGTAGTATTTTCCGGCAAAATGAGTTATCACGCCAATGCTGCTGCCGCCCGCTACTTTATCAAAAATATCTGGCCACTAGTGCGTTTTGCCCGACCTAACGCTCGCCTGTGGATAGTAGGTAGTCGCCCCCCCCAGGATTTAGTGGAAATATCCGGCAAACATGGCATCAACGTCACCGGGCAAGTGGCGGACCTGCGCGACTATTTGCGCCGAGCCAGTGTCGCGGTTGCACCAATGGTCTATAGCGTAGGAATACAGAATAAAGTGCTGGAAGCAATGGCTTGTGCTACCCCAGTGGTGGCTACCGGGGACATCAAGCGTGGTATTGAGGCCGAAAACGGTGTAGCTCTGGAGTTAGTTGCCCCCGGTCATCCTAGCGATTTTGCCGGGAAAGTGGTGGATTTATTGCAAAACCCAAAAGATGCCAGTGCATTAGGTGAGCGGGGTCGGGATTTTGTAACAATGAATTATACATGGGAAAAAGCCGCCAACCGGTTGGAGCAACTCTGGCTAAAAGCCAGTGGGAAGCCACAGGTTGGAGAAAAAGAACTCGTACATCCTTCATTATCTATATCTATTCCTAGTACAAAATAAAGGGGAGTACAGCAGATTATGGCCTTACAATACGAAACAAATCAGGAAACATTACTACCATTACATAAAGCCGGGCCACGAACCCACCCCCGCAAACGGCAACGCGCCTGGATTGTGGCAGCATTAGTTTTAATTGATACCCTGGCGTTATTTGCTACTTTTGAAATCGTGTTTTATTTACGGTTTGAAATTTTCGGCTTTCTATATGTGCCGGAAGGCTCCCCCCTAGGCTTCTACTCCACCTTAGTATTCCTGATAATCCCCTTCTGGCTAGTGCTATTCGGGGGCTTACGGTTGTATGACTTGCGGGTTTTGCACGGTGGTATTTCCGAATATCGGCGCATTACCAAAGCCTGTACTTTCGCCATAATGTTGCTGTTAGGCCTCAGTTTCTTTCTGGATGAAAAGCTTATCATCTCGCGCGCCTGGCTGTTAATGGTCTGGGTGATGAGTATTGCAGTGCTTTCGACCACTCGTTTCGCGGTGCGGAGAGTCTCTTACAAACTGCGGGCCAAAGGCGTGGGCTTGACCAGAGTGTTAATTGTAGGGGCAAATGACGAGTCTTGCCAGGTTTACCAACAGTTGATGGAAGGGCGTAACTCTCCCGGTATGCAAATCATTGGCTTTGTGGGTGAACGCCGTAGCAAAAATCGCCATGCGCAACCAACCCTGCGAGATAATAAGGTGGTCTGGCCGGGACACTGGTTAGGACTAGTTTCCGAAGTCCGCCGTGTAGCTGAAGAAAATCAGATAGATGAGGTTATTATTGCCAGTACCGCCCTAAGTGGCGATGAGTTGCTGGAAGTAGTGCGGCAATTAACTACCAGCAATGTCGAAATTCGGATTTCGCCTAGCCTTTATCAGATTTTGACCACCGGGCTGGAAGTACAGGAAATCAACGGCCTGCCATTTGTAACGGTGAGCAAAGTAAGGATTACTGGCGGTAACGCTGTTATGAAACGCGCTTTGGATATAGCGGGAGCGGTAGGAATCTTAACGCTCTTCTCGCCAATATTACTAGCATTATTGTTGATGGTTAAACGTGACTCAGCTGGGCCGGCAATTTACCGTCGGCGAGTGATTGGGCAAGGTGGTAAAACCTTTGATGCCTTCAAGTTTCGCACTATGCGGACGGATGGCGACGCAATATTAGCCGCCAATCCTGAATTACTGGAAGAATTGCAAGAAACCGGGAAGCTGAAAAACGACCCGCGTATTACTAAACTAGGCCAGTTTTTACGCAAAACCAGCATTGACGAATTGCCCCAACTTTTTAACGTGGTGCGAGGCGAAATGAGTCTGGTTGGCCCCCGAATGATTACCTACCAGGAAATGATAAAGTTCGGACGTTGGCAATCCAATCTGGTTACGGTTAAACCCGGCTTGACCGGGCTGTGGCAAGTAAGCGGACGCTCTGACCTGGCTTATGAAGACCGGGTGCGCCTTGACATGAGCTACATCCGCAACTATAGTTTGTGGAAAGATTTACAAATTTTATTCCAGACTATTCCGGCGGTTTTACAGAGCCGAGGAGCGTACTAGGCAATGGGAAAGCTGGATTTTTACATCAAGGGGCAAGGCGGCGGAACCCTAGCCGATTATATTAAACAAGAAACTGTTTTGGCACTTGCAAGCTGGATTCCAAGCCTGCCAGGGGTAGCCCTGCGCAGTTTACTTTACCGCGCCATCATGAAAATCGAAGGAACGGTAGCAATCGAAGCTGGAGTTCGGTTACGCTGTACCCGCAACCTGCGCCTGGGCAAAGGAGCTTACCTTGATCATGGGGTTTACATCCACGCCACTCCCGGCGGGGTTGAAATCGGCGAAGATACTTTCCTGATGCACCATAGTGAGTTGCACGTTTATAATTTCCGCGATTTGCCTAACGCTAAAATCAAAATCGGCAAACGCTGTATCATTGGCGAATTTAGTATCATCCGGGGGCAGGGCGGCGTAACAATTGGCGATGCGGTGCTGTTTGCCCCGCTTGTACAGGTGTTAGCCATTCAGCATCGCTATGGCGATACCACTCGCCCGGTAATGGACCAAGGGATTGTAGCGAGAGGGATTGAAATCGGCGACGGGGCCTGGCTTGGTTCAGCCTGTATAATTCTGGACGGGGTAAAGATCGGTAAAGGGGCAATTATCGGAGCAGGGGCGGTTGTAACTAAAGATGTCCCCGACCATTGTCTGGCAGTTGGTTCGCCCGCCAAAGTTATCCGCAATCTGGTGGAGCAACCGCTAGACCCTGACAAATTATCAGAGCTTGAGCTAGGTGTACCAGCAGTTTTCCAACGCTAAGATTAAAAGTTGTCTGATAGAAACCCCATTCATTTATCAATTTTCGTTGCCTCCAGGTTTACCAAACCACAGTAGAGAATTGCTAACGGTAGTGCTGGTATTTTGCTATGAAAGCCTGCTATAATATCCCAAAATAAAAATATTGATAGCGCGGAATAAATGACCACAGACTTTAAATTTAGCATTGCTTTCCAGAGCGATAAAACCCCCGCCCAATACGAGGCCCTGGCTGATTTGGTGGACAAATACGCCTTTGATTTTGTCAGCGTCTACAACGACCTGATGTTTCAACCCGCCCTCGGCCCCTTGATATTAATGGCGCGACGGTTGCGACGGGCACAGGTTGGCCCTGCCGCACTGAATCCTTATACTGTCCACCCCATAGAAATTGCCGGGCAAGCCGCCGTGCTGGATTTGGTCAGTGAGGGTCGCTCTTATCTGGGACTGGTGCGGGGTAGTTGGCTGGATAAAGTGGGCGTAGATACTCCTCGTTCGGCCCAAACCTTGCGTGAAACCACCGAGGTGGTGCAGCATCTTCTAAACCGAAAAACCGAAGCCTATCAGGGGCAAATCTTTAAAATCGAGGCGGGAACTACCCTGAACTACCAGCCTTTGCGGGCAGACATTCCAATAATGATTGGCACCTGGGGCAAGCTGACCGCCAAAATTGCTGGGGAGCTGGCGGCGGAAGTGAAAATCGGTGGCTCTTCAAGCCCGACAATGGTCGGTTATTTGCGGCCTTCGATAGACGAAGGTAGTTTGAAAGTAGGGCGGGCTGCCGGGTCGGTGGGCATCTGCCTGGGAGCGGTTACGGTTGTGGACAATGACCGGGAGGCCGCCCGCGCCAAAGTGCGCCGGGAAGCGGCTCTTTATCTACCAGTGGTAGCCGCCCTGGACCCCACTTTAGAAGACCCAGAATGGCTAAAAGATATACAAGAAGCCGCTGGGCGAGGCGATTATGATTATATCAGCCAGCAGATTTCGGATGATTTGTTGGAACGCTTTGCCTTTGCTGGAAATCCCCAGGATATAATTCGACAGGTCGAAAAGTTAATCGAGGCCGGGGCTAGCAAAGTCGAGTTTGGCACGCCACACGGCCTGGATTCTAGCGACGGCATTCGCTTGTTGGGCGAAAAAGTATTGCCCTACTTCAAGGGCTAGAAAATAAAGCTAGATGGATAGCGACACTTTTCAACTTTACGATTTAAAAGTTTCAATTGAACAAATCCGGGGCAACTGCACCTGTGATATTCAAGTAGGCCAATACTTTGAACTAAAAGGGGGCAAATTAAGCCTACCCGATGGACAAAGTTTTTGCCTCTATGCTTTGCAAGCGGCTATTCCCTTGCTACCCGCTAAACAACGCCCTTTACATCCCCACGACTGGATGCAAACCGACAGTCGAATTACCTGTCCTGACCCTCACTGTGGCTTGGTCATGTTGATTGAGCGTACCAATCAGCAAACATTTAGTCATAGTGAAGTGAGTGCAGAGCCTCTTATACCAGATACAGGTATGTAGCCGACATTCCAGGGCAAGATTGAAAACCAACCAAAATAGGTTATGTTCCTACAAAACATAGGTAACCTCACCTTTGGATTTATAAACTCTATCTTTCAGGGCTTGATAGAACCACACTAAATAACCAAAAACTATAAAAAGAAGAGACCTTCATCCCGTTTCGATGAAGGTCGTTCGTTTCGCAACAGCTGAAAATCCGGTAGAGAGTGGGCAGTTTCCCAAATGCCTAAAATGGCGGAGAGGGAGGGATTCGAACCCTCGAAGGAGGATTAGTCCTTAACCGCTTAGCAGGCGGCCCCGTTCGACCACTCTGGCACCTCCCCACATATTAGAATCAGGTTAGCTCCCACGCGATAAAGGCGGAGAGGGAGGGATTCGAACCCCCGGAGACTTGCGCCTCAACTGTTTTCAAGACAGCCGCCATAAACCGCTCGGCCACCTCTCCCCGACTTTACGCCAGGAATTACAGGAGACTTTTACCCCCGCAACACCTGATTCTCAGGCAAGTAATATTATAAGGGCAAAGTAGCAGCCTTGTCAAACCTGCTTTTCGGAGGCAGGAACTCGAAAGGTGAGAGACGAGGCAAAGCCCGCTAACACAATAAAAACCGCTGCGATAAAAAAGACCTGACGCACTCCTATCAAATCGCCAAAAACCCCGGCAAAAGCCATTGAAAGCAGTTGGGCGGCGGAAGCAATCACGGTGCGAGCAGAACCTGCCCTTCCCCGTAAACTGTCCTCAACCGCCGTCTGATTGAGGGTGACAATCGAAACATTAATCGGCGTAACTACCCAACCAATTACAAACTGAAAAATAATAAGTTGCCAGGGAGCGTTGGCAAGTCCGGAAATGGCTACCGCTATCCCAAATACTACCAGTCCGGCACTAATCAAAAAAGTAGGTTTAAACCGTTTTACAAAGTAGCCAATCATAAACCCACTCAGAATCGTTGCCGCAGTACCAGCAATTTGAATCGGCCCTAACCAGGTTTCTGAACTTTTCAAAACGTTTACCAGCATTGGTACACTCAACACACTCACTGCCCCAATGCCGAGCAAGGCCACCCCTGCCGCCACTAACGTTCCCCTTAAAATCCGATTCTGGTAGTTTATCTTTAAGCCCATCCCTAACTCCTGGAAAAAGTTGCTGGTCTGGCTATTTTCGCTTTTTGATGAAAAAGAAGTAGAGGGTAGTTTTACCCGGCTAACCAGGAAAACCGAAAGGAAAAAAGTCAGAGAATCGAGTGCAAAGAGCGGCCAGATTAATCCGGTTGTACCAGCCAGAACCCCTGCCGCCGCGCCCCCTAACGTTATCGAAATCACGCTGCTTATCTGGGTGAGGGAATTAGCCGCCATCAAGCCATGTTCAGGCACTACATTTGGTATCAAAGCGTTTTGGGCCGGTGAGAAAAATGTACCGATTGAGGCTTGTAAGAGGCCAATCAAGTACAATACCCAGATTTGGTCAGCTGACCCTACCACCATAAAACCAAGTACAAATAATCCCCGCACCAAATCCGAAACTATCATAATTTTCTGGCGATTTAAACGGTCAACAAAGACCCCTGCCACCAGCCCAAAAACAATATTAGGTACTAGCAAAACGATAGTCATTGTTGCAATAGCGGCGGTTGAACCCGTCAAGCGATTAACCAGAATCAACAAACCCAGAATAGTTAGATTATCCCCAAATTCCGAGATAACCCGTGCCAGCCATAAAGTACGAAAACTCGAAATTTGCAGAACACCCTTAATATTGAGCGCGGCGGGAGTTTCGGTAATAGTAGCAGGGTTACTCATCCTTTTTCAGCTCCTGGCTAGTTGCTATTTCTGTTACCGTTGGAAAAAAGAGCGCGGTAAATTCGTAGGCCGCGCTATCCTCAGTTGATTCAGCATCCGCGCTTAACTCTTTCAATATTTCCTCAAGGCGGGCATAAAACGCCTCAGCTTTGGCGGGGGAATAACGCAGAATTCCCCGAATCGCAAGCAACCGCCTTAAACGGGGCGCGTCCGGCGAGAAATCCAACAATCCGGCTTCGGCACTCTTTTTGACATCGTTTTTGGTAGAGTCAAGGATAGATTGCAAATAAAAATCCAGCCCCTCCAGCCCTTTATCAGGATTCTTTATAGCTAATAATTCCGGGTTGGTGCGAAACTGGTAAGCGGTAATCTGGTAGAACTTTTCGAGAATAGCCGAAACCATCCGAGTGCTAGTAACCCGAATAAAGCCATGCTCCTCCAGCATGTTGATATGGTAATAAAGCTTGTGGGGCGGTATATCCAGACTTTTTGCCAAATCTTTGACGGTGCAAGGCTCACCCATCAGGCTCAAAAGTTGCATCCGAAACGAGTCGCTAACCACTCGGAGGCTTTCAAGGTTGTTGATATAGATGTGAGGGGCTGGCTGTAGTTCTTCTTCCATTAGAATTCTTTCTCAAATTAAAATATTTTTTAACGTTAGAAATAATTCTAATAGCTTTTTTCGGGATAGTCAATAGTCTAAAAAATTGACACCTTATCGGGCATAAACTATAATCATTAGCCTAAAACCCGGTTTCGGGGTAAACCAAAAATATCAACGGAAATAATTCAGGAGTAAGACTTTGCATCGGCGTAGGAATAATTTATTAGCATTAGCGGGCATCCTGTTTCTGGTATTGTCTTCAACCTGGGTAGTCTTTGGCGGTAATCGCACCGAGACTTTCCTGGGAGCGAAAATCCCAATGGAGACCAAACTAGGGCTGGATTTGCAGGGTGGCTACGAAATTACTTTGCAGGCGCGGCAGCAAGGGGTAACTCTGGCCCAAATGCAAGGGGCGCGGGGAATTATCGAAAAGCGCGTCAGTGGACTTGGAACTAATGAGCCAGTTATCCGGTTGGTCGGCGATAACCGCATCGGGGTAGAACTTCCCGGCGTTACCGACGAAGAGCAAATTAAAAAAGCTATCGGTAGCACTGGACGGCTGGAATTTATTGACTCCGGTAAAGACCAATTACAGAACGGTCAGACGGTATTAACCACCTACTGTACTACTGGTTCGCTCTACTCGCCCGTGCCCGGTAACTGCGGCTCAACCAAAAATCAAGATGTGCCAACCTTTATCCCGACTGCGGCTGTAGCTACTACCACTGCCGCCGCCACGACTACTGCCGCAAGTACGGCAACCGCTACTCCTGCCCTAACGGCTACACCCGCCGCTAATGGCAAGGTGTATCAGACAATTGTAACCGGGAACGACCTTGACCCCGCTAAAATTGATAAGGGTTTTAACCAGACCAGTGGCGCGGCTATTGTGCGCTTTGGTTTGAAACCCGGTCCTGCCGACACTATGTTCCAGTTTACCAGTACCCACATCCAGTCGAGTATGGCGATTGTACTAGACGGGAAAATTATCTCCAATGCCAATATCCAGGCTGCTATCCGCGACTCAGGTGAAATTACCAACGATACTAACTGGATTACCGACGCTGGTAAAAAAGAAGTAGACACTATCGTTACCAATCTGAAATACGGGGCTTTGCCAATTGAGCTGGACGTATTGCAGAGCCGCAAGATTGGGGCAACTTTAGGCCAGGACTCGATTGACCGCAGCTATGTAGCTGGAGCGGTTGGATTGGGGATTGTGGCCCTGTTTATGCTGCTGTACTTCCGCTTGCCTGGTCTGGTGGCTGACCTTGCCTTGATTGCCTACGCCTTGCTTACCTTTGCTATCTTCAAGATAATGGGGGTAGTTTTGACCCTGGCTGGTATTGCCGGGTTTATTCTGTCTATCGGGATTGCGGTAGATGCTAACGTGCTGATTTTTGCCCGTATGAAGGAAGAATTGCGCCTGGGTCGGAGCATCGAAAGAGCGGTTGAGGCAGGCTTCAAAAATGCCTGGTTATCAATTCGTGACTCGAACGTGTCGGGGTTGATTACCTGTGTAATTCTTTACTGGTTTGGCGATTTCACCGGGACAAGCGTCATCAAGGGTTTCGCCGTTACCCTGGCTCTGGGTATTGTTATAAGTCTTTTCAGCGCGATTATTGTAACCCGTACTTTCCTGCGGACGATGTTTATCTTCACGGGTGGCAGCACCCTAACCCGCCATACCTGGTGGTATGGTATCAACCGCAGCGTTGAACAAGCCATGAAACCTGCTATCAAAAAAGTACCTTACATAGATACAAAGGTTGAGGATGAGAGTGATGGTGCTTTAGAAAAAACGGGATCGAGAAAGAAAGAGCAAGATTAGAGGGAATTTTGCAGGGATAGACCTTTAATCTAAAGAATACCGAAATTAGGGGTAGACCGTAGTGTCTACCCTTTTATGTACCAGAAATTTACCTATATTCAGGCCCTTTTTAATCAAAAAGTGATAATTAAATAATAAGATTTGTTTTACTAACCCATGGAGCGTCTTTTTCCCTTGAAAGGAGTTTGTCATGTTCACCTTAGATGTTAAAAAAGATTTAAAGGAGCTTTATAACCCCTCCACTAAAATTGTGTCAACTGTTCAAGTACCACCTATGAATTTCCTGATGATTGATGGAAAAGGTGACCCTAATACCTCAAGCGAATATGTATTAGCTATTGAAGCACTTTATGGTCTCGCCTATACCCTGAAATTCACTCTTAAAAAAGCCGGGAAAGCCGATTATGGCGTACCGCCCCTGGAAGGACTCTGGTGGGTTGAAAATATGGCTGAATTTGATATTAACCACAAGGAAAAATGGCTCTGGACAATGATGATAATGCAACCGAAAATAGTATCCGCCGAATATTTCCGACAAGCAGTTAAGGAAGTTAGTCAAAAGAAAGATTTGAGTAATCTGGCAAAAGTACGGCTGGAATGTTACGAGGAAGGATTAGCCGCCCAGCTAATGCATATTGGCACTTACGCTGCCGAAGGGCCAAATATTGCGAAAATCCACGAATATATTCGGGAGCAAGGCGGCAATTTAGGCGGAAAACATCACGAAATCTATTTGAGCGACCCTCGCCGAAGTGCTCCCGATAAACTAAAAACCATTATTCGCCAGCCCTTCAGCAGATAGAATCTATTGTTTTTCAGCCGCGCAGTAGGCTTCGTCCAGTAGTTCCACCAGATGGACGACCTCTACCGGGTCACGCTGCCTGTTCTTCAGGCCAGCCCGCTTGACCCCCAATTGAAGTTGTAACTGACATCCGGGGTTAGCGGTGGCAACACAACCCGCCCCGGTTTTAGCCACATATTCCATTTTGTGGTCGAGAATCTGCATACTCAAATCATATTGGGTAACGTTGTAAATCCCGGCACTACCGCAGCACTTGTCACTATCACGCATCTCCACAAATTCCAGACCGGGAATAGCCTTGAGCAGGGTGCGGGGCTGCACCCGGACTTTCTGCCCATGCAGTAGATGACAGGCATCCTGATAGGTTATCTTTTTATTTAGTTTGCCAAAATTGCGATTGAAATCAATCCCGCCCAGAAATTCAGAAATGTCCTTCACTTTATGCTCAAATTCTTTGGCGCGTTCAGCATAATCGGAGTCATTTTTGAGAAGTTCGCCATATTCCTTGAGCATTGCCCCACAGCCCGCCGCGTTGATAATAATCGCGTCAAACTTGCCATGCTCTTTCTCGGCCTGTTCAAAAACATCAATATTGCGGCGAGCCATTTCCTTGCCATATTCGCGGTCGCCGTTGTGGACATTCAAAGCCCCACAACAGTTCAGGCTCTCTGGCACCACCACTTCACAATAGTTTCGGGTCAGCACGCGCACCGTAGCCTCGTTTACTTTGGCAAAGGCCATACTCATCACGCAGCCGCTAAACAGCCCCACTCGGTATTTTTGCTCAGTTTTTGCCGGAACTTTGCCCCCGGTGGGCGGCTCAAACAAAGGGTTGCTGATGGCGGGCAACATGGTCTCTTCCAGAACCGCCAATCTCTCCAGGCCCAATTTCTTAAATATTGGCAAGTGTAAAATGCCTAACTTGCGGGTGACTGCTTGCAAGGGAGTGCGCTGATAAAGTCGAGTTAGAAGGGCAAAACGCCGCAAATTCTCCGGCTTGGGGAAAAGCTGCCGGAATACCACCCAACGAATGAATTTTTCTACTCGGCTACGTTTTTCCTCGCCGCGCTGTTTGGTAATCTCTTCCAGGGTCAGTTCTACCAAGTGACCATATTTTACCCCGCTGGGGCAGGCTGTTTCGCAAGCCCGACACTGCAAACAGCTATCCAGATGCTCAAAAAGAGCCTCACTCTGCCCATCAATGCTACCTTCGGCAAAACCCCGCATCAGGTAAAGACGACCGCGCGGCGACTCAGTTTCGCGGCCCGTCTCCCGATAAGTCGGGCAGAAGTTCAGGCACAAACCACAATGGATACAACGGGTCATATCGTCATAGCTGGGTGCTTCCCCTAGCTTAAAACCAATTAGTTCGAGGGGTTTCACTGCCTCGCTTACCTTTACCCGGTTAATTTCTATCTCTGACATTTTTATTTTCTTCCTAATAGGTAATTAATTCCCCCTTCCTTTATAGTCAAGGGGGCTAGGGGGTTAGGTCTATTAAATCTTGCCCACGAAACGCCCTGGGTTCAGGGTTCTGTTAGGGTCGAGCTTTTCCCGAATACCCCGCATAAGTTTAAGCTCACCTTCGGTCAAGGCGTTACCCCAGACATCGTTTAAGCGTCGTTTTAGGGATAGCGGCAATCGCTCGGCAGTCACCGACCCACCGTTAGTTTCAATTTTATGGGTAAAATCGGTAATAGTTTTGAGGGCGGCATCCTCATCCTCGTATTTAGCGGTGAAATAGAGAATTCCGTGTCCGGCGTGGGACAAAACCTCCACCTCTAAACCGTTCTTCCCGCCCAATAACTGCGCCTGTCGAATAAAATCGGGGCTATGAGTAGGCAAGATCCCAGCCTTGAGGCTAAAACTTTGGTTGGCAAGTAGTTCGGGGCGATAGGCGAAATCAGTCACTTTCGTCCAGAGTTCTTTCTGTTTGTCGCGCTCGGCGATACGCTCAAATCCCGCCCCGCCAAACGACCTGACCAGATTACGACTGTCATGTAATTGTCGCTCCACCGCCTGGGCGGTATTGCGGAACTCCACTAGCAAGGTAGATTTAGCTGGTAATCCCAAAGCTGCCGCACCCCGTTCGTCCAGCACTGTCTCGGAAATGGGGAAAAGCCCACTATCAATAATTTTCAGGGCAGCCTCGGAAGCCTGCAAGGGATTGGAGAAAGTTATAATCAGGGTGGAACTGGTTTTAGGCATTGGGAGAAGCTTGAAGTTCATATCCACAATTAGGCCCAGCGAACCAAGCGACCCGATATAAATCTTATTCATATCAAAGCCTGCTACGTTTTTAACCACCCTGCCACCGCTATGAGCCTGGGTTCCGTCAGCCAGCACAAAACGAGTGCCAATCAACCAGTCACGGGCTGGGCCATATTGCAAACGGGTCGGGCCACTGGTGTTAGCGGCAATCGCACCGCCAATCGTCGCCCGACTTGCCAGAGCTGATTCTATCGGTAAAAACTGCTCGTTTTTTTCTAATTCGGCCTGAATATCAGCCAGTGTTACCCCGGCCTGTACCCCTATCATCAAGTCCGCCGGGCTATATTCCAGAATTTTGTTCAGACCCAAGGTGCTGACCACCACATCCAGAGCCTGAATAGGATTCCCCAGCCCGGTTTTAGTGCCACCTCCGCGTGGGGCAACTTTTTGTCCAGTAGCGTTAGCCTCCCGCAAAATCAGGTCTACTTCTTCGTTGGTTTCAGGGCAAGCAATCCCTTTGGGCGTTATACCATCCACCGCCGCCGCTTCGAGTTGTTCCCCACCAGCCTGGGCCAGGTTATCAATGTCCGTTATGCTCATCGTTCTTTCCTTTTATAAATCAAAGACTTCAATTCTTGATTTTTGACCTTCGACTTTCGACTTTTTACTCGGCACTCAGCACTTCTTAAATCCAGGCTTCTTCCATGCCCGGCTTGGCCTTGAGTATCCGCATTCTCAGGCTGATTTCTCCGCAGGAGTGTTTAGTTGGGAAGACCTTCCACGGATTAACTACATCGCTGGGGTTAAAAACTGATTTCACCTTACGCATGGTTTCCATATCATCCTCGCTGAAAATCCAGGACATATATTCCTGCTTTTCAGTGCCGATGCCGTGTTCGCCGCTAATGGTGCCGCCCACCTCAACACACAGGTGCAAAATCTTCTCACCCGCCTCCAGCACCCTATCCATAATCCCCGGTTCGCGGGCATCAAACAAAATGTTAGGGTGAAGGTTGCCATCTCCGGCGTGGAAAATATTGGCAATCGGCAAATTGTACTCGCGACCAATTTCGCCCACCCGCCGCATCACCTCCGGCAGCTTGGAGCGTGGCACAACCCCATCATGCAAGTAGAAGTTCGGCGCGACCTGCCCCAAAGCACCTGCCGCGCTCTTGCGGCCTTTCCAGAGATTGACCCGTTCTTCCTCGCTGGTGGCATGTTTTACGTCAAAAGCCCCGTTGCGGCGGCAAATAGCGATAATTTCCTCGGTTAGTTCATCCAAACTTTCGGAAAGACCATCTACCTCAATCAGCAGTACCGCACCCGCTTCGGGAGGATAACCAACGTGCATGGCATTTTCAACCATTTGTATCATAACCTGGTCGAGCATTTCCAGGGCGGCGGGTACAATTCCCGCCCCAATTACTTCGGCAACGGCGGCACTGGCGGCTTCGATAGTTTCAAAAAGAGCCAGGAAGGTTTGTACCGCCTCTGGTATTTTCATCAGCTTAACCGTAGCCTCGGTGACAATGCCCAGCGTCCCTTCACTACCGACGATAAAGCCCGTCAGGTCGTAGCCGGGGCGGTCAGGTGCAGGGCTGCCAGTCCGCACTACCTCGCCACCCGCCAACACAATTTCTGTGCCTAAAATATGATTGGTTGTTGTGCCGTGCGCCAGACAATGGGGGCCGCCGGAGTTCAGGGCCAGATTGCCGCCAATAGTGCTGGCCTTCTGGCTGGCAGGGTCAGGTGCAAAGAAATAGCCGGTGCTGGCAATCTCGGCACTCAGGTCAAAATTGACCATGCCGGGCTGCACCAGAGCGTAGCGGTTTGGTACATCATGTTTAATTAGCTTTTTCAGACGCGCCATCGAAACTACCACGCCCCCCCGCACCGGGATGCTACCGCCACTCAAGCCCGTCCCTGCCCCGCGTGGCACAACCGGAATTTGCTCCTTTTCACAAAAAGCCATTAATCGGGAAATCTGCTCAGTGGTGCGCGGAATTACCACCGCTTCGGGGCGATGGCTATCTATCGAAAAGTCATATTCATACAACAGCAAATCCACCGGGTCGTGCAAAACGCTATCCGCCTCAAAGATTTGGCTGAGGGCGGCAATGAGTTCCTTTTTTTCCATTTTTCTTGCTCCTATTAGCAGGATATTTAGGCAGTTTCGCCAATTATAGCCTACCGCGCTAAGGCAAGCAACCAAAATGGCTTGACACCGTAATTTGGCTGGTTTAGACTGGAATCAGTACATTTTTTCGAGTAAATCAGTGGTTTTTCCAAATAGTCAGGAGTAATTAATGGGAACTCAAGCAAAATCACCTCAAAATTCATCAGCAGCTAGAGAAATTGAGACGCTCTATCGCAATTTAATAGATAGCTGGAACAGGCGAAATACGGCTGATTTTGCGGCTCTTTTCACCGAAGATAGCACGGTGGTGGGTTTTGATGGCAGTCAGATGAACGGTTCGGCGGAGATTGAGTCAACCCTGGCCCAAATCTTTGCCGACCATGTAACCGCCCCTTACATCGGAAAAGTTCGGGAGGTGCGCTTTCTAACCCCGGAAGTGGCCTTGCTTCGGGCCATAGTGGGCATGATTCCGCCCGGTCAGACCACCCTCAATCCTGCCGTCAACGCCATTCAAACCCTCGTCGCTACCAAACATGGCCCAACCTGGAAGATTGCCCTCTTTCAAAATACCCCCACCCAATTTCACGGCAGACCCGACCTGGCCCAGCATTTAACCGACGAACAGCACCAGTTGCTTTAAATGATATGACCTTCAAGGCTAATATTTAAACTTTCAAAAGTCAAATGTCTGTTATTTTTCCACCTTAACTTTAGACTGATTACTGATTACCGAAAACTAAAAAAACCGTTAGTGCAATAGCGTCGTACTGGTAGAAGTGCTAAACTGAAGGGCAGGAGTTTAAAATTTTCTAAAAGCACTGGTGAAACTTATGCGCAAAAAAAGAGCATTTTCAAATCGGCTTAGACGAAGCTTTCTAC
>JBBQZS010000072.1:0-29462 GCA_038207495.1 Chloroflexia bacterium
GATTTCCAACACCTGGCAATATGACGGTAGCAATCGGCTGCTAACCGAAACCCGCAAGTTGGGGGCTACTATTACCACCACCAATTATACCTACGACAAGACCGGGAACAGGCTCCAACAAACTGTGAATGGTAGCCCGGTGATGACTGGGACTTATAACGAACTTGACCAGCTAATTAGCGATGGCACCAAACAGTATACTTATGACCACCGGGGTAATCTAACCCAGATAACGGGGGGAACTAAATATAAATGGGATGGGGCAGACAGGCTTATTTCGGCAACGGTTGGGGCTAACACTGCCACTTATACCTATGACGATGCCGGGCATAGGGTCAAACAGACACAAGGAATAACCACCACTAACTATTTGTGGGATGAAGAATCTGCCTATGGGGATGTAGTTTACGAGAGTGATGGTACTAATTCCACAAGTTACACTCTAGGCGGTGGAGAATTAATTTCTCAGAAGCGGGGCAGCAACTCCACCGAATATTTCCTAATGGATGGGCATAGTGGGGTCAGGAATTTAGTTGGCACTACTACCCAAAACTACAACTATGATGCTTTCGGGAATTTACAGAATTTCTCAGGTTCACTTAACACAAAATATCTTTATACCGGGCAGCAGTTCGATAGCCTGACTGGTTTGTATGATTTGCGGGCAAGGTATTATAATCCAAGCCAAGGCAGATTCTTGAGTAGAGATAACTATAAAGTAAACTTTAATAAGCTTATTGAACTTAATAGATATTCCTATAGTGCGAATAATCCAATTAATGGCCTTGATCCAAGCGGGGAAAACTTTGCAGATGTTGTAGGGAGTTATGAAACGGCTAGAAGGGAGTCTCAGAGGGCAACCGACTATAAAAGCGGTCGAAGTGATGAAGGTGGAATTTCTGAGGTAGAGGTTCAGGTTGCAGCTATTAATGCCGCAGTTTATGCACAACTGGGTGCTGTTGCCTTTGATTTTGCTGCGGAAGCGGCTCATTACGTAGATAGTGGAACAATAAAGGGTGCGGGTGTATTTTTCCATGATTTTGCTGTAGCAGTCGGAGTAATAATGGATATAAGGGATGGTGGATTACATGTAGGTGTAGGTATAACTGGATTCAGGCAAAATAGAGAATTGTACCGAGTTGTAATGCAGCAATTAGTAAAACAATTACCAGGGTATGCTGTTTTAATAAATAGAGATAGTGTTTTACCAATTGTAAGGGGTGCTGGTAATTTCAATAATCACGCAGAAGATATTGTGGCAAGATGGGCAGTTCAAAATTTTAATTATAGGCAATACAAAGTATTAACCATTGCTGCAAGTATAGATAACTGCGATGAGAGAGACCCAGAACATCCACTTTGGCCTTCTTGTATTGAACTTTTTGATCCTACTTCAGTAGTATCGTATAGGACTCGTTACCCCGAACTATTTAGATATACTGTTTTTGGCTACTACAATCAATAATTAAAAAGGCTATACATTAATGTTGGAAGATTTGAAAAAAATAGATTGGGGGAAATTAACTCACGCATACGGTAAAGCTACTGATTTGCCTGAGTTAATCACTAAAGTTTCTTCAGAGCAACAGATTTCAGATGAAATTGATCCTACGAAAACGGCTTTATATTCTCTCATGAATAGGATTTTCCATCAAGGGAACTTTTATAATAGCACAATCTATGTAATACCATTTTTCCTGGAATTACTCTTAGATGATCATACTCAAAATAAAATTGATGTTTTGAATGTTTTGTTAAGTATGCTATATATAATCTCTGAAGAAGAAGACGAGTCTGAATTTACAACAGAAGAACTCAATGAATTACTTGGGGTTCAAAGAACTGTATACCAATCTATATTGCGGGGAAGAAAAACTTATTCTTTATTGAGCACTGAAAAAGACCCTCAAGTTAAAAAAATTGCTAGTGAATTATTGTCAACTTTAGAGAAAATCAAAATAGATAAACCCTTTTAAAAAATTAGCTTTGAGGCTTATAACTATGACAAGGTAGGCAACCAGACCAGCAGCCGGTTAGCCGATGGTAATACTAACACTTATCAATATGACCCGCTGAACCGATTACGCCAGCTAACCTACCTGGACGGGCAGACAGCTACACCAGAGGTGGGCTAAAGCAGCAGGTGGTGGACAGTCGGGGAACCACTAAATACCAATATGACAATCTCAACCGGACGGTTTTAATCACCGAACCGACTAATTTGAGTGTAGCCTACCTATGGGATGCCAGTAGCAACCGCATCAGTATGACCACTTCCACTGGTGGAACAAGTGGCACTACCCGCTACGCCTACGAGGGGATTAAACTTAAAGCGTGTGAAGTGAAAGCAAGCACTGAATGACAACAGTTCTAATCACGGGAGGGGCAGGCTTTATCGGCTCCCATCTAGCCGAATATCTCCTTAGTCTCGGTCAGGAAATCTATATTATTGATGACCTCTCCACGGGCAGCATCCGCAACATCAGCCACCTCAAATCCCACCCCCGCTTTCACTACATCATTGATACCATGATGTCCGAACCCGTACTAGCCGAACTGATTGATACCTGCGAGGTGGTTTATCATCTGGCCGCCGCCGTCGGGGTCAAACTGGTGGTTAATTCTCCCATCCGCGCCATCGAAACCAACCTCAAAGGCACCGAACTGGTGCTGAAATGGGCGGCCCGAAAACGTAAAAAGGTGTTGTTAGCTTCCACCAGCGAGGTCTATGGTAAGAGTACCAAAATCCCCTTCACCGAAACCGACGATTTGCTGCTCGGCCCTAGCTACAAAGGTCGTTGGAGTTATGCCTGCTCCAAACTGATGGACGAGTTTCTGGCTCTGGCCTACTGGCAGGAGAAGAAATTGCCCGTCACCATCGCCCGCCTCTTTAACACCACTGGCCCCCGCCAATCGGGGGAATACGGGATGGTGATACCCCGATTTGTAAAACAAGCCCTGGCCGGATTACCCCTTAGCGTCTATAACGATGGTCAGATGGTGCGCTCTTTTTCTTATGTGGGGGATGTAGTCTGGGCTTTAGAGAAACTGATGGGTAGTACCGAAGCCAACGGCCAGATATACAATGTGGGCAACCCCGAACCCGTCACCATCGAGGAATTAGCCCAACGGGTCATCGCCTTGACTGACAGCCCTTCCCAGATTGAGTATGTCCCTTATACCAGGGTCTATAGCGAAGGCTTCGAGGACATCTGCGTCCGCATACCCAGTATTACCAAGCTGCAAGCTCTGACTGGCTACCAACCCAAAGTGAAACTGGACGAGATACTGGCCGAAACTATTGCCTACCACCGTCAGTCCCCACCCCTGGTTGCCGCTTCGGTGGTCGGGCAAGTATCAGCCAAAGTTTGATGCCTATTACCGGGGTTTAAAATGGCTTGAGTGATCTATCTGACTGTGCTACTTTTGATTCGTCCACAAATAGCAGAACAGCGTGGTACAGCATCAAGTCTAAAACCCGTGACCGGACATTGCTCACCGTCTGCGCGGTAACACCAAACTTGAAAGCAACCTCTTTTTTGCGGGTGCCCTCCAGTAACGCCGTAAATATGGCAGCCACCGGAGCAACATGTAACCTGGTAGGTTGAACACCTTTACGTAAAGCCTGCGCTTTGCTCTTGGATATTCCGAGAGCAAGCGAACCCCGGAGGAGAGTACAACGGGAGTCACGAAGGGCTTGCACCTCCAGCGGGTGGGGTGTTAGCGGTTGGACAGGGGTAGACAACACCTGCTCTAACAGACGTTGCCAAGCCACCGCTGCCAGTTCCACCACTCTTACATTCCCCTCAAGATTGAGGGTAAGGCCGTAGTTACGGGAACATTCTACCCTTTGTATACGAAGCAAATAATCCAGTAATTCTCTTCTGACCTGTGGTAAAGGGTGTATCAGCACCTCCTCCAAATAAGTCTGTATCTCTCGGTTGTTTAAATTTCGTTGGAATGGGTTAAACATTGCAAACCGCACCGCAAGAAACCAATTTTATATCCCAGCCAGTGAGCTGCCGAGCCAGCTTCAAGTTGAGCCAACCGCGCCCGTAGGCTTTACCCATCTGATCAGGGTTTAGGTTCACCTGTGCCACCCCCCCTTCCAGGAGTTTCACATCTCCGAGGTTAACCCTGGCCGGAGATAGTGCGTTGGCGAGATACACCTCCGGCACCTTCGACCATTGCACCAGACTGACCCGCTCCTGGGGAGGTAGTTCCCGAAGGAGGGATTCCAGCAGCGGATAGGACAATGACTGTGCCACCGCTACTTTGGAGAGTGTTCCGGCATGACGAACCACGTCCAGTACCTCTATTTCCGGCAGGTGCAATCGAAAGAGTTCGCGCACAAGCCCTGGATGAGTGCGGGAGGCCAACCATCTCCAACCGGTGGGTCTGAGAAAACCATCTTGACTGAAACAGTCCAATTTCATTAGGAACACCTGGAGGCGTTGGCCGGTGTAGTAGGTTTCTCCCGGTAATTGTTCAAAATTCGGGAGAAACGTTCGGATTTCCCGCATTTCTCCGCCATGTCCATAAATCCGCAGCTTGTTACTATCCAATACCACTGCTTCCACCAGTTGCCCCTGAAAAGGTAACAGGCGGTGGTAAAGCGCGGTAGCCCGAATTTCTTGCAAGCCCTGGATTAGCAGGCGGCGCACGGCTGTCACCAGGGCGCGGTCTGGGAGGGTGGGGGTAAGCTCCTCGCTGTAGTGCTTGACTATCACCACATCCCCCTCGACCTGGACGGTCAGGGTTTCTTCCGGCAGGTGAAAGGTTTGGGCGAAGGCGCGGGTGAAAGCGGCCTGGAGGAGTTCGGTAAGCTGGTTTGGTGTTACTTCAAATGAATGAGCCTGACTTAATAGCTGGCTGAGTTTGGCTTCAATCTGCACTCTTTTCTCTTTCTCTTAGACTTTCTACTCGATGTTTAACCGCTAAAACGTAGGCGGCTTCGTTGTTATAATCCGCTGCCGGAGCGTAGACCTGGATAATCTGCTCAAGGGTGGCAAGCCCCGCCCGTCCTGAGCTGCGCTCTGCTCAAGCTGGCTCACCAGTTTTAAGGTTTGCGTTAAGGCTGACATTACCGCTGACCTCCTTGTTTTTGCCACATGCGGTAGTGCCAGGCCAGCTCCTGCTCGTCGAACATCTGGAAGATGTCAGCCCCAGCTACAGAAGTAAACTCCTGCCCGAAAGTTTGTTGGAATACGGGTTTGAGGTAGGCCGCGAATAATACCTTGTCTCTGGGACTGGCCGAATTCCAGCCTGTAACTTCTGCGCCAGCCCCAATTCCGGTTGGGCTGCCCAAAAGAGCGGTGCGGTCAAGGGGCTTCTGCAAATACTGGGGTTGCCCCGGTACAGTGGCATCCACGAAATGGGGCTTGCCATTATTTTGCAAGTTGAAGCCGATAGTTTGGGCCAGATGCTCAGAGGGTAACTGCCAGAATACCTGGGGGTCATTCTCTATCGCTCCCTGACCGCCCCGCCCTAATCTTTGGGTCAGCCGTTGGTTGGGACTGAGTGGTTTGGTGTTATTACCTCCCCGTTGTTGGTTCTGAAGAAGGGCCATGTGGACATCGGGGGGCAGAGCCGCAAAGGAGTTGCTCCCAAAGTCATAAGCCCAACTTTCACCCCCAAGTTGAGAAGGAATCAGTTCCGGGTGGTTCTGGGAAAGCAGGTTAAAGACGGCATTTTGCACCGGCACCAATTGCTTCGGGTTAACTGCCAATTCTTTCCAGATTTGTTTGGCTTTGGTACGGGTGGCTTCCCCGGCATCAAGGAGCATTTCTTCAGCT
Organism: Chloroflexia bacterium; assembly: GCA_038207495.1. Classification (GTDB taxonomy): domain Bacteria; phylum Chloroflexota; class Chloroflexia; order Chloroheliales; family Chloroheliaceae; genus Chlorohelix. Next base: position 5,796 of record JBBQZS010000072.1, read on the forward strand.
ACCGCATTCAACTGCTCTTCTACCCTCCGCCTATTTTCCTCAGTAGTGCTGGTTCGCATCACCGAGGCACAGCGGAGGATGGTCAGGAAATTCAGGATGGAAAGTAACAACACCGAAAAACCGGTAGCCTGGCTTTGGACCACATCCCGCCAGGCCGCATCCAGGTTGGGCTGCTCGGCTACCGCCAGAAACAGCAGCGAGAAATCCAGCGGGATCGTAAGCAGGAGTGTACCCAGCATCACCCACCACCAGGCCGAACCGCTCATCAGTCTTACCTTGAGTTTGTCAGGTTTGTAGAGCCAGACCACCTGGGCCAGTTCCAGGACAATAATGGCCTGAATGATGATAGCGACAAAAATAGCCGCCAGGTAGCTCACCATTTGCTGCCAGCCCTGGGACTTCCCCAGAAGGCTGTCAAAGACGGGTACATATTTAAGGCTCTTGAGAGCAATCAGGACGGCCACGAATATCTGATAGCCTAGCGACACCAGTAACACCAGGCTGAAATCCAGCCCCAGTCGGTTGACGTAGACCCACAGACCCCGGCGTACCAAACCCATCTCGGCGGCGGGTTTGTCCCCGGCCTGTTCTGGTATATAGCTGATTACATTTTTATCGCTCATCAAAAAACTCCTTTTATGAGTTGCGGTCTACCCAACTAAACCGCAACTTTGAACTCGCTCGATTTCCTGAGCCTCTGGGTAAAGTATTCTGGCAGTAGTGAGCCAATCCGGGTTATCCCATTCGGGTGCGCTGCTACCCCAGAAAAAGAGTATTAGCTTCCTACCCTCTACCGCGACTTTACCCAGGCGAGTTAGTTCCCGGTGGGAACTGGTAAGCAGACGCTTGAGGCGGAGATCATCCTGAAACTGGGCGGCCTTATCTGGTTTAAGTTCAGTTTCTTCGACAACAGCGTTTCCGTCCACCTCTATATTTTGCACCATACTGGAATCTAGGTGCAAGGGCGGTCTGTCCGATTTTCCTCCAAACCGGGGAAATCGGGGTTTTTTAGGGTGGTTGGTATGCTTTGCCCGGTGTTGCGCCAATAACTTTGCCTGAGAAGTTAGGGTCGAATCAATGGGTACAGGCATGTCCTGAATATGGTCGGTGATGATTCGGTGTAAATAGCCAATCGGATTAGCTACCTGCTTTCCTTCCCCCATCCGTTTGAGAAGGGTGGCAATGCCCTCGGTTATTTGCTCCGGGCTATACCCTCGTGCCAAATTCAGAACTTCTCCCGCATCCATTCCCCGCTGGGCGTAGCCGGGGATGCGGGTGTGAACATTTAAGAGGAGTTGATAACTCTCATATTGGGGTGGAGTTAGACCCTCTTCAGCCTGTTCCAGTCTTAATTTTTTATCTTTATTAGCTATTTCAGCTTTTTCCAAAATATTTTTTTCATCATCATCATCATTTAAAGCATGTTTTAAAGCATGAACCCCAGGGGGATACGTTGGGGATACGTTGGAGGTGTCCCCAACGGGTTTTGAGGTATCCCCCAGGTGGTCTGAGGTGGTTTTGACCTCAAAAGAGGTGGGTTTGAGGTGTCCCCCACTTTGGTGGACGTATCCCCCAGGTATCCCCGACGTGTCTCCCTGGGGTTGGCGGGCAAGTGTCCCCGGTCTGGTTCTGCCGTTTGAGGTATCCCTGAGCGGTGGATTGAACTCCGGCAGGGAGACCTCAACCATTGGCCGTATTCGGTAGAAAGTGCTGGAGGTTTGGATAGCTCTGGTGAAGAAACCTCTGGCCCAAACTTCCTGGCTTCGGCTGATACTTTGCAACCGATCCTTGAGGTGTTCGTATTCGGTATAAGTTAAAAACCTGGTACTCAGGTTGCCCACATCCACCAGGGTGTAGTGCTGGAGTAGCCTAAGCCAGCTATAGACATTATCGTTTTTCACGCCCAGTTCCCGCGCCATCCGCTTGAGGCCCAGCGTCAGGTAGCCTAAAGGTCGGCTTTGCCCGTCCAGAAAGGCGGGGAAGTGACTCCAGGCAATTAAGAGGGTGTACAAATCCAGACAACCCAACGGTAAATGTAAGCTCATCAGGCGGGCAACATAATCCAATTCTCCGGCTTCTATTCGGGTTTCTATAATATGAGCATCTACAGCCAATTTCTCCGGGGGTATTTTAGTCAGAAGGCGGCGGATGGCTTCGCGGCGGTAGGGGGAGTCGGCCCGGTAATCAAAAGTGGTAGGGTTGCCGTAACGGATTGGTTTGGAAGCAAACTCAGGCGGTACGGCTACGGGTCTACTAATCCCCGGCAAGGGGGGCTGCGAGTCCTGCTCCGGGCTTTCCCAGGGGTCTATGGTTCGCAGGGCTGGCCTCGCTACCCCGCTAGTTGGTTGGAGTTCTGCTTGTAAGGGAGGCGTGAGCCATTCGCCGCTCAGAGCGTACCAATCAGCCAGGATTAAGTGTAGGTGGGTCAGGTTAAGGCGGTGGCCCGTCAGGTAGGCATATCTGTACCAGGGCCGTAACGCTTCCAATGGTAGCAGATTTGGGGCGGAGGTAGGGTTACTGCTCATATTCAGCAGACCCTTTCCAGAGCGTGCCAAAGCCAACCCCTACTGTAACAGGGGTTGGCTTATCTATGGAGAATTTTCGCTTTTGCATTGTCTCGTTCCCTAATTTCCCCGAAACTTGCTACCATCAGGGCGGGTTAAAAGTTGGAACTGCTATATTTTTCCCACAGCCCACAAAGTTCTTTGGGTCTGGGAGGCTGGATTAAACCACAGATACTCCACCCGGCGGGCCAGGGCCGGAGAACGTCCCTTCAGCCCGTTCCCCTCTGAAAACACTGCGCTGGTGGCCGTCGCCTCAAACGATTTGTGCGTCCAACCCGCTTTCAAGAGCGGCAAATCGTAAACTGGGGAATAGTAACCCGACAGAATTATTTTGCCTTTGGCACTAAGACAGGCTTCCAGTAACTCCTGGTGCTGGGTATCCGTCATTTCGTGCTGGTAAACCTTTCGACCCTTGCCCTTCTGTCCACGAGTTCCCCACAAATACGGTGGGTCAAGGTAGAACAGGGTATCCGGCGAGTCCCACCGTTTCAGGAGGGTAAGTGCGTCCTGACATTCCAGTTGTACTGTTTGAAGCCGTTTGGCTACCAGCTTGATATTCTCCAGCGAGTTGTAGAAACTTTTGGCTACATTAAAATCGTGGCGCACTCCCCCAAAGTTCCACCCCCCGTTAGTGGTGGTGCCGTTAAAGCTTTGGGACAGAAGTACATAGAAAATTCGGGCCTTTTCCACCGGGTCAGTGAGGGCTTGCCAGCCAGTCCCGTTATACGTCTGGCAGCAGTGGTTCCACTCACTGCGGGCGTAAGGGGTTAACTCAAGTTGTTGGATAAGCCGAGCACACTGGCTGTCGTCCCTCACCACCCTTAGCAAATTAACTAACCCTTCCGACAAATCGTTGGCAATCTCGATCCGGCTGGGAGGTTTGGTGAGCAGCGAAGCCCCTTGCCCAAAATATAGTTCGGCGTAAATCTCGTGAGGGATGTGATACATCTCCCCCACGATTATTTCGGCCATTCTGCCCGACTTACCCCCGTAATAGGTGGTGAGCGGTTTCGGTTTTACGATTGCCATGCTGCCCTGTCCTTGTTACCCGGTTTTGCACTGTTCTGTCCTCGTTACTCACCCTGCCGGGAAGGAGAGCCGGGGACGCAACCCGGCTCCCGACAGGGGGAGGAGGAAAGATAGATATTCCAAACTAACCCTACGCTGCCCTTTTCTTCTTGGGTAGAGTACGGTTGAACCGCTCCCCCTTTGTCTGCACCTTCTTTGCTTTGGGTTGGCACCAGTAGCAAGGGGTGATTTGTACGAAACCGCAAATTTTACAGGTCTGTAGCTCGTGGCTGTGACCCACTTTCGCGTCCAACTGGTATTGGCAGTTGTACCAGTGCGCCCCGGTTGGGCTGGTTGGGCAAACAGCTTGCGGTATTGAGCTTTCCGTAGTAATAACTGGCATCTTTATTTCCCGGCTTATTCTTACACTTGTAGCCACAAATAATTGGGCGGCACGCTTTTGGCAGTCTCGAAGGTAATGCCTTCTATGCTTGTCAGTCCTGTCCCGCTGTTCTCGCTGATTAAGCAACGGGTGGGAGTAATACCGTACTTCTGCCTGAAACGCTCGCTGGCTTCCTGTAACTTCTGGCTCAAGGGTTTAGTTCGGCTGTCGTCATACCACACGAAAAACATAAATTGCCTCTTTCCAATGCTACAAAAGTTTCGGTCTACTTAGCAAAATGGCTACTTTTCACAGCCTTCCAGATTTGTTATAATGTTCTCATTAAGAACTCTTAATTTGTCACTTGCTAAGTATTGACTGGGAATCACTTGTAATGTGGGTCGCCAACCAACATTACGGGAATAATGGTTCTCAGCGATTACAAAGCTCCACCTCAACCCCACCGATATTCAGGAGACGATTGCCAACTTGTCGGGAGGAGGTCGCCGCCTTAAAAATCGGTGGGTATGGTGGGTGTTAAGGTAAAGTCTTTAGAAACTCCTCCAGCCAACCCAGGGTTTGGGTATCCTCCAGTTTCGCAAAGTTATCCTGTTCCCACTTCCACTGCTCAACCACCAGTTCCCCGGCGAGAATACCCAGAGTTTCCAGGGAGAGGTTCTGCGTCCACTGCCAGGCGTTGGCTATATGAGAATGGATGGGGTAAGGGGTCTCTCCGCCCAGTAGCTTCCAACGGTGGGAGACTAGCTTCTTGACCACCTCAGCTTCCCCGGTAGCAATTCCCATTCCTACTACCAGGGCAAAAGCCAAACGGAGGGTTTGGTCAGCAGCTTCCTGTCCGACTTTGGGGGGGTGTTTCAACTTCCAGAGGAATTCCTCAACCGCCTCATAGTTGGCTTTACGAATTGGAGGGAACGGTTGAAAGTTAGGTTTCTCCAACCCAATTTCGTAAGGGGAAGTAGTTTTCGGCACAGGACGGGTGGTTGCTTGGGCTACCTCGGTGAATTCGGGAGCAGGCTCCAGTGTAAACACGGGTCTTGCCGGGGGTGTTTCCTCCTCTAATTCCGCAACTTCGTAAGGGGAAGTTTCCAGCAAGTCTGCCCTGGCGGGCTGCGCCACCTCAAACTCTACTACTTCCTGAGCAATCGGCGGGACTATCGTGAACATGGGTCTCGCTGGGGGAGTTTCTGGTTGGGCTGTCCAGGGCTGTGGGTTGCTCTGGTAAGCCAGATTGCCCGACTGGTACTGTCCACCATCTGCATGCAAGGGATGAATCTGAGCCTGGGGTTGACTAGCTACTAAATATCCATTGGCTGGTGCTGTCACCGCACTGTAGGTTGTAATTTTGGGTAGAAGAACCTCCGCCGCTTCGGGTGGCATGGTGTGTATTCCCCAACCTGACCAACCCCTAAGTAGTTCCCAGCCTCTTTTCTCGACCTCTTCTGCCGTTAACCCCGCGCTGGTAAGCTGCTGGTAAGCGTGTTCGGCAGCTCCCGGTATGCTGGTAAAATGGGCAAGTGTAACCCCCGTTCTCAGGCTCAACCGCCCTACCCGGTTCTCTTCTTGCAGGGTCACGGGGAGTGTTAGAAGTTGGAGCATTCTTGAGATGTTAGATTTATTTCTTTTGAATAGCTGGGCCAATTTTTGCTGGGTCATTTTGGGGTCAGTGTCCAGGAGAGCTTGCATACCCCTGGCCGCTTCCACCTCACTCACATTCACCCGGCTCAGGTTCTCGACCAATCCCCCAAATATCAGGTCTCGGTCAGAAATATCCGACTTGACCGCCAGAGGCATTGCTTCATTTGGGAAAGCAATCCTCCAGGCGGTCCTGCGCCGATGTCCATTTATTAGCACATAAACCGTCTGTCCACCTTCTTCCCGTGTCGTGGCCTTCGGGAACTGTTCAAGGGCGTTCTCAATGCCCCGCTCCCGAAATTGTTCTACCAAATCCTCAACACTTTCAGGCGTGATTTCCTGCCGATACTGGTAGGGATTGTCCCGGATTAGGGCTACAGGTACTCGCAGCAACTGATGGCTGCCAAATACCACTGGCGTAATGCTGCTGTTGTTTGCCACTAGCGGTAGCTCAATCAAGCTGAAATCGGTGGTGGGAAGTTCCTCCCCAAACCCAAACAAATCCATATCTTCCGTGCCGACCTCGGCTACCCGTATGGCCTGACTTTTCTTACTCACACTCGTACCCCTTTGGCTAATTTAATATGCTGGGCCGCGATATAATCCCATACTCCCTTGTGATGCCCCCTCAGCTCCTGGGCGGTTTTCTTCTGTCGGAAACTGGTCTGATAGATCCCAGAATAAGGAATGGAAGGCATCAATAAACCCGGTGGCTGATACCCCTCCGGGCTGTTCAACCCGAATATCCTGGTCAGTTTCTCTAGCACCAGGCGGTTGTCGGCTAACTCTTTATCATAGCGGCTGGGAATAACTGCCGAAATTCGCAGATTGGGGTTAAGGGCGACGGTGGTGTCGGCCATTACCCAATCTTCCTCCCCGTTATCCCCCTCTTTTCCTATCCCCGCTTCTGTGACCTTGAAATCGGTCTGGCTGTTCCAATTCTCAGGGTTTATGCCCAACCGTCCCATTTCCTCTACCCAACTCCGCCCGCTGATACGTGGCAGAAACAAATCTTCGGGATGACCCAGCATTGAGGTAGCTCCGTGAAATCCGATACTGCTGGTTTCGATTGGCATTGCCAGGTAGTCTCCCGCTACCAGCGCGTTTACCGTCAGGATACCCCGGTTAGCTGGACAATCCACTATCGTGAAGTCGAACCGGGGAGAAAAATATCCTAGAAACCGCTTGAGCCCCATTTCCCGTTGCGTGGCGTTCACCCACTCATATTCCAGGGCAGCCAGCCTCATATTGTTAGCCAATATCGCCAGTCGTCCTTCCCTGGCTTCAAAGCCTTCCCCAGCCAGTAACCGTATGCTGGGTCGTACCTTTTCCCAGACCTCTTTGCGCCCTTCGATGGTGCGAAGAATACCGCTCCCAGCCGCTTTCTCCAGGTCTTTGATCGCCTCATACAGTCCGTATTTGAGTTGGGTAACGTCAATCCCCACTTTGGCAGAGAGACTGGCCTGACCGCCGTCCAGGTCTACCAAAAGTACCCGAAAACCCGCCCTGACCAGAGCCACCGCCAGTTCATAGCTGCTGGTGGTTTTGCCCGCGCCCCCCTTGCCGCCGTACATGATGATTATTTTCCCCAGTGGTTGGATTGGATTATTATTGATAGTTGCGGCAATGTTGCTCACTTATTTTTCCTTTTTCCGACTACCTATTTGTTTTCGTCCAGGTCTACTTAGCTTTTGGGACAGGTTGTCCGTAAACCCTAATGTTGATTTCTCGTTGCCCTGATTTATTTTCCGGCTCTACCGGACGTTCTACCCGCTTCCCATTAATTATTATTGCCATTTATACCCGCTCCTTTTATGAAGGTGTTTCCCATTGTGACACTGTGAAAATCTTGATATAATGTATGTATGCTATATGGGTAATACACCTTTTGGTGTAATGGGTGAAGAAGCTGGCTTTAACGCAGCCAGCTTTTTCTTTTTATAATTAAGCGGCTACCATACCCTGCAACAATTGTTTTCCCTTACTGATATATTTCTTCACAATGTTTTCGTTCCAGCCGTGTTCTTCGGCAATCTCCTGGTAACTTTTCCCCGCCAGCTTGCCTTCCCAGGCTAGTCGGTAACGGTCGGGCAGTTGGTTCAGCAAGTCCTGGGCGATGGTTGTACTGAATTGTTTTTCATCCTCACCTATCAAATTGAGTAAGGCTACACTGCCTTCGGTTTCTTGTTCTCGGTCAAGAGAGAGAGGGGTCGGGCGATGCTGCTGGTAATCCGCCAGGTCAGCGTACTCGCAACGAAAGGAATGGGATACCAGACCCCGCAGGTAGGTAATATTCTCCCGCCCACTGTTCAGGCGTAACCACACCGTCAGGAAAGTTTCCTGGGCCAGTTCGTCGGCGTAACCTGAGCCCTTGTTATAGGCGAAGGATTTAACTGTTTTGTAGTAGCGGTCAAAGATGGCCTTGAAAGCATCCTGAGCCTGAGTGCTGCCCTGCCCAAACTCTGTTACGGAAGTTTGGTAATCAATGACCAACTGGCGGTCCTGGGCGGTTTCATTGTGTTGGGTTTGCACGGTTTTGCTCCTTGTTTCGGCTAAAAATTAGTAACGGCTATTTTGGCAAAATTAAAGTCAGGGGGCGGTGAGTACAATTCTCCGCTTCCTGTTGATTAGTTCCAGCGTTGCTTACTGAGTGGGTTGCTGGGTGTGACGTTTTTAAGCACCGCCGGGTTGATTAGTTTACTGCTGTCAAGGCCGGTGGCTAGTTTTAAGACGTGTCTGCCTGCTTGTTATAGGCGACTTTTTCTTACATGAGGATTATAGCAAAATCCCTATTGATTGTAAAGAGGTTTATAGACCAATTTCATACAATCAATAGGGATTTTGTTGGGGAAATAGCTTTTTGGCATCAAAAAAGCCCTGTTAATCTTTAAACAGAGCTTTTAATCATGTAAGGGTCATATCATTTCAATCAATAACCATTCGCCTTTGGTAGAACCTTACTAATTGAGAGAGTTATAATGTGTCATCGCGGCTTTAATCAGGTTTGTACCTGGTCTCCCAAATCGTTTATTAATTGTAGCGGCTATCGCTATAGCTTTGTCACTAATATGAATTCTATTTTTTTCTCTTTCGACTTCTTGAAGAAAACCTTGCCTTTTCCAATTGGAAATTATGGGGTTTGCGATATTATAATCTCTTTCGGCTTGGCTAATATGTATAGTATTACCAGCTAACGACTCAAATGCTAGAGTTAAACGATCTACCCACTTACACACCGCTATTTCTTCTGCCGCAACCTCATTAAAGTACCTTCGGCGAGTGCGCCCCTTCTCATCCAATGGTTTGAGCGAACCAGTACCATGTAGTCCCCTAATCCACTCCCGGATAACCACCCGTTTACCGTCCACATCATCTTCTGACGCGCCAGCCAACCGCCGCTCCAGTTCGTCAATCTCAGGGATAACCAGGGGCGAGGCAATAGCCCACTCCTCCTGTTCCCTGTCCGTAGTGGTTTCGCGCATCCTATTCAATTCTTCTAATTCTTCATTTCGGGTTATTAGCAACACTTCTTCACCGCGTTCTTGTATTTCTTTCAGCCGCATCGCTAAGGCCAATGCCTTTTCGGGATTTTCCAGGGGCGCATAGTCTGACAACTTTACCTGTACTTGTGACGGGAGAGTATTCGGAAGCGGGGGCAGGGTTTGCTGCACCTTCCGTTTTTGTCCGTGTATAGCAGGTGATGCGTATTTAATATTGCTATTGCGCTCAACTGTCAACCCATTTCTCCTTTATCTTAACACGTTACGGCAGTTTCGTGAATACTATTATGTGCTAGGGATTTTGTGAAATCCATAATTAGCGTTGCACCGTGCAACAAAAGTTATAGATTTCACAATCTAATACGAATCGTATCTTTTCAATAACTGCTGATACGCGGTCATTATTTAAAGACCATCAAAAACCAATTGAACTTCAGTTATTGAAAGAATACTTTGAGTTGCCGCTGCACATTTCAGCTCTCCACACTCTTAATCAATTGCGGACCGTTCTAGCTTGTGCAATAAAAGTAATGGAGAGTTAGGAGCTTGCACTTCGGCTAGATGGGCAATGTCTCGATGGGTGTAGATTTCGGTGGTAGTCACTGAAGCATGTCCCATCAAATGCTTTAAATCTATCAAGTTTACTCCCTGCTTTATCATCAGCGTGGCATAGGTGTGTCTTAATTCGTGTGCGTGAAAGTCCACACCGCTCCCTTCTTTGATACGGCGAATAACCGAGCTAAATCCGTAATAGGTTAGAGGTGTGCCTTCATTCGTTAACCAAAACTGGCTGTTTTTGTCCAGTAGCCGATTTACTGCTTCCTTACTTATATCCTCCGCCGCTTGTTGAACTTGCCCAGAATCGGTCTTTAGGTTATTACTGTCCTCTTTCCTGGCCTCTTTGAGGTGGGGCTGCTGCGCTGCCGCTTTTTTGTCCCGCTTTTTTGTCAGAGGCTCGTTTTCTGCTACCCCAAATAATCTGACACATTCGCTGTAATAGACTTCAAGCACCTTCTGGCACGCTGTCGAAAATGGAACAACCCGTTTACCCGTCTTACCTTTGACCGTGCAGAGATGGGTGGTCAGGGACATAGTTCCAACGGTAATTGACAGCAATTCTCCCCGACGAATACCGGTGTCTATTAGCAGGGTGAATATTGCCAGGTCGCGTTTGCCTCCAAAAGTGTCGAAACGCTCTGGCTCCGTTAAATACTGAATAATGCTTGATAGTTCTGCTATAGGTACTGTACTAATGGTATGGTCAGCTTTATTTCGGCTACTAAATTTGACGCTGCGATTGAAAGGGTTTTGCTCAATTTCTTTCTCGCGTTCTAGCCAATTAAATAAGGCTTTAATCGCACACCCATACGAACCCACCGAAGCTTCTGAAAGGGTAGCTACTCCCCTTACCACCGGTTGCCCCCATCTTTCGGCCTTACTTTCACGCAGGTAGGCGGCAAAGGCCCGGGCCTGTTTGGTTGTAACGTTTCTGGGGTGTGCTTCCAAATCAGCACTGTAATAAGTACGCCACCACCACTCAAATTTGTTAATTTTGTTCCGATAATCAGCTAATGTCCGGTTGGAGAGTCCATCCATTTTGCAATAGGACAACCAATCAGTAATCAAGAGGCAGAAGGGACATTCGGCAGAACTATGACGCTTTTCTGGCCCTTTAATAGCAGCCACTAAGAGTTTTTCTTCAACAGAAATATCGGCAACTAAAGATGTCATTGCGTTATGCAACCTTTCTATTTATGGGAACAACGAAAGTAAATAGAGAGAAATAGAAAAGTATGCAGCGTAAGTCAGAATCTTAAGTAGTTGTATTAAGTATGCAAAAAAGCTTTACTAAACCAAAGTGCCTTTATACACTTTGTCAGAAAGCTTCTTTCTACTTACCCCTACTTTAAGGTTATGGGATGGGTCGCCAGAGAATCGAACTCTGAACCCACTGATTAAGAGTCAGTTGCTCTGCCAATTGAGCTAGCGACCCACGCGAAAATAATATAACATGCCCAGGTTTACTTGTCAATTGCGGCTAAAAGTGCTAATATCTTACATTAGACTAGGAAAAATCTATATTTTGGCGATGATGAAGAATAGTAGTTGCAAAAACTTTTCCAACAGAGAATCGCGGCCAGGCTGAGAACGCGAATGAAAAGGCAAGCAACCAAGGAACTTCGGAGCTGTTTTTAAAAAGAGGGGTTGCTCTTTGGAGCTTTCTAAAGGGAAGCAAGAGCATCAACCAGGGTGGAACCGCGAGAATTTTTGTTTTAGAAGCTCTCGTCCCTGGGCCATGTTACCCGTTGTGTTAAGGGTGGGCAGGCCGGGATGGGAGCTTTTTTCATTCCCCCAATTCCGGACCAAGATTTAGTTTAGAAAGGTTCAACCTTATGGAAAGTAAATTAACGATGGAAACGATTGTTTCGCTATGTAAACGGCGGGGCTTTGTGTTTCCAAGCAGCGAGATATACGGCGGATTTGGTAGCACTTATGATTACGGACCGTTGGGTGTAGAACTTCTCCGAAATGTCCGCAACCTGTGGTGGAAGGCCATGGTGCAGGAGCGGGATGATGTGGTCGGGCTGGAAGCCTCGATATTAGGGCCAAGCTCGGTCTGGGAAGCCAGTGGACATGTCAGCAACTTTACCGACCCCCTGGTAGATTGTAAAAGTTGCAAAATGCGCTGGCGGGAAGACCATTTGCTGGAAGGGGCTTACGAGGCCGAATATGGCCCGACCAAACGCAACGCTGCTGGACAAATCGTTTGCCCCAACTGTGGTGGTGAACTGACCGAACCACGCAAATTTAATATGATGTTTAAAACTTCGGTTGGGGTGGTGGAAGATAGCTCCTCGGTTGCCTATCTGCGGCCTGAAACCGCTCAGGGTATGTTTGTAAACTTCAGCAACGTCCAGACCAGCACCCGTCGCAAGCTACCCTTTGGTATTGCCCAGGTGGGTAAGAGCTTCCGCAACGAAATTACTCCCGGCAACTTTGTCTTCCGTACCCGCGAGTTTGAACAGATGGAAATGGAATTTTTTGTCAAGCCCGGCACTGATGACGAATGGCACAAATACTGGGTGGAGGAACGTTTCAACTGGTATCTGGGGTTTGGTATCAAGCCCGAACGCTTGCGGATTCGGCCTCATAGCCAGGATGAGCTTTCGTTCTACTCGAAGGCGACCAGTGATGTCGAGTATCGGTTCCCCTGGGGTTGGGGTGAGCTTGAGGGTATTGCCAACCGTACTAACTATGACCTTACCCAGCACTCCAAACATAGTGGCAAGGATTTGAGCTACTTTGACGAGGAAACCAAAGAGCACATTATACCCTACGTGATAGAGCCAGCCGCCGGGGCTACTCGTACCGCTCTGACCTTCCTGATTGATGCTTACGAAGAGGAGCCGGATAAGGACGAAACGCGGGTGGTGTTACATTTCCACCGGGCGATTGCTCCAATAAAGGTGGCGGTCTTGCCCCTGAGCAAGAAGGAGCCATTGGTTACTTTGTCGCAGCAAATTGCCAAACAACTACGTAAGAAGCATGTCGTCCAGTATGACGAGAGCCAGAGTATCGGCAAACGTTATCGCCGCCAGGACGAAATTGGTACGCCCTATTGCGTGACGGTGGACTTCGCCAGTCTGGAGGATAACGCCGTTACTATCCGTGACCGCGACACGATGGAGCAAATTCGGGTGCCTATTGCCGAACTCGCCGCCACCCTGGACGAAAAACTGGCGTACTGACCTAACCCCCCAGCCCCCTTCCCTGATGTAGAGAAGGGGGAATATTTACGTAGGGACTGGCTTTGTGCCTACCGTGAACTTGGCTGGAATCTTTTTGGAAACAACCTCGCCTAAGATTAGTTAAATGATTTGAAATAAATAACACTAGGAGAAATGAGCGTGGGAAAAATCGAGACTATACCAGTTGAGCCAGTAAGTTCTTTAGCCAGCACTTTTGCTAAAAATGGCTATATTGTAGTAGCGGATGCCCTAAGCCGGGAAGAACTTGTCGCTATAACTAATGAGGCGGTGAAAATTTTCAGAGGCGAAAATGGTGTCATTCCAGGGATATTGCCCGCCACCCCTGAAGAGAGTGACGTCCAGATATTAAATCGTTATCACTGTATTCACTTCCCCCACAAAATCTCACAACTGGCGAGTACCATGTTAAGCCATCCTTGCATAGTACAAACCCTAACCGCGCTAATCGGCCCTAATATTAAGTGTATGCAATCTATGCTTTTTATCAAGGCTTCTGGCAAGCCCGGTCAGGCCTGGCATCAGGATGAAAATTTTATTCCAACCCGTGACCGCTCGCTTACCGCCGCCTGGATAGCACTTGACGATGCTATTATCGAGAATGGCTGTTTGTGGGTATTACCAGGTTCCCACAAACCGGGAATTATCTGGCCCCAACGCCCGCACCACGACACCCGTTTTGATGCCACCGCCGAAGCTTACAATTTTCCGTATAAGGACGAGGAAGCGGTAGCGGTTGAGGTGAAGGCAGGTTCGATAGTATTTTTCAACGGTTATTTATTACATCGCTCCTTACCCAATATTGCCCCCTCAATAAACAGCTATCGCCGCGCCTTAGTTAACCACTATATGAGTGCCGAGTCACTTTTACCCTGGTCACCGGATGGGGAAGCTGCGGGAGCGTCAGATTTTCGGGATATTGTAATGATAAGTGGCGAAGACCCTTACAGTTATAAAGGGCTAGAAGATCGTTCTAAGCCAAAGCTTCGAGCGACTAATGTCTAAGACGCTACATTCATAGGTTAGAATTACGTCCAGTTTTCAGAAAAATAGAACTTTCAAAATAAAATAAAGCATTTTAGTTATTTGCATTACTCAGCTCAAGCTTATGAGTAGGTAATTGCCGTGTTTCTACGCTTCTTGGGTTAGAAAATTTCAGGGAGGTATGCTATAATTTTTGAAGCCCGTTAAATTGTCCTTAACAATTTAAAATAACTATAGCCAAATTTAGCTTTGTAGCGGAGTTAGCTCATGAAGAAAGTCCTAGCCAAAACCCCGCCGGTTGCAGCCAAGAAAAACCCCACTTCCAGCAAACCTGTGATTGGACAGGAAATCGCCGACCTTCCTGCTTTTGAAGATTATTCGCCGGGATTTACCGGTTATAACGATATTCGTCGGGTAATGAACTATCCGCGCACACTTACCCCTGGCGCGATTAGCCATTTACAGCGCACTGTTGGTAACAAATCTGTGCAACGGTTGCTGCAAGGTCACCAGCCTTCCACCCTAGCCAGGGTCTCGTCCCCAGCTATGATTCAGCGATTTCGGGAGACTTTCACCACCCAGGCGGGTCAAACCTGGCAAGCAATTGCTATATTGCACGGCTTTAACTCGGCTAATAACACTCCACAAATGATGAGTTTTATAGACTCAAATAATATTACCCGTTTTAAATTAAACGATGTTATTCCAACAGCTACGTCCGTCAAGTTGCCCAAAAATATACACGCAGTTTCGGTTAATAGCAACACACCCGTGACTACACCTTCCCAGGTTACCCCATCCGGGCCGCCTCCAATACCGCAACAGGCTGAAATTGGTAGTGTCTTTGCGGCGGTGGGAGGGTTTTTGGACTGGGCAGTTCCAAAATCCGGTGATAAATATACCTTTGATTTTGGTTTTCGGGTACCGATAGGTGGGGGGTTTTTTCTGGGGCTTAAATTGTCGGGCGAGGCCGAACGTGACGATGCTGACTCCAATGGAGTGTCCCCTCTTAAAATTGATTCCAAACTGGGTATAGAAGGCAAGTCCTCCTATACCTTCTTATATTACGGGCAAATTGACTTTGGGGCATCGCTGGTACGAAATATCAAAGCCGAGTCCAAACGTGGTGGGGTTGGTGTAATGGAAGCCCTATCATTTGGCCTGTATCGCAGCGTTCAAGAAACCAGCTATATACCTGGTCGTTTAATGAACTGGATTTGGGGAAATGACCGTGAAAACTGGTCTGCCCGTACCGCAGGTCGGATTGCTACTGCCGATGATAAAGTGTTTATAGGCTTTGCGGGCGGGGCATCCGCAGGTTCCAAAAGCAGTAAAACCGTCACAGGCGAAGATACCAGTGAAATAGGCGTGGAAGTGGGAGGCAGCACCGGCACCGAATATAGCAAGGACAGCATTACCAGCAAGGGAACCTCCGACGGGGCGGGCGGCTACAAAGGCACTACAACTCCTGGTTGGTTCGGTTCAACCGAGTCAAGTCTCGGCGAAACCAAAAATACAGTTGAAGTAACGGTCAAAGCTCAAGTATTGGGTACGGAAGTGAGTTTGAAAGTCACTAAAGAGGGGGACGAATGGGGTCTGGAATTTGCCGTTAATGTCGGAACATTTTCTAAACTTGAGGGCGAAAGTGCCTCCGAAAAAGCCGCTAACCTGTATAAACTGGTCAAGGAATATGCAGGTGCCATTGGTGGAAAACTCTCAGAACTAATCAAAGCAGTTGCTCAAACTATTAAACTATCACGAGCTGCAAGTCGTAATGTCAGTAGTATAGCTAACCTGATTACGAATACCAAACCTTCTAGCGACCAATTTGCTCTGGTTTTATATCAGGGAACAAAGGGGCCATCCACCCCCGAAGTTTTAACCCTACCTGCCTCAAAGGGCTGGTACAATGTGGACGAGGGCAAGTATGAGCAAGATGCCAAATTTAACCTGGCGGTGAAAGCGAATCTGAGCAAAAAGGAAGTTAGCTTCGGGCTGGATGTAAATTTTGAAGCCGGCTTCGATAGCAGTGCCCTGACTATCAAAGGTTCTAAGACCAAACGTATCGTTAAATGGTGATGAATCGGGATTGCTAATTTTGTCGGAACTAAACCCGGTTTGCTAGAGAATAACTCCGGGGCGGACGCAGGGTGTCAGATTGAAATTACCAGTTTTGCGAAACGGATGGAGCAAATTATGGCGGGAAATCTAATAACGGCTAATCCGTTTGGACAGTGGATTAAACAAGAGTTTATAGCGCGTAAGGCCCAACCAGCGACTAACGATTTTGAAAGGGGCCATCTGGAAGCCATGCTAACACTCTATCAGATAATCGGGGCCGCTGCCTTTGACTCCGAAACGCGCCAACTGGTAGCAAAGCTGCCGAAAGTAAAGGATTCTGGCAAACAAATTCAGATGCAGGAATGGTTTAAGGCTGAACTGTCTGCGGCCAATAATCGCTCTAACCTTTCAGAGTTTGAAATGGGCTATTTACATACTATTCTGGGAGCCTACTTTGCCACGGAACCGGCCCAGCCTGACCCCAAATTGCAGAGCCAGTTTGAAAAATTGGCGGCTAACCCTGCGATGATCGATATGGCTGAACGGTTCGATATGGAAACCCGTACACTTAATTCCGTACCCCCTCGCAATTAGAATGATTTTGCCTTTAAATTCAAATCATTTTAAGCCCTGATGGTTGTTGAGTTATCCCTCAGCTATTAGATTGATTATGGGGCTTAGAGCGGGGTAAAATGACTGGTTGCTCACCACCTTTGGAAATTAACGACTCAAACAGATTGTCAAATTTATCTATAACTTCAGAATTGGCAGATTCGTTAGTTACATTGGTAGCTGGGTTAACGATAGCAGTACCGAAATTAGTTTTTAACTCGAATGGTGACCATACGACCTCATCAATAGCGGTGCTAAATATATTCTCAGTTTTTTGAACAGGCGGGTAATAACTTGAAGAAGGGGATGGTAACTTAAAGTCGAAGCTTACCGGGTCTAATTCAGGCGCAACCTCCAATGAATTAGGGTTAACATTTGATTCAATACCGGAAAACTCAAGCGGATTTTGTCCAACCAACGTTTCTCCCTCAAAAGTATCCAGAACCAACGGGCCGGACTCTATTTCCCCGGTTAATATTGTATCAACTAACTCTGCGCTAATAACATCTTCCACAAAACTCAAGGCTGGGACGGGTAATAATTCAAGTTCATGGTCGTACCATTTCTCCAGAATACCGCTCCTGGCATGCGCCCCCAATGCCTGAAGAAATATTTCTTCCTGGTCTGGTTGTAAACTCCTGGCCTCACTTTCCTCCCGGCTAAAGAACTCAATCTCAACATCTTTCCAGCTCAAAAGCCGAGCCAATACTACTACCCCAACCTCTTTGCCCAACTCAGCATGAGTTAATTCTCCCAGCCGATAGTACAAGCGGCAGAGTTGGTTCTCACTCTGGCAAGCCAACATTCCCGTCCCGGCATAACCCTTTATTCCAGCCACCATCTGCCCAAGATAGCGATAATCCATTCAATCTCGTCCTATTCTGTTATTTAGCGATGTGCGCAATATGCTATTTGATTCAATTTTTAGCAAAGCCACCTAGAGAGTAAACGGTTTGCTTACAGTCGCCAAAAAAGTAGCTGTAAAAGTCTTATGCCCCCTTCCCTGATTCAGGGAAGGGGGCCAGGGAGTTAGGTCAAACCCACCTTGACTATTATTTCCTTTCTAGCTGCACTAGAAATATCAGAATGACAGATGGGCTGAACTTTTACCATAAAGTCACTAATACACACTTAACAACCTAACCATTACTGGTATTAGTGTCCGTAGCCATTACGTAAAACTGGGGTAGTGTTCACTATTAAATCAGTCCGATTAGGCAAAAATCCCGCGCGACCTTCCGGCTCTGATGTATTCTCGCTACGGAAGTTAAACGGCGTTTCGGATTCAATTGTTGGTTTAGCTCCCCGCCCCGGTTCGTTGCTCAATTGTAAACGGGCCGCTTTTAGCACATTCTCGAACAGGCAGATAATCGTTAGTGGTCCAGTACCCCCTGGCATCGGTGTGATTGCTCCGGCTACCGCCTGTACCTTTTCAAATTCGACATCACCAACGACTTTGGCTTTACTCAAATAGTTAATACCATAATCAATCACCACGGCCCCCGGTCGCACCATCTCAGGTTTAATCAAACCTGCTACCCCCGCCGCCGATATAAGTATTTCAGCCTGCCGAGTATGCGCGGCAAGATTGCGAGTGACGCTATGACAGAGGGTTATGGTTGCATCCGCCCTGGTCATCAAACTGGAGAGAGGTCGCCCAATCATCAAATTACGACCTACCACCACCGTATGTCGTCCCGCCGGGTTAATATTATAGAGGGCTAGTAATTTCATAGCCGCCAGTGCCGGAGGCGGTACTATTTCGGGTTTCCCCATTTGCAAACGGCCTTGATTAAGCGGGTGTTCCCCTTCCACATCTTTCTCTGGGGCAACGAACGAGGTGATTTCCTCTACATCCAAATGTTTGGGTAATGGCAATTGGATAGAAATGCCGTGAACCGAAGGATCCTGATTAAGTTGTTCAATCAGGCGACGTAATTCAGAAGCCTTGATATTAGAAGAGAAAAGCTGGGTAGTGGCCCGAATATCAACCTCCGGGGCAACTCGCCCGATAATCCGGGCAAAGTCAATGGTGGCCTGGTCATCACTCATGCCCAAAATTACCAGGCCGGGAGTCTGGTTGTACTGGCGCGAAAATGTCATTACCTCTTGCTGAAGTTGTTGACGCAGGGAAGCGGCGATAGAACGAGTATCCATTACTACTGCTGCCACGATAATTACCTCCAATTAAAACTAAATAATAAGACTGTATAAAACTCTTCAAGAAAATACCGATTAAAACTCATAAGGATTAGCATCATCTTCAAACCGCCGGGTAAAAGGTTTACCAGAAGATTGTTCGTGAGGTTTCTCCAAACGCGCATTCAAATCTATGAGCATGCCCTTCCAATCTACCCCATCGCTCTCTACTTCCGAACTGTCAGGCTGAGAAATAGGGGGGATGATCAAAGGTTGGATTAGTTGTGGTTTATTAACCACTGGTATAGTGGGAGCGGTCATCTCACTAGGTTTAGCCACCAATTGCATCGTCATGGTAGCCTCTTTTCCGTTTGTGGGTAGGGCCAATGGAGCCGAAAGAGGTTGAAGGCGACCAGAGTTGGCATCTGTACTGAAAATCCCTACTTGTAGACCATTTTCAAACATCAGGAAATAGTGAAGTTTAAGACTATTAAAATAAAGCAAAACCACGCCATCCCGCCCTGATTGCTTAAAAGCTTGAATTATTTTAGCGAAGTTAGCATTACTCGCCTCATAAACCTGGGTAGTCTCTTCGGGTGAGACCAAGCCTCGGTATGCTTTAAGAGTGCGGATTTCTACCTTGTATATTTCGGGTGTCAGGTCAAGATTACCTAATGCCTGGAAAGCGTCCTGCCCCTTCTGAGTGGATAACTCAGAGCCAGGGTGATAAACTACATCGCAGGGTTTACCTTCAATTAGTAGCACCAGGCCATATTGAGTACGGCTAGTGGCGTTATTACCAAGACGGTAATATATACAGCCGGTAAAACGGGAATGACCTAACATCTCAATTTGGGCGTTAAAGTTTACGGCCTTCAACAATTCTTCAAGCTGTTCCTGGCGCGGCCCCGGTGGTAGTAATAAATTAGTTTCAATAGTATACCGAGGTTTGGGCTTTTGGTTCGGGCTGTCAGTTTTATTAATAGCTTCGGTTTGAGGCGTCCCTGGTGGAGTAAGCTCAATCCGAATAGGTTCAACTTCGGTAGTATGAATAGGTGGTCTTACTGATGCTACTGGGACGGGCGGCAGTTTACCAAAGAAAGCCGGGTCAAGTCGGGTTAGTTCTGGGGCCAGAAACGAACCTTCCTGCATTAATCCTTCAATAGCTTCCTGAAATGAGTCTCGAACGCTTTTGCTTACATTAGGGTTGCTAAGTTTAAGGGCCTCATTTCGCCAATCAACATTAAAAGTAACCCACTTTAGCATATAGTCCAGTAATTTATGTGACGTATGAGCGGCCTCTTCCTGGTGGACATAGACCAACTCACCCGCCAGGAAGGACAATTCGAGGGGGTAGCCCAGTTCAAAGTGACAGGTTAAAACCCCTTCTAATTTGCGCATTTTAATGATTTTGAGTATGAACGGTAAATTTTTTGATTCTGTGAAAGACTTCATTCCTGATACCTCAAATAATCTCTTTAATTAGTCACTGTGGCTTTAGGCCAGACACTCCAAAACAAGTTGTTCCTTTTTCAAATCAATTCCGTTGTTCAAGAGGGTGCGGCGCACCAGTTCGCGCATTGTATCCTGTCCGATTAAATCATTATGCTGGGAAAGCAAGGCTGCAATCAGAAAATTAAAGGCTGCCTGGGCTTCGCTGCGAGTTACAAAAATCTGGGTATGGTCAAGCGTCCAGGAAATATCAATTCTATCCCCGTCCACCCCGATGTTAAGCCTTTGAAAACAGGGAAAAAGGCGGTTGGCACTTTCAAGGACCAACTTGACCGAGGTTTGCATTTTCGGTTGTCCTGCCAGGGTGTTCAGGAATTGCAGGATATAGCGGGTAGCTTCGGTCAAAACCGAAACCTGGGTTGAAAGTAAAGCTTTTTCTGGCTGGGCAACTTGAATTACTTCAGGCGGTATGGCCGATAGTAAATCGAACCTCAAGTTTTTCTCATTTAAGAGGCTCGACAGGCTATTATCGCGGTCAAGTTGATTCCCTTTGACCTTAAAACTTCCTAATGGCTCCCCCTCGTGAATCAGGAAGAATACCAGTTCGTGTTCGGTATACAGGCGTAAAGCCACGGTAGCTTTCTGATATACCTGCTCTTTCAATAAGGACTGGAGGTCCAGTCCGGCAGCCTGGGCATTTTTTACCAGATTGTTACCACCCATCAAAGTGCGATAGCAACTTAAAAATCTGGCGTTTGAGGTATAAATCGCCACTTCGCAACTGGTTGTAGCTGCCAACTTCGCCAGTTCATCATAAGCTTCCTGGGCTTTGAGGTTAAGGCTATTATTAGCGTAACGGGCAGTAGTCAATTTCCCCTGCTCAATCAATAATAATCCGAGCTGGGACCCATTATTATTTTTGCTGTTAATTAAAATATATGAATTCGGTATAGTGAGGCTAACTCGCCCGATTAGCTCCTCCAGCTTAATTGTTTTGTAGCTTAATATGGGTTCAGCCAAGCGACCAGGGGGTAGGCATTGGGTGAATGTAACTGCCGAGATTACTTTATCTTTTCCCTCTTTAGAGGAAGCTGTCCATATCTCCTCGCTTACTGTAAGTTTAGCCTTTGGGGTTAAAGTAGGGGCAATAATATTAAACGAAATTGGAGCTTCCAAATCTGTAGGTTCTTCAAAATCGGCTGGTTTGCTACTGGGGGCTAAAGTTGGCGGGGGTTCCGATTTTTTAGGGGCAGGTTTAGCCACAGGTTGTGAAAATTCGTTGCCCCATTCCACCGGTTTGCTAATAAAGTTCAGGAAAGCTTCATTAGTATGGTTTTCATTTTTCGCCTCTTTTTGATTGGCAATTTCAGCCTCAGACTCAGTTTGAGCAGTAACTTTTGCGGGGATTAATGGGGCGATAGGAGTTGCTTCTTTTACCTGACTGACTTCATTGTCTGAAAATTCTTTCTCAAATAGGCCACGTTTCTGTAAATCCTTGACCTTGGCTCGGAAAGCTTTAACGTCCGCGTCATCCAGGCCAGGGCCAATTGAATGAGGGCGTTCTTCTACTTTGAGGGTGCCTTCCATCCAGAAAAGTGGAACATATAGGGCTTCAAGCCCCTTCAGTCCGTCCGATAGGGCTTGAATAAGTTTGCCCTTGTAATAATATAGCTCGCATTTTTGTGAAATGGATTCACAACTGACTTTCCCGGTGAAATTATCAGTCTCAAGTTTATTCATCAAAAGTGCTAGATGGGTATAGTCTAGCTCGTAAGGCCCAGCCATTATTATCTCTTATCTATTTTAGTTGGCGGCTCTTTTGGAGCAGCAACACGTCAATATACTATCGCGACAAAGAATTGCCGGGTAGCATTACTTTGTAATTAAGAAAAGTTTATACGAAAAGTGTTAAAAAAATGTTAAATATCTGGTGTGAAATTGGACAAAACCATTACAGGAATGTTACAAAATTGGATAGAGGCAAATTTCTAAAAATATTAAAAGGCTCTAATCAAGAGACTCTAATGTATTGGCTGTAAAAATATCCGCTAACAGAAGCTGCGAGTATTGCGGATATTGTCTTCACGTTTTTTTCACGCTACTTTTCCTTCACTCACTTTAAATTGACTGAGCTAAAGAGCCAGGGCGATTGCAAGAAAAAGCGGAGTTGAAAAAAAGAGCCTTTCGAGTTAATTTAAGGGTGCTTAAAACCAAAAATAACTAGAAAGGCTTGCAATGAACTATAACACAATCGCCTTTGAAATAGAAAAACCCTGCGAAAGGTTAATCTTTAGCCCAAGTTCACTCTATGGCCATTTGTTAAAATTAAAGGATAAGCGGGGCAAACAAGGCCGGCAATATGAGTTGGCCGTTATCGTGAGCTTGGCCATTATTGCTAAACTGGCCGACCAGGACCAGGTAGCGGCTATCGCCCATTGGTGCAAACTCAGGGAAACTCAAATAATTGAATGGTTCGGCTTTAAACTAAAACGACTGCCCCATTACGGCACCTGGCTCAGGATATTGGGCGAAGCCTATGAAGTCTCGGAATTGCAAGGGTTGGTCAAAGAGTTTCTACAAGGGGTGGCAAGCAAAAGTGAGGTACTTCCCCCCAGAGGGACAATATTGGTGGCCCTTGACGGGAAAACCCTTCGAGGAACCATCCCCTTTGGTCACACCCAAGGGGTGCATCTGGTGGCGGCTTACCAACCCAATGAGGGGTTAGTGTTAGCCCAACTAGCAGTGGCCCAGAAGGGCAATGAAATCACCATCGCCCCGAAAGTGTTGGAGCAAATCGAGCTAAGAGGGCGGGTGGTAGTGGGCGATGCGATGTTTGCCCAAAAGGGTCTAAGTGTCCAGATAGTTGGGGCTGGCGGCGATTATGTGTGGAGTATCAAGGGTAATCAAAAGGGAATACTAGAGGATATTGAAATATTGTTTGAAGAAAGTGAGCCAGTAGCAGCGGGGTGTTCGGCCACAGCCACTGATTTTGAGAGTTACCGCCAGTTAGACAAAGGTCACGGCAGGTTGGAGGAACGGCTTATTACTATTAGTAGCATGCTTAAGGATTACACTCCTTTTCCCCATTTGACCCAGGTTTTCAGGTTAGAAAGTCGGGTGACCAGGGGTGGTAAGACCACCGTGGCGGTACGTTATGGTTTAACCAGTTTACCCAGGGAACTGGCTGATGCTAAAAGGCTATTAGAGCTAGTGCGAGGGGAATGGGCCATTGAGAATAGGCTGCATTATCGGCGGGATAACACCTTAAGGGAAGATTGGTCGCAGATCAGGCTGGGGCAAGCTCCGAGAGTGTAGAATAGTCTGTGTAAATGGAAAGAGCGGTGATAAACTAAAGAAAAAAAGAAGAGGCTATTAAGGAGGAACTCGATGGGAGAGCCGGACAGAAGAGAGTGTAGAATAGTCTGTGTAAATGGAAAGAGCGGTGAAAAACTAAAGAAAAAAAGAAGAGGCTATTAAGGAGGAACTCGATGGGAGAGCCGGACAGAACCCAAACTCAGGAAATAATGCAAGCGACGCTACCGCCC
>JBBQZS010000073.1:0-29410 GCA_038207495.1 Chloroflexia bacterium
TCAAGTGCCACTTTCGCTTTCAGTTCTCCGCTATGATTCCTTTTTGGGGCCATTGTTCGTTGTTTTCCTTCCGTTTTTTTATTTATTCTACAACGAACTTTCCACTTCTCTCACCTGTCCAGTTTTCTGGGAGTATTATAGAGCAACCTCCTACAGTTGTTTTGACTTTCGACTTGTACCCCCTAGTGAAACAAAACAAACCAACTCATTGTCTGAGTTAAAGGCAAGCGTTACAAACTCTTACATCATAACGAAGTATTAGTTGTGAACGAAAATTTGGCAATAAAATTGGTCATTAGTCTCATTTCTATTTATGGTTTACTTTGTTACTATAATGGGGTGATAGAACATTAGGGCTAAATAACACAATACTGTTTAAATCATCTCTGAGGTCAATTTCCAGCCACTTCTACGAGCGGTGGAAGTACCGATTAAAGCATTACAATCAGGAAAGGTTGGGCTATGCAAACCCTTACCCTCTATTTTAAGTATGCCTGGCGTTCAATTCGGCGCGGTGGGCAGCGCAGTTTCTTTGCAATATTATGTATTGCGGTCGGCGTGGCTTCTATTGTCGCTTTGCAATCAACTGGTCGTTCTATTCAGGACGCAGTAGCGGGAGATGCCAAAGCCAGTGCCCAGTCCGATGTATTGGTCAGTAGTCGCCAGGGTTCTTTTAGCAGCGAAAACCTGGCTAAAATTGATGCCCTGAAACCAAACATTATCCAGGATTACACTACCTCGATTAATAATACTGGCATCAGTGTCAACAAACCCGATGGCTCCAAAAGCAACGAATTTGGTAGCAACTTCCCCTCCTTTGTGGTTGACCCGACTAAATTTCCTTTCTACGGCATCGTAGAACTGGAAAGCCCCAAAGGTAAACGTCTCAAGGATGTTATGACCGGGGTAAATCAAATAGTAATAAGCGAAAAAATGGTTAATAGCATCGGTGCCAAAGTCGGTGACACTGTTAAAGCTCTCTCCAATGATAACAAAACCCAAACCCTTACCGTTGTGGGTATCCTAACCAGCAAAAGCATTACGCCAGCGACGGATACCGGACAGGCAGGTTTTACGGGTTACGGCTATATCTCAATGGACACCGCTAAAGGATTGTTTAACCCTGAAACGTTGCAGATTGAAAGCATCTTCGTCAAAACTCCTAACACTAAAAATGCCGATGTTGCCGCCAGAGATGCTATTAACGCCTTATCCCCTATTTTCAACGCTAAAACCAGCACTGAACTTAACGACCAGCTCAAACAGGCCAGCAAAGGTATCAGCGATTTGTTGAATTACGTGGGATTACTTTCCCTGTTGATTGGAAGTGTGGGTGTAGTAAATACTATGTTAGTGGTGGTGGGACGGCGTAGCACTGAAATCGCCACCCTCAAAGCCCTGGGTATGGAAGCTGGTCAAACCGTTCAGGTTTTTATGATTGAGGCAGCCATATTAGGTTTGATTGGTAGCGTGGCAGGGGTTATTCTGGGCGAAATATTAACCACCGTGATTAATAAAGTAGCCGAGAGTTTTGTAAACACCAAATTACCCTACCAGTTCTATTTGCAACCAGTGCTACTCGGCCTAATAGTGGGGATTGTTACGGCAATAGTTTTCGGTCTTTTGCCCGCTTACTCCGCCAGTAAAATCCCCCCGGCCCAGGTATTGCGCCAAAAAACCAACTCCTTGCCCCGTATTTCTATTCTGGCAACCATTGGCATTATTTTGTTGATGACAGTGGTAATGGGCCTGTTGGCGGGGATTGTCCTGGATGGTCAATTCATTCTAGGGATAATTATTGCCTTTAGCACGCTGGTTAGTTGCACGATTTTAGTGCTGATTTTTAGTGGCATTTTGTGGCTGGTGGGTAAAATTCCTTTGCCGTTGGGCCTTAATTACAAGTTAGCCCGTCGTAACTTGAGCCGAGGTCGGGCCAAGAGTGCCACGACTATGCTGGTGATGCTGGTGGGTATCTTCGCAATGGCCCTGGTTTTTATCCTGGCAAGCAGCCTCAAAGAGACTATTCAGGTTTCGCTGGCAAAGAGTTTTGGTTACAATGCCCAGGTCTCCAGCACTAATGACTCCCAGGCCGGTTCTATAAAGCAGGCTTTGGACGCGAAACAAGTACCTGGCCTACAAAAATACTTGCTGGACGCAAGAGCCACTTTGCAATTAGTTAGTGCGGGCGGCCTACCTACTGACCAACTGATTGCCGAGAAGGTCAAGCGTGACCAGGCGAATCCTAATAATAACAATGGCGGCGGCAATGGTGGGTTTGAGTTGTCCAATATGGCGGGGCTGCCCCAGGCGGATTTGCTTACCCTGGGTACCATCGAAAGTGGTGGGCAGCCTTACCAGAATGATGACCAGATGATTATTAGCAAGGACGTAAGCAAAAGTTATCAACTTAAAGTTGGTGACCTAATGGTGTATCAGGATGTAAATGGTAAGCAATACCAACTGACCATTTCGGGCATCTTTGACAATAAAAGCTTCATTGTTATTTTCCCGATTGCCACAACCCTGAGCCGGGTGCAAGCGATGCCCAACCATGCAACCGATTTCAACCTGACTATCGAAACCGGGCGGGTGGATGAAGCCATTAAGTATGTGAAAACCAACTTCCCTGGGGCCAGTGCCAGCGATTTATCCTTTATTAGCAATATTATTAATAGCATCATTGATAATATTACGGCCTTCCCGGTACTATTGGCCTTTTTAAGCTTGATTGCCGGAGCAGTTTTAATTGCTAATAACGTGGCCCTGGCGGTATTAGAGCGGCGCACTGAGATGGGCGTAATGAAGAGCATTGGCGCAGACAGTGGACGAGTGCTGTCCATTATTAACTGGGAAACCGCTATCGTAGGTTTCCTGGGTGGTCTATTTGGTTTAGGTTTAGCAATCGTGGGCGGCGCATTTGGAGTTTCGCAACTCGGCACTAAAGACGACCCAGGCGTGCTTTCAGTTTCCCCCCTGATTATAGTGGGGATGTTAGCACTAGCAGTGGGACTGGCTTTAGCGGCGACTATCGCTTCGGCCTGGGGTGCGGCTACTGAAAAACCCATGGTGGTTTTGCGCTACGAATAAAAGTTTTTGGCTGTTGGTTGTTAGATTTATTCCGACAACCGACAACCGCTAGAAGGGAGCAATCTTAATTTTTATGTATAATCCAGAGGTACAGATGAGCAATTTAGAGATGGGCCAGCTGCCCAACAACGCTGCAAGAGCCACCATTGTCGAATGCCGCAAAATCACCAAAACGGTGAACCTTAGCCGCGACCAAAAGCTGACGATTTTGCACGAGGTTGATTTCACCGTGCAACAGGGCGAGATGGTAGCTATTCAAGGGGCTAGTGGTTCGGGTAAAACCACAATGCTGGGTATTATCGGCGGGCTGGATGTGCCAAGTGCGGGCGAGGTTTTTATAGCTGGACAGAATATTAGTAAGCTCAAGGAAAAACAACTGGCGCGAGTTCGTAATCGCACCATCGGTTTTGTTTTCCAGTTCTTTAATCTGGTGCCAACCCTGACCGCTCTGGAAAATGTAATGCTGCCGATCCAGTTTGATAAAAAAGCTCAGTTCAAGCCAGAAGTACGGGCTAAGGAATTGCTGGATTTAGTCGGTCTCAGTCAACGGCTGCACAACAAACCCACTCAGCTTTCGGGTGGTGAACAACAGCGTGTGGCGATTGCGCGGGCGTTGGCTAACCAACCCGCTTTGCTCCTGGGTGACGAACCAACTGGCAACCTGGATAGCCAACGTGGGCAGGAAATTCTTGACCTGTTGAGTAATTTGCGGGCGCAACTTGGCCTGACCGTTTGCCTTGTGACCCATGACTCTGCCATTGCTGCCCGTTGTGACCGGATGGTAACCATGAAGGATGGCGTGCTTCATGATGGACACGTTGCCGGGTAAGGTTTCCAAACCTCTCCACCTGAAAATAAGGGAACAACCCACCAAGACACCAGGATAAATTTAAAATTACTTGGCGTTCTTGGCGGTTCAACTTAGCCCAAAGAGGCAATAAAACCTAACCCCGTCATACTCGGCATATAAAAGTAACCCCCCGCCCGCATAGTAACAAAACGCGGCAAGTTCTGGATTTGCTGACGAAGGGGCCTGGCCTGAATCGTCATGTTGGAAATATCACCATCTTCGTTACTGCCCAGCAGCGGGTCTCTGTCACGGTAGAGGCCGTCAAATTTGGGGTCATTCACCCAGGTTTGCTGGATAAACTCAAATTGCCGCTTAATATCAGTATTAATACACATAAAAATCAAGCCACGCGGTTTATCGCTATCCGCCACAAATTTGTCGGCCCCTTGTGCCGTTTTTAGCTGGCTCAGGTAGCCCACCACATCTTCGGGATAATCCGGGCCGTAGACGCGCCCTCTCCGTACAATCCGATGCCGCCGCACCGCCGTAGTCGAAGCTGCCGGGTCGGGCATCAGCGAGTCGCGGGGATTGGTACGTCGCACATGCGAACCCACCGGGCAGCCATAGCCCGCTTTATCGTTATTAGCTACAAACTGAAAGTCATTGCTCCGCGCCGGGTCTGCCGCTAACGCCGGATTAGGCCGTTCGGGGCTAAGGGTGAGAGGTGTGCCATCCCGCCAGCGTCCTACAAATTTAGCAGCGATATACTCGGCCTTGTTGGGGTCATTCTCGGCGACAGTGTAAACGAAGTTCCAGAAGGTGACGACATCCTGCTCCAACTTGCGATAAACAATATAGGTACCGTTTTTAGCTAACTCGCTCTTATCAGAGACAGGTGGATAGTAACCATATTCATTCAGATAGCCCTGGATAAATTCCCCAGCGGCAATAACCTCTTTGTCCGAACCCAATTCCTCGTCTTTGGTAACCAAACCCTTAATCCGAGGTTGGGACATCCCATCCCGAAAACCAAAAGGTTCGCGGCTATGCGCCGGACGATAGTCAAATTCTTCGGCTAGCAGGGTCAGCCCAAAGCGTTCCCAGTTATCGCGCTGAATTTGCAGATATTCTTTCAGTTTGTCGCTATCCACCGCAAATAACAAGAGAAACAAATGAATCGGCTCGTTTTTCGGCCCACCATATTCCCAATTTACCGGGTGGCTAGGGCCAGTGTCTCCCAGGCGGCGCGAACGGGCGCATAAATCGTCGGGCTTGTCGGGGTTGCGAGGGGCCATCCCCTCCCGAAACTCGGTGGAGAAGCCTCCGAGCGGGATATTTAGCAGACTCAAACCTTCGGCGGTAAAGGCTAAATTCAGGGCAGTTTCGGGCTTAATCGTTTTACCATCCGGGCCGGTGGCCCAACGCGCCGCCGAAACAACCTGAGGCACTATTCCTTTTAACCACTCATGGGCCTGGGCCGCGTCCCCTATTTTCAGAAAGACGTTCACCGAAACTGTCAGATGCTTATAAGTGCTTAAAACAAAGCCCTGGGTATCCTCAAAATCAAGCTCGGTGGCGGTAGGTTTTTGGTTGGTTGTTACCATCTTTTACTCTCTTTTTCCTGATTATAATCGGCTGCAAAGTTCGCTAAACTCGGCTTCGGTTGCTCCGGCGGTAGATAGGCGGTTGACCACCAGATCATTAAGGATATTCCTGACCGAATCAAAACGATAGGCCGTATAAAAAACGGCAGCGGGCACTTGATGGTCAATAATCACTTTTTTGAAGGCTTGCAGGTCTTTAGCCCCGTATTTGGGGTAGACCACGCTAGCGGCACTATTGCCCCAGATTGAGTCCATCCCCAACGAAGCCTTGTCCACAAAATCACCGATGTATTGTTCCCAGTTACCATCGTAGTTGCTCTCAAATAACAGGTTTTTGCCGTTATCAATAATTACCCAGCGGGCGAAATGAATGGAGCTGATGCCGCCCAGCTCGCCTTTATTAAATAGTTTTTCGGAAAGAAAATTAACCAGCCACAAAATCCGCTTCGTTGCCCCTAGCTGTTTGGGGTCTATCTCTGAGACAACAGTCATCTCGTTCTGGACAGACTCAAGGTAATCGGTGAACTCATCGCGGGTATCCACTTCAAGGCTTGGCAAAGAGGGTTCTGGCAAAACATCCGGGAAAACTCGAACTCCGATGATTTTGCTCAGCAAAAAATCGAGACCCTTGTTGGTATTCTTCTTGAGCCAGCCACCTAATGGCGAAAAAATAAAGCCCAGACCTTTGCCCACCGCTTTTTTCAAGAATCCGCCAATTTTCGCTAAAATCGAAGGGTTGCTGGCAGGGTTAATTTTGACCTCGGTTTTAAACCCCTCTAACCCCTTTTGGTTAACTAAATCCTCTAGTTTGGAGCGGCGGGCGATACTTTGCTGCACTTCCTGTACGGTCTTTTCGCGGTAGCCCTGATAAAAGGTGGTGGTTTTCAGGGTATTAGCTTGAATAAAATCCTTAAAGCGTTTCCTATAATTCGGGTCGGTGGGCTTCACATTCGGATAGCCTTCACAGGCACTAAAAATCGCATCTACCCCTGCTCCCGCCTTATCCACTAGCAAATCAATATAATCTTCCCACTCCCCATCGAAATTAACTGAAAAATAAAGACGGGTTTCGAGGTCGCGAGTGGCGCGAGTGCCGCCCCCAATCAGCACAAAACGGGCAAAGTGGGTGGTAGAGATTTCGGGGAAACGTAGATGAGGGTTTTTATTAATATCAATGCGAATGGTATGTAGCAGCTCTTTTAAGCGGCCCTTCTGGTCAGGCTTGATATTGACAATCACCGTTAGCGGGTGTTGCTGCATGGCTTCCCTCCCAAGGGTAAACGATGGCTAATAATTGATTTTCCGACAAACTACTTCAAACGGTCTGGTGTTCGGATAATACTTTACAACTAGATAAACGCCTGGGGATGAAAATATCACGAATGAGGTAATGCTTTAAGAAAATTATATAATAGTACCAGGACCAATTCAAGGCTTCTCAGGTTAAATTAAAAATAATCAAGAAGCTAATTGACCCTCATCCTAACCTTTGGTAATCTGTATTAATACTTAATATTGTTAGTCAATTTACTTACTTAATTATCTTGACAAAGGCCATAAAGTAAGTTAATATTAAATCCAGACTTAGCCAGGATAATTCAGAAAGCAAATACCATAGGACTGACCGGACTACCGGAGGTTCGCCTTAAAAGACAGTATTAAATACTATCTTTGGCGAACCTTTTTTATTGCTCTATGTAGGGGGTAAATCTGATGAAGGAGCTTACACAAAAAGCAAGACCGAAGTTAGTGAGTTGGTCAATTGCATTTATATTTTTGCTTACGGGGTTATTGGCCGCCTGTGGTGATAATACTGTCACCAGCCAGGGCGCAGCAAGCAGCACTCTTACTGGTACGGTTCGTTTGGGATTCTTCCCGAACCTTACTCACGCCCAGGCTCTGGTGGGGATTGGAAACGGCACTTTCGCCAGTTCTCTAGGGAGCGGTGTAAACCTTACCACCACTCCTTTTAACGCTGGTCCGGCGGCGGTAGAAGCTTTGTTAGCTGGTGAAATTGATATGACCTATATTGGCCCGAACCCGGCTATCAATGCCTACACCAAAACCAAAGGCGGTGGGGTGCGGGTTATTGCTGGGGCGGCTAGTGGTGGGGTCTCTTTTATCGTGCGCCCTGACTCAAATATTACCACTGCCAGAGACCTGGACGGTAAAAAAATAGCCTCACCCCAATTAGGTAACACCCAGGACGTAGCCTTGAGAGCTTATATTAAACGGGCGGGTCTGGAAACCAAAGATAAAGGCGGCACGGTTGAGGTTGTACCTACCGATAATGCCAACATCCTGAACTTATTTGAGAACAAACAGATTGATGGGGCCTGGGTACCGGAACCCTGGGCAACCCGCCTGATTGTAGAGAAAAATGGCAAACTTTTTCTGGATGAGCGTACTCTTTGGCCTGATGGTAAGTTTGTAATTACCCACCTTTTAGTCAGCACCAAATTCCTGAATGACCATCCCGATTTGGTCAAGGCGGTTCTAACGGCTCATGTCCAGATTACTCAGGATATCAAAAAGGACCCGGCGGCGGCCAAGAAGGTCATTAACGAGCAGCTAAAGGCTCTGACTGGCAAGCCTTTGCCTGACCGGGTTTTAGAGGATAGTTTTGGTAAGCTGGAAATTCTGCTCGACCCTCTGAAAAGTAGTCTGTTGAAATCGGCAGATAGTGCCTTTCAGCTTGGCTTTCTGGGTAAAGAAAAGCCTAATCTGGATGGATTATACGACCTAAAAATCCTGAATAGCCTGCTGCAAGAAAAGGGTCTGGCAACTTTTCAATAATAAAGGGTTGCTGGTAAATAATTGTTGAAGATAATAGTCCACTTTTTTTACCAGTCTTTAACTAAACGAGCCTAAAATAGTAGAGTAAGACTCTGCTTTAACTTAAGTTTTAGCAAGGTTAACTCTACGGAAAAGTTTGTAGGGCTGTTTAGTTGATTTCTTAATGTAAAGGGGAACTTAATGAGTGCCAATCTGATTGAAAAGCAAGCCGTGTCAGAGGTAAGCAATAGCCAATTCCATCTTAGCTTGCAGGGGGTATCCAAATCGTTCAAGAGCGGTCAAACTGAGTTACTGGCCCTTAATAACATTGATTTGGAAGTAAAAACAGGCGAGTTTGTATGTCTGGTAGGGCCAAGTGGCTGTGGCAAAAGCACCATCCTTAATCTGGTAGCCGGATTGGAGAAACCTGAAAGCGGAAAAATTCTGGTTAACAATCAGGCTATAACACGACCTGGCCCAGACCGCTTGCTACTGTTTCAGGAACCCGCTCTATTTCCCTGGTTGGATGTACTGGGCAATGTGGAGTTTGGACTCAA
This sequence comes from Chloroflexia bacterium, assembly GCA_038207495.1. GTDB lineage: Bacteria > Chloroflexota > Chloroflexia > Chloroheliales > Chloroheliaceae > Chlorohelix. The sequence goes on from JBBQZS010000073.1 coordinate 8,814, forward strand.
AAACCTGGGCTTAAACAAAAAAGAGCGTGAAGAACGGGCTTATTACTACCTGAATATGGTACATCTACAGAAATTTGCCCGTTTTCGGGTTCACCAATTATCGGGCGGCATGCGCCAACGGGTGGCGATTGCCCGTGCCCTGGCAATTGACCCCGACATTTTGATGATGGACGAGCCTTTTTCCGCCCTGGATGCGCAGACCCGCGACACTTTGCATCAGGAATTGCAACAAATCTGGGCTACCACCGGCAAGACCATCCTGTTTGTAACGCATAACGTGCGGGAGGCCGTGACTCTCGGCACGCGGGTGATAGTCTTTACCTATCGGCCCGGCAGTATCAAGCGTGAATTCTCCTCGGCTCATTTAGCTCGCCCCCGCCATATCGAAGACGAAGCCGCCATTAGCCTGGTGCGCGAAATTACCGCCGAGTTAAAAAGCGAGGTCGAGTTGGCGATAGCAGCGGAATACGGCAATGATTTAGGGATTGGAGGGGCCGAATAATGAGCGCGGCACTTCATACACCCGCTAAAACCGCTCCCCTGTTTTCGGGGGCTACCCTCCTGAAATGGAGTCGGGTTATCAGTTTCTCCCTTCTAAAAATAGGGGCTTATATCGTCGGGGTTGGCCTGGTCTGGCAGCTTATTTATTTTTTGATGGTAGAAGTCTGGAAAATCTGGATTGAGGCTCTTTTCCCCGCCCCCTTAAGCGTGGTTGAGTCGCTGGTTGACCATATCGCCGATGGCAGCCTGTGGCGGGCGGCTTCGGTTAGTTTAGTAAGGCTCTTTTTTGGCTTTGGGATTTCCCTACCTCTTGGTGTAATTATCGGGATGGGGCTGGCGGGTAGTCGTTGGGTTAAGCGGGTGGTGGGGCCAATCGTATTGGGCTTCCAGGCTTTGCCTAGTATTTGCTGGATTCCTCTGGCGATACTGTGGTTTGGCCTGAACGAACGAGCAATTATTTTTGTGATTGTGATGGGCTCGGTGTTCTCAATTACTATCGCCACTTTTGACAGCACCAAACTGATTCCGCCTCTCCAGGTTCGAGCGGCCCGCAATATGGGGGTACGGGGTTGGTCTTTGTTCTGGCGGGTGGTCTTTCCCTCGGCTTTGCCCGCGATTATCAGTGGCGCGCGGCAGGGTTGGAGTTTCGCCTGGCGTTCGTTGTTGGGTGGCGAGTTATTGACCGCCGGAATCGGACTGGGCAACTTGCTGAATATGGGGCGCGACCTGACCGATATGGCTCTGGTGATGGCGGTGATGGTGGTGATTATTGCCCTCGGCCTTTTGATTGACCTGCTGGTTTTAACCCGTGTCGAAGTTTTTGTGCGGCGGCGTTACGGGTTGGTGGGAGTCAATTGACCTGGCCTCTTTCCCGCATGCAGGGAAGGGAGAATAAGAGAATAATAAAGAAAGTTCTTATATACAATGGCAAATCTTATTGAACTTGACATAATAAATATTCAACCTGATGAAACTTACTTAAATCAAATAAACGCCGAACTAATGCGCGAAAGCCCCCAGGATATTATTCAGTGGGCGGTAGAGAATTTTAGTCCAGCCCTGACTCTGGCCTGTAGTTTTGGTGGGGTTAGCGGTATGGCTTTGCTGGATATGGCGGTGCGAATAGACCCCCAGATTCGGGTTTTTTATCTGGATACGGGCTTTTTGTTCCCGGAAACCTATGCCCTGATAGATGAGGCCGCCCAACGCTACGGGATTAACCCTATCGCTTTTCGCCCAACCATTTCGCCTGACGAACAGGCCGGAATTCATGGTGAGGCTCTCTGGCAGAGCGACCCTGACAAGTGTTGTGCTATCCGCAAGGTTGCGCCAAATCGGGAGGCTTTGCAGGGCATGAAAGCTTGGATTACCGGGTTGCGCCGCGACCAATCCAATACCCGCCTGCAAGTGCGCCCGCTAGAGTGGGATGCTAAATTCGGCCTCTACAAAATCAGCCCTTTGTGGGATTGGTCGGAAGAACTGGTCTGGACTTATATTCAATTTGAAAATGTCCCCTACAACCCCCTGCACGAACAGGGTTATCCCAGCCTGGGTTGTACCCATTGCACCCGCCCAGTAGCCGAGGGTGAGGCTAAACGAGCCGGACGCTGGAGTGGTCAGGCCAAAACCGAATGTGGGTTGCATCGGTAGGTGGTTGTCGGTTGTCGGTAAGTAGTGCCGAGTTGAAAGTGCCGAGTACCGAGTTAAAGAATTAGCTGAGATATTCGATTTTATATTGAAAGGATAAATTAACTTGTCAGAGCAAGGTTACACAATCTGGTTTACGGGGCTTAGTGGGTCGGGCAAAACCACCTTATCCAATCACCTAGAAACAATTCTACGGGAGCGGGGACATAAGGTGGAGTTGCTGGATGGCGATATCGTCCGCACTAACCTCAGCAAAGGTCTGGGTTTTAGCAAGGAAGACCGCGACACCAACGTTCTGCGAATTGCTTTTGTGGCGGGTCTGCTCACTCGTAATGGGGTAGTGGCTATTACCGCCGCAATCTCGCCCTATCGCGATATTCGGGAACAGGCTCGACAGCAAATCGGCAATTTTGTGGAAGTTTATATGCGCTGCTCGATTGAGGAGCTGACTCGGCGGGATGTCAAGGGTCTTTACGCCAAAGCTTTGCGGGGCGAGATTGCCAATTTTACCGGAGTTTCAGACCCTTACGAAGAACCCCTGAATCCTGAAGTTATTGTTGATTCCGAGCAAGAAACGGTTGAGCAAAGCCTGGACAAAATTCTGGCGAAGCTCCAAAAGCTAGGCTATCTTAACCCGGCTCTGGCGCGGGTTGGGTAATTAATTGGTTGTTGGTTATTGATTTTTAGTTGTTGATAAAGCTAAAAGCCCTTAGCTTTTAGATGTCAAATATTAGAAAATCTAACAACCAACAACTAATAACTAACAACTTTTAACTGGTAACTAAACTTATGAAGGCTAAATTTATAACTGAAATAGTTGGGCCGTTGCTGGGCGGGTTGGGGGCCTTAGCCGAGTGGTTAGCCCTCATCCTGTTCTTTTACCACGACCCGCAAATTAGCCTGATACTTGTAATAGGCGGTCTGGGATTATTCGGGTTGGGTTGGTTGCTCTCTGGTGGTTTTCCCGCCAGTTCGCACCTGCATTCCTCGTCAGATTTTGACCAAACTATTCATTCCGAAGACCATCCTGAACATATTCATATCCATTTGTAGAAACGCTCTAACCTTTTGGCTGTCATATATTAGACAAATTCAACAACAAATAACCAATAACTAACAACTTTCGACTTGGCACTCTCTAAAGGTTGACATTCTTTAGCGAATTTGTTAAATTTAGGTAGATAAAAATCTATATAGTTGATTGACAAACTCAACTATATATATGCTCTAGCTTATCCCTTATTAAAAGCTCATCCGCCGCAACAGGCTTTGGTAACAAATAGACGCAGGAGAGGTAGACCTATGCCATTAGAAGATACCGGAAAACTGGCTGAAGCTGAAGTTAGTCAGGATGAGGCTAAAGTTTTACAACAAGTCTTACAGGCCGTGCGGCAAATCAAATTTGGCTATGTCCAACTTACGATACAGGATGGCAAAGTGGTGCAGATAGACCGTACCGAAAAACAACGGCTGAATTATAGAGAATAAAGGATTCTTGTTCCCCCTTCCTTTATAGGGAAGGGGGCTAGGGGTTAGGTTAACCAACAACGAAAAACCAATAACTAATAACCGACCACCGACAACCTTTAAGGGAGGATTGAGGCAATGACGATTTCTGAGGAGGCACCCGTTGCCTCGGTTAAACTGACCAAAATGGAGCGGATTAAGAAAGAAAAGAATCCGTTTGAGGTCTGGGACGATATTGAACGCTACGCCATAACTGGCTTTGAGACGATTCACCCTGACGATTTTGACCGCTTCAAGTGGTACGGTCTTTACACCCAACGCCCCCAGGAAGACGGCTATTTTATGTTGCGGATAAAAATCCCTAACGGCGACCTGACCAGCCCACAACTTAAAGTCATTGCCAATCTTGCCGAGAAATACGGTCGCGGTCTGGCTGATATTACCGACCGCCAGAATGTCCAACTTCACTGGCTGACCATCCAGAGCATTCCGCCGATTGAAGAAGCGTTAGAAAAAGTTGGTCTGGGGTTAAAGGGCGCGTGTGGCGATACCGTGCGCAATATCATCGGCTCACCCCTGGCGGGCTACGAACGGGACGAGCTACTGGATACATGGCCGGTTGTTCAGGCCCTGGATGAGGCTTTGACGGGCAAAGAGGAGTTTAGTGACCTGCCCCGCAAGTATAAAATTTCAGTCAGTGGCAGTGCCGACCATTGGGTGCAGCACGAGATAAACGATATTGGGCTGGTAGCGGTGCGCCATCCGGTCACGGGCGAGGTCGGATTTGACCTGTGGGTTGGGGGTGGGCTGGGGGCGCAACCTCATTTTGGAACTCGCCTGAAAGCCTTTATTCGCCCGGAAGAAGTAGTGGCGGTTAGTTACCAGATTACCACTATTTTCCGTGACTTTGGCTATCGTCGCAACCGCCAGCACGCTCGCCTGAAGTTTTTACTGGCAGATTGGGGCGGGGAAAAGTTTCGGGAAGTGCTGGAAGAACGCCTGGGCTATAAGCTGACTGATAACCCGGACTACACGCCCCCTGCCAACCGTCATCGTGATTTGGTGGGTGCTACGCCCCAGAAACAGGAAGGTTTATTTGCGGTAGGGCTGGCAACCTTGCGGGGGCGGGTTAACGCCCAGCAACTTCAGCAGGTGGCGGAACTAGCCGAGCAGTACGCCGACGGGCATATTCGGGCCACTACCCTCCAAAATCTGGTTATCCTGAACGTGCCGGAAGCCAATGTCGCGGCCTTACGTCTGGAAGCGGCAAAAATCGAGCTTCCAACTGAGGAATCGAACTTTTTCCGGCGGGGAGCGATGGCTTGCACCGGGATTCAGTTCTGCAAGGTAGCGGTTGCCGAGACCAAAGACCGTACCGCCGAAGTGGTGGAATATTTGCAGGAACAGTTCCCCGATTGGGACGAACCAATCACGATTAATATGAGCGGTTGCCCCAACTCTTGCACCCGCTATCAGATAGCCGATATTGGTTTGCTAGGCTCGCTGGTGCGGCAGGATGGCAGTGCGAAGGGGGAAAAGGAAGAAGTTTACCAAATATACCTGGGAGGACGTTTGGGGGCGGGAATGCGCCTGGGTCATCACCTTAATCGCCGGATACCTTCTGACCAGTTGAAATTCTACCTGGCGGATTTGCTGCGCCGTTACAAAAGCGAAAAACAGCCCGGTGAAAACTTCACCGAGTTTGTCCATCGCTATGACGAAGCGGTTCTGGAAACCTGGTAGCCAAATGGTAAGTGGGGAAGAAAACGGGGCTAGTAATAGCTTTTATCCTATTAACCTGACTCCGGCTTTTTTCAGGCAAAGGGCAGTGCTGGTAATCGGCGGGGGTAAGGTTGCTGAACGCCGGGTACAGAATCTACTGGCGGGGGGGGCGAAAATCCGGCTAATCTCCCCCGCTTTAACGCCCGTTTTGGCTGAATGGGCTAAAGCTGGGAAGTTTGAATATTTAGAGCGTGGTTGGCAGTCGGACGATGTAGAGGATTTTCCCGGGGCGTTGCTGGTTTTTGCCGCAACTAATGACCCACAGGTTAATCAGGCGGTGGCGGAGGTCGCCAGAGCTAACGGACGGTTGGTTAATGTGGCGGACGACCCGGCGAGCTGTGATTTCACCCTTCCGGGGGTAGTGAGGCAGGGCGAAATTAATTTGGCGGTTTCTACTGGGGTTAACCCGGCTCTAACCGCCCATCTTCGGCAGAAAATAGCTCAAATAATTGGTCCTGAATATGGCAAGCTTACCCAATTGATGGGGGAGTTGCGCCCTGAAGTAAAAGCCAGTTTGCCGCCGGAACTGCGCCCGCCCTTCTGGAATAGCCTGATTAATTCGCCAATCCTGAACTTGTTACGCACAGGCCACGACGCTGAGGCCACTATTTTGGCTGATAAACTATTATGGGAAGCGCAGAAAGTAACCGAATGTTTCAAAGTCTAATTGCCAGAAACTTGAATATTCAAACACTGGGCAAAGTTTACCTGATTGGGGCTGGCCCCGGCGACCCCGGCTTGATTACGGTCAAGGGCTTGAAGGCCTTGCAGCAGGCCGAAGTGGTGGTTTATGATTATCTGGTCAATCCGCTTTTTCTGGAAGAAGTCCAGGCAGGGGCTGAAATAATTTACGTGGGTAAAAAGGCGGGTTGCCACACGGTTAGTCAGGAAGGCATCAACGAATTGCTGGTTTGCCACGCCCGCCAGGGTAAAGTGGTAGCGCGGCTAAAGGGCGGAGATCCCTTTGTTTTTGGGCGTGGGGCAGAAGAAGCCCAAGAACTTAGAGCCGCCGGAATCCCTTTTGAAGTTATTCCAGGCATCAGTAGCGCGATTGCCGTTCCAGCCTACGCCGGGATTCCGGTAACTCACCGCGACTATGCCAGCAGCTTTACGGTTGTTACTGGACATGAAAACCCCAAACGTCCGCTTTCGGAAAGCCGTATCAACTGGCAGGGTTTGGCTCAGATAGATGGCACTGTGGTGTTCCTGATGGGGGTGGGTAATCTTGCCGAGATTTCCCGAAATCTGGTGGATGCCGGACAATCTCCCTTTACGCCGGTGGCTGTGATAGAATGGGGCACAATGGCGGAACAACGCACTATTACTGGCGACCTGACCACTATCGCCGAATTAGCCATTTTGAATGATATTAAAGCTCCGGCGGTGATTGTGGTCGGGCAGGTCGTGAATTTGCAACCACAGTTGCAGTGGTTCGAGTTCCCCCAACTGGTTTGTTGTTAAATCCAAAATCTAAAATCTAAGAGGAATCGTTCCCCCTTCCTTTATAGGGAAGGGGGCTAGGGGGTTAGGTCAACTGACCACAAATGAGTACCAACCAACTACCAAAAATCGAAACGGCGGTGCTACTCCTCGGTCACGGCAGCAAGGCCATCGGGGCAAACGATGGAATGTACCAGATTGCCGCTACTTTGAAGACTACCGGGCAGTTTTATCTGGTGGAATGTGCCTTCCTGGAGGTAAACAAGCCCGATATTGCTACCGGGTTGACCAATTGCCAGGAAGCGGGCGCAAAACGGATCGTAATAATCCCCTATTTCCTGCATTTTGGGAGTCATGTTCAAAGAGATTTGCCCAATATAATTTCTGGTTGGCAGGAACATAACCCCGCCATAGAGATTATAATGGGTCAGCACCTGGGTTTCAGCCCCTTGCTGGTTAGTCTTGTGCAGGAACGTATTAACGAAGCGTTGGGGCAGAAATAACGTACAAAAAAGGGCAGACACAGAGGTCTGCCCCTACGTATTGTCTCGATTTTCAACCGAGGACTGACCACCGACCACTGACTAGGCGGCAACCTCCTGACGGCGGAACTGGCTCATATAAAGTTCGTAGAACGAACCCCGCCGTTCCAGCAACTCCTGGAAAGTGCCTTGCTCCTCAATCTGGCCGTTTTTCACCACTAAAATCTGGCTGGCATTTTTGATAGTGCTAAGGCGGTGAGCTACAACAAAGCTGGTACGTCCTGCTAGCAACTTTTCCAGAGCAGCCTGGATTAATCGCTCGGTACGGGTATCTACACTCGAAGTAGCCTCGTCCAGAATCAGGATACGTGGGTCGGTCAGAGCGGCGCGAGCCAGCGAGATAAGTTGACGTTGCCCCTGACTCAAGCCTCGACCCCGCTCACCCAGCACCGTGTTATAACCATCCTGGAGCCGCTCGATAAAAGTATCGGCGCGGGCAAGTTTAGCGGCGGCAATAACCTCTTCCTCAGTGGCATCAGGCCGACCAAAACGGATATTATTCATCACCGTATCGCTGAACAGAAAACTATCCTGTAGCACGATGCCGACCTGTTGCCGCAGACTGGCGGCGGTAACATCCCGTACATCCACCCCGTCAATAGTAATTTTCCCAGCCGAAACATCATAGAAACGCGGAATCAGGTTAATAATGGTAGTTTTGCCCGCTCCGGTTGGCCCCACGATAGCGATAGTCTGACCGGGGATGGCGGTGAAACTGATACCGCGCAACACAGGCTCACCCGGTTTGTATTCGGCCCAAACATTATCGAACTCAACCGTGCCCTGAATTTTGGGCATTGCCGGGGCTTTTGGTTTATCCTCAATGTCCGGCTTCACATCCAGCAAGTTAAAGATACGTTCGCCACTGGCAATCGCGCTCTGGATATTGGCCCACAGTACCGCAATTTGCCCGATAGGTTGGTTCAGGCGTTGCACATAGGCCAGGAAGGTCACTACCAGACCGAGCGAAACCGAAGTGCCAAACAAATCCTGATTGTGCAGCAGCAACAAGCCACCGATACCCGTAACCATCGCAATTGCCACATATCCCAGAGCCTCAAGGGTTGGGGCTAACGCACTGGTGAAGGCTACTGCCCGGATGTTCGCGTCCCGGTTAGCGGCATTGACGGTGCGGAACGATTCAATATTTTCATCTTCCCGGCTAAACGCTTGCACCTCCCGCACCCCGGAGATACTTTGTTGAAGCTCAGCGTTGACGTTGCCCATCTGCTTGCGGCTACGGCGGAAGGCTTTGCGGGCTTGCGAGGAAAACCAGCCAGTCGAGATGACCATCAAAGGTATAACCGCCAGACTTACCAGGGCAAACGGCACGCTGCGGCTAAACATATTAAAGATTACCCACACTATCAGCAAAATACCACTGATAACGTTAATCAGGGCAAAGCTCAGGGCTTGCTGAATCGTTTCCGAGTCGTTGGTAATGCGGCTCATCAGGTCGCCCACTTCGTTATCGGAATAATAGCCCAGTGAAAGACGGTGTAAATGTTGGAAGACATCCACCCGAATGGCTTTCAGCACATGTTGCCCTGCCCAACTCATCCCCAGGAAGGTCAGGCCAGTAGCGATCGCCCCTATCGCAAACAGTCCGACAAGCTTTAGCACCAGCCAGCCTAATCCCGCTATCTTCTCAGAATTGGTGAAATTGGCGGCGGCAGGCTCATACCAGCAATTGGAGTTGGCAACATTGGTACCCGCGACAGCTGCCAACCCTGCGCTATTTGAGGCTGGCACGGCGGGGGTAAGATAACAATCTACCGCCTGTCCGGTTAGTTCCGGGGCGATTACCTGCGTCCAGGTGGTCATAATTACTAAAAACGCCACCCCAATTAGCACCAACCAGTAGGGGCGGAAATAACCACCGAAGCGGCGCAAGGTTACGCCGACTTTCTTTGGTTTAATAAATTCGCGATCCATCATCGCGCGTGGGCCTCCGGGCATCATCATGAGTTTAAGCCTCCTGTTTGGCGTATTCGGTCTGGCTCTTTTCGTCAGGGTGAGCGTCTTCGACCAGTTGCGATTGGTAAATTTGAGCGTATATTTCGCTGGTTTCCATCAGTTCCTCGTGGGTGCCACTGGCGACTATGACCCCTTTTTCCAGCACCAGAATCTGGTCAGCATTCAAGACAGTGCTGATACGCTGGGCTATCACAAAGCTGGTGCGCCCTTTCATCAGAAGGTCAAGAGCTGTCTGGATTTTAAACTCGGTCACAAGGTCAACGCTGCTGGTGGAGTCGTCCAGTATCAAGATACGGGGGTCAAGCAGCAGGGCGCGGGCAATAGCAATGCGCTGTTTCTGCCCCCCACTGAGGGTTTGTCCCCGTTCTCCTACCGACGTTTCATAACCATCAGGGAACTCCATAATAAAATCGTGAGCCGCCGCCGCTCTAGCTGCGTCCTTCACTTCTTCCAGGGTGGCTTCAGAACGCCCAAAAGCAATATTATCCCGAATTGTGCCGCTAAAAAGGTTGGTTTCCTGTAGCACAATCCCGATTTGTTTGCGTAATGACTCAATCGTTACGCTCCGCAAATCGTAGCCGTCAATCAAAATCTGTCCGCTGGTAGGGTCATAGAAACGCGGCAAAAGGTTGATAATCGTAGTTTTGCCGCTCCCGGTTGCTCCCAGAAGGGCGATAGTCTGGCCCGGTGTAGCCTCAAAACTGACTTTGTTCAAAACGGGGGTTTCATTGCCGGGATAGTTAAACGTAACCTCTTTGAATTCCACCTGACCTTGAACCTGAGGCATGGGTTGCGCGTCCGGTTGGTCTTCCACATCGCTTTTAGCATCCAGAATTTCAAAGATACGAGTGGCCGAAGCCGAAGCTTGCGACATCTGGGTGATAATAATACCAAACTGAGCCAGCGGGAAGAAGACAAAGACCAAATACAGGCTGAATTCTTGCCACTGACCTAGGGTAAGGGTCTGGTCAATAATTTGCCAGCCGCCCGCAAACAGCACCGCCGCTTGTCCCAGGTTTGCCAGCAGGAACATTATCGGGAAAAGGAAGGTGAAGATACGCGAAACTTTAAGCTGTTGCTGCATCAGGTGGTCGGCGGCGGCGGTGAATTTAACCTGTTCTTCCGGCTCTTTGGCAAAGGCTTTGACCACTTTAATTCCAGCCATGTTTTCTTGCAAAATAGTATTTAGTTTGGACAGACGTTGCTGGATTATCGCAAACAATGGCTGGCTGATTTTCCCAAATACAAAAAATATGGACATGGCGATGGGCAAAACCGGCAGAATTACCACGGTCAGCCAGAAATTAGTCAAAAACAGGATTAGCAATGTGCCAAAAAACAGCAATAGCGAGGTTAACCCCAGCAACAGCCCCTGCCCAATAAATACCCGCACTTTTTCCACATCGTCGGTGGTGCGAATCATCAGTTGCCCGGTTTGTTGAGTGTCGTGGTAACTGAAGGATAGCCGTTGTATTTTGGAAAAGATTTCGTTCCGCAAGTCAAAAGCTACGCTCTGCGAAAGGCGTTCGGCGTTATAGGCTTGCAGAAAGGCGAAAATGCCCCGCACTACTGCAAAACCTACAACCGCAATCCCGGCGGTTATTAACCTTGCATCGGCGTTATTGCTATTGTCTAGGACTTGCTGGTGGCTGAGGCCAATTTTTTGTTCAATTAACGGTTGTAGTTGGGCCTGAGCCGACAGAATTTTTTGGGCAATCAGACCATTCGTGACCGCATCTATAATATTTCGTACCAGGGTTGGCACGGCTAATTGGGCGATAGTAGCTAGCAATAACGCCCCATAAGCTACCGCCACTATTCTGGGGTAATGGCCCAGATATTTAAATGTTCTCCGCAGCCCCGCCATACTGGGGCGAGGTCGCTTCCCACCTCTTGGTTGTGCTATCATTTTTCCTCTTTCTATATTAGGGCTTTCGCTTGAGGCCAACTATCAAGATAAAATTCTAGCTTTTAATACTGGTTGGTGAGATCCGAAGCGATAGTCGTAATTCTATTTTGCATCTTCGCAATAACCAGCTTTTGGATTTGATGGCGTATTAACTACTCGGGCAATTGCCCTTAAACCCTGCAAAAAGCTTTCCAGGTCGGCGTGGTCCAGACGGTCAAGCACTAAATGGAGTTGCTCATCACGCCCCTGTGACACCTGTCGCACCAGTTCCTCACCCTGTTCGGTTAGAGTTACAAATGTCCGGCGGCGATCCGCACTATCTTCGGTACGTCGGGCAAAGTCTGCCTGAACAATCTTTTCAACCTGATAACTGGCGGTAGGGATACCCACCCCTAATTTCTCGGCAATCTGACCAATGGTTATCGAATGTTCCGAAGCCAGAATAAATAGAATTCTTAGCTGAGCCATCGAGAGGTCAGTTTGCAGCAGAATGTCCGCACTTCCTGAATGTAATGCCCGGTAACTCAGGCGATTGAGTAGTTTGGCTTCCTCAATCAGTGCTAATTTTGAGTTTGTAACTGGCGTTTCCATAGTTCTTTCGAGAATTATTAACCCTCGCTCCTGACCAGGTTTATTAGCCTGACACTACTTCAATTTGGTTTATTAATTTGTTACTAATATACACCTTTCAGGATACCAGATTGTTTCAAATCTGTAAAATTTTTCAAAAGATTCAAATATATCAAATCCATCGAAGTAATTTCTCCTTGTAATTTTCCCGTTACTACCTGCGTTAAATATAATAGATATACCCAAACCGCTCGTTATTTTTAAGAAGGAGTAACCAATGCGAATACACCCGGTTTACCTTTTAACCCTGTTGCTAGTATTAAGTTTGTTTTGGGTGGTGCAACCCGCCCCCGCCCTGGCCTGTTCTGGCGTAACCACTACTGCCGACAAACCAAGCAATGTTACTAACCGCACTAAAGCCGCTCCCATCGTTCTGGAAGGTGAGGTGCTTTTTGTGACAAACGGAAAATTCCCACCAATTACCAGTATCAAAGTTGCCCAATACTTCAAAGGTAATGGGCCAGAAGTGGTATTAATTGATAATTTTGGGGAAGGACTTGGAGATTGTAAATCAAAGGTTAGGGTTGGAGAAAAGTTGATTATTTACGCTAAAGGTGAACCCACCCAAATATTAAATGCCAATTATTTTACCCAATATGACGCAACTGACCCTGTTAACCCGCAAAATATTGCTGAAATTATTGCTGCGTCTGGGCAGCAACCTGTTCTACCAATTGGGGTTAATTCTACCGCCGTTGTCACCCCCACTGTTATTGCTACCCCCCAACCTAGCCCTACCACAGCCCAAGTAGTACCCCCTGTTCAAAATAATAGCGGGGATTTTAGTGGATTTATTTGGTTTGGGGCGGGTTTGGTGGTTGGTGGTGGCGCAATTACTGGAGTATTTTTAGTATTGGGGAGGCGGAAAAAGGGCTAAATTTACCCCATCTTGACCCAAATTCACCACTGTATAAACCTGCCCCTTCTAAAATTGAAAAGGCTGAGGGAATTTTTTACCCCCGTATTTTTTGATGTAAATAATAACGAAAGTGTAGTAATAAAATGGCAAGCTCGAAGGAATTAGAATCAGATACCGAAAGCCAATTAGAGATAAAGGACGCTCAGGCTTTACTTTCAACCCTGACACAATTGCGTCAGGAAGTCCATGAAAAGGGGCAGGAAACTTTCAATCGCTGGCAACCCTTATTGCACCGTCGGGTTTTTCGCCCCAGCGCGTTGAATCTGGCGCATTATCTGGCCTTACGGGAACATGATTTAAGAACTCTACAAACCGACCTTATGCCCTGGGGTCTCTCATCACTTGGGCGCAGCGAACCGCGCGTGCTGCCTAACCTCGATGCAGTTATTGCTACACTGGCTATTATTTGCGGAGAAAAAGGTGAAATAACCAGGCACCCTCCCTTAAAAGCTTTCTTTCATGGTGAGCAAATCCTTGCCAAAAATGTTATTGGACTTTTTGGCACACAACGCTCGGCTCGGCGTATTCGGATAATGGTCACTTTTCCAAGCGAAGCCGCTCAGGATTACGCAATGGTAAAAGAGTTTGTGCGGCGGGGAATGAATTGCGCCCGCATTAACTGCGCCCATGACACCACCATCGAATGGGAGGCAATGATTGCCAATCTGCGACGGGCCGAAGCTGAAACCGGGCATAGCTGTAAGGTTTTGATGGATTTGGGTGGCCCCAAAGTTCGCACTGGACAGATAGTTTCGCCGCTTCCCGAAGCACGGCTGTATCCAGGTGAACTTTTACTCCTCACCCGCACTATGCAACCCCAACCCTCCGAGACCTACCGTTTTCAGGCGGGTTGCTCTTTGCCGGAAGTTTTAGACAAAGCGAAAGTGGGCGCGACGGTCTGGATTGATGATGGCAAACTAAAAACCAGGATTGAAGAAATTTTGCCGGAAGGAATTCTACTTCGGGTAACTCAAACCGGGCCAAAGGGCATGCGTCTAAAACCGGACAAGGGTTTAAATTTTCCTGATACGGTATTAAACTTGAGTGCCCTGACCAATAAGGATTATGCTGACCTTGATTTTATCGCCACCCACGCCGATATTGTAGGCTATTCGTTTGTGCAAGAGGTGGACGACCTGCTGTTACTACAAAAGGCTTTAGAAGAACGGTTAGGGGAACATTCTCAAAAGATTGCGATTGTGGCTAAAATTGAGACCCAACAAGCGGTACATAACTTGCCGGAACTGATTGTAGCCGCCGCCGGAAAACATCCGTTTGGGGTAATGATTGCGAGAGGCGACCTGGCAGTTGAAATTGGCTATCAACGATTGGCGGAAATTCAGGAAGAAATTTTGTGGCTGTGCGAAGCCGCCCATATTCCGGTGGTTTGGGCAACTCAGGTTCTGGAAAATCTGGTGAGCAAGGGCACTCCATCGCGGGCCGAAATGACCGATGCGGCAATGGCTGAACGGGCCGAATGTGTGATGCTCAATAAAGGACCGTTTGTGAGTCAGGCTATCACAATTCTGGACGACGTTTTGACCCGCATGCAAGAGCATATGATGAAGAAAACACCGCAACTACGGGCTTTGCGGGTCTGGCAATAGCTATTAATTACTCGAAGCGGTCCCGGCGATAATCCAGCAAATGAGGTTTGCAGATTTCGCAAAGGGTAATATCGCCCTTGACGCGGGTCATATTGCGGCGGGTGTGGGTGCGGAAACTAAAGGTGAAGCGGCTGACATGTTCGGGGCAGTAACTAACCTCGCAGTGACCGCAAACCACATAGAGCGAGTTGCGGCAGTTGGGAACTCCGCACAACCCCACCGAGTTTTTATTAAAGCCAATTTGATGCTGTTCTTCTTCCCAAGCGGTTCGGTCAGCAATCGCCCGGTCTTTTTTGTATTTTCGTAAACAGGTGGGACTTTTGCAAACAGCTTTATCTAAATGCCCATGTTTAAGGCAAAAGTGTTTACCGCAATAGACACATTGTTCTATGACCATTCGCCGACAACTTATCGGCAAAAGTCCCTTCTTACAGTGTAACGCCATTTAGGCCAAACCTCTAAGCTTCAGGAGAGTTTGCAGCTCCAATATCCAACCGCGACAATCGTTGCCGCATCAGGTGGTCGGCCAGCACCAACGCCATCATCGCCTCAATCACCGGGATAGCTCGTACAATAATCGTCGGATCGTGGCGGCCCTTAACCTCAATGGTGGTACTTTCCCCGGCGGTGTTGATGGTATTCTGAGGCCGGGCAATAGATGAAGTAGGTTTAACCGCCAACCGTACCCAGATGTCCTCGCCGGTGCTGATGCCACCCAGAATACCGCCCGCCTTGTTTTCTACCGTGCCAATCTTCCCGCCCAGATTAACAAACGGGTCGTTGGACTGCGAACCCCGCATTTTGGCAAAGGCAAAACCCGCGCCAAACTCGATACCCTTGATTGCCGGAATACTCAACATCGCTTTGGCAATATCGGCATCCAACTTGTCAAAAACGGGTTCGCCCAGACCCGGCGGCACGCCAATCGCCACCACTTCGGCGATACCCCCCAACGAGTCGAGTTCTTCTTTAGCCTGTAAAACTGCCTCAACCATCTGCGGGGCAACTTCGGGGTCGGGGCAGCGCACAATGTTCCGCTCGATTTCTTCAAAATCTATCTTCTGCGCCACAATTCCGCCCAACTCTTTGGTATATCCCACTATTTTAACGCCGTAATGCGCCAAAAGTTTCCGGGCGATTGCACCCGCCGCCACCCGCCCTACCGTTTCGCGGGCTGAACTTCGACCGCCGCCCCGATGGTCGCGCATGCCGTATTTGGCAAGGTAGCTATAGTCGGCATGTCCAGGCCGAAATTTATCCTTAATCTCGTCATACTTGCTGCTATCAGCATCCTGATTCCAGACCAGCATCGAAATCGGTGTGCCCATCGTTTTGCCCTCGAAAATGCCAGACAAAATCTGCACCTTGTCGGTTTCGTTGCGGGGCGATGTCACCTGACTCTGCCCGACCCGTCGCCGATTTAGCTCGAATTGCACTTCTTCTTCGGTCAGGGGCAACCCGGCGGGGCAACCGTCCAACACTACCCCAATCGCCATACCGTGCGATTCGCCCCAGGTGGTTATCGAAAATGCCCGTCCAAAGGTACTAGCCATAATAATTACGCCTCGCCAATCCGAATTTTATCTATACGCTTCTGGAAATGCTCTTTCCAACCCTCCGCCAGGGCTTCAACCTTAACCGCCCGTTGCAAGCCTTCCAGGTCATTTTTGTCTCGCACATATAGCCGGACAATATCCGCCACCTGCACTTGCTGTTCATCTTGACTTAATAGTTCAATCGAGTCGCCCGCCGCAATCTCGCCTTCCACCAGCACCCTGAAATAAAAGCCAGTGTAGCCCTGTTCCAAAAAGAGCTTGACCATCTCGTCCCGCCCAAATTTAATTCCCAACTTGTAACAGGGGAAGCGTGGCTGCGTTACTACCAATTCTACCGTACCAACCCGAAAGCGGTCGCCAATATGCACCGTCACGTCACTCAGCCCCTCCACCGTCAGGTTTTCACCGAACATTCCCCAGCCAAGCTCCATATCGGGAAATTGCACCCGCCAGTAATCATAATATTCTACCGGGTAAGCGTAAATGGCTTTATCCGGGCCGCCGTGTACCGTTAAGTCAGCTTGCCTATCGCCGTCTAAATTCAATTTTCGGACTGTAATCCGACCCTGCACCGGAGTTTTAAATATGCCAGTTGAAACTATCTTATTTTTCCATTCCACCTGACGCGGCTGCCCAACATTGACCGAAATAACTTGCATTTAAACCTGCTAACTAACTATCATATAACTACTTAAAGTGACCATTTACCTTCTACAAAACCGGATGCTGTTTATGCCACTCGGTGGCTTGCTCGTAGGCGTAGGCCACCCGGAAAACCTTTTCCTCACCCAGCACCGGGCCAAGAATTTGCAAGCCCACTGGCAGGTTGTTGGAATAACCACAGGGTATGGAAATACCGGGTGTACCCGCCATATTCGCCGGGATAGTGAAAATATCGTTCAGGTACATAGCTAACGGGTCGGAAACCTTATCGCCGATACGGAAGGCGACAGTGGGCGAGGTCGGGGCGACAATCGCATCATATTTTTCAAAAACCTTGTCAAAATCGCTCTTGATTAAGGTCCGTACCTTTTGAGCCTTGACGTAATAAGCATCATAGTACCCACTACTGAGGGCGTAAGTGCCAATCATAATGCGGCGTTTGACCTCAGCCCCAAAGCCATGGCCGCGTGTTTTGAAATAACCCTCTACCATGTTCCTGGCATCGGGGTCGCTATAAGTATATTTAACACCATCGTAACGGGCCAGATTAGCGCTGGCTTCGGCGGGCGCGATTATATAATAGGTGCTAAGGGCATACTTGGTGTGGGGCATCGAAACTTCTTCCACCGTCGCGCCCAGTTCCTCCAACTTGGCGATAGCCGCCCGCACCGCTTTATCTACCCCTGTTTCCAGCCCATCAATAAAATACTCACGGGGCAAGGCCAGTTTCATTCCCTTGACATCCGGGACAAGCGATTTGGTATAGTCCGGCACCGGGGCGTTAATCGAGGTACTGTCCAGCGAGTCATGTCCGGCAAGCACATTCATCACCAGGGCGTTGTCGGTAACAGTGCGGGTGAAAGGGCCATATTGATCCAGCGAACTGGCAAAAGCGATTAAGCCATAACGCGAAACTCGTCCGTAGGTTGGCTTCAAACCCACTACCCCACACAGCGAGGCCGGTTGGCGAATGCTACCCCCTGTATCCGACCCCACACTGAAATAGCTCTCCCCGGCTGCGACTGAGGCACTGCTCCCCCCGCTACTCCCACCCGGCACGGTGTCCAGGTTCCAGGGGTTATGAGTCGGCCCGAAAGCACTGTTCTCGGTACTACTGCCCATCGCAAATTCGTCCATATTATTTTTACCCAGCAATACCGCTCCGGCCTGATAAAGCTTGCGGGCAATCGTCGCATCGTAAATCGGCACAAATTTTTCAAGCATTTTACTGCCACAGGTGGTGCGCACGTTGCGCGTGCTGACCACATCCTTCAGGCTCATCGGGATGCCGAGCAGGGGGTTAGTTCCTTCGGCTCCTTCCTTAAAGGTTTTATCGGCAGCGTCGGCTTGCTGGAAGGCCAGCTCTTTAGTCAGGGTCAAAAAGGCTTTAACTTTACCGTCTACCGCCTCAATTCGCTTGAAATTCACTTCGGTCAATTCGCGGCTGCTAACCTCACGTTTCCGTAAAAGGTCTGCCGCTTCGCTTATACTCAGGTTGTGTAATTCCATTTTTTTCTATCAATTCTATTTTTCTATATATCAGGGCGAACACAAGGTTCGCCCCTACTTTGATTCAAACCCAGTGGTCTACCCCTACGGTAACATAAGGGTTGGGTTTATTCCTGGTCGCCAAAAACGGGGCGCACCCGGAAATAATCGGCCTCTCGCATCGGGGCGTTTTTCAGCACTTCTGCTACCGGAGCGGAGGGGCGCACTTCGTCGGGGCGCATAAGATTCTGGACGGCAATAACCTGGGCAGTTGGCGGGATATGCTCGGTATCCAGTTCTTTCAAAATTTCAAAATAGGTCATGATGGGAGCAAGTTCGTCCTGCATTTTCTCTTTTTCCAGGGGGGAAAGCTCCAGCCTTGCCAGATTAGCCACGTCTTCTATTTCTTTGGGGGTCAGTTTCATCCAGATATCTCCTTAACGGGGTGTTCGTCTCCGCCTGTATTGCTCATTCTTCAAACTTTAAGCATTATAACATTCTACGCCCGCCCTTGTAAATTTGCGGGTTGACAACTCTTGCTGAAAAAGTCACAATAGTTTAAGGAGTCAGAATAAAGAAGTAAGAAGTAAGAGTTTTTATTCCCCTTCCCTGCTTCCGTGAAGGGCGTCAGGTGGTTAGGTTTGTGAATGGCAATTAAAAAATCAGTTAGAAATATAGCTTTGGGTAGCGGGTTGGTGGGATTGGGTTGGTTGGCGCGGCGGGAATTTAGGCGGTTTGTTGTCCGAACCATTACCGATTTGCCCCGTCAGGTTGGGCCGGAAACCCCCGCCGATTTTAGCCTACCCTATAACGAAGTGGTCTTTACCAGCCGAGATAATTTAACCCTGCATGGGTGGCATATTCCGCTTGAAGATAGCAAAGCCAATATAATTATTGCTCACGGCTACGGCGGGAATAAAGTGCCGGATTTGCGCCACGCCGTTTGGCTACGGCAGGCAGGTTACAGTGTCTTTATGTTTGACTTCCGGGGTCACGGGCGCAGTGATGGGCCGCAGGGGACTTCGGCGGGTTATCTCGAACGGCTGGATATGCACGGCGCGGTAGATTATCTTCTTGGTCTAGGCGAACGTCGCATTGGGGTTTACGGGATTTCGATGGGCGCGTCAATCGCGATTCTGGCGGCGGCGGAAAATCAGCATATCAGCGCGGTAGTAGCCGATAGCCCATTTGCTCAATTCTATCGCTCGATTGCCCGCGAAGCTACCAATCGTTATGGCATACCCTACTGGTTTACTCGACCGGTGGCTCGTTTTGCCTTCAAGGCGATGGCCGATTATCATGGCTACCAGCCCCGCCAGGCTCATCCTGCCAATCAGATTCGCCGAATTGCGCCCCGCCCGCTTTTCCTGATTCATGGCTCGGCGGATAACCTGACCCCGGTTGAGAATAGCCAGATTCTTTATAAACTGGCTCGTGAACCCAAAGAGCTCTGGATTGAACCCGGAATCGAACATGTTCAGATTTTTGATAAATTAACCGAAGAATATGTGCGGCGTGTTTCGGAATTCTTCGATAAAGTAGCCTGGCAAGCATTGACTGTACAGGCTGACCCGACTCGCTGGCAGGATCATAAGCAGGGGCAAGCGGTGAAATTGTGATAGGAATTTATGGCTGATTTTTCAGACAATACTAAAAATACCAGTGAGGGGATTTACAACCACTCCGCCCCCACTTCCACTAATAATATCCTGGTTGGGCCTCTTTCGGAGTTTCCACCCGGCAAGCGCAAAGTTGTCCGCACGCCCAACGATGCAATTTTGTTGTTAAATGTGGATGGCGAACTTTTTGCCCTCTCCAATTTTTGTCCTCACGCGGGTGGCTATTTGCAATATGGCCCGCTTGAGGGTTATATTTTGGAGTGTCCGCTGCATTATTGGCCTTTCGATATTCGGACAGGCGGTTTGGTTGGGATGAACCAGGCCAGTTTGCTCGATGAAGTGCTTCCTGTTTATTCAGTTTCGGTCATTGATGGGTTAATTTATATTCAACTGTAGTAACTAACACAGAAAGAGAGGATTTTTTTCGATGTCAACTCTGCTTTTGGACGACCTGAATTTGAAAATGTTGGCGGCGGACGTTGATCCTGAGGATGAAGAAGACGATGGTGATGTTGAGGATGAAGAAGACCTTGAGGACGACGAGGACGATGAAGACGACTTCGAGGACGACGAAGAAGATTTTGAGGATGATGAAGATGACCTGGAAGATGACGAAGACGAAGATGAAGAGGACGAAGAATAGTCAGATGGTTGTTGGTTATTATACTAAGTCCTGGTAAGTAGTGATTAAAGGTAGGGGTGGGTTTATAACCCATCGACTCCAACAAATACATTTGTTCTGTTCTCTAAAAGTAAAATCAAGTTATGCACTTGAGTTCAAAACTACTCATTTACTACTTGGTTCAGAGCAAATTCTATCAAAGGGAATTGCTCTAAATCTGATTTGAAA
>JBBQZS010000074.1:0-28902 GCA_038207495.1 Chloroflexia bacterium
TGGTTTTGGCCCTGGAATGAGTGGTTCGATTAAATCCCATTCCAAATCATTTAAGTCTGTATTATATGCTTTTCGTGTATTCATACCTCCTAGTTTAATTCTTTTGTAAAGTGTCTTTCTCCATTTTTAGACAGCCTCTAAATGTTACCAGCAAGACCCCTCGCAAGCTCAGGGTGACTATACTGGTGAATGGTTACTAAATTTTTTCTGAGGCCAATTAAAAAATTTTAATGGAAATTATATTGAATTATTTGGTTATTCTAAATTCATAACCTCTCGAAACCAAGTAAACTTAACTATAGATAGACAATTTAACCCTGGAAGGATTTCCAGGCTAGAAAGCAAATATATGACTAAGCGAATTGGTATTGCAATCCTGGCTATTTTTCTATTTGCAATTCTCGCCGCTCCCAAGGAAGCCAGTGCGCACGAGAAATGGTTTGTGAAAAACCCTAACGACTATGATATTGATTTAGGACTGTTATTTAGCTGGCAAGTGTTAGTTGCGCTATTGGTTGGAGCAACGGCAGTAGTCGTTACTCGTGCCATTGACCAACGTTATCGGGTATGGCGACGTGCCAGGAATCCTGACTTACAAAATCAACTTATCGGAATCAGGGAAGAGCGATTGAGTCGCGTTTATGCTTATCTACCTCTATTGCTGGCGATTCATACCGCGATTCCCTTGTTGGTAAGTGGCTTCCAACTTCAGTTATTTGCCCCAAATCTTCAAATGCAACCGAATTTATTAAGCGGAATTCTAGCTTTGGCGGAAGTTCTGATTGCCCTTGCTCTGGTATATGGGGTCTTTACTAACTTCGCCTCTATTGGTTTGATTGTCCTTTTCTTTGCCGGAGTCGTCTTTAGTCCGCTAGTTGGCTTACCCGCCCAGCTCATACCGGAACAGCTAGTCTTTGTAGGAATTGCTATTTTTCTATATATCATCGGTCGAGGCCCTTTTTCAGCAGACGCTTTATTAGGGCGACGTGCCCATCCAAACTCTAAGTTGATCGGCTATGCCTTACCTGCTTTGCGCTGGGGAACTGGCCTGAGTATTATTGTATTAGCTTTTAGCGAAAAATTGCTCAATCCCTCGCTGGCTGAAGCATTCTTAACCCAAAAAATCAACTTTAATTTAGGAAGTAACTTTGGGGTAAACGACCAACTCTTTATTTATGCCGCCGGAGTGATCGAATTTACCTTTGGGGTCTTATTAATTTCAGGCGCGTTACCCCGGCTGGTTATTATCGCACTGTGGATACCATTCAACCTGACGTTACCATACCTCGGTTGGGTGGAATTAGCTGGGCATTTGCCAGTTTACGGGGTAATCCTAATCCTCCTGATTGTCGGCCCAACCAGTCGTCGTGCGGCGCAACGTAGTGCCATGATATTAGCCCGTGAAGCAGGGGTTTTAGAAAATGAAATCGAAAAAGTAGCCTCTGCGGGTTCCCAAAACCAACCTGGGGTATAATAAGTGAGGCTAGACTTTGCCACCTATAGTGCGTATTGGCCTTTCGGTAGAAATTATAGGCATAAAAATATTATGGCAACGGATGAGCCTGCTTTATGGTTTGGCTGGGTTTTTCTAATAGTCCGAAATTACTAAAAAACAAATAAGGTTCTAATGAGTATATATATATCTTTATTCCGCGCCATCAATGTTGGGGGTAAAAATCCAGTCAGGATGGAGGCTCTGCGGGAACTGCATGAAGGACTGGGCTTTGAACGAGTAGTAACTCTGCTTCAAACTGGTAACGTAGTCTTTGAAAGTGTCGAAACCGAGCCAGAGACGTTAAAAAATTTAATAAGTAGCGAATTTGATAAAAGTTTTGGTTTTCATAGCGAAGTGATGGTGCGAACCTCGGCGGAACTACAGGGAATTTTTCACCACAATCCCTTCCACGAATCCCCGGAGAAAGAAAACAAGTTTCTGGTAGTGATGTTTCTATCCGCCGCACCAACGGTTGAGGCGGGGGAATCCCTGCTAACCGACTATAATGGCCCGGAAGAAATTCGGGTTAATGGTAAGGAGTTATACATATATTACACGGAGGGGCAGGGCCGTTCCAAACTCACTAACCTATATATTGAGAAAAAATTGAAAGTGCCGGGAACCGCCCGCAACTGGAATACCGTCTCAAAATTGCTGGAAATGGCAAAGCGTTAACGACTTTCTAGCGAGCCATGATGACCGCCGCCGCCTGCTGCGCCCAATCGAAGGCATAACCGGAGAGAAAGCCCAGCAGCAGCGTACCAATTCCTGTTACTAACAGGACAAAGCCCAGCGACAGGGCTGGTTTGCCGGGAACGTGCCGGGCGGATGGTTCACCACCCATGTACATATGCACCACAATTCTAAAATAATAGAATACCGCAATCACGCTGGTTAAAATGCCAACCAATGCCAGCGCAATATACCAACCACCCGCTTGCATGGCCGAACCAAACACCAGAGCTTTGCCAAAGAAACCAGCCGTGGGCGGAATACCTCCCAGCGAGAGCAAACAGACCGCCATTGTAGCCGCCAACCAGGGGTGAGAACGCGCCAATCCGTTAAAGTAGCGAAGTTCCTGACCCTCGCTGCGTGGGCCTTCCAGAGCAATCACCACTGCAAAAGCTCCAAGCGTCATCACCGTATAAGAAGCGATATAGAATAAAACCCCTTGCCGCGCCAACGGGTTATCCACCGCGATACCTGCCAACAGGTAGCCCGCCTGTCCCACCGACGAATAAGCTAACAGCCGCTTAACATTATTCTGCGTGACCGCCAGAATATTACCGACCAGCATAGTCAGAATTGCCAGAACAAAAATGATTGGTTGCCATTGCTCCCGAATCGGGTCTAAGGCCCCTGTAAAAAGCCGCAGGAAGCCCGCCACAATCGCGGCCTTTGTGCCAACCGCCATCAAAGCCGTAACCGGGGTTGGTGCGCCTTCGTAGACATCCGGTGTCCACATATGAAAGGGAACCGCCGATATTTTGAAGGAGAAACCTACCAAAAGTAGAGCCAGCCCGACCAGTATCAGAATCCCAGTATCCCCGCTAATTTTGTTGGTTTGCAAATAGGCCAAAATTTTGCTATAGGTAGTGCTTTTGGTAATGCCAAAAATTAGAGCCATGCCATAGAGCATAAAGGCGGTGGCAAAGCTGCTTAATAAGAAATACTTAAATCCGGCTTCGTGGCTACGCACGCTACGAGGTAGAAACCCCGAAAGGATATAAAGCGAGAGCGAGAAAATCTCCAGCGAGACGAAAAAGACCATCAGGTTGAGCGACACCGAAATGAGCCACATCCCGGCGGTGGTTGCCAGCAGCAGGGCATAATATTCGCTGCGGGCCTCTACCCCGATGCGCGAAAAATAATCCGAAGAAGTCAGAGCTGCCAAAGCCCCTGCTCCAAATATCAGGACGCTCATAAAACGGCTTAAATCGTCCGCCGCCACCATTCCCTGGAAAGCGACAGCCTTGTTGTCCATCAATAAAAAGGCACTTACCATCGCCGCCACCAGCGTAGCAATAGTTAACCAGGCCAGCACTTCTCGGCGGTTTTTAGGTATTACTAAATCGGACATCAACACCAGTAAAATACCGCCCGTCACGATCCAGGCAGGCCATAAGGCACCCCACTCGATTTTGCCGAGGTCTTCCAGGGCTTTTGGGTCTATCTTAGTCTGGTTTAGAATATTTCCCAGTAACAACTTACTTTATCCTCATCGGTTATCGGTTGTTAGTCGTCGGTGGTCGGTTATTAGTTGTTGGTTGTTAGAGTTCCCCTTTCCTTGCTAGGGAAGGAGGTTAGGGGGTCAGGCTTGTTCCCCTATTCTTACTTCTTTATTCTAAAAACTTACCTGCCTGATGCGATTGCTATCCCGCTATTCAGCCAATCGCGCACGGTTGCATCAAAAACACCTGTAACCAGCGAAGGAGCTAAACCTAATAAAACAATCAGCAACACTATTGGTACGAACACCGCCAACTCTATCGGCTGCATATCCAGGGCTTTGTTCCGGTTCGGTGGCTCCTGGGCAAGTTTAGGGCCGTGCCAGACCGATTGAAACATTCGCATGGCATACCAGGCCGCTAATACCACCCCCACTACCGCCACTATCGCGTAAATCGGGGAGGCATCCCAGGCCCCGCCAATAATCAGGAACTCCCCCGCAAACTGGTTCAGGCCGGGCAAACCCATCGAAGCCAAACTGAGTATCAGGAACAACGCTCCCAGACGGGGCATCCGACTTTCCAGGTTGCTCATAAAAGCAATTTCGGTGGTTCCAGTCCGATTAGAAAGGGCGGCTAAAGCCAGAAAAAGGGCCGGGGTGGTAATGCCATGATTGACCATCTGCAAAACCGCACCATTTACCCCCTGCTCGTTCAGGGCGAATATCCCCAACACAATAAACCCGGTGTGGCTCAAACTGCTATAAGCCAGCAAACGTTTCAAGTCGCGCTGCCCTAACGCCGCCACCGCCCCATAGATTATCGAAATCAAAGCCAGGGTACAGATTAGCGGGGCAAAGTCGCGGGAAGTCGCAGGGAATAAGAGTATTCCAAAACGCAGAAAACCATAAGCTCCGGTTTTGCTCATCACCCCCGACAATATCATCGTCACCGGGGTAGGTGCGTCGGCATACGCGTCTGGCTGCCACGCCTGAAAGGGGAATAGCGGCACTTTTACCGCAAATGCCGCCGCAAAAGCCAGGAATAACCAGGCTTGAGTGGTGCTATCCAGCCCCGAAATCCGAGTACGCAAAACCATTAAGTCTAGCGTAGGCGCGCCACCCGCCGGAACAGTCAAAAAGGCCAGGGCCAGCATTGCCAGCAACATCAACAAACTACCCGCCAGAGTATAAAGCACAAAACGCAACGCACTTTTAACCCGCTGATCAGTCACGCCCCACTGTCCGATTAAGAAGTAGGCCGGGATAATCATCACTTCCCAGAAAACGTAGAAGTTGAGCAGATTAGTCGCGGCAAATACGCCAAGAATGCCCGTTTCCAGCACCAATATCCAGGCCCAATACAGGCGGGGACGACCCTGCACCCCCGAGGAGCTAAACATGGCAATCATCGTAACAAAAGTGGTCAGGACGATTAACCAGGCACTGATGCTATCCACCCCCACCTGATAATTCATACCCAACGCCTTGAGCCATTCCAGCTTTTCATTCCAGTGGAAACCCGTTTTGGTGCCATCGGCGAAAGTTATCAATAAACCCACCGACAACCCAAACTCTACCACCGACCAAAAGACCGATAGCCAGAACAGGCTACGGGCCGCCACTTTAGGTAGGGCGATTAATAGCAGCGCACCCAGCAAAGGCCAGAAAATTATTAAGCTAACCAGCGGAAAATCCATATAGTTATTCGTTGTTAGTTGTTAGTTCTTGGTTGTTAGTTAACATCTAAAATTTAGTAAATGCTTACTCCACTGTCACCCTGAGC
This sequence comes from Chloroflexia bacterium, assembly GCA_038207495.1. GTDB lineage: Bacteria > Chloroflexota > Chloroflexia > Chloroheliales > Chloroheliaceae > Chlorohelix. The sequence goes on from JBBQZS010000074.1 coordinate 5,449, forward strand.
TTGCGAAGGGTCTTGTTTAGAGCATTGAGATTCTTCGCGTTCGCTCACGCCCCTTTAGAGTGTGACAATTCTTGAGAACGGTTACAAACCCAGGATTGAAAGGCTATTAACTGTCAGCTTTTGTTAATCAATCCTGGTTATGACCTTTGACCTTTTACTCAACACTTAGCACTATCGCTGTATTGCCACTACCGTTACATAGAGCAATATCGCCACCACCCCCACCAGAATACCGAGGGCATAGTTTCGAACGTAACCCGTTTCGGTCTTCCGCAAAAGCTTGCTACCAAACCAGACACTTCCACCAAAGCCCCAATCTAGAGCCTCGGCCACATCTTTGTCGGCCTCTTTGGTGAGCAAACGCGCCAACCACCGCACCGGGGAAGCAATCAGCAAATCGTACATTTTATCCAGATACCAGCCATTAAACAAAAAGGCCTGGAAACCCTGATAAGCTCTAACCGGGATTGGTTTGGTGCGCGTGCCATAAATTCCGTAGGCCACAAAAATACCCAGAATCGCCACCCCCACCGCCGCAATCAGTTTGGTCAATTCCAGTCCATCAGTATTAATACTTAGCCAGTGTTGCGGCTGTCCGTCCAGGAAGGGTGCCCTGATAGGTTCAAAGTATTTCTCTAACAGGTTATAAGCTCCCGGCACGTACAGAAAGCCACCCACCACCGCCAGAACTGCCAAAACATACAGCGGGATTTGCATTACATTGGGGGTTTTGTGGGGATGTAAATCGCTTTTTGGGCCATAAAAAACCAGGAAAAACGCTCGGAACATATAGAAAGCGGTCATAAAGGCCACGATAATCCCGACCCAGCCTAATATTACAAAACTGGCGTTACCGAGGCTCCAGTTGGGCAAATTATCCGCGCCAAACAGCGGGAAAGTACCTAAAATCGCTTCCTTGCTGAAAAACCCGCTGAGTGGCAGAATCCCACTGATTGCCAGTGCGCCCACCAGAAACAGGTTGCGGGTCATCGGGATTTTCTTAGCCAGACCGCCCATCTTCCGCATATCCTGTTCACCGTCCAGGGAGTGAATCACCGACCCGGCTGTAAGGAACAACAAAGCCTTGAAAAAGGCGTGAGTCAGCAGGTGGAACATCGCCGCTTCGTAAGCCCCGACCCCTGCCGCCATAAACATATAACCAAGTTGGCTCATGGTTGAATAGGCCAGCACTCGCTTGATGTCGGTTTGCACCAGGGCGCAGGTAGCGGCGAACAAAGCCGAAGCCGCTCCAATCAGCGGAATTATCACCAACGCCACATCCGAGTAGGCGAACAGATTATGGCAACGGGTTATCAGGTAAACCCCCGCCGTGACCATTGTGGCGGCGTGGATTAAGGCACTGACCGGGGTGGGGCCTTCCATTGCATCCGGCAACCAGGCGTGTAAAGGAAGTTGGGCCGATTTTGCCACCGCCGCGATAATCAGCAAAATTGCCGCTAAATCGCGGGAACTGCCTGTGAGTGCCCCAATATTAGCCAGATTCAAGGGGTCAGCTTGCGGGCTATTGATAATAATTACAAAAATGCCGAGCAACAACCCCACATCGCCAATAGTGTTTGTCACCAGGGCTTTGCGGGCGGCGGCAACCGCGCTGGGTTTATCTTTGTAGAAACCAATTAGCAGGAAAGAGCTTAAACCAACCCCGCCCCAACCAACCAGCAGGAATAGCAAGTTATTACTGCACACCAGCAACAGCATCGTGAAAACGAACAGGTTCATGTAGGCAAAGAAACGGCGATAGTCGTGTTCGGGATTGCCCTGCGCGTCGGTCATATAGCCAATGGAATAGACATGAATCAGGAAGCCCACGCCTGTTACAATCAAGGCCATAAAAGTCGAAAGGGGGTCGGCATACAGGCCAAAACTAACTTTCCAGTTTCCGGCCTGAATCCAGGTATATTGCCAGACGTTGGAGTGCAGCAAATCTCGCGACCCAGCTAACGCCACCAAAGCCGCCAGAAAGGCCAACCCCACCGCCGCACAGGCTAGAATTGCTGCACCTTTTTGGCTTATCATTTGTCCCAGCAAAGCAATCGCCAGAAACCCCAACAGGGGGAATAAAACTACTAACCCAATCGCTTCAGCCACTATCAATCTCCAACAAGATATCAGCTATCAGCCGTCAGCTAATCCGACAACCGTTAACCGTCCATCGAGCGAATATCATCCACATCAATTCGGTTGCGTTTGCGAAACATCGCCACGATAATACCTAAACCGACTACCGCTTCTGCCGCCGCTACCGTCAGCACCATCAATACAAAAATTTGACCTTCGGCTGTCCCCATACTGCCCGCAAAGCTAATCAGGGCCAGATTCACGGCGTTGAGCATCAACTCAATAGACATGAATTGCACCAGTGGATTGCGCCGGAGCAATACTCCCGCCGCTCCCACCGAAAATATTACGGCACTTACCAATAAAGTAAAAGTTATCTGTGACATTACTTTCGTTTTCCTAAAACCACCGCCCCAATCAGGGCCACCAGCAACACCAGCGAAGTCAGTTCAAACGGCAACAAAAACTGGGTAAACAGGGCAATCCCAAAGGCTTCCACCGAACCATAGCTACCTGCCGCTCCACTACTATCGGGAAAGTTAGGCTGTACCTTGCCAAATGCGGCAATAAACGCCCCGATTAACAGAGCCGCCAGAAACAAACCGAAACTAATCGCCCCCGCCCGTTGTAGACGCTTCTTATCCCGAAAGATAAACTCGCCTTCCGGGTTGAGCAATGTCACCACAAACAGGAACAACACCAGAATTGCCCCGGCATAGATTACTAATTGGGCCGCAAACATAAACTGGGCATGAAGCAACAGGAACAAAATTGCCAGACTTAATAGATTTAGCAGCAACATCATGGCACTATAAACCGCGTTCGGCATCAGCACCACGCCCAGAGCCGAAGCCACCGCCAACACCCCTAAAATTAACAGGACAACCTGTTCCATCTAACTCTCATCCTCCTGGCGGACGGGCAAACTCCTTGGGGTCGCCTGACCGGGCAAAGTGGCCGGGGCTTCTTTCCTCAGAGGTTTGGGAGTATCGGTCTGATCACTAACCCCTAACGCCAGATCACCCTTGCCAACCGCTGCCGCCGTAGTGCGCCAACCGTCAAACAAACCCTGATATTCCGGTAAAATTGGTTGGGCCGAGGCGGGCGGGGCTGGTTCCCAGGCTAGAGCCGCCCCACGCGTAGCCGTACCGAGGGGCTCAAGCAAATCCTCTTTATTGTAAAGCATTTTCTCACGGGTATAACTTGCCAGAATCGTATTCGACTCCAGGGTAATCGCTCCGGTGGGACAAGCGGCCTGACAATAGCCACAGAAAATACAGCGCAACATATCCACCTGAAAAACGCTGGCGTAACGTTCGCCAAAAGAGTTAGGCTTTTCCGGGTTATTTTCTTCAGGTTCGATATAAATCGCATCCGCCGGACAGGTTCCGCTACACAACATACAGGCAATACAGCGTTCCAGGCCGTTCTCGTAGCGGTGCAGCACATGGCGACCTCGCACACGCGGCGGCAATTTACGCAATTGCTCAGGATATTGTACGGTTACGGGCTTGCGGAAAAAGTTCTTGAGCGTAACGCCCATTCCACGCAGGGTTTCCCCGGTTGCCTTTATCGGATTTGCCATTTATCCACTTCCCTCTAAGAAACCAGAGCCACCACAATGCTGGTAACGACCAGGTTTAGCAAAGCCAGGGGCAATAGCCACTTCCAGCCCAATTGCATTAAGCGGTCATATTTCAGGCGGGGCAGCGTCGCCCGCAGCCACACAAAACCAAACAGGAAACACAGAACTTTCAGGATAAACCAGAGCGGCCCAAGCTCGATTGGCAAGAAAGGTAAAGGCGGTTGCCAGCCCCCCAGGAACATGGTAGTAGCGATGCTGCTGACCGTCACCATATTAATGTATTCAGCCGCAAAGTACATTGCAAAGCGCAAGCCGCTATACTCGGTATGATAACCCGCCACTAACTCCTGCTCGGCTTCGGGCAAGTCGAAGGGAGCACGGTTAACCTCCGCCACCGCCGCCACGCAGTAAATTATAAAGGCGGGTAGTTGCAGAAAGACAAACCAGACCGTCCCCTGCTTGGCAACAATATCGTTCATCCGTAGCGATTGCGCCAGGATAATCACTCCTAATAGGCTCAAACCCAGGCTAAGTTCGTAGCTGATAATTTGGGCGGTGGAACGGATAGCCCCCATTAGCGAGTACTTATTGCCGCTGCTCCAGCCGCCTAACGCAATACCATAAACCCCCAGCGAAGATACCGCCAGAATAAACAGAATCCCGATGTTGATATCACCCACCCACAGGTTTGTACCGAAAATTTGCAGGGAAGGCGGGCCAAGCGGGATTACCGCGAAAGCCACCAGAGCCACCGTCAGGGAAATCATAGGAGCAATGTCGTAAAGCGGGCGTTTTGATTCTCTAGGGACAATTTGCTCTTTGAAAATCAGCTTTGCCCCGTCGGCAAGCGGCTGCATCGTGCCAAAAGGGCCAGTGCGGTTGGGGCCAAAGCGATTTTGCATGCGGGCGACGACCTTGCGCTCGAACAGGGTCATATAGGCAAAAGCCCCCAGCAACACCAGGGCCAGAATTACCGCCTTGATGGTAATAATAATAAGTGTGCCGAAGTCCACTACGCCCCTCCCGTTACAGGTGCTGCCCCTGCCGTTGCCACTTCGGGCGGGCGGTGGATTGCCAGAGGCCGCAATTCGCCCTGTGCGCCAATCGCTTCGTAGGTCAGTCCGGCGTAAGCCTCGGAGTTAACGGCTAAATCGTTGAAAATTTCAGCCACGCCCATTTTCGGTAACGGCTTGCCCAGCCGATCAGCCAACTCGATTAAAATCGCGATGGTCGGGGCTGTGCCAGCCACAGGAGTTAAGGCCGGCTTGATTTTTTGGACGCGCCCTTCGGTATTGGTATATGTCCCCTCAATCTCGGCAAAGCTCGAAACGGGCAACACCACATGGGCCAGTTTTGCGGTATCACTCAGGAACATTTCGTGGACAACCAGCAACTCAAGATTGCTCAGGCTTTCGCTATTGCCCCCGAATTGCTCAATATCCGCCAATGGGTTTGTACCTAAAACATAAGCGGCTTTAATATTTTCATCACCTTTGAGGAAAGTGGCATAATCCAGGTTACTCTCGAACAGTCCGGCAATATCCCGCGCTCCGGTGCTATTATTAGCCCCGACCAGCACCCCTAAACCTAAACCCGCTTTGCCCAGACTGCCCGTTGCTTCCGCCAGTTTCGCCAAATCGCCCAGCAATTCCACATTGCCTTCAAATAGAGTCGCGGCCTCATCAAACCAGACAGCACTATTTTCGCCCGCCGCTTTCAAAATACCCACCAGTTTCTCAAAAGCTGCATCGGTAGTTTCGCCCTTAATCCCAGCGGTGATGGCTTGCACCGCCCCAGCTAATTTATCGGGGGCTATTTCTACTTTGGCGGCGGCGAAACGAGCCAACGGGCCGGGAATGCCGCCCAGGAATAGCAACTTTGCCCCTAGCTTGCGGGCTTTTTTCAAGCGTAGTTCCAGAATCGGCTGGCGGTCACTGACATCCGCCCCAACTATCAGAATAGCTTTGGCCTTTTCCATCCCCTGAATAGTGGCAGTTAAAATGTTGGGCAGTTCAGCCAATTTGAAAGGGGTGAAACTGCCCTGACGCTGACTAACTTTTTCGGTGCCGAGGGTGTTGCGGGCGAACATCTGGAAGGTGTAAAGTTCCTCGTTGGTGTTGTGGGTTCCGGCAATGGCGGCAATTGCCCCACCGCCGTGCTTGGCCTGGATTTCCTGAAGCTTTTTGGTGATAAATTCAAAGGCTTCAGGCCAACTTACCGCTTCAAGCTTGCCGTTTTTGCGCAATAAAGGTGATTTCAGGCGTTCGGCGTGCTGGATAAAGCCGTAACCGTAGCGGCCTCGGTCACAAAGCCAGCCATCGTCTACCCCGTCATTAGTCCGGCTCATAAAGCGGACTACTTCCCGACCTAATCGAGTGTCAACCTCAATATTGCAACCAACCGAACAGTGACTACAAACGCTGGGGGTGTGGCGCAACTCCCACGGGCGAGCCTTGAAGCGATAGGTGCGGGCGGTCAACGCTCCCACCGGGCAAATCTCAACTGTGTTGCCGGAAAATTGCGAGTCATAGGGCTGTCCGGGGAAAGTATCAATTTGGGATTGGGCTCCGCGCTCAGAAATAAGCAATCCTTCATCCTGTACAATGTCGGAACAGAAACGCACACAACGCTGGCACATAATACAACGTTCGCGGTCTAGGGCAATCGTCGGGCCAAGCTCTACCGCTTTTTCGAGGTGACGTTTTTCTTCACGGAATCGGCCTACACCCTGTCCATATTCCACCGCGTAGTTTTGCAGGTCACATTCGCCGCCTTTATCGCAAATTGGACAATCCAGGGGATGATTAATCAGCAAAAATTCCATAACTCCGGCCCGTGAACTCTCAGCCATCGGGCTGGCAGTGCGCACAATCATACCCTCGGTGACGGTGGTAGTACAGCCCGCCATTGGCTTGGGCATTTTTTCCACTTCTACCAGACAAATTCGGCACGCCCCCAGGGGAGCCATTTTGGGGTGAAAGCAATAAATTGGGATGAAAATTCCGGCATCCTTTGCCGCTTGCCAGATTGTTGTACCTTTGGGCGCAGTGATAGTTCGCCCGTCTATCGTGAGCGTTACAAGCTCGGCCATGCTATTTCCTGTATCTATCTTTTGGCAGAGGCAGTTTGAGCCTCTACAGAGCTTAAAATAAAAGTAGGGTTTTCTGGTGGAGCAGCCAGATTATTTCAATATGGTAAATTTTTGAAGAACTTTTGGTAAATATTTGTTCCGTGACTGCCCTATTATACTCATTAGTTACGAATTTCGCAATAGGGGATTGTGAAACTTTAGATTTTCTCCAAACAGGGCGACTAATAATAGGTCGCTCTTAGCCCCGCATTAGGGATACATTACTTTAGCACCATCTACAAGCGTCAGGCTTCCATCAGTGGTTTGTTTAAATTGAACACGACCTACTATTGTAGTCTTATCAATAGTTTTTACCAGATCACATTTTAGATTTTCACACTTGAAAACATTTAAATCCCCACGATTTTCAGAGCCGTTAGTCTTAAATTCGGCACAATAGGCAATACCAGTCGTATCCTTGGCATAAGCAGCCTAACTAAAGACCGTACTCGTACTAATGAAGACAGGAGCAAGCAGCACAATTCCAAACACACTGACTATTGCAAAAGCTGTAGAAATCAAAAAACGGTCATAAAACCTTTTATATCGCCTGAAAAGAAAAGTCAGCATCAGGAAAATCACCAGTAAAATACTCAGAGGGGTTAGAATGTTGTAAAGAGTAAAATGCATGGGATCAGCACTGCTGTAACAGTTCCTAGAAGGGTTAGCCACGCCCCCCATTGGAGTCAAAATATAACCGAATAGCACCACCATCACAATCGAAATCCCGGTAAAAGCGACAAGGTAATACGGTAACTTGTTAATCAGGTTAGTTTTAGGTCTGGAATTTAGCATGTTTTCAATTTCTACATAAGATATTTGTCCAGGAAATCACCGATAGCCGGGAAAACGATTAGCTTGTTGGCAAGACGGGTAATTCCGTGACCTTCATCCGGCAACACCAGAAACTCTACCGGGTGTTTGCGGGCCTCCAACGCCTCAACCATCTGTTCCGATTCCACCAATGGCACACGAGGGTCACGCGCCCCATGCACCACCATCATTGGGGCGGTAATGTTGCCTACCTTGTGGATGGGCGAAATCTCAATCAGGAATTCGCGGTCAATTACCGGGTCACCATATTCGGGGGTACGTAGTTTCAAGCGATAGGGGCTGGTATTTTCCATAAAAGTGAGCATATTGGCAATCCCATAGATGTCCACCCCTGCCGCCCATAGTTCGGGGTAGGTAGTCACTGCCGCCAGCACCATAAAACCGCCATAACTTTGACCATAAACCGCGATTCGGGCAGAGTCGGCGTAACCCGTCTCCTGTAGCCACTCCACCCCGGCCTTTAAATCAGCTACCGAATCCATACGTTTGCGTACATCGTCCTTAGCCAGATACTCCCGCCCGTAGCCACTGCTGCCCCGCACGTTAGGGGCAAGAATCCCGTAACCCCGCGCCACATAATATTGCAAAACCGGATTCCAACTAAAGCGGGTCTGGCTTTCCGGCCCGCCATGCACATACATAATAAAAGGCAAATTACTTTCTTTATCTGGCGGCCTGAACAACATCGCTGGAATTTGCAGCCCATCAAAAGATGGATAATAAATCAGTTCCGACTCAACAAATTTGGAGAAGTTAAGCCCCCCACGTGGGCTAAATGTTACCTGTGCGATTTCGCCGCTTTCTATAGAATAGACCCAAATGTCAGCGTTTTGAACGTGGCTGCTAAAACTAAAGGCCAAAAATTTACCATCCGGTGACCAGGCTGGCACTGACTGAAAAAGCCCAACCCCCAAAGCCACGCCCTTCGGCAAGCCCGCAAGCTCGGTTTCCGCGCCACTGGCAAGGTCCAGGATAAATAGACGGGAATAGCCCTCCTGATTTAGTTCATATAATAACTTGGTGCCATCAGGTGATAGATTCTGACACTCGCTTTCCAAAGATTTATCGTTCAAGAAAGTAACTTTGCCCGAAGCCAGATTCATACGGGCTGGCCCACTAAAACTGCGCCCTAAATTAGTCGAAAGAAAAATTTCGTCGCTGGCCGGGCTAAACTGAGCATGGCTGAAAACTGCGGCACCTTCATGAGCAGTCAGATGGCGGGGCGCATGACCAGGGTTTTCCAAATCCAGCAAAAAGAGGTCAAAATCGAGATTAGTATTAGCCCGCCGAAACAAAATATACCGTTGGTCGCTCGACCAGTCTTCGACATATAGTGTCGCTTCATCCTGATAAACCAGATGTGGGTCACCATCGATTTCCTGGGTATAAATGTCAAAAAAAGAAGGGTGGCGACGGTTGCTGCTGAAACAGAAAGCCCTAGCATCCGCCCGCCACGCCCCGAAGTTGTTTTTATATTGGGGCGTATCTAGTAGCTGAGTGATTGAAATACCGTTAGCAGTATCGCCTTCTAATAGGTAAAACTGGTCTTGTTCGTCCCCACCTCTGTCTCGGGTCAACAAAAAGGTCTTAGCATCGGGGCTGGGGTGTAAGCCTGTTACCCGGTCATTGAAAAAGGTAAGTTGTTCCGGCCAACCACCCTTATCAGCCATGTTAATCGCCCAAACCTGATATGTTCCGGTAATGTCACTCAGGAACAACAGCCGCTTACCCTCCGCCCCAAAGGCCGGGAAGATAGCATTTTTTACGTTCAAATATGCGTCAAAGTCTAGCAAGTTTTTCATACCTTATTCCTTGTATATTTCATCCTTCATCCCTCACGCTTCTTTTTATCCCGTTTCCAATAGTAGCACCCTCTAATTTTTTAAGCAATTATATTCAAAAGGGTGATATGATACTATAAACATAGTAAGTGAGCTATTTATTGCCGGGAATTGGAAGTTAATACTGGGTAAAAGCGCGTTTAGTATATCAGGATAAGGAATTTACTTGTAGCCAAGGAGAACAACGATATGTACCCGCCACCAAATCAGGGCAACGAATACCCAAACCAAAACCCTCAACCACCCTATGGACAGCAGCCCCCATACGGGCAACCACCTCCACAACCACCCTATGGACAGCAACCTCCTTACGGACAGCCTCCCTACGGTCAACAACCCCCCTATGGTCAGCCGCCTTATGGACAACCGCCTTACGGTCAGCCGCCTTATGGAGCCCCACCACCGATGTCCCAACCGCCAGTAGCCGGAAGTGGCTGCGGGAAGGGCTGCATTGTAGCGGCTGTATTGGTTTTCTTCCTGGGGGTAGCGGCAGTCATAGTCTTTTTATTCGTGCTAAACCGGGTAGTGGATACCGCTACCAAGCTTGTGGGCGATATACCCGTCCCACCTGCTAATGGCATTACCGAAAAAAAGGGGAAACTGGACGCTTGCAAATTGCTAACCAAAGATGATGTTGCACCGATGCTGGGAACTAACGTTACGGTGGAAAGCTCTGGTACAGATTGTAACTTCACCAGCGCACAAGGTACCAGCTTTGTCCAGGTAACCTATGAATTTGGCAACCACGACGATTTCCTCTATGAGAAACAGCTTTATAGTTCAATTGGAAAATTTGTGGGGGGCGCGGTTATTGGAGTACCAACCGAATACGCGGCGGCTGGCGGGATTATAGGCGGTCAGAGCCAGGATATTAAGGGACTAGGTGACGAGGCTTTCTGGAATGGGGCTTTTCTGGGGGTTCGCAAAGGTGATAAATTGGTCATCCTTTACGGGTTTACTTTTCAGCTTACTGGAACACCTACCTCTTCCAGCCTTGACCTCCTGAAAGGTATTGCCCAAAAAGCTCTCAGCAAGATTTAGACCTAATAAAAACTGAGGTAAAGCTAAAATACTTTACCTCAGTTTTTTTGCATTTGCAGAGAATGGGAAGTGAATAATATTTTGACCTGGGCGGTTCACCAACCACCCCTACGGAATTTTCGATTTTTGGTATCCCTATCCCCCAACACCCGTCCCCTATCCCCTTCTCATCATCCCTGATTAATCCGATTGCCAGGCCCAAACTGGAGGTTACCACCCGCCACAACCGAGACTGCCGGGCCGTTATTTTTCAGTTTGCCGATTCCATCCTTTTGCCAGCCAATCCAGGTGTTATAGGCGATATTGCCCGGCCCGCCCTTTACCAACAGGCCAGCACCACTATTGCCACTAATCAAGTTACCTTTGGCGGGTTGCCCGGCTGCGCCCAGGATGTTATTGGCAGACCCAATATTTATTTGCACCCCGCCTTTGTTAGCTAAAGCCGCCACTCCATCACCCGTCCCAATCCAGTTACAGGTCAGAGTGTTATTAGTTCCGCTTAGTTCTACGCTAAAACCGCCAGTAAAATCTACTACCTTGAGGCCATTGACCGTGACCTTCCCATTCAGGCGCAAGCCCACCGCCGTATTTGGTTGGCTTATAGCCGTACCCGCTAATATTACCCCTGGAATCCCCCGCCCGTTAATATCAGTGGTGCAACCGCCATCAATAGTAATGGCCTTGCTGTAATTATTCTGCACCTGGGGCAATTGAGCTTGTACCCCCACCGAAATCACATTGGAGAAAGTAATGGTTACGTCGTTAGCATCCGTTTTGGCGGTGCTAATGGCGTAGGAAAGGGTGCCACAGGTCGTGCCCAAACCGTCGTCGGTATTGCTGGTTACCACATAAGGCAGCAAACAAGGGGTTATATTAAATACTGCCGTTACGGGTTCGTGGTCGCTTCCCCGCACCACATAGTTAGGGTCTTCATAGAAATCGGAATTTACATGCACCATATCGGCTTCGACAAAAGTATTTGCCATTGATTGGCTATAGAGCAGATGGTCAATTGATTGAGAATTGCCCTGGAAAACATAAGAGTAACGGTCAGCCGAAAGTGGAATATTATCTACCACATCGGTCAGGTTTTGGGTGGTGGTTGGCCCGGTTTTCAGAATATTCAGAGGGCTGGCGAACTCGAAATCGTTCATATCGCCTGCCACAATAATACGGGCGTTGGGGTCAACAACCTGAATCTGGTTGATAAAATTCCTGATTATAGTAGCTTGCTGATTGCGCTTGGTTTCGGTTGATAAGACCGGGGGTTGCACCGGGCCATACAACGCGCCATCGCCAATTTTCGAGTTCAGGTGATTGCCAATAACCACAAACCGCTTGTTATTGAACACAAACTCCCCGGTCAGAGGTTTGCGGCTGTCCAGAAAAGCACTGCTAGTAGGGTCAATTCGACCCGGATTATAGAGCAAAGAGCCGTTATTTTGAACAGCGTTAGCCGTACTGGAATTGGGGGCGGGGCGGTCGGCGAAAGTCAGTCCCCGGTCTGTGCGGAAGAAAAAGACCTGCCGGATATTCCCACCCGGTTGCCCGCCATCCTGATTATCCACCGGGTTGACGTAGCGGTAAGAATAAGTTACCCCCGATGATAACGCGCTAATCTTGTCGCGTAAAAGATTCAGATTTTGGTCGGCGGTGACAACCCCATCGTTGGTCGAGCCACTGTCGTCCTGTATTTCTATCAGGGTAATAATATCCGGCAGCTTGAGGTTAGTCACAATCTCGCTTGCCAGCTTGTTAAATTTGGCATCGGCATTGGTGGCAGTTGCGCTAAAATTCTCAAGGTTAAATGAGGCTATCCGCAAATGGTTGGGATTGGTAATAGCCGCCAGGGTCTCCGGCTGCACTTGCCCGGTGGTATCAATTGACCCAGCCGAAATTACCGCCAGGGTTTGAATGACAAAATTACTGGAAACATAATCCAACGGGCCAGTGATATTTGAATTAATCTTATCGCCAACTGAAAGTTTGGGGCTTGGTCCAGCCAGGCTATTATCAATCGTAAATCGTTCTGGGTTAAAATCGCCCGCGCCGATGGTCACTCCCCCCCGCGAGTTAAAAGTGATCCCTGCTCCATTATCCGGCACGACCACAAACTCCCCGGTTGTGGTGGTTGGGCCAACCACTTTTAGCGGCCCGTCAATTTCTACCAGCATACCTTCCAGCGACTCCAGAAAATCCACCGCGCTTTTGGCGGGGTCATAACCGCCGTTGGTGCTGGAGTCATAAACCACACCGGGGATTTTGCGAATGTTTGGCCCACTGCGGTTTGGGTCAACCGTGATAATTACCGGGCTAATAACCGCACCCAACCCCAAACTTACGATATTAACGGGAGTGGTAGCCGAAATTTCGGAAAGGTCGTTAAAATCCTGAGCCGCACCCGTTACGCGCACCCGGTTGCCAATTATGACGGTGGGTGCACTACTGGTAAAAACAAAAATACCCTCGGAAGTAGCATTGTTTGCATCGCCCAACGGGTCTTGCATAAAGAAGCCGTTGCTCTTTTTGCCCGTCACGACCCCTTCACTGCTGACCGCCCCGGTGATAGTGATAACCCGCGAAGCTCCCTGAATCTCGGCAATCGGAGTGTAGACCAGAATATTGACGGTCTGGTTAACCGGGGAATTTACATTATCCGAAAGAGTAGCGGTGAAACTGGCTGTCCCCACAAAACCAGTTGTCAGGGTCACAGCATAAATAATGTTGGCTGTCCCCTGCCCACTACCGATAATTACACTGTTGACCCCAGAGCCAACCGTTACCGACCAGTTATAAACCCCCTCGGCATCGTTCCCGCTCAGACTAACGTTGAAGGAAGCGGCATTTTTAGCTTTACTGGTAATCGGGTTGGCGGGCGCGGTAATAGTGGGTGGGGCGTTGCCCGTCAGGTTAACCAAAATGTTGACGGTCTGCGTAACGGGGGTGTTAACGTTATCAGTCAGGTTGGCGGTAAAGTTGGCAGTTCCGGTAAAACCCGTTTGCAAGGTCACCTGATAGGTTATAGTGGCCGTACCTTGCCCACTATTAACATTGAGGCTAGTTATCCCGGTACCAACCGTTGCCGACCAATTGTAAACCCCACCATCATCATTTCCGCTCAGGCTAACATTAAAGGGAGCGGCATTTTGAGCTACCGTCGTTATAGGATTGGCGGGCACGGTGATAGTTGGGGGCAGGTTATTACCGCAGCCGTTGGTGGCGGAAGCACTATTACGGGGATTTGGCGTGCCAGCAGCAAAATCGCTGTTATTCGCGTCGGTATCGGTGCAGCCGCTAGAAGCCCGTAAATCGGCGGTGGTGTTACCTGGGGCAGGGGCGGGGCTACCCTCCGAAGCATTCGCCGAGCTGCCATAACCAATAAAATCTATCCGACTGGCTCCGGCACAATCGTTCCCGCTACAGAGAGTGGTTGAATTGACGAGGGCGACTTTACCAGCCGTAGCACTCATAACTATCGAGCCAGTTGCCTCAGGGGTGGGTAAGTTTTGAGTGCCCCCTGCACCCATATCTTCCTGAATTAAATAATAATGTCCAGGGGCAATCGAGCCGGTTAGGGGAGTAGATGCCCAAGTCGTGAGGGTCGCACCACCATATTGCACCGACCAACCGCTAACATCCACCGTTGTGATGCCTCGGTTAAATATTTCTATGAAGTCGTTGCGGTAGGTTGCGCCAGTGTTACCGCCACCCCCGTAAACCTGACTTATCACCAGAGTATTAGAAACAGCGTTGGCAGTCGGATTAACTAAACCAAAAGGGAAAAACAAATTAAGAATTAGGAGAATAATTACAAATGCCCGACCAAATAAAAATTTAGTAGGCCGGGAAAGAATACTTTTGTGCAGCTTCATTAAAACCTCCTTGCTTCCGTTCGGCAGAAATACCCGAACAGAGGTTGCTTAATTTTTCCTCCCATAATATATATTTTCCCTGCCCCTGGAAGATGAAACTAAACTGAAGTGAGACTTAAAAGAGGACTTTATAAGGATATTTTGGGCGAAAGCTACTCAGAAGTCAAGCGCAATCAAGGTCAACTTGCTCGTCAGAATCGCTGGAACTATAAAACTCAACTAGCCGATTGTGGCCTTTGCCATCCACCAGCCAGATTTCGCTTTCCAACTCCTGCCGCAACAAACGAGCCATTTCGCGGGCCATTCCAGCAATATCACCAACGCTGGACCGCGCACTCCAACGCAAATAATAGTTAGCGGTTTCGCTAGGAATAGGATTTTCTTCGTCAGGGTATTGTTTGAGGTGGAGCGAATAAACCCCCGGCTTGCTTTCGGGGTCAAGGATATAATCGCCCCGCCCCTCCCGAAACTTGAATCCCAGTCCCGGTAGACTGTTCAGAAATTCCGCCAGCTTCAAGGGGCGCAAACCGGCTTGGAAGTGAAATTCGTAGGTGTAGGTGTAAAGTACCAAATCCATAATGTTAATCTCGTATCTATTTCTTGGGCAAGCGACCCATCAGGTAGAATTCATCGTTTGGACGCATCGCAGTTAGATGGGCCATGCGGTTGGAGAGGGCGAAAAAGGCCGCAATCGCCCCAATATCCCAGATGTCTTCGTCATTAAACCCGTGTTCTCTTAAAGTTGCAAAATCGGGTTCGTCAATTTCCCAGGGGCGTACTGCCGTTTTCAGGGCAAAATCGAGCATGGCTTTCTGGCGAAAAGTCAGGTCGGCCTGAGGATAATTGATTGCCACCTGGTCGGCGATAAGCGGATTTTTGGCATATATTCGCAAAATCGCACCGTGCGCCACCACACAATACTGGCACTGGTTAGCCGCGCTGGTAACCACCACAATCATCTCTTTTTCGGCTTTGCTCAGGCCACTTTCTTTTAACATCAGGGCATCATGGTAGGCGAAGAAGCCCCGAAACTCCGCCGGACGATGGGCCAAAGCCAGAAAAACGTTTGGCACAAAGCCGGATTTCTCCTGCACCGCCAGAATTCGCTCCCGAATGTCATCGGGTACATCCGTCAATTCCGGCACTGGATAACGACTGATAGGTTGGTCACTCATTAAATTACCCTCAAATGATGGTCGGTCATTTATGCTTAAAGTAAGATTGTTCGCTCCCAAGATACTAGAGTAATTAGAAGTTTGTCAATTATATCAACCAGGGAAAGTATTGTGTGCGAGGGAGTGTTTATAGTATAATCAGCTAAGTTATTAAATTAAATAAAACTGAAAGTAGTAGTTTTTATATGACTAATAAAAATACCGAATACAATTTCCCGGCTCAGTTACTCAAAACCCTGCGTTTTGCCCGACAGGTGGCGGTGCTAACCGGGGCCGGTATCTCAGCAGAAAGCGGTCTGGCAACCTTTCGTGACCCTATGACCGGGCTATGGGCCAAATTCCGACCCGAAGAATTGGCAACTCCAGAAGCTTTTCAGCGTAACCCCAAATTAGTCTGGGAGTGGTATCAGTGGCGGCGAGAGCAGGTTGAAAAAGCCGCGCCCAATCCCGCTCATTTTGCTCTGGTAGAAATTGAAAGCAAAGTACCAAACTTCACCCTGATAACTCAAAACGTTGACAGTTTTCATCAGCAAGCCGGTAGCAAAAACGTAATTGAGTTACACGGTAATATCCGACGCACCAAATGTTTTGAGGAAAACATTGTGGTGGAAAGCTGGCCTGAAACCGATGAAGTGCCGCCGCACTGCCCGCAATGCGGGAGCTTTCTTAGGCCGGATGTCGTCTGGTTTGGCGAAAAACTGCCATTAGATAGCCTCTACGCCGCCCTGAACGCTGCCAAAAGTGCCGATGTATTCTTTTCTATTGGTACTTCTGGTCAGGTTGAGCCCGCCGCTTCATTGCCACGCCTAGCTCTTGAAAATGGCGCAACAGTCGTCACAATAAACCTTGAAGTAACGACTGCTTCGTCGCATAAAATTTATAATTTTAACGGGCGGGCGGGGGAGATTCTTCCGGCATTGGTGCAAAAAACCTGGGGCAACAGCGGCAGCTAGTCGAAAATCTAAAATCAAATATCTAAAATCGGTAATAAGATGCAGGGTAGACAGAGAGGTCTACCCGTACCGAAAAGACTTCTTATTCTGTCTCCTGACTCCTGAATTCTTATTTCTATTTGTTTCCCTGAGCGAATTTTTTGCCAAGATAGGCTTCGATAACCGCCGGATTGTTCATAACTTCGCTGGGCTGGCCCTCGGCAATCTTGCGCCCGTAATCCAGCACCACCACCCGCCCGCATACCCCCACGATTACCTTCATGACATGCTCAATCACCAGCACCGTAATGCCCAGCTTGTTGATGTTGCGAATAAGCTCCATTGCGTCATCAATTTCCACGCCCCGCAACCCAGCCATAACCTCGTCCAGGAGGATTAGTTCGGGGTCCATCGCCAGAGCCTTAGCCAGTTCCAGGCGTTTGCGCCCGACTATTGTAAGTTGGTCGGCCTGGTCATTCTTACGGGAGGCTAAACCCACAAAATCTAGCACCTCTTCAGCCCGCTTGAAAGCCTGGGCCGCATTGCGTTTGGCCCCGCCCGCCCCATACATCGCCCCAACCCCCACATTTTCCAGGACGGTCAGATTTTGGAAAGGGCGTACCACCTGAAAAGTGCGCGCCACCCCCATCGCCCCGATTTTATGTGGCGCAATTTCATTTAGCAGAGTATCTTTGTAGTGGATTGTGCCAGAGGTAGGTTTGGCGAGGCCGGTTATCATATTTACCAGCGTGGTTTTACCCGCCCCGTTTGGTCCAATTAGCCCCAGGATTTCCCCGCGCCCCACCTCAAAGCTAATATCCGAAACGGCGGTAACACCACCATAACGTTTGGTCGCCCCCTTAACCCTAAGTATCAAATCATCACTCGGCATTATTAATCCCTAAATCAAAATAGTTATCGGTTGTTGGTAGACCTAACCCCCTAGCCCCCTTCCCTAAAGAGGAAGGGGGAACAATAGTTTTTTATTCTCGCTTCTTGCTACTGCATTTTTTCATCCTTCATTCTTCATCCTTGCCCATCAGATGCTATTTTCCCGGATGTTGCGGAGGAAGATTTTCCAGGTAAAACCGCCCTTTGAGCGTACCAATTGCATCAAACCTTTTGGCAGGAATAAAACCAGCAACACAACAACAAGCCCAAAAATTACATCGCGCCATTCCAACAGGCTTGGGTTATTTAACCAGGTAGGTAATTTTTCTAGCAGTTCCTTCAGAAAGGCAAAGATAAAAGCTCCGATAAATGGCCCCCAAACCGTGCCAACCCCTCCCAGCAAACAGATAACAATCACATAGAGGCTGGTAGAGTTGTTAAAAATGCTATCCTCACTGGGCGCAACCGATTTCTGGTACATCGCCTGAATCGCTCCGGCAATCCCGGTCAGAGCCGCCGCCAGCACAAATGCCGCGTTCTTGAATAGCGCGGCGTTTACTCCCAAAACTCCGGCTGCTTCTTCGTTTTCCCGGATGGCAAACAAGCCATAACCAAATTTGTTGCGCGAAATATACCAGGTGAGCAGAATAGCCAGAGTCAACATTACCAGACCAAAGAAATAGAGTAAAGTCAGGTTAGCTTCTTTATCATCCGCCAGAGGCCGCATCACCAACCCTGTTCCCTGTCCCAGACAGAAACCCGGATTTTGCTCATTCCCACCAATACAACCGATATTAGTCAAAACCTGGGGGGTGGCAACCGCGATACCCAGGGTGGCAATCGCAAAATAATGGCCTTTTAAGCGTAATACGGGCAAGCCGATAATCAACGCGACAATAGCAGGCACCACTGCCGCTAGCACAAAAGCCAACCACAGAGGCCAACCCAAAGTCTGGTCGGTAAGAATAGAGGAACTGTTGGCGGGTAACGGTTTGAGGCGAGCCGAACCAAAAAGTATCACCGAGTACGCCCCTAGTCCATAAAAGGCTACCTGCCCAAAGGCGGCATAGCCAGTAAACCCGCCAATGATATTCCAGCCCACCGCCGCTAACCCTAAAATAAAAATGGGCAGTAAACCCGCTTTATTCTCGGTGATATAGGGTGCAGCCACTAAAACCGCTACTAAAAATAGCAGCCCGGCATAGCTCAAATTGCGGTTTTTATTCTGACTTGCCAGCAAACTGAGAACAATCCCAGCTCCCATCAAGGCTAGATTCGGCATCTATCCAACTTTCTGGTTGAAAATCTAATATCCAAAATCTAAAATCGTGTAATCATGGGAAATATGTATTTCAAACCCACAAACACTCCCTTTTATTCTGACTCCTGTGGATTTTCGACCTTCGATTTTAAATTTTAGATTATCTGTATCCCTGTTTACCCAGCAAACCCTGGGGGCGGACAATTAACACCAGCACCAACGAGGCGAATAAAATGCCCTCTTTCCAGGGACTAAGGCTAAAAGCATCCAGGCCACTACCTATAGTAATACTGCCAATAACTTCGCTGATTAGACCGAATACCAATCCCCCAATAAGTGCGCCCGGAATTGAGCCAAGCCCACCCAGCACTACCACCGCGAAAGCTCGAATATTGTAACGCCCGAAATCGTCCGGAGTAAATGCACTCCAACTGGAAAGTAGCACTCCTGCCGCCGCCGCCAGAGCCGAGCTGATCGCGTAAGTCAGAACGTAAATGTTGCCGATATTAATACCCATCAGGCGGGCGGCATTCAAGTCCATACTGGTGGCGCGGATGGCATTACCGATTTTGGTACGGCTCATAAACAGATACAACAGATAGGTAAGAGCCAGAGCTACCCCCAAACCAGCCAGTTTTTTATAACTTACCTCAGCCGAAAAAAATGTAAAGCTGGCGGAGTCATAGCTGGTTTTAACGCTACGTTGTGTCCCGGTAAATAACAACCGCCCGATATTAATCAGCATTACCTCGAGGCCAAAGGTAAGCAGGAATGTTAATAACAAAGAGGCTTTAATAATCCGATTAATCAGAAATTTCTGTAACAATACCCCAAAGGCCGCCATAATTAGCATGGCGAAAGGCAGGGTAATAAAGGGGTCCAGGCTTAAGTATTCAAGCGAATAATAGGCAATATAAGCTCCAAACATAATGGTTGGCGCATGTACCAGATTCACAATGTTCAGAATACCCCACACCAGTGAGAATCCTAGGCCAATTAGACCAAGCATTCCCCCCAGCAACAGGCCACTAATCAAATCTTGTAACGACACCCACAACCTCCGAATAAAAGTGCTGAGTGCTGAGGACTGAGTAAATTAATAATACTCAGTCCTCAGTCCTTTTTCCTCAGTCCTGTGGATTTTGATTAGCCGCGTTTATCCCAGGCGGGAGCAGGGAATAAAACTTTGGTTTCGGCGACTTCGCCCGGCCAAACCGTCAGCTTCTTGCCGCTCTGCCACTGTTCGACCACCATCGGCTTGAAGATGTTTACCCCGCGCTCGTCAAACTTGATTTGACCGTAGAAAGTGTTACTATCCATCCCTGCCAGAGTATCCCGCACTTTTGCCGGGTCAAGGGTACCAGCCTTTTCTAGGGCTTTCTGGAAGGCGATACCACAGGCCGTACCACTGGCCGCTTGATAGCTCGGTGCATTGCCCCAGCGTTTCTGAAACAGCTCGTTATAACGTTGGGAAGTGCCAAAAAGGTCATCGCCCTTGTAAGTAACGGCGGAAGTCCATTGCGCCCCGGACATTACAAAGTTAGCATCAGTCTTGAGGGTATCACCGAATTCGGGGAGACCCGGCCCAACGCTAAAGCCAAAAGCTACCGGGTTATATTTTAGTTCTTTCATGGCCTTTACCAGAGCTACCGCCTCAGCAAAATGGCCGCTATTCAGAATCACTTCCGCTCCGGAGTCTTTGGCTTTTGTTACCTGACTGGTGAGGTTAGTTTCTTTGTCAGGGTATTTTTCGTACAATAGCACCTGGAAACCGTTCTTTTCAGCATTCTTCTTGGCGGCATCGGCTACTTCTACTGAGAAACTATCGTTAGCCGACAAGATTGCAACGGTTTTGGGTTTGGGACTTTGGGCGGCAATCGCTTCAATTACCCCCTTGAGGTAGTTGCCACTGGGCGATAAAACCCCAAAAGTATATTTGTAGCCCTGGTTAAAAATCGACTCAGCCGCCCCGTTACCCTCCACCATTGGTATTTTGTTTTGCTCGGCAATAGCGGCTACAGTTTTGGTACTGTTAGTACCATATGGGCCAAGCAAGAAGTTAACTTTATCTTCTTTTATCAAGCGTTCCGCTAACTGAGCCGCTTTATCCTGCTTACTTTCATCGTCATAGTAGGCTATGTCAACTTTGTAGGATTTTCCCGCTACCTTAATCCCTCCGGCGGAGTTGACTACTTCCTTCCAGAGTTCGTAGCCTTGCTGAGTCTGCTTGGACTCGTTGTTGAGGCTCCCGGTTAACGAAAGAGGTGCCCCAAACTTGATAGTCCCATCGAACTGTCCACTGGCAGCCGCAGTGGTAGCAACGGCGGCTGTGGTAGTAGTTGCCGCAGTAGTAGTTGCCGCAGCCGTGATAGTGGCAGCAGCGGTGGTGGCTACCGGGGCAGTAGTAGCGGTAGGGTCACCACAGGCCGCCAGCAAAAGGCTCAACAACAAACCCATTACTGCCAACAGTGGCCCAACCCGCCCTTTGACGCTAAAAGGCGAAGTTTTTCCGAACATATCAATTCTCCTCCTGATAATAATTTCGGTTAACAATTAGCGGCGACGTAGCCCTACGTTGGAATAGTCGCCAGAATATAGATTTTGGTAGTCTATTAGCTTAAAATAACTCTACAAGTATTCGTGACTTAAGAAGCATATTTTAGCGAGATAAATTTGCTTCAGCTTGTAGCTGGTTAGTTGCAGGCAATATTTATTAGTAGCTACAGCAATATGTTATATTATAGATTAGAAACTCTTTAATAAGCAAGCAACTCGGATTATTCAAGCGTATCATTGAGGATATAGTTATGTCAAGTTTGCCCACAGGGTTGGTTACTTTCTTATTTTGTGATATTGAAGGTAATAGCGGGTTTTGGGAAGAATTCCCCCAAGAAATGAAAGCAGTTCGAGCTAAATACGCCAGCTTGCTTCACCAAAAAATAGCCGAACAGGGCGGGGTTATTTTTGACGAGGCGGGTGATGTTTATCAGGCTGCTTTCCCAACTGCCTCCACCGCGCTTCAAAGTGCCCTGGCAATCCAGCAAACTATAAATCAAGATACGACCAGCCAGCTCAACCCTGGCTTACGAATGGCCCTATACACCAGTTTGGCCCAACGCCGCCGCCAGAGCTACTCAAGTTTGCTACTGAACCGAGTCGCCCGATTTATGGAAACAGGCTATAACGGACAGATTTTGTTAACCGCCGCAACCGCCGAGCAACTCAAAGGTACCCTGGCGGAGGGGGTGGAGTTATATGACCTGGGGGAACACAAAATCAAGGATTTGGCCCGCCCAGAATATATCTTTCAGGTAGCCAGCCCCGAACTAGCCAACAACGCCTTGCCCCTAAAAACCCTTTCCCGTCGCCCTAATAATTTCCCGCCGCAACCCTCCGCCTTTATTGGGCGGGCAGGGGTAGTTGAGGAAATAGTTGAACTGGTCAAAATGGAACGCTTTATAATTTTGAGCGGGCCCGGTGGCACAGGCAAAACCCGCCTTAGCCTGGAAGTAGCTGCCGAAGTTTTGCATGATTTCGCGGATGGAGTCTTTTATGTGGAACTTTCAGCCTCAGAAAATCTAAATACCGCCATAGCCGAGCACCTCGAAGTTTCTCCCCAAAACCTGGAATCCTGGTTGCAAGAACGGGAGCTTATGTTAGTGCTGGACAACATTGACCAAACCGCTAATGCCAAGTTTATCCACAACCTTTTGATTTTCAGCCCGAAAGTTAAAATCCTGGCTACCAGCCGCGTTGCTAAGGGTTTAGAGGAAGGCCATTATTATGCCGTCCCTCCCCTCAAATTGCCCGACTTGATCAACCTTCCCGAATTTGATTTGCTGGCCCAAAACGAGGCAGTTAAGCTTTTTGTGATGTGGGCGCGACAGGCTAAAGCCAGCTTTGAGCTAACCGCCGAAAACGCCGGACAGGTAGCCGAAATCTGCGAAACTCTGGAAGGTATTCCTCTGGCGATTGAGTTAGCGGCGGCCCGTATCCGCCAATTCGAGCTGTATCAGCTTCTGGTCACACTCAACTGGCGTACAAAATTGGTCAAAGATGAGGCGGGACTAACCAAGCGGGAGCAAACGGTTAAAGGCACAATTGGCTGGAGCTATGAACTATTGGAAGAGTCGGAGCGACAACTATTCCGACGGTTGGCAGTTTTCGAGGGTGGCTGGCAACAGGCGGCGGCGGAGGTAGTAACTGGTTCGGGCAGCACCCCTACCCCGGTGGGTGGGCGGCTTTCGATTCTGGTAGATTTGGGTCTGGCGATTATGTTTGAAACGGCGGATGGGCAGGCTCGTTTTAGTATGCTGGATACTATTCGGGGTTATGCCCTGGAGCGACTAGCCGAAAGCGGCGAAGTTGAGCAGGTGCAGCAACGTCACGCCGGATATTACCTTGAACTGTCCCGCCAGGAACTTTCTACCCTCCATGCCCAGCGCGACCACGCAAATTTCAGAACCGCCCTGAATTGGTGGCGGGTTTCGGGAAATAAAGCCGAGCTTGAGTTTCTTGAAAAGTTAGTATAATTCAGACGGAAAACTGTGTTGTGAAAAACCTTAACTGGGAAAAATTAGTCAATGGAAGTAACTTTTCCTTAGTCGTCAATACTAAAAATAATCCTTCTTTAGTGAAAGTCTATAATTTAGCACGTTGCAAAATAGTTGATATATAGTATCAAAGGTCATAAAGTGAGTTTTATGGTAGAATAGCAGCAACGAATAAGAAGGAGGTTAAAGTTGTTGCAGCTAAAGTTTAATGAGACTGACCTTAAAGAAATAGAGTACCAACGTTACCATCATCCTCACCC
>JBBQZS010000075.1:0-28549 GCA_038207495.1 Chloroflexia bacterium
GGGGCGGTAGCGTCGCTTGCATTATTTCCTGAGTTTGGGTTCTGTCCGGCTCTCCCATCGAGTTCCTCCTTAATAGCCTCTTCTTTTTTTCTTTAGTTTTTCACCGCTCTTTCCATTTACACAGACTATTCTACACTCTCATGGTTTGGCCTCCCTGCCCCTTCTTTACTCCAAATTTGAACTTGTTTTTACCCCCGTGAACGGTTACAGAAGGCTCGCTAAAGGTATCGACTACATCTCCTAATTTCACTTTGTTATTCAATTTAATCACTATTTGGTCTACTGTTTTAGGCGCAACTTTCATGAAAAGCAAATAACCGTCATCATCCGTTTTACTCGTTGTGCCTTTCCAATTCCAGGAAATAGCCCCCTTTTCCTTACTGTAATTAGGCCATATTCTTACAGACGTTGGTTCAACCATTGGGTTTTGGTTCAGAATTTTCTCGGCATCGTCGGCGGTGGTAACTCCTGGCGTTACTTCGCCAAAACAAGGCGGATGGCAGGGAATACCCTTGAGCCAGTTACGCTGTCCCAAATCTGAGCTTGAAACAGGGGTGGGGGTAGGTCGAGGCAGGGTCTTAGTAGCCGGAGGGGTGGAGGTAGTCCGGAGTATGGAACTAGTAGATTCTGTACCACAGGCCACAAAGAACATGAATAGAAGAAAGGTTAACAATCCTATCAAGATGTTTAACAAGAAAATCGGTTTGAAGGTTTGATCTTGCATAAAATCCAGCCCTGCCAACTAATACATCATAACGAAGAAATAGTCATTAACCCCTCATCCCAACCTTCTCCCTTCTCAGGGGAGAAGTAGCATTTCCCCACTCCCAACTAGGTTTCGTACTCGCTGTTAATAACCACATATTGCTCGGTCAGGTCGCAGCCCCAGGCGGTAGCCGCACCGTCGCCGCCAGTGTGAAGGTCAACCGTGATATAAACCGTCGGGCCAGCCAGAGCCGCCACTGCCGCCGCTTTCTCGAAAGGTTGGGGCGCACCCGCCAGCATCAAAGCCACCTCGCCAAACCAGATATCGGTTTTTCCGGCATCGAATTTCGCCCCGCTCCGACCCATTGCGGCGATAGTACGACCCCAATTCGGGTCACTGCCGTAGATTGCCGACTTGAGTAAACTACTTCCGGCAGCCGTGCGTGCCGCCAAGCGTGCTTCGGTTATATTATTCGCACCGCGCACCCGCACCTCGATTAACTTGGTCGCCCCTTCGCCATCGCGAGCAATCTCTTTCGCCAGATAAATCATAATAGCGTTAAGAGCAGCTTTGAATTTAGCCTCATCCTCGGCGGAAGCTCCCGCTCCCAGCACCGGATTATCCGCCAACCCGTTCGCCAGCAACAAAACGCTATCGTTGGTGCTGGTATCGCCATCCACCGTAATCGCGTTAAAGCTATCATCTACTAAATCGCGCAACAAACCTTGCAGATATTGGGGAGTCGCAGCCACGTCACTGGTCAGGTAGCAGAGCATGGTCGCCATGTTGGGGTGAATCATCCCCGCGCCCTTGCACATCCCCCCGATAATCACCATCTTGCCGCCCAGGTTCAGGCGCACCACGCAGCGTTTAGGGCGGGTGTCAGTGGTCATAATACAAAATGAGGCGTTGGCCCCCGCCGACTCGCCATAAACCGGCTCGATATTCACCACCCCTTGCCGAATTTTCTCCATCGGCAACAAGTGTCCGATAACCCCGGTAGAAGTCACCAGCACCAGTTCGGGCGCAATATCAAGTTTGGCGGCGGCAATTGTCGCCATCTCGCGGGCATCAATTAGCCCTTGCTCCCCGGTACAAGCGTTGGCTATTCCAGCGTTATAAATTATGGCCTGCGCCAGACCTCGCCCTACTACTTCCTCGTCCAGCAGCACCGGAGCGGCCCGCACCACGTTGGTGGTGAAAACTCCGGCGGCAGCAGCAGGTACGTCCGAGACCAGAATCCCCAAATCCAGCTTGCCCGCCCCATAGGTTTTGAGGCCGGAATAAACATTACCCGCCCGCCAACCTTTGGGGGCGCACACTCCCGCCGGGTGGTTGGGTAAAAAATCAAAAGCGGCATTATCTTGTGTCGTGTTCGTCATTCTCCATCCATTTTCTTTGAAAAGGCTTATGACCTACTTGGGGGCTTGAAACCCGCCCCTACAAATTTTTGAATTGCATTGAATCATACCTAGTATTGGAGCTCAATAATAAGCACCAACGAAATTCCCGTCAAACAGCAGGCTGCAACTCGAAAATCGGGAGTTCAGGCCGCGCCCCAAAACGCACCGCCCAACGAGTGACCCCCACCCCTTTACCAATATATAGCCGATTACCGTTGACCTCGTACCAGGCATGAGAATAAGGCGAATAATGCTCGGCGGTGGGGGTGAAACGAATCCAGTTCAAGGTGCGATGAAAGGGTGGCGGGGCCGGGTTTATCTGCCCACCGTGAGTATGGCCCGACAGTGCCAGCTCGCAAAAATCATTGGGAAGTTTGCGAATATATTTCGGGTTGTGGCACAATACCACTAAAGGCTTTTCGCCCGGCGGGATTTGCGCGCGGGGCTTACGCAATTCAGGCACACCCTTAATGCTATCATCCAGACCGATAATATATTGGCGGGAGCCGCCGCGCTCTACACAATAGGTCTCGTTGATAAGAATCCGAATATTATGCCGCTCCATATGCTTGAAATTCTTGTGGGGGTCAAGCCGATTGCCGAAATAATCGTGATTACCCCACACTCCCACCACCGGAATACCCGATGCGCCCAGACGACCAAAAATCTCGTCGCAGACCGGTTTCCAGCGGCCTTTATCCATATAATCCCCACCTAAAAGAATCAGGTCGGGACGCTCGGCAATTGCCCGCTCAACCGCATTGGTGACAGGTTTAGCCGAACCCGAATGGCCCAGGTGCATATCACTCAACCAGGCGATTTTGTAACCGCGCCAGGCTTCTGGCAACCCTATTACCTCAAGGGTATGGCGGGTGACATCCAGCCAATGCCGCTCCACATACATGGCATATAAAAAGGCGCTCAAGCCCGAAGCTGCGCCCGCTAGTATCAGACCTTTATTAAATTTTAGTGATAAATCTATACTCGATTCCTGGTTAGCAATTTTGATGAACATTACCTTCCTGCTTTAACGTTATAAAAAACTGAAATTCTCCGTGTGGATTATAACAGGTTGTGGTCGGGTAGTATATAATTCATTGCGGAGGAACTATGAAATACAGATTACTTGCGATTGATATAGATGGAACCCTTTTGAACCACGAACGAGTGATTAGCCCGCGTGTACAGGAAGCCGTAAAAGCCGCCAACGCCGCCGGGTGTATTGTTACGCTGGCGACAGGCCGCCGCCACCGCGAAGCCCGGCGGGTGGCTAACGAACTGGGGTTGGATGTGCCGTTAATAATGTATTGCGGCTCGATAATTTACGATACGGCGACCAATCATGCTCTTTATCATAAGCCCCTCAAGCCTGAGTTTATCCGGCGGGCGGTTTCGGTTATCCTGGAAGTCGGTTTTCAGCCGGTAGTGCTGCAAAGCCCACTTCAGGGGGAGCATATTTATCTGGGGCCAGTTGAAAATGATGATGATTATCTGCGGGAATATGCCGATAACAATCGCCGGGCCGATCTTATCAGCCGGATTAACTATTCAGAAATGACCGAAATAGCCGAAGCCCTGACGGTGGTGGCGATTGGGCGTTACACCGATATTAACTTGCTCCATAAGACTATTGGCCCAGATTTTGACTGTCAAATTTTTAACTACGTGCTGACCCATAAAAAGATGGTGGATTTACACGGTTTTGATTTTGTACAGCCGGGGGTGGGCAAGGGGATAGCTTTAGGCGAGTTGGCAGCTCATTTTGGCCTGGATTTAAGCCAGACGGTAGCAATCGGTGATAGTCATAACGATGTGGACATGCTGACCGCCGCCGGGCTAGGGATTGCGATGGGTAACGCCCCCCTTGATGTCCAACAACAGGCCAAAGTGGTGGTCGGCACAAACCGGGACGATGGCGTAGCGGAGGCGATTGAGCGGTTTATTTTGTGAAGCAGGAGTCAGAATTCAGGAGTCAGGAGTCAGAATAAAGAAGAGTTATTCCCCCTTCGGTTTTAGGGAAGGGGGCCAGGGGGTAGGTCAACCGAATTATTCTACTTTATCGCGATCCATGCTGTGAGTAAGAGTGTGCTCAATGCCGTTGTTAACATCGTCCACCAGAGTCTTTACCGCCAGGAAAGCTTCGTGAATGGCCTTCTTGGCGTGGTATCGGGAATTAGTGGGTAGAATGTTCAAGGGTAGGGTTAGCAGGCCAAATTGCAAGCGGGCCACCTGTTTTACCAGATTCCCAACGTTTGTGCCCAGGCCCGAACCAAAACGGTTGGTTACACCTTCCAGCTCTTCCAAAGGGTCTACGTCCGCATCGTTCACTTTAATTTTGATATCCTCGCTCATTTCAATTCCCTCCATAGCTATAAAGCTTATTATTAGCCATAACGCGCTGCGTCATAAGGTCATTATATTTAGGCTTTGCTAATCTGTCAAGAGGTTTTTTGCAAATTGCTCTTCTCAAAGTAGTTAGGGGTGTGTTATGATTAACTATAATTAAACTTGTGCTAATTTTCGCTCATTCAACCCTAAACCAAACGAGTTAGACCTATGCAATTTTTTCAAATTTTCTCTTTGCGCCGTCTGAGCGGTCGAATATCGCTGGCCTTCATCTTTATGGTCCTACTGATACTAATTAATGGTATCGCAACTTTTTATTTCGTGGGGTTAGCGAATGATGCTAAAGACCAGGAAGTGCAACGCCTCTCCGAATACACTAACCTCCAGCAGTTTAATTCATTGCTGACCGAAGAAACCGAGAATGTTTATATTTTAGTAGGGGAAAAGCTTCCAGTGCTTGTCACCTCAATTCGCAAACAGCAGGTCAAAATTGAAGAGACTATGCGTGGAACGATGGCCGATTTCGACAAAGGCAACGCAATGGGTACAATCAAAAACCTTGCGGAGAAACACAACCAGATACAACAAGATATAGATGCTATTTTAAGAGCTAATGTTACTCAGGGCGAGGCGGATCGGCTGCTGAGAAATAGCGAGGCTCTGCGGCGACAATTTGCTGACGAGTTGGATGCCCTGTTGGAAAATCGGGCAACGGCTCTTAATAATGCTCGCCAGCAAAGCCGCGATCAGCTTGAGATCGCCATCAAATTCACTGCCCTGATTATAATTATTAGCACTATTTTGGCACTGGTTTTAACCGTAGGTATCACCCGGATGTTTTCACGCCCCTTGCGAGTTTTCCGAGCCAACCTGGAGAAAATGGCGGATGGCGACCTCACCAGCCGCTTCTCTATAACTGGCCCTGAAGAAATATCCAACCTGGGTGTAACGATGAATCGGGCAATGGCACGGCTACTGTTGGCGATGTCACGGATACAATCACAGGCCGCCAATGTTTCTACCACCAGTCTCTATCTGGAACGCGCCAGCACTGAACAGGCCAGCAGCCTTTCCCAACAGGCCGTAGCGGTAGCCGAGGTATCAGCCACAGTTGGGGAACTTTCGGGAACTAGCCAACAAATCGCTGATAGTTCCTCGCTGGTGGCAAAAAGCGCGGCAGAAGCTTTGAAAAGTGCGGAGTTAGGCTTTAATACGATGGTGGGTGCATCTAAAAAGATGAGCGAAATCGGGCAACGGGTAAACCAGATCGCAGACCGAATCATTGCCCTTAATCTGGTCTCACAGCGCATTCGTGAAGCTACTACCCTCATTAGCACTCTTTCGGACGATACCCACCTGTTGGCCCTTAATGCCGCTATCGAAAGTGCCGGGGCAGGCGAGGAAGGAGCACGTTTTGCGGTGGTGGCGGCTCAGGTACGGAAGTTGGCCCAGCGTTCGCGGGTGGCAGCGGTTGAAATCCAGCAATTGGTCAGTCAGATTCAACAGGCTACTTCGGCCAGCGTTATGGCAACCGAAGAAGGTATTAAAGTGGTGGCGGTGGGCCAGGAAATGGTTGAGAAGTCTTTATCGGTTAACCAGGAAATTATCGAACTGGTGCAGCAAACCAGTCAGCTAACCCAGGCTATTTCGATGGCTACCGGGCAACAACGCCTCGCCAATAGCCAGGTCGCCGAGACCATGCACGAACTGGCCCGAATTATTTCCAGTATCAGCACCAACAGCCAGCAATATATGATTAGTTCCAACGACCTTACCGAAGTCGCTAATCAGCTAAATATCCTGGTAAATACTTTCAAAATCCACGAGCTAAACGAGGAACCAGCTCAACTTCCCGAAAAAGCAACAGAGGCCACCAGAACCATTCCGGCAAGCCTCTCTTGAAATCGAAAATCTAAGTGCGAAGGTTCTAACTTGAGGCGGTTAATCTATTGAAGCACCTGACTTAATCCCATTTACTTCCCAGAGACCAGGCTTCGATGATTTTACCCTGCGCAATTCTGTGAATAATTATTTCGCGCATTGTAATTTCTTCAGTGCCCCTTAGACTATGTAAA
Source organism: Chloroflexia bacterium (assembly GCA_038207495.1). Classification (GTDB taxonomy): domain Bacteria; phylum Chloroflexota; class Chloroflexia; order Chloroheliales; family Chloroheliaceae; genus Chlorohelix. The sequence goes on from JBBQZS010000075.1 coordinate 6,531, forward strand.
GTGAGCCGACTAACGATTTTGTCAGCTTCGCCAAACATATCTTCTATCTCTATCTTAAATTGGTCAAAGGAGTGATGAACTCCTTGAGCATTGGCTATAACCCCGGCGATTCCTTTTAAAGTATTCTTGCTTCCCATACTCCAAGCGGTATAATCTTCAGCAATAAAATGCGGAATAAGCTCGTACTGTCTGTTATTCCAGACCATTTCAATAAAGTCGTGGATGATTTTCTTGTTAGTTTCAACAGACATGCATCGGAAAGCTCCTATTCCGAACCGTGTACGAAACCTGTCACGCCCCTTTATGGGGTGTGAACGAAATGAAGAATCTCAATGCGATAAACAAGACCCTTCGCAAGCTCATGGTGACAAGCGGGGTGAAGCCTACACTTCCTTTAATTTTTGCCCTGGTATTGTGCTTATCCCCTAGTTTGGGTTATACGGGATGTGACCGTTTTTGCTGGGTTTGGGTGGGCGACCCGACTCAATCACTCTGGCAGCCTCACTGTAGAAACGTTCCAATTGCCCGCGAGTTACTTCTACCCTGATAGTAGGGGTAGCCCTTTCCGCCGCCGCATCGGCCTCATCGGGGTCGTCAATTCCTTCGCGGGCGGCAGTTTCGGATTCCAGGTCATAGAGGTAAATCAGGAACAGGTCGGATTCCTCATTAAAACCAAGAGCCAAACGCCCGGTTAAGGCCTCTACCACAAAAGGTTCAGGGTAAACCCCGGTGGGCTGGGGGTCAGGTCGTCCCACGCCACCTTCGGTTTGGGAAAGTAAATCGTTAAGAGCATCGGCTAAAGCCCCAAGTTGCTGCTTTTCCATCCAGAAACAGGCGGTACGGCGGTCCTGTCGGAATAGCACCCGGAAGCGACGATTACCCGGCACGCCGATTGCCTCCGGCTTAAATTCATCAATTGGCCCAAAATCGTGTAAAGCGTCCGCCATCTGGAAATGTCTCCTCTCAAAATAGTAACGAGCTGCGAGTAACGTGTAACGAGTAGGAAGTTATGAGTTTTAGGTTAAAAGAAGCCAATTCAGACCTCAAGATTCATAACTTATAACTTTTTAGCGTTCTCGGCGGTATAAATTAAATAAACCAGTCCATTGGACTATAATGCATTTTAGGAAGTTCTTTTAACAGTTGGTTATTACTAAAACTATTATAACACCACCCTTAAGAGTAGTCTAATGAGCCACATATCCGCCGCTTGACCATCCGGCCTAATCGCACTAAAATTAACCACCAGTTAGTAATATTATTAGAAAGGTTCTCTTTAACCGAATGGCCTTTGCAATTGAGCCGATGCAGGCAGAAGATATACCGGAAGTGGTTGAGATTGAAAAAATCTGCTTCACCACCCCCTGGCCGGCTAGTGCTTACAAAAAAGAGTTGCGCAACCTTAAATCTACCCGTTATGTGGTGGTACGCCATTACAAAACCGCGCCGGAAGCCCCCGCCCCGGTAGCGACTAAACGGAATACTTTTATCGCCAATTTACTGGGGCTTTTGGGTAAAGAGGAAGAACCAACCCCAGTCGCTCCCAACCCAAACCCGGTGGTCGGTTATGCCGGGTTGTGGATGATGATGGACGAAGCCCATATTACGACGGTTGGGGTAGACCCTAATTATCGGGGCAAACACCTGGGCGAGCTATTACTGGTAGGGCTGATTGATGTGGCAATGCAACTTGGCGCGAGTTGGCTAACCCTGGAAGTGCGCGTCTCGAATGTCGTTGCCCAGAACCTCTACAAAAAATACGCTTTCAAAGAGGCCGGAGTGCGCCGCAAATATTACACCGATAATAATGAAGATGCTTATATTATGTGGTCGGAGGAGATAACCAAATCATCCTTCCGCCAGAAATATTTTCACCTGAAGGCTGATTTATTGGCAAGATTGTCGCAGGAAGAGGGAATATTGCCGGGTATGGTAGTGAGTCAACCGCTTATCAAGGCTGAAATTTCGGAAGAGCCGCTCGTGCCACCCCCACCGATGCCCAACAGCCCGGAATAATAAAGCGGGCGACAATTTTGCCACCCGCTGAAATTAAATGCACAATCTGAAGTTGGTTCTTTTTTATTCATCAGGTCGAAACCGGCCCTCACCCCCTTTCAATTTGCCCCTTCGGGTTTGAGATATACTTTGAATAAATCCAGGAAAACTCGGTTGAGGCGACGACGGTCTAAAACTCTAGCATCAGCCATCGCCCGAATGTTAGTTCCATCGTAGGCGGCGGTAATCAGGATTGCCAGCGACTCAGCATCTACCGGGCGAATCTGCCCGGCGGTTGCCGCTTCTTCCAGCAAACCACTATGCAGGTCGGTCAAGAAGGAATAGAGCCGGGTTAACCGCTCCTTCACCTCCCCGTCCACCATCGCCTGTTGGACAAACTGAACAAAAAGGCGGCCCAATACATCAAAATTGTATTGGCGAGTCAGTTCCTCTTCCTCTTTAACCAGTTCGCCCGCAATTCGGGTCAGGGCTTCCAGCCGCTTGAATATTTCCGGCTCAACCTCATAAACCCGATTGAATCGGGAGGTAATATCGCTTACCCAGTTGTCTAACAGGCTGAGGAAGATTTCGTGTTTGTTGCTGAACCAGTAATAAATACCGCCCTTGCTGATGCCACTTTCCGTAACCACATCTTCGATGGTGGTCAGATCGTAACCCTTGCGGGCGAAAGCGACGCGGGCTGCGTGGATAATTCTGTCTTTACGCTCTTCCTCAACACCGAGTTTAGGCATATCATTTAACCTTATGGGGACTTTTAGCGTGATATAAAACCGACTGAGCGGTTTTATATAGTATAGACTCAAGTAGCGGGGGTTGTCAAGAGGAATAAGCGAGCTAAAAGCGTTTAACTCAAAAAAATCGCTCCTTTGCTGTCTTGAAAGTGGGAGTAGAATAAAAAAGCGAAAGGAGAATAATCACGAAATTTCTGCTCACTTCTGCTGGCATCAGCAACAACAGCATTCGCAACACTCTGGTTGATTTGCTGGGCAAACCGATTGCTGAATCTAGTACGCTATGTATCCCTACAGCAATACACGCCCTCCCTAAAGGTCCTACTTATGCCTGGCACGACATCCGTACTTTTGGCGAACTGGGCTGGAAAGGGTTCGGGGTGTTGGAACTTACTGCCCTGCCCAGTATCAAAGAAAAACACTGGGTCACTTTGGTCAAGGAGGTTGATGCCCTGCTGGTTGGCGGCGGAGATCCCCTGTATCTGTGCCACTGGATGCGTCAATCGGGTCTGGCAGACCTCTTGCCGAAGCTTCCCCGCAAGACGGCTCTAGGTGGTCGGGTTGAGTGCTGGGAGTATGGGGATGACCCCCCAAATCGGGGAGGGCTTCGTTCGCTGGAATATGCCCAATGGCGGCGATAGAACGCTGGGACTGGTTGATTTTTCGTTGTTTCCGCATCTGGATAACGAACAAATGCCAGAAAATTCCCTGGCTAACGCCGAAAGATGGGCCGCCGGGATACCAGTCCCAGCATATGCGATTGATGATCAGACCGCCATCAAAGTGATTGATGGTGTCGTTGAAGTCATCTCCGAAGGTCATTGGAAACGGCTTACGCCCTAATTGGGTAAAAGAAACAAGCGTGAGAGCCTGCCCCTACAAATAATCACTAATTATCAGGACTTGGTATTACGCAGCAAATAAGTTTCTTACAAGTTAAGGTAAGAAGCTTATTTTATTTCTAATATATCCCTGAGGTGGTATAGAAATTGCTCCTTTAAATATTACCTGATATTACTACGCCCAGGCGGGTGCTATCTATTATTAGTCAAACAGCTTACCTGAAATTCATGGAGAGTACTTAAATGAGTAATGATAAAGCGGATAACTCTAGCAGCAAAGAGCAAGATTTGAACCGAGCTACTTCGCAGCCCCAGCCGGAATTAACCGATAACCTTGGGCATCGCATCAACAGCGACCAAAACTCACTGCGGGCCGGAGCGCGTGGCCCATCCTTGTTAGAGGATTTTCACCTTCGGGAGAAGATTCACCATTTTGACCATGAGCGTATCCCTGAACGAGTTGTTCATGCGCGGGGAGCAGGGGCACACGGGGTTTTTCAACTTTACGAGTCCTTATCTGACTACACTATTGCCAACGTCCTGACTGATACTTCGTTAAAAACACCTGTTTTTGTGCGTTTTTCCACGGTGGCTGGCTCACGCGGTTCAGCCGACACCGCGCGAGATGTACGGGGCTTTGCGGTAAAGTTTTATACTCAAGAGGGCAATTGGGACCTTGTTGGCAATAATATCCCGGTGTTTTTTATCCAGGATGCTATTAAATTCCCGGATTTAGTCCATGCCGCAAAACCTGAACCTCATAATGAAATACCCCAGGCCGCTACCGCCCACGATACTTTTTGGGATTTTATTTCCCTAACCCCTGAATCAATGCATATGATTATGTGGGTAATGAGTGACCGGGCTATTCCACGTAGTTTTAGTATGATGGAAGGGTTTGGGGTACATAGTTTCCGACTGATTAACGCCCAGGGCAAGGCCCATTTTGTTAAATTTCACTGGAAACCCTTAGCCGGAATACATTCGTTAGTGTGGGATGAGGCGCAAAAAATAGCGGGTAAAGATCCCGATTTTCACCGCCGCGACCTTTGGGAAGCCATCGAAAAAGGCAATTATCCGGAATGGGATTTAGGGGTGCAACTCATTCCCGAAGGCGAGGAAACCAAATTTGATTTTGATGTTCTGGATTCCACCAAGATATGGCCGGAAGAGCTCGTGCCAGTTCGGCGGATTGGTAAGTTAACCCTTAACCGCAATACCGACAACTATTTTGCTGAAACCGAGCAGGTGGCTTTCATGACCAGCAACGTTGTGCCGGGAATTGATTTCAGTGATGACCCCCTTTTGCAAGGTCGTAACTTTTCTTATCTTGATACCCAATTAAGTCGCCTGGGTAGCCCGAATTGGCCTGAATTACCAATTAACCGACCAATTGCTAACGTTTCTAACAATCAGCGCGAAGGGCATATGCGCCAAACGATTAATCCGGGGCGGGTATCCTACTATCCAAACTCGTTAGGCGGCAATCAGCCCGGTGAGGTATCAGCCCAGGCCGGGGGTTATGTTAGTTACCCGGAACAGGTTATTGGGCCAAAAGTGCGGGTACGTAGCGAAAGTTTTGGCGACCATTATGGGCAGGCTAAACTATTCTGGAACAGTATGAGCGGGCCGGAAAAAGAACATATTGTTAAGGCTTTACAGTTCGAGTTAAGCAAGGTTGAAACTCGTCATATTCGCCAGCGCATGCTGGAGCATTTGGGCCAGATTAACGATAAGTTGATGTCCCAGGTAGCTATTGCTCTCGGCGAAATTACTCCACCAGCCCCCAAACCAGCAAACGGTGCTACTAAAAATGTCATAGCTTCCGGCAAAGCGATGCCCGATGGTACGGCTGATGCGGCGGACGAAATGGCCCTGTTAGTCTCGGCAGTATCATCTACCACTGCCTCTGGCGGGGTACAAAGTAGTAGTGCTTTGAGTATGGCGAACGCGCCAAAGGAAAGTATCAAGGGTCGCAAAGTGGCAGTGTTGGCGGCTGATGGCGTGGCTGCCGAGCAAGTAGACGCGCTCAAGCAGGCTTTGACAGCCGCAGGCGCAACCGCCGAAGTGGTTGGCACGCATCTTGGCACATTGACTGGTGCTGGTGGGGCATCAGTGGCGGTAGACAAAACTTTTGCCAACAGTAGCTCAGTGCTATATGACGCTGTTTTCGTACCAGGGGGAGCGCAAAGCATTGCCGCCTTAATGAAACAGGGTGACCCGCGTGAGTTTGTAGACGAAGCCTTTAAGCATGCCAAAACGATTGGGGCAAGTGGGGAAGGGGTTGACCTACTGGCAGCCTGCCAGATTGGTCAATTACTTGGTCTAAAAACAACTCCAGCCCAGACTCAGGTAGTAGAAGGGGTCTTAACTGGCAGTGCAACGGATATACAAAAGTTAGTGCAAGGTTTTATTACGGCTTTGGGGCAACACCGCCATTGGAAGCGGGCGGTGGCAGAACAAGTTTCAGCCTGATTCCGTATATTTAAGGTAAATTAGCAAACTTATTTTACCTACAAAAAAGCTTCTTACAGTTTAGAGTAAGAAGCTTTTGTTAATTCTAATATTCAGGGTTAACTTTGGTTTTCAGGTTAGCCCTGAAGTAGACCTGGGTTTACCCTCATTTTGCAACAACACCCGGTTAGCGCAGTTAGGCGAGTTGGGGTTGGGTCGCGTGGTTTACATTCACCGCCTGGGGGCCTTTATCGGTATTTTCAATATCAAACTCGACTTCTTGGCCCTCAGTCAAAGTCTTGAAACCATCCATCTGGATAGCTGAAAAATGGACAAAAACGTCCTCGCCACCGGGGCGTTCGATAAAACCATAACCTTTAGCGTCATTAAACCACTTTACTTTGCCTGTCGTTCTCACCGAAGACTTCCTCCCTTTCTTTGCTCCCGGGTAATGCAGAGCTTAAACCCAGGTACAACATGGTACAGTTATTACTTTTTTCTTGCTATTACACACCAGACATAAAAAATGCCCAGTCAATGCCTGAGCTAATCGCCCAAATAGTACCTTGCTGCCTTCATTGGCCAGACAAATTTGTAGGCATACAGAAACAAGTGCCAGCCTCTATCGCACTCAATACTGCCCGGTGTAATTGGAGGGGAACTAATTTTGTAGCTTGTAAACTTGCTAACGAGGGGCTGCTTGGTCAAATCTAACTCATAGCTCTCGCATCTGAATGGGATAATAACACATCTGAATGAACTTTGTCAAATTTTATACAAACTTATTTTAACGCTTTGGCAATACTTTTTTAACACATTCGACCTGACGACCATTGTACAGACCCAACACCCTTCGACTCTAGATAGCATTTCGATAACAAAGGAGGTGGACATGGTGGGATAAGCATATAGCCGGGCCCTTAAAGATAGCTAGAAGCGAACGATACAGGATAGGGCTAATTCAGGTTAACTTTCAATATCATAGATAAATCCAATAGGTGAGACTTTTAGAGAGGAATAAAATTAAGCCCAAGTTAGCTTTGGTGCGGCAAGCAGCACCCCTACTATTCTCCCCAACCCCTATCCCCTGACCCTTATTTGTTACTTTTTGACAGGTTGGTGGAGATAAATAGGTTGGAGGTTTTCCAGATCGTCGCCCGTATCACTCGCCTGTAACTTGTTCCAGGCCAATTCTGCCAGAAACCCGGCCCGCCGCAAATTGGTGGCAGGGGATAAGAAGCTGGCATTCTTACCCAGGCTGGTCTGTAGCTCGCGGGTCTGCTCGGCGGTTAATTCCCCGGCTAGAATGGTGGGAGAGCTGATTTTAGCCGCCAGTTCATCCACCGTCAGGTTTTCATATTCACCCTGCCGTTTCCAGCTTCCGGCCCGTACTTTGTACCAGCCAACCCCTAGTCGTCCCCGTCCGGCTTCGATTATTGCGACCAGATTCCCGTTCAAATAACCAAGCTGATAGGCCAGCATATCCAGGCTGCTAATCCCAAAGATGGGCAGACCCAGAGCCAGGGCCACCCCTTTGGCGGTGCTAACCCCCACCCGCAAGCCGTTGAACGAACCGGGGCCAAGCGCGACGGCTACCCCACTGAGGCTATCCGGTTGTAAACTTTGCAACTCCATGAGGCGTTGAGCCGTAGGCATAAGCTGGGCGGTCTGGTCGCGATGGGAACGCCAGCTAAATTCCGAAATCAGACCTGCTTCAGCATAAAGGGCTATGCTGGCAATGGAGGTTGAAGTGTCGAAAGCAATAATCACGTCGTTATTCCAAAGGCTTGTTTTTTGAACTCGTTCACCAGGGATATGTAACGTTCGCCCACTGGCTCAAGCCGAATGCTGCGTTTGGTTTCGCTCAGAGGTGAAAGCTTCATAGTAAGATTCTCGGCGGGCAACACCTCGGTGATGCGTTCGGGCCACTCAATCACCGTTAGACCCTCACCATAGAGATATTCTTCCAGGCCAAAATCAAGAGCTTCCCGACCACTTTCCAACCGATAGCAATCCAGATGATACATTTGCATACGACCCTGATATTCATTCACCAGAGTAAAGGTAGGAGAATTGACGTAACCTTCCACTCCTAACCCCTCGGCAATTCCTTTGGTCAGGGTGGTTTTGCCCGCCCCTAACTCACCCACCAGCAGAATAATATCGCCGGGTTGCGCTAATTTGCCCAACACCAGGCCAATTCGTTGGCTTTGTCCAACGGAATGGCTAACAAAATCCACAATATTGGCGGGTAGCGGGCCATGCTTGCGTAAATCATCTGGTCTGGGGCTGTTATCGGTTTCTGGTTGGGGGCGGTTTTGCATACTGCTCAATTCCTAAGCTAAAAAGCCGGGTTAAACCCGACCCTTACCTTTGCATTTGGGGCAAATCCCATCCAATTTGTGCCAGCCACCCGGCGCGTCGGGGTCGGGCCACTTTTCGTTTACCTCGCCCGTGCCACTACAGCGAGTGCAAATGTTTCGTCCGCCCTTGCTCCGCCCGTTCACTACCGCAAAGACAATCAAAGCCCCTACCGAAATTACCAACAATAAAACATTAAAGTCCATGATATTAAACCTGATGGGCTATTAGCCGTTGAATTTCAGAATTGAAAGTCTAAAATCTAATAAACTGATGACTGATTAATAATTACTTTACCTACCAGCCACTTTACGATAAACTTCAAGGGTCTGGCGGGCGGTTTCCCGATAGCTAAAACGGGCGGCCTGAGTGATACCTTTTAGGCTTAATTCTGCCTGTAGTTTCGGCTCAGTCAACACCCGGCGCAACGCCTCCGCCATCCCTGGCTCGTCATCGGGAGCGACCATTAACCCGGCCTCGCCCACCACTTCCGGCAAACTGCTAGTGTTGCTGGTAATTACGGGAGTACCACAGGCCATTGCCTCTAGCGGCGGAAAGCCAAACCCCTCATATATACTTGGATAAACCATTACTTCAGCCGAATTATACCACAATGGTAAATCAGCATCAGCAATGTAGCCCGGAAACTGCACGCTTTCTTCCAGGCCAAGTTCGCGGATGAGCCGAAAAATCTCCTCGTAGAGCCAGCCCTTCGCCCCACCCAATACCAACCCCACCCCATCCACCGCCGCTGGATTCTCGCACCTTAGTCTGGCAAAGCCTTTGAGCAATAAAGGGATATTTTTGCGTGGCTCCAGCGTCCCTACATATATTATGAAGCGTTCGGGTAAATTTTTCTCACGACGGAAGGTGGCAACTTTCGCGGCCTCGGCGGGCTGGAAACGGCTATCGGCAGCCAGAGGAATGGCGGTAACTTTGTCCGGCGATATTTTGAGCAACTCGATAACTTCTTGCCGAATGGCCTCAGCATCGGTAATGATATGAGCCGCCCGTTTCGCGGAAAGCCGGGTGGCATTTGCCAGATAGGTGCGTTTGGCCCATTTGTAGCGTTCAGGAAAGCGCAAAAAGCCCAGGTCGTGGATGGTCAACACGGTGGGGCAGGGCGCGGCAAGTGGTACGACATTGACCGGGCAATGCAACAGAGCCGGGCGGTCTCGCAACAGAATCGGGGGGGCGAGAAACTGTTCCCAACCAATCCGCACCGGCGGTTTAATAGTCGGTAAGTGGCTGGCCTTTAACGTAAAATTGGGCGCGGCGGCAAATTCGGGTGGACGTGAACCGGGCGCGGTGTAAATTATAAACTCGTCCTGAGTGTCCAGCGCGGCAAGGCTGTTAATCAGAAGCTCGGTGTACTTGCTCACTCCGGCCTGACGATAAGTTCCACTAAAGGCGACCAGGTGGGCATTTATGGCAAAACGCAAGTTAGAAGTCCTTTTTTATTTACAAGGATAGACAGGATGAACATGATGTTTAATTCCCAACCGCCACTTGTCATTCTGAACGAAGTGAAAAATCTTCTTATTCCAAACAAGATTCTTCGGCTTCGCCTCAGAATGACAGGGCCGGGTAGGTATTATTACCCTGAATGAAACTATTGCACAGACTACTCACGATGACAGTGCTGAACGCTATTTTTTCTTATCGCTATCTTTGTCATCTTTTGAGATGAGTATCGGCCAAAGGTAAAGGCTCAAAAGTACGCCAAGTATTGCGCCCATAGTCGCCCCTATAAAATTAGCAATATAATTTGGTGGGTACGGATTAAGCACCATAGCCCAATTAATTCCTATAAGGGAGCCAATAATACCAGCGGCTAGAGTTTTGTCTAGCCTTACTACTTTTTTGCGGTTCAGAAAAATAATAATAGCCCCGATAGTCCAGGCTATAGCGAAAGATAACAATTGCAGTAATTGGTTAGTGGTCATTAGTGCCTCACTTCGAAATAACTTTAGCAGCGACACTTTAAATACTAGCACAAGTTATAGGGGAATGCATCGGTAAGTTTGTTGAACTCAGGTTTGTTACGTGATAGACTAAAATTGTGATATTTTTCTTATGCCCTAAAATAAAGGATTAGCTGGATGAGCAAAACTTTTAATGTCATTATTGAGCGCGATACCGAAGGCTATTATGTCGGTTCCGTCCCGGAATTGCCGGGCTGCCACACGCAGGCAAAATCCCTCGATAAATTGATGGAACGCATGCGGGAAGCGATAGAGTTATGCCTGGAAGTGGAAGAAGCTGAAGATGAGCCACGTGAGTTTGTAGGTGTACAACGGATTTTAATCGAAACATGAGTAAGCTCCCACGAGTAACAGGCCAACAACTCATTACAGCTTTGCGTAAAACTGGTTTTGAGGTTATACGCATCAAAGGCAGTCACCATTTTCTACAGCATCCTGATGGTCGTCGAACAGTCATACCAGTACATCGCGGGGAAACTATTGGCCCCGGCCTGCTTTCCAAGATTTTGCGTGATTGTGGAGTCAGAGGCGAAGAGTTGACCAAATTACTGTAAGTTGGGAATTTACGCCTGAATAATTTGGCTAAAATAGACTCGACAAAGTAACAAGCCTATGCTATAATTCTCAAGCTAAGTTAAGGGGAGCGCGAAGCCCCCGAATTTTTTTGACTAAATTCTGTGAACAGGAAACAGAGCGAAAATTATGGCAAAGAAAGCTGACCGAATTATAATTCACCTCGCTTGCACCAGTTGCAAGGAGCGGAATTACACTACTACCAAAAACAAGCGCAACGACCCCAACCGCCTGGAACTTAACAAGTTCTGCCGCCGGGAGCGCAAGGTAGTGCTGCACCGCGAGACCAAGTAAAATCAGGTAGAGGCGCACCAGGAGAGAAAGTTATGGCTGAAAAAAGCTTGCTGGACGATCCGAATGTAGAGCCTGGACTGGCACGATTTGTCAAGGACTCCAAATCGGAAGTAGACAAAGTAGAATGGCCCAGTCGCAAAGACACCCGTACCATGACCTTTGTGGTTATTGTGCTATCGGCGGTGATGGCCCTTTTATTGGGCGGTCTGGACTTGATACTGACTACGCTGTATAGCGGTCTACGAACAATTTTGGGCGTATAACACCTGGTTTTAGAGGATAAAATGATGATGGAAGATGCCTCCGAAGTAACACCAGGAATTGACGAGGTAGAAGTTGAGACCATAGCGGAAACGCCTGAACAGATGGCGACCAAGCCCGTGACTTCTCAACGCCCCTCGCTCTCGCCCAGTACCGGGCATCAGGAAAACCTGGGGCGACGGTGGTACGTCATTCACACCTACTCCGGCTATGAAAACAAAGTCAAGCGGGCGTTGGAACGACGTATTGAGTCAATGGATATGCGCGACAAAATCTTTCGGGTGGTCGTGCCTACTATTGAGGAAACCGAAATCAAGAATGGCGCGCGCCATAGTGTGCAACGCAAGGTGTACCCCGGCTACGTATTGGTCGAGATGACCATGACCGACGAGTCCTGGTACGTGGTGCGTAACACTCAGGGCGTAACCAGCTTCGTAGGTAGCGGCAACAAGCCTACGCCGCTTGGTGAAGACGAAATGGGCTTGATAATGAAGCAGATGGAGGCCGAAGCGCCCAAGATTAAAACCAGCTTTCACGTTGGGGAAGCGGTTAAAATTATTGATGGGCCATTCAGCGACTTCACTGGCACGATTGACTCTATTGATAATGCCAAGAGCAAGGTAACAGTGATGGTTAGCATCTTTGGTCGTGAGACCCCCTTGACCCTGGATTTCTTGCAAGTTGAGAAGATAGTATAAAAACTCTCAGGAGATGATAAAGCGTGGCTAAGAAAGTAAAAACGATTGTAAAGTTGCAATTACCTGCGGGTAAGGCAACTCCGGCCCCGCCTGTCGGCCCGGCCCTCGGTCAGCATGGTATTAACATGATGGGCTTCGTGAAGGAGTATAACGAACGGACTGCCGGACAAATCGGGATGATTATCCCGGTGGAAGTGACCGTTTTTGAAGACCGCTCCTTTACCTTTATTACCAAAACCCCGCCCGTCGCCGACCTGCTGCGTAAAGCGGCCAAGGTTGAAAAGGGTAGCGGCACGCCTAACAAGGATAAAGTTGGCAAGATTACCAAAGCGCAAGTGACGGAAATCGCCAACACCAAGCTCAAGGACATGAATGCCACCACCCTCGAAGCCGCTGAGCTTCAGGTGCGGGGTTCGGCCCGCAGCATGGGCATCACTATTACGGAGTAGTTGTCGGTTTTTGGTTGTTAGTTGTTGGATTTCCCTAAAAGCTGATGGCTGATGGCTTTTCTAATAACGAACAACCAGCAACCAAGAACCAAACAGTGGGAGGGCTAGACCCGTTTGAACCACAGGAGGTATTAAAATGCCAGAACACGGCAAAAAGTATTTAGACTCAGTTAAACAGATTGAAAAAGACTCGGTTTATAAGCTGGACGAAGCAATCGGCCTGCTGAAAAAGACCAACTTTGTCAAGTTCGACCCCACCATCGAGTTGCACTTCCGGCTTGGGATTGACCCCCGCCACGCTGACCAGCAGATTCGTACTACGGCGGTTTTGCCGCACGGTACGGGTAAGACTGTGCGGATTTTGGTCTTTACCCAGGGCGAAGGCGAAACTTTGGCGCGACAGGCCGGAGCGGATTTCGTGGGTAGCGACGAGCTGATTAAGCAAATCGAAGGCGGTTGGATGGACTTCGATGTGGCAATTGCCACCCCGGAGCAAATGGGTAAAGTCGGTAAACTCGGTAAAGTGCTGGGTCGCCGGGGCTTGATGCCTAACCCCAAGAGCGGCACTATCGCCCAACCCAACGACCTACCCCGCGTAATTCAGGAAGTACGACGCGGTAAAGTTGAGTATCGCAACGACAAAACCGGATTGGTGCATGTCGGTGTGGGTAAACTTTCCTTCAGCGAAGAACAAATCAAGGAAAACGTAGTTAGCCTGATTGACTCGATAGTGCGCAACAAGCCAGCCGGAGCAAAAGGCACTTACGTAAGAAGCATCACTTTAACCAGCACAATGGGTCCTGGCATCCATCTGGATGTGAACCCGGTTCTGGCTGAAGTTAGTAGTTAATTTTGAATTATGTAGGGTAGGGTTTGTAACCCTACCGGGTGGGTTTAAAACCCACCCCTACAAAAAAACTCTTGAAAAGTAAATACCCTGAGATAGATGTCTCGCCGTAGACAGCCGGTACTCCCCTGGGGAGTCTAAAAGTAGTCACACGCTACTGCCCGCCGAGGTTAAGACGCAAAATCGGGAAAAAGCCTCTAACCGTTAATTTGACGGTTTATATTAAGCGGCTTTTAACCCCTTGCGCTTGCCCTGGCAATCTGCCGGATAGCGAGCATAGCAAGGGGTTTTTGATTGCTTAAAATTTAGAGGCACCATAAAGGAGGTGATAAGCGAATGCCTACAGAGCGTAAAGCTGGAAAAATCAGCAACCTGGCTGAATTACTAAAGCAGAGCCCGGTAGCAGTTGTGACCGAATATCGCGGTATGACCGTTAAGGAAATTACCGAATTGCGCCGCAAGCTAGTACCCACCGGCACCGAGTATCACGTTGCCAAGAATACCCTGCTAAAGCGAGCAGCAAACGAGTTGGGTTATGCCAATCTGGACGAAATCCTGTCTGGGCCAACCGCTATTGCTTTTGTTGGAGGTGATCTGGTCAAGGGTGTTAAAGCCCTGCTCGATTATCAGAAGACCTCAAAGGTTTTTGTGGTAAAGGCGGGCGTGTTAGGTGGCAAACCGATTTCCAGCGAAAACCTGGATACCCTTACCAAGTTGCCGAGCAAAGAGGATTTGATTTCCAAAATGCTGGGTAGTTTGAATTCACCCGCTACGGGATTGGTGAGTGTAATTTCACAGCCACCTCGTCAGGTGGTCAATGTTTTGGCGGCTACCCCCCGCAATCTGGTGAACGTATTAAACCAGCGCAAATTGCAGCTGGAAGGAAATTAGTTTTTAGTTTTGGGTTATTAGTTTTTGGTCGAAATTTTCGACCACCGACAACTGACCACCGACAAATATTTATATGAAAGGAACATTAATAGAAATGGCTACTGTAGCTGAGATTGTAGATCAGATTTCCGGTTTGAACATTCTGGAAGTTAGCGAACTGGTGAAGGCTCTTGAGGACAAGTTTGGCGTAACCGCTTCCGCTCCTATGGCGTTTGCGGCTGCTCCGGCAGCGACTTCGGCTGCTCCGGCTGAAGCTGCCCCGGTAGTGGAAGCTCAGACCGAGTTCAACGTCATCCTGAAGGAATTCGGCCCGAACAAGATTAACGTTATCAAGGTTGTGCGCGAACTGACCGGCCTGGGCTTGAAAGAAGCCAAAGACCTGGTAGAAGCCGCTCCTAAAGCCGTTAAGGAAGGTTTGACCAAAGAAGAAGCCGAAGCCGCCCGCGCCAAGCTGGTTGAAACCGGTGCTGTGGTCGAAGTTAAGTAATTTCGCCCCGGATAAAAATTGAACCGCCAAGAACGCCAAGAAATTTTCATTTTTCTTGGTGTTTTTGGGTCTTGGAGGTTTCTTTATTTTCAAAAGGGAAAACCAACTTGTGGACTACGGTGATGGTTTCTTAACTTAACCCCGCAATAATCAGGGCGACCCACCAGGTACGACGGTACGCCCCTACTAATTTAGCCTATCCCGCAAATCTGGCTAAATCTTTTATTTCCGCATCAACTCCGGCTTGTAACTCTGGGGAAAGCGGCTCGAACGGCTCAATTAATACCTCTAAGCCTTTTTTGCCTTTTTTGGTCTTCCAGATACCCACTACCTGACCATCGGCAATAATGGTAGGGTGGATTATGCCGCCGCCTGCATTTACCCGTTTAGCAAATTGCGCCGCCACCATAAAATCACGGCTGCGATAACCCAAAAGAAATGTATCATAGCGGGGAAGTAATCGCACCAACGGCGGAGTTGCGGCTAAATCATCCAGCCATGCAACCTGAGTTTTTAGCATCCAGGCCGTTTGTTGCTTTACTTGCATTTCCAGCAGTTGATTCGAAATTTGTTGCCAGGCCGGGCGGATTTCTTTAAGCGACAGGCCCGACCAACTGGCAAAATCTTCCGGTTGGGCTGGGCCATAGGCGGCTAAATAACGCAAGGCCAACTCCGGGTAAGGGTCTGGTTCAGGCTCAGGCAGAAGTTTCCAATCCTCTAACCAGTCCCCCAACCGCACATAGGTAGGCTCGCCCTCTTTGAGAGGCCCGTAACACAATATTCCCTGCATTGCACAATAACCTATGAGATGAGGTACAGCCTGACCCTCAAGGCGAAGCCCTTTTCCAGCTAATTGAGCTACAATTTCAGCGCGGGTTTGCGGCCCATATTCCGCTAACAAGTTGTGTAGTAGTTGGCAACCCCTGACGCAAGTTTCTTCGTCAAGACCAAGTTCGGCACGTCGTCTTTTATTACCAGAGTTAAAAACCGAACCAAATAATGGCAACAACCAGGGAAGGTCTTCGGTAGCGAGAAGGTGTAAAGTGCCACGAGGCCCCCAGGTTCGCACTATAGAGCGTTCTTCTACTCTAGCTTGTTCA
The DNA here is from genome assembly GCA_038207495.1 of Chloroflexia bacterium. Lineage (GTDB taxonomy): Bacteria > Chloroflexota > Chloroflexia > Chloroheliales > Chloroheliaceae > Chlorohelix. The sequence continues at coordinate 22,520 of JBBQZS010000075.1, forward strand.
ACCGCAGCGGCTTTCAGCCCACTTGTACGTGGACGTAGTGAAAGCACGGCGGCGGGCAACTCCTGCGCTTGTATACCACAAAGTTGCTGCACAAGCTGGCTAACATCGGTGACAGAAGATCGAGGGATCAGCCGTTGTGCCCTTAAGCGCAAACGGCGAAGGTCCAAATTGGATATATTAACTGCCATTTATTAACCCGTATTTGGTAATTTGGGCCGGGGCTATTTCTTTTCCGCCGCCACCGCTACCGGGGTAAGTTCGGCGGGTACAGCCGTATCTGCGGGTTTCTCGACCTTCCCCAGCGATAGACCTTCACGCCAGGTGTAGTATGCTCCCAGCAGCACTACTGGCAGGAAACCCACTACATGCTCCATCAGGGCGTAGGTAAAGACCAGATCCCGATTAGCATAGGCCGCGCTGAGAGTGGCGGGCATTACCGCAATAATTACGGCCTCGAAAGTGCCGATATAGCCAGGGGTTGATGGAACTGCCATACCCAGGTTGCTGGCAATCATCACCATCAAACCTATTTCAAAGCTCATGGGCAGATTGACGGCATAGGCCACAAAAGTATAGATAAAGACGTTCACAATCCACAAGGCCAGAGTTTGCGACCATAAAATCAGGCTGATGCGGGGATTGAGCAGAATCGCAATGGTGTCCAGAATTTCAGAAGCAAAACCAAATAATTTGTTTCCAAATTTGGTGGGTAGAGGCTTCAAGAAAAATTTTATCACGATCTCAGCCTCGCGCCGCCGCCAGGCCATTACCAGACAAACCACAAAGGCCGTAATCATCAGGCTACCGAAGATAATAGCCCCGGTTCTGAGAGCATCGTCAATTTTCAGGAAGGGTAAGAGCAATACCAGTAAAACGAACATCGAGATAACATCCAGAATTTTTTCCAGCAGAATCGAAGAAAAAACCCTGACCGTACCAATCTTTTCGGTACGGGCGACGGCATAAGCGCGTACTACTTCACCCAGACGGGCGGGTAATACCGTATTCCAGAGATAACTAATCATCAGGGAGGAATAAAGGCGGTGTAATCCTACCTTGTCGGGGTGCAACAAATATTGCCAACGCCAGATTTTTATCCAGATAACAAAAACAAAAGGGAAGGTAGTCAGGGCAATCCACCACCAGTTAAGCGAGCCGAAAGCCTCGCCCACCTTATCAAACCGAATGCCTTGTAAGGAATACCACAGGCAGACCCCGCTAATAATTAGACCCGCAAAAATCTTTAGATATTTCATTTAGTTGCTAAAACCTTCCGAAGCGAGGTCTTACCCCTCCTTGAGTTCATAATACCTGATAAAAATCATCTGGAACATAACACAGCCTTATCTGGCTTGTCAAGCCCGAACTTGGGTAAGGATGAAGAAAATCAGGGGATGGGGGGGGGAGGGGATAGGGGATGGTAGGGCAGGGGACTTTAGGTAGGGGTAAACCTCTGTGTCTACCTCGAACCCGTTCACCTTAGTAGCAGGCTCCGTCCTGCGATAATTATCGAATGACGGAGCATCCTCCTACATTTAACTACCCCAATTAACAACTAGCATTTTTTTGCTGGCGGCTGATAGCTGGCCGCTTACCGACAATCGAGCTAATAAGCAAAACTGGCGTCTGGCTTTGGGGTGCGGGAGGCTACACACTTCAGATAGGTGGTAGTCAGGTTGGAAGCTACCAATTTGCCCACATAAATAATCCGTTCACCGATAAATTTGCGCTGTACCGCCGAAAGACTCCAATCCTTGCGAACTAGATTGGTAATAGCTTCATAAAAAGCATAGCTGAAGTTGAGAATATCGTGGAGGGTTAAGCCCTGGCGGAGCGAGGTTTCCACCAGTTGAGAATAATCCTGGTTGGTGAGGCAACCGAAGCGACCTAAGGGTAAATTGCTCAAAGCTATCCAACGCTGGGTGTCTATAGGTAGGTTGAGATAAGTATTGCCAGTCATTTGTTTAAGGGAGATTAGCGCAAACTCAACAATACGTTCCTGGTTGGCTTCAATCCAGGCACTAAGCTGACGGCTGTGGTCAGAATCCAGGCTCTTTAACATAGCTATCCTATTTTCTCTACTACTGGTAGATTGCTGAAACTTTACTTTAATATCGAGCAAAAGATACATTGAGAAGTTACCCATATTATAGCGTAGACATTGCCCAAAAAAGGGGGTTTCATTTTACAGTGTTGTCAGGCAGAAAATAACAATATAGTTAACTATTTGAGTTCGACTGATAATAGAATGGCCCAATTTTGAGGCTTTGCGCTTGTTACGATGGGGACGATAAAGGTGATAAATTAGAATAGCGAATGAACAGTTGTTAACATGAGAAATAACGTTCGAGAAATAAATATCAAATAAAAGGGCTACAACATTGAAGTTATAACCCTTTAGAACAGTTTAGCAAGGGTAAATTCCGAGATTAAGCCCCCTTGTTAACCGCCAGGGGGAAGGCACTGGCGTAAAAGTTAATATAATCCTTGCAATGGGCAATCCAGTAATCACCACCGTGAGTACCGGGCCAAACCGTGAAGGTGTCAGAAATACCCCGCTGTTGCAGGATAGACTGTAACTCTTGCGTCCGGGCAACAGAATCCTCGTCGTCCTTGCCGACATCAAGCCAGATTTTAAGCGAGGAAATATCTTTAGTTTTAGCCAGACTTATCGGGTCAATTGTTGGGTAATAAGCATCATCACCAAAGAAATAAAAAGCATCGGCTTTGGTACGTATAACGGCACTATGCCCGCCCACAATCCCAAAAATGTCAGGATTGTTAAAGGCCAGCGATAAAGCCCCAAACCCACCCATCGAGTGACCGCCGATAGCTCGGTTCTGGGCATTGGCAATGGTGCGATAGTGGCTATCCACGCTATTGACTACATCTGTGGTCATATAATCGCCCCAAAGCGGCCCACCGTCGGAGTGATTAATCCAGTAAGATTGTTCCCCCAGGGGCAATACGATGATAAAGGGCGCAATCTGTCCCGCTACAATCATATTGTCGGCATTAGGCAATAAACCGTAGTCCACCCACTCCTGATAGGAGCCACTCAAGCCATGCAGCATATACAAAACCGGGAAACGCTGTCCAGGATTAGTAAAATACTGGGGCGGCAGGTAAATCCGATAGCTCATCTGGCGACCCAAAATCGGGCTGCTAAAATAGCGGTCATGGACTATACCTACACCACCCCAATCAAAAGTCTTTACATCAGGTGAAGTCGGATAGTTATATTTTGGCTTGACGGCTGCCTTTGGGGCAGGGGCGGCGGTTGTGGTAGCCACAGGTTTCGCCGCTGCCACCGGGTTGCCAACTTGTGCAGGAGACTGAGCTTCGGGCTGAGAGCTCATCGCTCCCACGCCGTTGACCACTCCTGAAACAACCTGTGAGGTATTCTGGGTTGCAGGAGTATTAGTTATATTGTCTGAACAAGCCGAAAGAGCCAAAAGGGTAATCAGTATCAGGGCCACCAACGACCCTGACTTTATATTTTTGTGTTGCATTAGAATACCTTTTATAAATATACGATTTTCGCTTTGGAACTCACCAGTTGGAGTAAATAGCTCCAGCTTTAACTTTATAATTGGGCTCAAGCGAAAATCCTAAAATGAATGAGTGCTTATCGCGGAATGATATTGAATAAAAATCTGGTTTTGACCATCACCCACAGTATTAATATGGTAGAGACCAGGGCAAAACCATAGAAGAAGTAGGGTAATTCGCGTACGCCCGGAATATTATAGAAAAGAACAATTACTACTAGATGCATAGAAAAGACATACAGAGCAGCCTCGCCCAACGGCACTAACAACCAGCCCAAAACCTTGTCAATCGGTTTCCAAAGCCAACTTGCCAATAAATAGAAAGCCTGGAAGCAGATGAAAATTGCCAGCATTCGGGCCAGGGGCAAGCTGCCCTTTTCGTGCAGGTCTTTGGAGAGCCAACCAAAATCTGAGCCAGGGAAAAGTTCGTTGAAAAAGGTAGCAGGGCCTTCCAGAAACAACCAAACCAGTCCAATTGCTGCTAAGGAAACCCCTACCTGATACCATTTCCCGATTTTACTATTTATTAACTGGACAAGTTCCTTGCGATAGTAACCAAGTACCAACCCGCTTACGAACAGGGCTTGCCAGGAAGCTACCGGGAAATTGCTGGCAAAAGGCAAGGTAAATTGATTTGGATAAAAAATATTCCCCGCCCACACTACCCAACTGACGGCTAATACTTGCCATACTTTACCCTGACTCAGGAAATAGAATACCAGTGGGGCAAGGAACAGGAAAATAACATACATAACCAGAATACTTGAGCCGTGGAAGGCAAAATGTAAGGTCAGGGAACCGACTACCAGTTCAATGGGGTCTTTAATTTCAATCCAGTCTCGTTGCGCCCACAACTCAAGTTGGGTATAGGTTGCCAGAGCCACAAAGAAAAGGGTTAAGCCAACTGCCAGCCAATAAATTTGAACCGCTCGTTTGGTAGCTTTGGAAATAGCCGCTTTGATACCATCTTTTTGAATTATTTTTAAATAGACCAGACCCATTACCAGGCCGGAAATAAAAACAAATCCTTCGGCGGCACTGATAAAAAAATCACCTCGAGCCGTGAACATATAGAGCCAGGAGTCCGGGCCAAACATCCCAATGTGGTCAACCAGCATAATTGCCAGACATAAGCCCCGCAATAAATCCAACCGTACATCCCGCGAACCATATTTGGCGGAGTCATATTTCCAGGGCCAGATAAAGGTTTTAGTTTGAGTTCTTGGGACTGCCACTGCGGAGTTTATTACCCCGAAGTTGCCCGTTTCCTTAGCGTTCAGCATTTTTTTATGTTACCTCTATATATTGTTGTTCTTAATTACCTATTGGGCCAATCGGCAATTCCACAGTTTTCCCTGGTGAAAGGCAATTTTTGTGCCGCGTAATTTTATGGCTATGTTTTATGTTTCAAATGTTTCTGGTTACACTCTATTAATGCCACTAAATTATTAAATCTATGTTAACTCAGCGCAAAGATTCGGCTAGTAAAAAGTATTAATTAGGTTAAGGAAGGCTATTAATCCAGCAGTAATAAGTAGGGGGCAAGACCAAACTAAAGAAGGTTATGGCTATAAAATAAATAAAGAGGCGTTCTCCGCCTCTGATGTGATTGGATGTTAATCGCTAAAGCGACTGAAAAAGTCTATTTTTTGCAATTCAAGAGCCTTTTGAAGCTGTTGTTTGTTAATATAACCAAAGGATTCCAATATTTCGCCAATTTTTTCGTTTTGCCCCTGTTTGCGTAAATATTCCTGGAAATGAAGAGCCACCTTTAATTGTTGCTGAGTAATTTCGCCTACTTTAACCAGGTGGTCACCCAGGCGTGAAAATTCGGCTATACCACCTGAATTCTTACTCCAACGTTGTAATAATTGCGACTCGTTCAAAAGCTGGTCAAGTTCATTACAACGCTGAATTGCCAGCCCATAGTAGTTGCGGATGAGTTTATCTTCAGGGTTTTGTTCCAGCAATTGTTGCAGAAAATTTTTAGCATCAAAGGGATCGGTGCACAACATTGCGCACCACATCAACGCTTTTTGATTGGTTTTATCCAATTGCAAGGCTTCCTGGAAATATTTAAAGGCAAGCCGATGATTGCCCCGGCGAGACTCGGTTATCCCTTGTACCATGAGGGTTTCAAACAAGCTTTTGGAGAGAGATATTTCGGCTGTTAAAGTATTCTCCATAAAAAGTACCCCAAATTACTGCTTTAATTCGTTACAAAGATATATACGTATTTTATATTAATATGATTGTCACGTTTATGAAGCTATTCTATGAAACGAATGTTACGCTATCTTTACGGGAGTATTACGAGAATATGAAGTTTTGGGGTGTTATACCAAGTCTTGATAAGTAATGCACATTAAGAAGCAAGATTGGGCCACCAATAGAAAAGGGTTGAGCCTTTGATTAAATTGGTTTGTTCTTGTAAGGCTAAACAACGTTGAATTTGAGCTTGCTCAAGTTCATCAAGGTT
>JBBQZS010000076.1:0-27800 GCA_038207495.1 Chloroflexia bacterium
GCTCCACCGCCAAATCAAGGGCAAAGTGCTGGTGATCTGGGATGGAGCTTCCATTCACAGGGGTCAAGTCCTCAAGGATTATCTGGCAAGGGGTGCCACTAAGTGGTTGTGGTTAGAAAGGCTGCCAGCCTATGCACCTGACTTGAACCCTGATGAAGGGATTTGGAATTATCTCAAGCGAGTGGAGTTGGCTAACACTTGTAGCTTGAACCTAAACGAGTTGTATTTAAGGGTACTCGATGCCGCCAGACGATTACGCCGCAAGCCAATAGTCATTCAAGGTTGTATTGCTCAGGCTGGTTTTCTTATTTAGTTGTTAACGTTCAGGTCTATAACTGTTTACGTTCTGCCTGAGTAGTGGTAATTGCCGACCATAAGGCTGGTACCACCCAATACAACCGCCTAAAGTACCTTTTGTATTGATTGACCGCACTATCGAAGGGTTGGAATATGATTTGGTAGAAGGGGATAATCTGAGTGGGGCGCGACGGTTGGTGGAACATTTAATCAGTCTGGGGCATCGGCGGATTGCGATGTTTAGTGGCCCATTGGATATATCTACCTCTCGTGACCGCTTAAAAGGTTATCGGCAAGCTCTGGAAGCCGCTAATATCCCCTACGAACCCGAATTGGTAATCCAGACCAATGTTGACCAGAAGGGTGGTTATCAAGCCGCCAAGCAACTTTTAACGATTGAAAATCGGCCTTCAGCGGTATTTACAGTCAATAATCTGGCAGCAGTAGGCGTAGTACAAGCGGTCTGGGAGAGCGGTCTGGATATTCCTACAGATTTAGCGTTGGTTTGTTTTGATGATATAGAATTTGCTTCGATTATTTGCCCTTTCCTGACGGTTATGGCTCAACCTGCCGAGTCTTTCGGCACAATTGCTGTACAATTTTACTGGACCGTATTTCAGGGCGGGCTATAGAGCGGCGAAATGTGACGCTTTCGGCAGATTTGATTATTCGTGAGTCCTGTGGCGCAAAGCTAGTTAAATAAAAGTTGTTGTAATAGTTTTCAGCTTACAGTAGCAAAAGATTGTGGAGATAGGAAAGTGGTTTGTTGCGGTTTTGCAAGAATAAAAAGGGGTTGCTATACCAAATCCGCTAACGCAGAAATCAGAATTTTATTTAGGATTTATTAATATCGAGCTAATAGATTGTCTGTTATTAAAATTTGGGTTATAGTAAACTTGGAGGAGGTTGAAGTGATTTGCAATTAAAACTTGGGGAAAGAAAAACCATGAGACAGAAAAAATTTTACCTGGTTATAAGTGGGGTATTATTAGCCCTGATAGTAGGAGCGGTGGCTTTAATTAGCCTCACCGAATTAAATACTCCGGAACAACCTCCAGTCCACCTAGCCAATTCCAATCCAAAAACCCTCGGCACAACCCTTGCAACTGGTACACCATCGCCCACAATTGCGACTGCCACAACCACAAGTGTAGCCCCCTCTATCCCGCCCGGCCAGGTAATTTCCTTACCCTCAAGCGAAAGGGGCGATTTAACACTGGTCAGCACCAATCTTCCACCAACTATTTCCCAGGAAACGGCGATGCGGGCGGTCTACAATTTAGGGCTAACTTTCGCACTAGGTGGGCAAGTAGTTAATGGCAAGTCAGTTACGTTACAAGCTACTTTTGGTCTGGCTACTTTTGGAAAACTTGCCAATGATGGCAAGAACTGGGAAGGCAATGTAAATATTCCAATACAAACCTGTACCAGTGATGGTAAATGTAGAACTACAGGTCAGATACTAGACCATATTGAGAATCGCCCAATGTGGATTCTTGATTACGGCAATACAATCTGGCCGGGGAGCGCGCGACCTTCCGATACCTGTGGAAAATCACCTTGTCCTACCCCGGTGACTTATAACCATTCGGTTTATGCGGTGGATGCTATTACCGGAGTTCCTATGTTTGCGTGGCCTTATTCGGGTTCGTAACTCGACAGATTAGGAAAAATGAAGAGTTATGGGAGTAGTAGCATACAGTGTTAAAAAAATCCCCTTCCAAGCATCAGGAAGGGGATAATTCTGACCCAAATCCTCGATTTTAGATTTTGGATTACAGATTCCAGATTACTCCCCGGCTTGAGGGGTTTTGGCTCCTTCGACCTCTTTGCGCTTGCCAAGATATGCTTCTTCCACTTCGGGCGAAACCAGGGCTTGTTGTCCGGTTCCTTGCCAGATGATATTGCCGTTTTTCAGCACATAAGCCCGGTCAGCAATCTGGAGCGCATAACGCATCTGCTCGACCAGCAAAATGGTAATACCCTGACGGCTCAACTCCTGAATAGTTTCCAGCACCGTCTTGACGATAATCGGGGCAAGACCAAGACTTGGCTCATCCAGCATCAACAGTTTGGGCTTGCTCATCAGGGCGCGGCTAATTGCCAACATTTGCTGCTCACCGCCACTGAGCGTCCCAGCCTGTTGTTTCAAACGTTCTTTCAGGCGGGGGAACAAAGCAAACGAACGATCCAGAGTAGCCTCAATCTCACTACCAGGCAACCGACGGGTATTCAGGCCGAGATAGAGATTATCGGAAACAGTCTGGTCGGCAAAAATCTGACGACCTTCCGGCACCATATTCAAGCCCATCCGAGCAATCTGGTGAGTAGGAAGTCCACCAATGTCCTGACCTTCAAAAGTAATAGTACCTTGCCGGGGCTTAAGCTGTCCGGCAATCGTTTTGAGGGTAGTGGTTTTGCCAGCCCCATTGCGGCCTACAATAACCACAATCTCACCTTTTTCGACTTTAAGCGAAACCCCCTTAATAGCCTCAATGCGCCCATAGGCCGCGCGTACATCTTTAATTTCGAGCATCTATCAGCACCTCCGGGCCAAAGTAGGCATCCTTAACTTTTTGGTCGTTTTGGACATGGGTAGGACCACCCTCGGAAATTTTCTTGCCGTAATCCAGTACGGTAATTTCCTCGGAGATTTCCATAACCAGGTCCATATGATGTTCAATCAGTAGCACCGTGACACCTTCCGCCTGGATTTTGCGAATTAGGTCAATCATGCCACCAATTTCCTGGGGATTAAGACCAGCCGCCGGTTCATCCAGCAACAGGATTTCCGGCTCAACCGCCAGAGCACGGGCGATTTCCAGCAAGCGTTGATAGCCATAGGGCAGGTCTTTAGCCTTGTTATAAGCCCTGTCCCCCAACCCGACAAACTCTAACAACTCCATCGCATAAGCCTCAATCCGCTTTTCTTCGCGCCGGACAGCCGGCAAACCAAACAGCGAAGCCCAAAAACCTTCTTTGGTATGGAGGTGAAAACCAACCATTACGTTTTCGATAACGGTCATATCGCCGAATACCTGAAGGTTTTGGAAGGTGCGGCTGATACCAGTATTAGCAATTTGATAAGGCTTCAAACCATCTAAACGTTCACCCTTGTAAAAAATCTGACCGGAAGAAACCGCGTACAGACCGCTAATCAGATTGAGCAAGGTAGTTTTGCCCGCCCCGTTCGGCCCAATCAGCGCGTGGATATCGCCCCGTTGCAGGGTCATTTCAACGTTATCTACCGCCCGTAACCCTTTAAAGTCGCGGGTAACTCGCGCTATTTTCAGCACTTCGGCGTGAGTACCCTTCTCCCGGTGGAAAGCCAACGTATGTGTGGTAGCAGGTTGGTCGGGGATACCCGCATCGGCGGAAGCAGAGGGAGCAGCCCGATGTAGATAACTACGATCAATTCCGCGTTTGGTGGGGAAATAGCTTTCGACAAAACTCCCAATAAGACCGCCTGCGCCTTTTGGCACGAGGTAGATGAAGAACAACAGAATCGCCCCATATAAGGTCAGTTCTACTAGAGAGGGTTTGAAAGCAGGAGCATCTGGGTTTAATAAACCAATTATCAAGGTGTAAATACCTGGAATAGCCACAATAAAGCCGATGGCGATACTGCGAATGGTTAACCTTCGGACTTCTTTGGGGGTATAAACCACCGCCACAATAAAAAGGGCCACATAAAGCAATACCAGCAAAATATTAACAGCCCCGATGTCTTGCTTCTTTATACCAATCCCTCGGCCTGCCCCAATTGCCAATAAAACTGCGCGATAAACCTCAATACTGTTAAATAACACCACCATCCCCAGGGCTGTACCAAAAATGGCGGAAGCATGGAGGTTCTTTGTGTAATTCCAGCCCCAAACCAGCAGAGTAACAATTAATATCGCCCCGGCTGCACAAGTTATATAAGACCAGACGCGGGCTTTTTCATCGAAATTTATACCACTGTTGATAACTGTAATAGCCCCGTAAGCGACTGTAATCAGAGCTAAAACATAACGGGCAATCCTTTTCAAACCTTCTGAACTGTTCTTGCGGGTTGCGAAATAGGCTATTAAGAGAGCCAACAGCAACCAGGGAGCAATATAACTAACCATATTAAACAGGCTATCGGCTTTGGTTTCATCCAGACGGCGCAGAATGTTTGGGATTAAGCCGATAATTACCGCCCCCACCACCGGGCCAAACAAAATTCCAACCCCGCCCAGAATAATCATGGTCACATATTTAACCGACTCTTGGAGCACTGCCAGGTTAGGGCCAATAAAGCTCAAGGCGTAACTGTTAAGCACACCGGCTACCCCCGCCAGCGTGGCACTCATCACGAATGCCAGGGTCTTCATACGGGTTACATTTATACCAACCGAAGCCGCCCCGATTTCATTTTCCCGAAGAGCGATTAAACTCCGACCCCAACGGCTGCGCATAAAACTGCGGATGCTATACAGAGTTAAAACCACCGCTATCCCAATTATTATCACCATTATGACCAGTTCACCATTGGCCGAAGGTCGGTCACTTGGCTGGTCAATGACCTGTTTGATTGGGTCGCGGCCACTGGTGGGGAAAGGAATCCGATTCATACCGCTTTGCGAACCAAGCATAGGGCGAAGGGTAACGCTATTAGCCAACTCATAAATACCCAGGCCAAAGGCGATCGTTACCATCGAAAGGTAGGGGCCTTTCACCCGCAAAGCCGGTAAAGCCAGAATATAGCCAAAAAACCCGGTGACAATTGCCCCCAAAATTATAGCGGCCCAAAAGTTTTGCAAAATCTGGAAACTAAAGGTCATAAGGCAAAAATCAAGTACAATTAGAACAATACCCAACCCAACCGTCCAGGCCAGCATTTTACCTACCCAACTCGGCTTGTCCCAGAAACTTGGACGAATGCCCCCTTCGTAGGTGCGGGCGTTGTTATGACCAACTTGAGACAAATAACCCAATACTATTGTGGTAGTTAGAACCACTGCAAATAAAATCCAGGGAATGTCAGTAATATCTTCGCCCGTAACGGACTTACGACCAGTTACAATCGTAAGGACATAAACGGCTAACGATAAAACGCCACCCACTATCCAGATGCTTAGAGTAACCGTTCGCATTGCGGCGGGTTTTTGCCAGAAATGGGTTTCAGCTTTTCCACCAGTTTTTCTAACATGTTGATAACGCCAGAATAGCAACCCACCCAGAATTAGCGTTAAGCCTACCAATACCAGCAGGATAATAAACAACAGATTCTGAGTGTTTATCCAGGCTGATTCACGGGCAGTCAATTCATTATAGGCTAGAGGTTTTCCGGCGTTGTCTACCCGTACACTCAGGTAGTCAATCCAGTTAATTTCGCCCGGAATACGCGCGACCAGTAACCCTAGTACATAACCTCCAAGCGTAACTAACGCCGCATGACCCAGGGCAACTTGCCCAATATAGCCTATCACCAGATTTAAGCCACTGGCAACAATTATGCCTACCCCAATGGACGAAAGAATCTGTAACTCGGTGCGCTGCACTTCCCCATTATTAAAGATGCCAGCATTAATGAAGATGAAAATGAAAAAGAGTGCGCCAACACCCAGAATCCCGGCGTAATCTTTTGTCCATAAAGGCACAACAAAACGAGACTCTTTGGTGGTTTCGGTTGATTTGACTGGTTTGATTGTTGCCATTTTTCCCACCTATACTTTCTGCACAAGGGTACGGCCAAACAAACCAGTTGGTTTTACAGCCAGAATGATAATCAACAGCACGAAAGTAATCGCCCGCGACAGGTCGTTACTAATATATTGCTGGACTAATTGGGAAGCGAAGGAGTAAAGCAAGGCGGCAAAGGCAATTCCCTTGAGGTTGTCCAACCCACCGATAATTGCCACCGCAAAGGCCAGAATACCGAATACCAGGGCTGGTTCGGAGGGACTAACACCGCCACCAATCGCCCGTGGAGCAAGCACAAAACCCGCAATTCCGGTTAACCCTCCCGCAATCCCAAAGGCAACCATCCGCACATAATTTACGTTGATGCCCATCAGGCTGGCGGCGGCGGGGTTAAAGGCAACCGCTCTCAGCGATTTACCGAGCATTGTGCGGGTGAAAAAGTATTGCAATCCGGCAATTACCAGGGCCACAATCCCGATATTAACGATTTTTTGCCAATCAAAAGCTTGTCCCGCAATTTCAATACTCCCATCAACCATAGGAGCTAGAGGTTGTTTATCTTTTCCGTATAGAGTTTCCGCAATGTTTTGAATCACAAAAGTCAGGGCTACCGTACTCATAATCCAGCCAATGGAGGTTGAGCCACTACCAAAAGGCCGCATTACAAACCGCTCTAATAGAACCCCAGCACAGGTCATAATGATGATGGAAATCAAAAACACTACCCAGTAATTCCAGAGTGGACGGGCCGAACCCGACAGAGCCCCATCATTTTGCCAGCTAGTTGATAGCATAACCCCGATCAAACCACCCAACATCACAAATTCGCCCTGACTAAAATTCAGGGTATCAGTCGTGATAAAAGTAAGATGGTAACCAAAGGCTATTAGGGCAAAAATAGCGGCACTTGAGAGGCTATTTATAAGTGCCCCAATTAATAATTCCATTGCCTATTATTTCTCCTCGTCTTACAATCTACAAACTAGCAAAAACTCACGTCAGGAACACCAGTTCTCGGCAAAATCAGGTAGTTCCGGGCAGTTTTGGTTGCCCGGAACTTGAGGGTAGCTAAATTACTTTGTATCCAGCTTGATCATTTTGCCGCTCTTCCAGACGGTAAAGAAGAAATCGGCTTTAGTAAAAGCTTCGTGGTATTGGTTCTTGAAAGGGGTGCTATATTTCTTGACTAACCCATCGTAAGTACCAAAGTTCTCCAAAGCGTCCCGCAGCTTTTCACGACTGTCTGCCGCGCCGGGCTGGCGAAGCGCGATAGCCATAATCCAGGTGCCATCATAGCTTTGACCTAATCCACTTGGGAACCCGATAGTTTCAGTGTTGTATTTCTTCTTGTAGGTGTCGAAGAACTTTTGTTGTTTGGGGTTGGTACTGTCAGTAGAAATAGTTTGGGGTACAATGGTGCCTTCTTCCAGGCCACCAGCGTTAGACTGGTAGACCGGCATCGAAAGACCCCATGAACCATAAACTGGCAAATCAATGTTAAGATCCTTCATGGCCTTGCGGATATTAGCGTTTTCGGCGCCGAGACCCCAGGAAATAATTACTTCCGCCCCGGAAGCCTTAACCTTGTTGAGCATGGGCTTCATATCATCGGCAGTACCACCGACCTTATAAGGCTCAACTACTGTAGGGGTGATACCTTTAGCAGTGAAAACTTTAAGCAGGTCATCTTTGCCTAATTGCCCGTAGCCGGAGTCATCGTTGATAAGAGCAACCTTTTTGTATTTAGCCAAAACCGCTTCGGCAACAAAAGGAGTTTGTTCGCTATCCACCATCGAAACCCGGAAAAGGTAGCTGGTGGTTGCGGAATTGTCCTGGGTAACTTTACTACCAGTAGTTACGGTGATAACCCAGGGCACTTTGGCCTGATTTACTACCGGGGCCTGAACCACCCCAACGGCAGTATTCGCAGTACCAACCAACCCGGCAATATCCTTGCTTCCGGTTAGTTCTTCTACGTTAACCTTGCCAACATCAGCTTTAGCCTGGTCATCGCGCTCAACCGCTACCAATTTCTTGCCGTTAATTCCACCGCAAGCATTGATTTCATCCAGGGCGATTTCAGCACCGCGTTTGATAGCCAAACCAAGACTAGCACTAGGGCCAGTGAAGGGGCCCATCAAGCCTACCTTAACTTCGCCCGTCCAGGTGGTTGTGCCGGGGCTAGGGCAAATATCTTTGCCTAAGTCAACCGAAGTGCTAGCTCCCGCCCCTGTGGTAGCAGCAGCAGCTGTAGTTGCTGCTGCCGCTGTGGTAGCCGCCGCTGTGGTAGCAGCAGTAGTAGCAGCAGGGGCGGTACTGGTGGCATCACCACAAGCAGCCAGCACTAATACTAACAAAGTTGCAAGAGCCACCAAAAGGGAAATGCGTTTGAACATTGTTGCTTTTCCTCCTCCTTGAGAGTTTTTATTCGTGTAAATAATCTAAAAATCCCGGAATCAAGCTAGAATCCGGCACATAATGATGAAAACAGGTACAATTATGGAAAGTTGGCACAAATCATTAACTGATACAAAACCTTTGCTCCAAGATCGTACCAACGTGGGTTCATCCGAAATCTCTGGCTGATTTAGGAAGGGTAATCAATTTTATTAGCTTAAACCGGGAATACTACTACTTACTACAAGTGACAAATTTCAGGTAAGCCATTATGACTCAAATTTGCTGAATTTTAGCATGGCTGTGTAGCCTGTCAAGTACATCGCGTTTAGGTAACCGTTTAACCAGGCCAGAAAAAAATATTCACCAATTCTAAATCAAATCCCAACACAGTCAAGTGTGATGTAGGTCACATTCTAATAGTGACCTAATCCATAGGTTTGTTTCTATTATCTTGATATTATAAAGCTGTAAGAGAAAACAGTGCGAATTGGTACTGCAAAACTTACCAGAACTAATCCAAATTAGTAACTGAGTATTAAAAGTATTCCTCTATAAATCTTCTCTCAAACTCCTCAAAAACAGAAGGGCACCGAAGAGCAGCGGTGCCCTTTAGATTTTTATAGAATTGTCCCATTTGGGTCATTTAACATCATCTTTCGCACCAATGGCAGGGGTATGGCCCCATAGGATAAGAGTCGGTCATGAAACTCTTGCAGGCTGTAATTAGACCCTTGCTTTTGTTTGTAATCCTCGCGCAGTTTCAGGATTAATAATTTGCCCAGACAATAATTCAGGTAGCCAGGGTCAAAAGTGCCGCGCCGGGACTCACTAGCCGCCGGAGTTTCTTCCATATGAGCGTTTTCCATAAAAAAGCGGGTGCCTTCTTCAACTGTCATACCCTCAGTGTGCATTTTCACTGAGACAATATAACGGGCGTTTCGCAATAGGGCTTCGGCCAACTGGGCCATTTGATAACGGGGGTCTTCGCTGCCGTAGCCTTCCTCTATCATCATTTGCTCGGTGTAGTGGGCCCATCCCTCCACATAAGAGTAGCAATAATGGCCTGTCCAACTCAGGCGGCGTAATTTGCGGCTAATTAACTTGAAGTGCAGGAAGTGTAGATAGTGACCGGGATAGGCTTCGTGGATACTAACCCCTTGCAAGGTATAATAATCAAACTTGGTTAGCCATTCTTCCTTTTGTTGCTCTGTCCACTCTGGCTCAACCGGGGTGAGGTAATAGTAGGCATCGGTGGCGATTTCTTCAAACGGGCCGGGTGAGTCCAGGGAGGCAAAAGACCAGCGCAGAAATGGTGGGGTTTCTTTGACCTGAACCCGCACTTCGCTAGGCACGGTCACAATCTTTTTATCAATCAGGAACTCCCGAACTTCTTCCAGCTTGGCGATTGTATCAGGAATTAAGCTTTCGGGGGTAGGGTGATTTTTAATCATTTCCTGCATAACCTCCGCCAAAGGGCGACCTGGGGCAAAGTTTTCAGCAATCTGCTTCAGTAGGTTTTGGTTATCTTCCAGGTTTTTCAGGCCAACTTTTAGCACTTCCTCAGCTGACAAATCTACCATTTCGCCATAATCAAGCATTTTGCGGTATTTTTCCGGGCCAATAGCGTAATTGTTGTGAGCCAGGGGTAGACGGCTTTCCAGGTCTGCAATAAAATCGCGGATAGCCTGAATCGCCTGGTCACGTACCGGGGCAAAACGAGCGGTAAAGGCGGCATCGTTATGCTGAGTAAATTGCTCGGTTACATCCTTTTCAAAATAATCAATTGTCCCCTTGAACATTTGCAGAGCAGTTTCCAGAGCGGGTTTTGGCAGGGCTTTGTCCAGGTTTTCGCGGCCCTGGGCCAGCATATGAGGCAATCCGGCCAGGTGCTGGATAACCGTTTCCAGACGCTCGGCTAGTGGCGCGTAGTCACGTTTAATGTAAAGACTAACGTCGGTCAAATAGTTGTAAGTCATAGGGTTTTGCTCAATTTCGCGTAGTTCCTCAAGCTCAAATAGCTCTTTTTTGAGGTTGCGAATCAGTAAAGCTACGTCCAGGGCGGCCTCATTGTCCTGTGGAGCAATTTCCAGTGCTTGAGCCTTTACCAGAAAATCTTTCAACTCCTGGACTCGCTCGGCGATACTAGCTTTACTTAAATCCGGCAACTTTGCATCATATTTATGCACGCCACTAAAACTGCCCAAGCCCGGATTAAATTCAAAAAGAGCCTCAATATATTCGTCAATCAGAGCATCCAGAGCCCCGCTATTTATTGTTGTCGCCAAAATCTATCCCCCTTTAGTTTAAAGTTCTACCAGTTTGAAGCCCTCGGCATATTTAAAAGATAATCCCTGGGCGGTATCGCTGGCCCGTTTGCGCATTCTTTCCTCAAACTTTTCGTCATAATTAAACTGGCTGGCGTGCAGTTTCATTGACCCCAATTTTAGCTCCATCCAATCCGAAATATCAATAAAGCAATCGGGAATATCACTACCGAAAAGTAAAAGTTTTTTGGTACGGTGGACTTGTAGCCCTTCCTGCAAATGCTCCCGGTAGCTATGGGGCATCATCGCCGCCGGAAACGCGGCATCGAGGGTGGTCTGACCACACGCCCGATGGTCGGGGTGCATGCGGTAGTTGCGGGTCAGTGGATCCCAGGTAAAAATAACTTCGGGCTGGAACCGCCGAATTTCCCGTGCAATCAAACCACGCAATTCCAGGGTATTTTCCAGCTCACCATCGTTTAGCCGCAGAAAAGTGCAGCCCGCCACGCCCAGATACTCGGCAGCGGCTACCTGTTCAGCTTCACGGGTGCGGCGCAATTCTACCAAATCGGCGGCGGGGTCTTCGGTGCCTTTGTCCCCACTGGTCAAAACCACATAATGTATTTCACAACCAGCCTTCGCCCAACGCGCCACCGTACCACTACAACCAAATTCGGTATCATCGGGATGGGCAGTGACGGCAATTGCCCGGTGAGGTATTTCAATATCAATATTCGTTTTCATTTCGGCAGTCATTATTATATGTCCTATCTAAAATCAAATATCTAAAATCCTGGGTAGTCCTGGGTAGAAGGTTGGAAATCAGGGACAGATTATAACTGATGACCCGCATTGTTGGAAAGTAATTTTGCAATTACCCCTAATTTAGGGGGACGTAGCACAAACCCTCGCTACAGTTTCGTTGCCACCTCTGGTTTAGGATTTCCAGTTTATATTTTTGAATTTTAAAACCAAAATCCATTTGCTCTGTATATTAGGTTATGTTTATGGTATACTGAAGTTGTTTCGTTACGCTACAGGAGCAGATTAATATGTTAGGGGATAACTACTACCCTAAAAACAGCCCTAAACCCGAACAGGGAAAAGAACCCAACCGGGAAAACGGGGCTAACGGGGCGAAAAAGCTGGAGGTGGGTGAAAACTTTGCACCCTCTCTGGATACCGCGATGCCTTCGCCAGATTTGTTAATGGCGGAGGAGTTTCTACGCCCTGAACAAGCTGAAGCTCTTCTGACAATTTCTACCCTGTTGAGTTCTGAACTTAACCCCGGCGCAGTGTTGCGAAATCTGTTGCAACATATCTGTAGCCTTTTCCGGGCAGACCGCAGTGCCGTTTTTCTCCGCAAAAACCTACAAAGAGAGTTGACCGAACCGGGTCGCCACCAATTTCGAGAGAGTGAACCACTGGCTGACATTGGCCCGGTAGTTTGTGCCGCCAATTATAAACTCTCCGACGAATATGTTAACAAAATAATCACTTTCTACGAAGATAAAGAATTTAGCAAATTGCAGGAAATAAGCCGCCCGGTCTTTGTGGCGGATGCCCAGCACGATATCCGGCTGAACGGCTTGCGGGAATTGAACCAGCATGAGGGGTTCCAAACAATGCTGACCCTGCCGTTACTGTATCGCCAGAATCTAATCGGGATATTGGTGTTGTACCATAACCAGCGTAGGATTTATAGCGAACAGGAACTAAAACTTCTGACAGTCTTTTCTAACCAGGCTGCCCTTTCAATTACCAATGCCCGACTCTATGATGAAGCCCTCCACCGAGAACGGGAAGCCCGAATGTTAGCAGAAGCCAGCCGTTTGTTCAATACCTCCCTGAAAGTGCGGGATGTTGTGCCTAATGTGGTGACAGTGGCTACTAATATGGTGGCTAACACCGCCGTCGTTTATATTTTACGCGAAAACACCGACCAGCTTCATCCCATCGGTTACATTTCCCAGGTACCACCGCCTCCAGGTTTGCCCGAATATTCGGCGGTTAAACACGGCAAACCAATCAAGGTCGGGCAAACCGCTATTGGAAAAGTGGTTCAAACTGGTACTCCGATGCTATTGCGAGGGTCTGATTTGAAAAAGACTCCTTTATTCTTGCGAGCCGAGGATGGGGTTGAGTCTTTCCTATGTGTGCCATTGCGGGTACGTGGTCGGATAATCGGAGCTTTAGTCTGCTACAACGTCACTTTTCACCAGAAAATTCAGGTTGTTACCCTTGAAGAGCGGCACGTCGCCCTGGCCCAGGCCCTCGCTGACCGGGCGGCTATCGCGATTGAAAACGCCCAGATGTATGAGGCCGAAATCCGCGAACAAAGCAGTAAGGATGAGTTTTTGTCGCTGGTAGCCCACGAATTGCGCACGCCCATAACCTCTATCAAAGGCTATAATCGCCTGATTATTAAACGTCTGGAAGAAACCGACGGACTAGAACAGGGCCAATACAACCTGATGGATAGTTTGCGCCACTATACCGGGGCAATGGATACGCAGGTAGAGCGGTTACATGTACTGATTGAGGATTTAACCCGTATCTCCGAGATTGAAACCGAACGAGTAGAACTTCACAAACGTCCGGCTGAATTGGTAGCCTTAGTGCGTAACAAAGTAGCCGAAATGGAAAAACAGCTAAAAGCCGCCCGTTTGCCGCGAGTTATGCACTCCTTTGAAATTCGGGCGTATCCTGACCTGATTACAGCTGAGGTGGATGTAGCGGCCTTTGAGCGGGTAGTGTTCAGTATTCTAAGTAACGCTGTGAAATTTTCACCGAAGGGTGGGATTATCAAAATCCGAATTCAACAGGCCCTGGATGAGGTTACAGTTTCGGTGCAGGATGAGGGCGTGGGTATCAGTCCCGATGACCGATTGAAAATATTCGAGCGTTTCTATAAATCCACTAATCATGGCTCCCGCGCCAATGGGCTTGGTCTCGGTTTATATATCAGCCAGGGCTTGATGAAAGCAATGGGCGGGCGGATTGAGGTCGAGAGCGAAGAAGGCAACGGTTCCACCTTCACCATTTTTGTGCGGAAATAATAGCAGTTCAAAAAGTCACAAGTTTAACATCAAGGGGATTTGGTAGGGATGGTTCGCGAACCATCCCGCAAAAAAAAGTAGGGGCAGACCAATGTGTCTGCCCGTTTTTTATTTCTGGGATATAATTTCCTGGACACCCACAAGGGCTGTCCGTACGACTGGCCTAGTGCCTAACCACTATCCCCTGTTTAGACCAGCCCCTGGCGTTGGCGTTCCTGCTCCTTTAGAACCCGGCGCAGGATTTTGCCGGAAGCGGTTTTAGGAATGGCCTCGATAAACTCTATCTCCCGGATATTTTTATAACCCGCCAGTTTGCCGTTAGCAAACTCGATAAGTTCATCCTGGGTGATTTGCTGCCCGGCCTTTAACACCACGTAGGCTTTAGGGATTTCGCCCGCCTCATCATCAGGCTTGCCGATAACCGCTACGTCCGCAATAGCAGGATGCTCAAATAACAGGGCTTCCAGTTCGGCTGGGGCAATCCCGAAGCCTTTGTATTTAATCATCTCTTTCTTGCGATCCAGGATAACGACATAGCCAAGTTCATCCATCGCTCCAATATCGCCAGTGTAAAGCCAACCATCCCGGATAGTAACGGCGTTGGCTTCGGGAGCTTTCCAATAGCCCTGCATAATCTGAGGGCCACGCACGATAATCTCGCCAATCTCGCCGACTGGCAGCTCTTTTTCCCCTGTTTCGATATCTACAATTTTTTGTTCGGTATCGTGGACAGGCAACCCAATAGTTTCAAGGACATTCAAACTCTCGTCATAAACCGGGTTAATGTGGGTTAAGGGGGCCGCTTCGGTCAAACCGTATCCTTGAATTACCGGGACACCAGTTATTTTTTGGAAACGACGGGCTACTTCCGGGGCAAGTGGCGCAGCTCCCGACATTACATGGCGCACGCTACTGAAATCCTGGTTTTTCAGTTCGGGCCAGTTCGAGAGCATAATCAAAACGGGCGGAACGGCGTAAAACAGGCTAACCTTATGCTCTTTAACCAGGCGACAACATTCTACTGGCTCAAACCGCTCCATAATTACCATCGTCGCCCCGGTATAAACCGCCCCTCCCATCAACATTGTGCCGTAAATATGGTAGAAGGGCAGGAAAAGCATAAAGGTGTCGCGCTCGGTCATGCGGCTGGAAGCAATCATCTGGAGATTGTTACAAACCAGGTTTTTGTGAGAGAGCATTACCCCTTTGGGTAAGCCCGTAGTGCCGCTACTGTAGGGCAGAGCTAATAAATCATCCCAATCTATTTTTACTGGCTCAGGAGTAGTTGCGGGATACTGGTGTACCAAATCGCGAAACTTTAGCACCTCCCCGCTGGTAGGGGGATCACCTGCCCCAACCGCAATAATATGGCGAAGATTAGGGTGTTCATGACGAATGGCTTCTACCAGGGGCAAAAGCTCGTTTTGCACCACAATTGCCACTGCCTCGGAATTTTCGATCTGGTAGCTGATTTCACGCTCTTTATAGCTGGGGTTCATTGGGCTGATAATTGCACCCAGGCGGGCAATCGCGTAGAAACTGACCACATATTCCGGGCGATTGGTCATAAGTACACAGACTTTTTCACCCTGTTTAATACCCAACCCGCGCAGTGCATTGGCGAAGGAGTTAGTCAACCCATCCAACTCACGGGCGGTAATACTGAGGTCGCGGAAGATAATTGATACATTTTCCGGGTAATAGGTAGCGGCATGGCTCAACATATCACCATAGGGTACACGCGGATAATTAATCGAAGGGCGAAAGAGTTCAGTTTGGGAAACTTTACGAGCCATGGGGATTGAGTTAGTGGTTTGCGCCTCTGCCATACCAATTTTCTCCTACTTTTAGTTAGTAAATTGAGATTTCGATTATGCTTTGTAAGGTTTTAAAATGCGTATCTTGTAGTTGGCTATATTATAGCAGCTTAGGCCAAGTTTGCGAATTTTCAACCGTTATAACGGAGAGTGATATGTAAAATCAAAATTAAAATCCCTCTTCCAGGCTTTTTTTCCTAAGATTTTCGATTTTAGATATTCGATTTGGGAACTGCACACCGTTCGAGGGCTTCCAGAATTGGGCCGAGGCGGGGAGTGCCTTTGAAAAAGATTAACTGGTAGGGCGGCTCCTGCCCTTTTACCAGAAAATTCTCCCGACCACAGCGGGTACGTTCGCTGACCAGCACAATAATATCGCTACGTCCAGCCCGATTAAGTTTGGCAATTTTGCGCTCCAGATAACGCCGCTCCCAAAACCCTACCACCTCTAGTAAAGCCCGCCGCCCGTCCACATGCTCAAAGGCAAAGTCGGGAATCATAACCGTATCAAAAACCGATACCAGGCGATCCTCACGGGTAATTGTCCAACCTTTACGCGCATCGCTTTTTTTAGGTTTGGCTTTGGTTTGGCTCTCAGTAGACTTACGTGTGGTCGTGTTGAAGCGTTTTTCAAAAGCCGCCGCCAGACTCTCTTCCAGTTTGCTGTCAAACTCGCCACTGCCCTTGAAATGGGTACGAAGGTGAGGTTGCGGCCCTAATTTATAAAGAGCATTTTGCTGACCGGGAGCAGTCCAATTAAAAATCAGCTCCGCTTCCAGTTGCCACTCGGCCTCACATAGCAGCAGAGCAGGCAGGAAACGGGCGAACTGGACCCCATAGCGGCGGTCGGTTCGCGCCAGAAACGGTGAGGAAGCCCCCTCAAGTAAAATTTCGTAGCCGCCAATTTCGTTTTCGTTTAAATCGGCTTTGGCGGGTTGCCCAGGGTAGGGGATAGGTCGAATCTCATGCATCAGGCCGAAAAACTTGATGTACTTAAACAGGTCTTTGTATTTATCCCGCACCACAATTTTGACGCGCGGGGCAAGGTATAGCACTCCCCGCAGCAATTCGACGTTGTAGCGATTGAGCAAATTTTCAACGGTTAAGTCAGGACTGATTTCAAGCAAACGCTGGCGGGCGGGCACATCTCCAAACAGCACATTGCCAATTTCCGTCGGTGGGATAGTAGCAGGTAGCGAGTAATTGCTACTCTCGGCAGCCTTCTGCAAAATCTCTAGGCGTTTCGGATAAGGCAAAAGCCCTGCTAGTAAATCCTCATCGTGGTTGGCGGCGGCGCGGCGCAAACTTTTTATTCCGGGTTTAAGGGCGGTAATCAAATTAGTGCGAGCGAAGGGGTAAAACTCAGGGTCGGCAGCCTGTCGCCAAACCGCTAATCGAAAGGCTGTGAGGGTTGGGTCAGCCTCTTCTTCTTCAGCATCACTTAAAACCGCTTCGCTTTCTTCTTCGGACTCGCTCTCTGCTTCTTCTTTAATTGGTTCTGTTTTCTGACTTCTATTCCCGTTAGCAAAAATCGCAAAAGTATCACCAATGACCTTCGCCAGTCCATCAATTTCACGATAATCCAGCCGGATACCGCTATATTCCAGCAGCTTTGCGTCCAGGGCTTCGCGGGTTAGCTTATCGCGGCAGGCTTGCCGAAAAATAGCAATAACTTCTTCGGCTCGTTTAAAATCAACCAGCTCTTGTGCCGACATCTGTTTAACCTGAGCCAGACCTCGGTTAACGCTCAGGCGGGCTTGCACATGGGTAAGTTTTAACATTGATTATCAGTAATCAGTAACCAGTAGTCAGTAATCAGTTCTAATTAGTCGGGTAATTTTACCACAGAGAGTATTAATTGAAATTTTGTTCCCCCTTCCCGGATGCAGGGAAGGGGGGCTAGGGGGTTAGGTTTATTATACGTTATTCAGTAAGAGGCTTTCATCAGGCGCAAAGCTTCCAGGCGCAGAACTTCGGGGATTAGGGCTTTGTAGGAAGAACAGAAGGGAGAACGGGTATCGTAACGATTGAAAACCCGGTGGGTAACAATGGGGCAACCACCCGCACAAACGTAGCGCCACTGGCAATCGCTGCAACCTTCTTTTTGGTCGGAAGGGATATTTTTCAGGTCGGCGTTCCGAATAACCTGTAATAAATCTTTAGTACCGGCTTTGGCGGCGGGCTGATGCAGTAACATCTGGCAGGTGGAGATTTCCCCGGTATGTTTCACCACAATATAATTCACCCCCGCCCCACAAGCGTGTTGATGAGGGCTTTCCAGTTGCACACGGTCTAAAAGGGAGTTGAGCAAACTAAAATCGGGGAGTTCTTGCTCAATGACCTTATAGGCTCGTCGCAAACCATCTATCAAAACTGGATTATCCACCGAGAGACCGTCTTCCGCCAGAGGATTGTCGCGGAAAAAATTCAGGTTAAAAGGCACCTTGTGATTTAGTAAATACTTGAACAGGTTCGGTAAGCCCGCCAGATTCTGGGCGGTCACGACAATCGAAACGTTAAATGGCACTTCGTATTCTTTCAACAGCAACATACCCCGCTCAACCGCCTGGAAACTCCCTCGCCCATTAACAAAAGGGCGTTGAAGGTCATTATCTTTATCCAGCCCATCCAGCGAAATAGCTACATAGAAACCGTATTCTTTTAAACGTTGGGCTACCGAAGCGGTAATGGTGGTGCCATTGCTCAGGATAATTGGCTGCACGGCAATTCCAAAAGGCGCGGCAATTTGCTGGGCATATTGATATAGTTCCAGCACCAGTTGCCATTCCAGCAAAGCCTCGCCCCCGGCAAATTTCAGGGTAAGCTGCCTGACCCCTTGCATTTGGGCCGACTCCATCAGATTATCAATAACCTCTTTACCAATTGATAGGCTCATAGTTTCGCTGGTTTTGCCCAGATAACAATAAGTGCAGCGCAAATTACACTGATTGCTGATGTGTAGCCAGACACTCAAACTTTGGGAAGGGCCAAATTCCAGGCTTGGGGCGTCGGGGGATAAATAAACCAGTTTATGGCTTTCAAAGTGGCTGATTATTTCTAATAATTCCTGTGAAGTAGCCGAGGAGTCAAGCTTTTGGATTTCAGTGAGAATTTCGGCCAGATTTAGGCCACTTTCCACCAGTTGCCAGACCTTAGCCAATACCCAATCCAGAACTACTACCCCCTCCGAAGCCTGGGGATTATATAAACCGATATTATCGCCGATTTCAAACTGATAGAGTTCGGGGTAAGGTTGTGGCTTTAAGGTTTGAAGTTGGGAATCAATAGGAAGATTTTTATCAAGCAGTAATACCGCTGAAGCAGTCCCTAAACCACCTTCACAGGCACAATCACATTGATATTGGCGGGAGGCAATTTCTTTGGTGAGGCTTTGAGACAATTTTAAGTTAGCCTGCGAAAACAGGCGACCATTTTTAAGAGAAAAACTACCCATTTCTTAATATTTCCCCCAGAATAAGGGACTTACTATATTTATGCCGTGCTACAAATCCATTCACCCTAAGATATACCCGAACCGCCATATTTTCTCAATTATATCATAAATCAAGAAGGTATAAATAATGACAAAGGCAATAATACGTTTTGAAACAACGTAATTGATACAAGGAAGATGAAGATTGTAGTCCTGGAACAGCGTTTGCCCAAATATCCCATTCCATTAAACAAACCAGTTAATAAACTGTTTGCTACAATTTTAACGAAAGGGCTTATCGCTGGCTTGACAAAATTATTTCCCACTTTTGACATATCTTTGACATAAGGCCAGAAGGTTGAAGGATTCGGTGGATAGGCGTAGAATACACCACATATTATTAAAAAATATTCTAGAGCCTATTAAGAAAGGTTGGGGAATATGGAACCTCAAGACGAACAGCAAGACGCAACTACTATAGATACCGTTCTGTTAATGGTGCATAAGCGTATCCGCAAGCGCGAGAGCTATAACGTAGATAGTGTTGAAATTTTCCAGGCTCTGGAGCAAAACGGCTATCCTCTTACCGAAAAGGAAGTGCTGGATAGTATGGCTGAACTCAAGGAAGCCCGCATGATTAGAGCCTTTGAAGATATTTCAGATGTTGACCCCTCCACCGGGAAGCGCGGCCCAGAGCGAGTTACCCGTTACTGGAATATCGAAATCACACCTGAGGGGGTTTTGCGAGCTAGCAATACTATGAACCGTTATCGTACCTCCTGAAAATCAAATAATGTTGATAATAGGTATAGCCACCCAAATCTTATAATTTAAGCTAGAAGCGAGCAATGAATGAAGCCTGATGGCAACCGAGGGAAACCAAGCAAAAAAACTAATTCCCCTCGTTTTTCCGAGGTCAAGCGACAACTGGATAAAGCACCAAAAGCTAATCCGATGCAGGATAAGCTTTTAATATGGATTATGATTTTTATAGTAGTAGCTGGACTGTTTTTTCTAAGCCTGGGTCTATTTACCACCCCACCAAGCGTCCCAACCCCTACACCCACTAAAACCGCTCTGCTTATTTCTAGCATTTGGGCAAACTAATCTGATTCCCCGGCTTAGGAATGCTTAATCAGACGATTATATCAGTTAAGGTAAGTGTAGGGGTGAGTGGAAGCCCGCCCGGTCATGCTATAAACCTGACCCAGCAATTTTTCCTCAATGAGTTATAACCTTCCTGGCTATTAGCATTTATAATCTGGCACTTTTTCTGAGGAGTTGTGTTGAAGGGTCAAATTAAGTTAGTAATAAGCCTGTTACTTACAACTATGCTGCTAAATGGTTGTGGTGACGGCCCCGAAGTCAATGCTACCCCCACTGCCACTGTCCGTCCTAGCCCGGTAGTTGGTACTGGAACAGGAGATATAAAAATTGGGCTGATTGGGCCACTGACCGGGCCTAACGCGGCTTATGGGGCGGCAATGCGGCGGGGGGTTTTGCTAGCAATTGATGATATTAAAACCAGCAAGCTTTTAGGCAATCGCAAAATTGCCCTGATTGAACGGGATGACCGTTCCGACCCGGATGCCGCCAGGATAAATTTTTTAGATCTGGTGGAAAAAGAGCGAGTTGTAGCCCTTATCGGAACGGTAAACGATGATGTTGCCCTGCTTCAAGCTCCCCTGGTAAATCAGTGGCAAATACCCTGGATTATCCCGATTGCCGCTACTCGCCAGCTTTCTACTTATTCAAATCATAGCCCTAATTATATCTTTCGAGTGGCAGTACCGGATAATGAACAAGCCGAATTTATGGCGACTTTTGTGTTAAACAAAAGCTTTGCCCGCCCTGCCCTGATAAGTGATAATAGTAAAGCGAGCCAGGAAGGAAGAAAAACCCTTATTGCCGCTTTGAAAAAAGTTTATGTTAGCCCAATTTTTGATGAGACTCTTTATCCTGACGATAAGCCCGAAAACCAAACAAAATTTATAGAAAACTTGAAACAAACATATCCTGATTTGCTGCTTTTATCGGGACCTACCCAAACTGCTGGACAATTATTAGCCCTTTTAGGCGAACAAAAAATGAGTTTGCCAATTTTGAGCAATGAAAATTTAGCAATATTGGGGTTTGGCAAGCAGTTGCCCGAAACTGCTGATAATGTTTATATGCCCCAAACTTTTGTAATAGATAATCCGAATGACCGCCAACAAAATTTCATCAATCATTATCGCCGCTATTTTAATATTGACTTGTTGGATTTCCCAAGCGGGTTGGCCCAGAGCTACGATGCTATGCGGATGCTAGGTGAGGCTCTAACTCAGCCCGGAACAGCAGATAACCGCGAACTATTGCGTGGCAGTCTAGAAAATCTGGGGTCTTATCAAGGGCTTATCAAGATTTATAAGCAGCCCTGGAAAACAGGCTCAAATCGAGAGGCTCTTTCCGGTCAGGATTTGGTTATGACTTACTGGAAAAATAATAAGCTGGTCAAAATCTCATAATTTAGGGAATAGGGGACAGGGGTTAGGGGTCGGTAGCAATTCGTAGGAGCGGTTCACCTCGCTGAGGACAGGAGGGACAGGCGAACCGTCCGATATAGAAGCTATAGAACAGGCAATGGAAAAATTCCCTTTAGCCAATAACCATTCCGGCAATTCCTCGAAGTTTTTCGGTGTAAGGATGATTAGGGAACTGCAACACAAACACGTCACTACTACCCAGCCGCACCATATCTTCAGCCAGAGGTAATACCCCCGCAACAGTGACGTTATAGGTAGCTTCTACCTGCTTTTCGAGGGCATCGGCATCGTAGGATTCCAGGACTTTGTTTATTATCATCAAAAGTTTGGGTACATTCAGCTTGCGGGCCACATCAATCGTTACAGCCGTACCCTGAAAATCCTGTTTGTCAGGCCGCATAATAATTACCAGAACATCGGAAATCGCAATTGAAAGCAGGGTTTCTTCATTCATACCAGGGTGAGTATCAATAAAGAGATAGTCCAGTTTGAGACGGCGAGTAAGTTCGCGGAAACCATCGTTCAACAAGCTAACTTCATAGCCTTCACTCAGAATCCGGGCAATTTCCCCGGTCTTAATACTGGAGGGGATTAAAAATATCTTCCCACCAGAATTAGCAGTCTCCGGCGTTTTCTGCAAAATATCGCTTACATCGTAGGCGGTATCCTCAATCTGGCATCGTCCCCATAAATAATCGTTTAAAGAGTTGGTTACGCGATCTTCTCCCAGGTTAAAAAGAACATGGATACCAGGTGATTGAATATCAGTGTCTACGATACCAACCCGTTGACCAGTTCCCGCGATAGTGGCGGCCAGATTAGCAGTTAGGTTGGACTTACCCGTTCCACCACGAAAGGAGTGGATTGAAACAATTTTGGACATCGTTCTCCTCTAGAATTAATACCAGAATAGTAGTTTAAAATCGCTTATAAACTTGTGGTGGACATTATAAAACATTTCGCTTAATAATATATCACTAAAAGGAGTTCTTGGGTATTAAAAAAAGGTCTGACCGTTAAACTCAAGCTTAATGGAGGAAATATATATGGAGAGAGTTGGTAAAGGGATAGGTCAAAAATTGCCACTAGGGCAAACTAACTTGTTAGGATTTGTTTGTTAACTTTTGAATTCGCCCAGGTAGCCCGTCCAAACAGGCTACCCACCCAAATTCCAATTATTCAGCGGTAGGGCCAAAAGCAGTGTTGAGCTTCTTCATCAGGCGCGACTTGCGGCGGGCGGCCTGATTGCGATGAATAATACCCTTCTGAGCAGCCTTATCCAGCTTACTAATTGCCAAACGCACTTTCTCAGTGCTATCAGCCTCTTCGGCACCGCCGGCAATCGTCACAACGGCACTTTTAATATAAGTTTTCAGGGAGCTACGTACCGGGCGATTTCGGGCAGTTTTGCGCTTATCCTGACGAATCTGCTTGATGGAAGACTTAATATTAGCCAACCTTGATCAACCTCCTGGGTCTGATGGGGAACTACCCCATACATTCTATTTCCAAAATTTTTACAATTTACTGGGCAGTTTCTTTCCTTCCGCCACACGTTGGGATATTATATCAAAATCCCCACTTTCCTGCAACTCAATTTTTCCTTGAGTTTCAGCTAATTACAAGCCGAAGATTAACAGAGTTAGCTTGAGCAAGATAGGCAATCCATCAATAAAGTTAGAAATTTGTTAGAAATTTAAGGTGTCTTTATCACCTAAATACTTATTTCTTTGTTCATTCTATTTTAGCTAACCAGAAGCCCTTGTGACATTCCACAAAACCCCCAATCTACGATTATTAGACTTTCCTTAATTTTTGCTGTTTTTCGGAAAATGTCTATTGCTCACAAATCTCTATTGTAACTTTTGCACAATAAAATCCTGATATTTTCGTGCTAGATGATGTAGCAAAGCCTGGTAAAGAGTTTCTATGATAATCTACAAGAAATTAGCTATAAGCTCTGCACAATGTTTGTAAGTTTTGCACAAGGAGGATTTTAGAGGAATGTCATTTCTATCAATTTTGCTTCAAACTACCCCCCCTGCCCCGAAAATTGATACCGGGGACACAGCCTGGATATTGGTTTCAACTGCGCTAGTTATGTTGATGACCCCCGCCCTGGGATTTTTCTACGGTGGTCTGGTTCGCAGCAAAAACGTGCTTTCCACCATCATGCACAGCTTTTTTAGCCTCGCGGTGGTAAGCGTAGTATGGGTACTCTGGGGTTACACCCTGGCTTTTGGCCCTAGCGTGGGCAACGCCGGGATTATCGGCGGTCTGGACTGGTTTGGCTTGAACGGTGTAACGGGTATCAATACCAATTACGCTGCTACCATTCCCTTCCCCCTTCATATGATGTTCCAGATGATGTTCGCGGTTATTACCCCTGCCCTGATTACCGGGGCTTTCGCCGAACGCAAACGCTTCAAGGCCTTCGCGGTCTTCCTGGTGGTCTGGGTAACACTGGTTTACTGCCCGATTGCGCACTGGGTCTGGGGGTTGCAGGGTGCAAAGGGCTGGTTGGGCGCGTTAGGTGCTCTGGACTTTGCCGGTGGCACGGTGGTGCATATCGCTTCGGGTATTGCCGCCCTGGTTTGTGCTCTGGTTATGGGTAAACGGGTTGGTTTCGGCAAGGAACAGATGGAAGCTCATGACGTCCCAATGGTAGTGTTGGGAGCAGGTCTGCTTTGGTTCGGCTGGTTTGGCTTCAACGCCGGGAGTGCGCTGGGAGCCAGTGATTTGGCAGTAAACGCCTTTGTAGTAACCCACGTATCGGCGGCAATGGGCGCGATTACCTGGACAACCCTGAGCTGGATTCGACAAGGCGCGCCGAGTGTACTAGGAGCGGCAGCGGGTGCAGTTGCCGGGTTGGTAGCGATTACTCCGGCAAGTGGCTATGTTAATGCTTCCTCGGCCCTGATAATCGGCTTTGGGGGTGGCGCGATTTGTTACTTCGGAGTAGTGCTGAAGAGTCGCCTGGGCTTTGACGATGCGCTTGATGTGTTCGCGGTTCACGGTTTGGGTGGTATCTGGGGCGCACTTGCCACCGGTCTATTCGCTACCAAAACCATCAATCCCGCTGGCAACGACGGCTTATTCTACGGCAACCCCGGTCAGGTTTTAATCCAACTCGCCGGAGTAGGCGCAACTATCGCCTGGAGTGGCGGTTTGACCTTCGTTATCCTTAAAGTAATTGACCTTACCATTGGTCTGCGGGTTTCTGAAAAAGAGGAACAAGCCGGGCTGGATGGTGTGTTACACGGCGAAGAAGCTTACCAGGTTTAGTATATATAAGAGAGGATTTAAGAGAAATGGATACAGCTTTATTAGTAGTAGCCACAGTGGCTTTCGTAATGCAGATGTTTGCCTGGGCTGTGTTGCCCAATGCCAAGCAAGTCCCTGAGAAGAGCAAAGAGTTTAGCTCCATCGGCGATGAGTCCAAGAGCAAAGTCACAGTTTAGAAAAACAGCCAGTATTTCTTTAACAGCTAAGTCTCTATACAGTTTTTCTTAAATACATTAACTGTCTAGGAGATAATAATGGGCGGGGTAGCACCCGCCCTTTTTGGTTTTTATAGACTATTACAAGCCGTCATCAGGATGCCAATCCTTAGTCCAGCGACGGTCAATTTCATCCCTGACCCTCTGGTAACGAATATCGGTTGAGAGGCGCATCCGACCTAATTTATCACAGTTTTCAGTGGAGGCGTGGATAGTATAGGGGCTATGAATTAACATATCACCCGCTTCATAGTTCCCAACCAACCAACGCCCGCCATATTTCTCAGCGATTTCTGGTAAATTTTCACCAAGCCAGCCCGATTTCGAGCCCAAAAAATAGGCCGAAACACGTTGCTCCTGGGTCAAATTAGCGGTTTGTTGGCGATAGTCGGCCTCTATTTGCCGCCCAACCGTCGCCGACCCTTCCAGATAAATCAGGCCGCCCATTTCTACCGGAACATCTCCCAACGGTATCCAGCTACTACAAAGTCGGTCAGTGCCACCCCGTAAATAGGTTAAATCATAATGACCACCTGTACAATTGGGGTCGCCGGGTCTGGTATAACGAATGAGTTTGCGTTTGTGCAAATAAACCGGGGCTTCAAGAAAAGCCTCGTAAAAATTGATAATCGGAAGAGAAAGGCACAAGGCTTCGTAGGCCGCCCACCGTACCACTTCCAACATTATTCTGTGGGTAGCCTCTTTATCCTCCCCCCCGCCCGAATATATTCCTTCCTGCGGGTCGCTCCCTGCGGCAAGCAAGCCCGTTTCAGCAAAGGCTGCAAAGTAACGTTGCCGAAAGTCCAAAACCTCTTTTCGGTCAAGTAAACCTTTTAACCATAAGTAACCCTGCGCCTCGAATTGCTCCCGAAGTCGAGAAATAGGCAAATTGAGGTCGCTAGGTTCAAGCTGTCCCAGGCGTTCGGGCGCACTCGATAGGGTATAACCGTTACTCACCAGAGGTTTTTCCAGCAGTTGATTAATGGGCATGTTTTTACCTTGTTCATTTACAAATATTTTTGACAGATTGTTATAGCCAATATAGCACAACCAATAAACAGGATAAAAGTACCTCTGACTCAAATCGTAAGTTTCTATATCATGTGGAATTAATAATTATCAGAGCAAGGTTATTCTGAGATACAGCATTTGGCAGTAATAGTCCTGTGTTTGCCAGTTGATATAATGTTATGGTTTTCTGGGAAGACCTTCATGTTTAGCCATATAAATAAGGAATAAATATTAAAGGGGTTGATGGGTCATGTCCGTACTTACCGTAGAGAAAGCTGTAAAGAAACCACATTCCAAATCCCGGCGGCTCTGGAAAGTTTTGGCGGTGGTTTTTGGTTTAATTGTGACCGCTTATTGTGCTATTTCGATTTATGGAGCCTACAGCTTTACTACCACTGGCACCCGCGACCTGGGGCCAGATACCCCCACCACCTACGGGATGTCATTCCAGAATATCAGCTTCAAATCTACCGATGAGGCCCAGCTAACTCTACAGGGTTGGTGGATACCCCGCCCCAATGCCAGCCGAGTTTTAATTATGGTGCATGCTAAGGATGGCACCCGCACTTTTATGTTACCGATAAGTCAGAAATTATGGGAACAGGATTATAATATTTTGCTGTTTGATATGCGCGGCGAAGGGCAGTCGGACGGCGAGCGAGTTTCGTATGGACAATATGAACAATATGACGTATTAGGCGCGGTTAGTTATGTAAAGTCAAAAGGCTTCAAACCTGGCAGCATTGGAGTGGTAGGTTGGAGTATGGGCTCAACCGCCGCTATTCTGGCGATGAGCCAGACCGGAGATATTAAAGCAGGAGTAGCCGACTCCAGTTTTGCCGATTTTGAGCGGCTGGCTAACGAGCGTTTTAGTTCCAGCACTGGACTTCCCGGCTTTTTCTTCCCCGGTATTACTACCGCCGCCCGACTCTTGCTAAATATTGACGTGAGCAAAGCCAGCCCCGAAGCCGCTATCAAAAACCTCGGCGGCAACCTGTTCCTGATTCACGGCACCAAAGATGCCGAAATCCCGGTGCGTGACTTCGATTTATTGAGAAAAGCTGGTGGCAAAAATATTGTTGAGGCGTGGTTGGTCGAAGGTTCAGAGCATGTGCGCAGTTTCCGCGACCATCCCGTCGAGTATGTTCAGCGTGTTACCGCCTTTTTCAATCGTGAGCTAAATTCCTGAAAAAAATCAGTTTTCAGTTTTGGTTTTCTCGATATTGTTGATAGCGTTGGTTAGGTCGTCATAAAGCTGGCGGGCTTCTTCTAGTCTCATTCGCAGGGTAATACCCTTATAGTCAGAGAGGTCGGTTATGAAGCGGACTTCGCCATTCAGGGTTACTTTATCGCCCGTACTACGGCAACCAATTTTATCGCCGTTTGAGAGTTTGCGGACACTGGCTGAGGCTTTCAAAGTGTTCAGACTAATCATTTGCTATCCTTTTACGAATATTCACCACAAAGGCACAAAGAAAACTATAAAATCTTGGCGTTCGCCTGTGCCCTCTGGGGGTATGGCGGTTAAAAGTAAATATCTGGCACGTTTGCTTAATAATAAGTTAAAATCCCCGGCTTGTGGGTTATTCGTACTACAAAAAATCCTCCAAAACCAGCGTGATAACTTACCTCACATTTTCATCTTGATACCCCCAAGGGGCACAGGCCGAAGTGAAGGATCTTGCCTAGTGCAGTTCCACAAGACCTATTGTGCAAAGGAAGGGGTAGTGGCATAATGAAAAGATGCCAAAACCAATATATGTGCGGGAATTAAACCCGCTAGAAATTCACAAGTTAAAAGAAGGACTGCGTTCGACTTTAGCC
>JBBQZS010000077.1:0-27059 GCA_038207495.1 Chloroflexia bacterium
TCAACCGCTTAAAGACCTTGAAGCGGGCGATGTACGGTAAAGCCAAATTCGCCTTACTTCGCGCCAGGGTACTTCATTCGGAGGCAGCTTAGCACTAGGCGTAATGATTAAAGTTCGTTTCACGCTAAGTGAGCAAGAGCCCTATTTCCCTTGACAAATACATTTTGACGCGCTGGCTTATAAAAATACCACCCGCGAACAATGGCAGGTGGCGGCTTCAGCCTGGCAGCGGTGGTAACCATTTATTGAGGAGTGGTTGGGGGAGGCTACCGACACTATACTAGAGATGGCTGGAATAAGGGAGGGCAGTCAGGTGCTGGATGTGGCGGCAGGCACAGGTGGGCAAACAATGGTAGCTGCCCGACGGGTAGGGCTGCAAGGGTCGGTGTTGGCTACTGACATTTCGGCTAATATCCTGGCCTATGCCAGCGAAAACGCTCGTTTGGCTGGCCTGAGCAATATCCAGACCCGCGTGCTTGACGGCGAAAACCTGCAACTGACTCCAGCCTCTTTTGATGCGGTTATTTCCAGGGTTGGTTTGATTTATTTTCCTGACCAGCACAAAGCTTTAACTGGTATGTTTAACGCCCTCAAGCCAGGTGGAAAATTAGCGGCAATTGTTTACTCTACCGCCGATAACAACAAGTTTTTTTCCATACCAGTTGGAATAATTCGGCGGTTAGCCAAATTACCGCCCCCTTTGCCAGGACAACCCGGTCCGTTTAGCCTTGGTGCTACTGGGGTTGTAGAAGGGGTATTGGCTAAAGCCGGATTCCAGGATATCCAGACTAAGGTTATGTCGGCACCCTTACGGATGGCCTCCGCGTCGGATTGTATACGTTTTGAGCGTGAGTCATTTGGTGCTCTTCATCAGATGCTGGCGAGTTTAACGGATGAAGGCAGGGAATTAGCCTGGCAAGAAATAGCCCAAGAGCTTAGTGTCTACGAAGGACCGGCTGGCTTCGTGGGACCATGTGAGATAATTGTCGTTTCCGGAACAAAATAAGGGTTTTAGCTGCCTAAGCGGGTGAGGAGACAAATGTTCTTAGAAATCTCACCCGCTTTTAACGGGTCTCCCATATCAGCCGTCCACCAACCCGCTACCAACTGAAAAGCAATCAGGGTATCTTTTACCGCCAGACAGGGAACAGGCAGTATTTCGTTTTCCTCCCTTAGCCATTTTTGATTTACCAGCAAGGTGGCGGCACCGCTCGCCAGCGCATCGTTTATATAACGATGACCATTAGTGCTAAGTCCAGGCAACGCTACAAATAGGTTACCGGGTACAACCTCCCGGCTATCGTAGACTACTTTGGTGAAAAGCAAATCCACCTCAGCACCCTCCAGGCTATCACCACTGGCCAGTACCAAGTTTGATAAAATTAAAATCTATATTCAGCGTATTTTAATTACTGCTCTTTTGTCCGCCAAAACTGACTGACCAGCTAAAATCTTTGCCAATACAAAGCTGCAAATCCACATCTAAAGGAGCATTTAAGGGTCGCTGGCTGGGTGTTAAGGCTATAACTTTCAGGTTTGGCAAATAATTTTTCAGTCGAGCAAGCGTACTGACGGCCCGTCCCCCGCTATAATCAAAGACCACTGTATCAGGGCGGTTTTCTCCATCCTGCTCTTCCAACAAATTAAATCCCTGTTCTAGCAAAAAATCCGTGAACTTTCCCGCCAATCCCACCTGCCCATTACCATTTAGTATCTGTACTTTTGTCTCTCCCGCTTTATATCCTGCACTCAACATCGCAAAACGCAACCAACGCTGGATTGCACCATATTTGCCCTGACCTTCCAGTGGTACCAAGATATAACTATCTCCTGAGGTTTTGTTAACTAAAAAACGGTCATTGAGTATTTTTGAGTCGAATTTAAGAGTGGTAAGCAGGCTTTTTCCTTCCGGGCTATTAAAATAGTTAGCTAACGAAAGTAGTTCAGCTGATCCCAGGCTAAAGCGAATTTTCCCTTCCAAAGCCTGAATGTAATCCAGCCCCTTTAATAGCAGATTGTCTTTCAATGCCTGGGTTTTAACGGCGTTAATCAAATTCATCTGGCGTTTACTGCGGGCAAAATCCCCCATTTCTTCAGGGGTTTCGCTGTAGCGGCTACGAGTGTATTCAATAGCCCGCTCCCCAGACATTCGCTGAGAACCGGGCTTAAACTCAACTGTCATGAAACCTGCATCAAGTTGGTCGTTGTCATTGCGAGGATATTTGTAATCAATAAAGTAGCGCTCCACTGTTACTTCTACCCCACCCATGGCATCAATAAAACGGCGAAACCCCTCAAAACTAAAAGTCGACCAATAATCAACCCGAAACCCGGTTATACCTTCGACCGTATCTGCCAGCAAATTTATGCCACTGTCAAATTGTGCCTTAGAGTTGTCCCAGCGATAGCGCATTTCAAGGCTAGCCTGATCTTGCTTATTCCAATACATTATAGTAGACAAAATATTATTAATTTTCCCCCAATTACCCTTATCTTTTCCACCATAGGGAACATAAACATAAAGATCCCGTGGTATGTTTAGTTGTAACACCGTTCTGGTTTTAGGGTCGAAACGCACTACTAGAATAGTATCGGTTAACCATTCCCCTGCATGACCGTCGCCGCCGTAACCAACTAGCATCATAGTGAATGGTGAGCCTTGTTGAAATTTCTGAATAAGGGAAGAGCCTGAAAAACTAGACTGGGTTGGTAACGGGGAGACAGGTAAAGGGCTGGGAGCAATAAGGGGGGTGCCCCCAACTTCAAATTGATTTGCCTGGGATGTCTCGTTTAGTGTCCGACTAGGACTGGCTTCCAGGTAACCCGCGGTTCTTCCGCCACCCGTCACATTTCCCACAAAATTGGCAACCCGCAAACTAACCACGCCAATACTTAATAAGATGAGCAAGGCAAGACTTAGCAAAAGCAGTTTCCATTTTTTCCTTATGAAGAGCAACAAAATAGCAATTACTCACTTTCTTAGGCTGGTGTATTTACGAATTTAGTTATTGTTCTCACAACTGATTGCGAAATTCTACATTCAGCATATTGCCAGTTATTCAAGCTTATTTCGGCTATACTCTTTCTCCTAACAAAAGATCTCGGATTAGTGAGGTAGCCAATTTGAGGAACTTAATGATAGAGTGAAACAGATTCCTCCTGGTAATAATGCGAGAAGGAAGAGTTACCTACGAAATCGTATGCACGATAAATATTTCGTGTATTGATATTAGGGCATCATCAACAATTAGTCAAGGATAGGGGGACTCGAATCGGGAACGGTGGAAAATCATTTTCCTGTCCTGTTCCGAACTATTCGATAGTTCTGTCAGATTTGAAGATGGGTCAACCGATTAGTATTCAAAAGTGGGGAAATTATCTTGGATTTAGCCAGGGATTACCTAAATCATAACTGATTCAGCAGGGTTTCCTTTCATTTGTGGGGAAAATTTTTGGTAGATTTGACCACTATCTTGAAATCTAACAGAACCTTTTGTGAGCACTTAGACCAACTAGTCCAGCCCTATGCCAAACAGGCTACCCGTTTGAGTGAGTTTTTACATTATTTAGTCCCCTACAAAGCGATAGCCTAGGCCAAGCTCGGTTAGTAAATGTTGGGGATTAGAAGGGTCTGGCTCTAGCTTTTGGCGTAAACGGTTCATATACACCCTGAAAGACAAGCCGGTAATATTGCCCGCTCCAGAATTGGCATATCATATGGTTTCATCAGGTCCGGTCAAGACCAACCCGTCGCTTATACTACCCATTATCGCTTCCAGTTTTTGCTTTCCCTCGAAAGCTTGTCGGTAAAGTTGCTCATTCTCGAGGGCCACCACCCGCAACCTCTCGTCGCTACGCTCGTAAAGGATAGCATGCTCCCAGGCCAACGTAGCATAGTTGGCAAAAGTAAGCAGAAGTCCAATTTCATTTTGACTAAAAGGCAGCGGCTCACTTCGGTAAAACAACAAGACTACTCCCCCGGCGTGACGGCTGATAATGGGGATCGCCAGGACTGCCCGAAAACCCTCATCGTAAGATAAGGAGGAAGCTTCTTGAGTGAGTAGTTTCTGCACTGGTTTCCCATCGCGTAAAGCTAGCACCGCGGCCGAACTGATGTTATCAGGTGAAAGCGAGATGTTAGTGTCATAATGTTGACTATGCCCTTCACTTACCATTACCCGCAACACCCCTGATACCGTTGGCGAACTAGACCAGCGATTAACAAAGCCCCAGAGCGATAGGTTTGAGTGCTTTAACGCGACTAACCCTGCTTTTAGCTCTGGGGAATTCTTCCCACCAATAGTATAAGCGCACCAGATTAATGGCCACCGCCGTAATCAGGTGCTGTAAATGGGTTTTGGCTAAACCCAAGTAAGGGCAACGCCTTAACTCAAAAGCTCTAACCCCCTGCGATAATGTTCATTCAATACCCGCTCGCAAATCCAATAAACTCTTGGATGACTTTTGGAGAGTCTGGTTTAATATTTCGTGCTCGGCTTTAGGTCGTAACCGAATTATCCGCCCGGTTTTCACTTGCCGAGTACATTCCACCCTTACCCTACACGACTCGTACTCTTTTTTGGCAAAAGCGATGTCCACCTACTCTTGCCCTTTGTGATCATTCTTAGCTTGCCACTTCCGGCTGACTTTCCCTTCAGTACAGGCTAAATAAAGCCAAGGGAAGTGTGCCTTAGCAACCCTCTTCTCTTACTCAATCCTATTCTGCTGACGTGATCGAGTCTGAGTGCACCGTTTCGGGGGGGGATTATGCAACCCCCCCTATAAAAGCAAAACTTCAATTCCAAGCACAATAAGTTACGGCAGAATTACTTTTGCCTACCACTTAAAGTTGGATTGTTCGCCAACTGTCACTGATACTATGGCTGGTATTATCATAATCTTCCACCGAGATTACATCGTAATTCACTTTGGTTAAATCGAGAGAATTAAGGGTTTTGGTAGGGAGAACCAGCGCGTGATTGGTATAAACCGCCGGGGGAGTTTGTTTGCCCAACAAAATATTGGACGCAATGTTCACAATTATATTGCCGTAATTTTCGGGAAAAAAAGCCACCGCCCCAATCAAGCGACTTGACGGTTTTAACATTTCATGACGGGCGGTTTTATCGGCTCCCTGGCTAATCGCGAATACTCGCTCGGAACTGCCAGCCTTTTCAAAAGCGGCGATTGCCCCCATCGCCGCCTCATCGTTAATCCCGAAAATAGCAATACGCCGAGCGGTTTTAAGAGCCGGAATTAATTGGGTAACGGCCTGATAAGCCCCTTCAAAGCTGTTTTTGCTGTCCATTGGAATGACATTGTCATCCGCAATCGGCACCAGCTCGCGTAAACCGTCAAGTTGGCCCTGCATACGAGCGGCGGGAATTGGCCCGGAAAGTGGCAAATCCAGCGAAAGCACTTTGTCTAACTGCCCGCCCCATTCCTGAAGTACATATTGTCCCGCTAATCGCCCACCCATCAAGCCGGAGCGATAGTTATCAACCCCTATAAAAGTAGCCCCTGGCAAAGGAATATCAATCGCAATCACCGGGATTGCCATAGCCCGCAACCTTTCCATAATCACGTTGCTATAACGGGCATCGGTGTTATATTCAACCACCAAATCAACCTTTTGTTCCAGAAAGTATTCGATATTAGCCAGGGCGGTAGGGCCATCCTCACAGTTGTCGGTAAGCAATAGTTCAATTTTATTTTCGGCAGCCGCCTGCACCAGGCCCTGCCGCACCAGAGCCGCAAAAGGGAGGGTATCATCCTGGTTAGCAAACCCGACTCGCATCCGCCGCCCATCCGGCCCACTATCCAACATCCGGGTGACTTTTTCACCGCAAATACTGACGCTTTTCCCGGCCTGTCGGAAGCCATTGAGCCGCAAAGGGTCAACCCCATCATCGGTAATAATCATATCAATTCGGCTTAATGGAGCAAAAGAGGTAACGCCCTTTTTAGAAAATTTGGAGGAATCAGCCACAATAATCAGCGATTCGGTAGCGTTGACCATCTCTTTCTTGAGCTGTACCTCAAAAAGGTCGTCGTCCATCGCTTCCAAGTTAGCCGACCAGCCCGTGCAGGAGAGGAAGGCTTTGCTGGCTCTAACGCCGTTTAAAATACTCTCGCCAAATTGTCCGGCAAGTGAGGCGGTTTCAACCCGCAGAAGCCCCCCTGTAAGAATTACCCTGGTAGAAGGGTTTTCGGCTAACTTAAAGGCTATCTCTACCCCGTTGGTAAAAACGGTTAGCCCTTGATGATTCTTCAGATAGTCCGCAATAAAATAAGCAGTAGTGCTGGCATCCAGGATAATGGTTTGATGATTCTCCACCTGGTCGGCGGCGCGGCGGGCAATCCAGCGTTTTTTGTTCTGGTTGATATGGGTGCGCTCTTCAAAATTGCGGCCTCTGGCAACTTCGCTAACTAATACGGCCCCGCCGTGAATACGTGAGACTTTATTCTGTTCTTCCAGATAACTGAGGTCGGTACGGATAGTCACTTCTGAAACTGTCAGCTCTTTGGCGAGTGAGGTTACATTACAAAAGCCTTGCGAGTGCAGTATTTCCATTATTTTCTGGCGGCGTTCTTCAACATTCATTGTAAAATACTCGCTTCTAATGAGATATTTTCTATTTTCGATTCCGAAAGTCAGCAATATTATAACAAAGATTTGACTACACTCCAAGCCTCCCTGGATTATCTTATCACCCTTATTGGTCTTTTACAAGCATTTTACTTTCGTAAACAAAAGCTATCCTTTCGATTTCACAAAAATCTATTGACAAACCAAAAGATATATGCTAACTTTAAATTAACAATCAAACCAAATTAATGTACAAGAACCAAAATCCGTTTTCAAAGTTACCAAAGTTCGTTTTCGACAATTCGATATAGTTTCTTCTAAATCTGCTGTTCAGTAAGCCAACGTTTTATTAAGGTTTATATGAGTAATTTTGCTGTTCAAAAAATCCAAGCTACCAAAATTTTTTAGATTTACTTCTAAAATAGGCACTCCCAAGCAAGTTTCGGTATTGACCAATGGCGGTAACAAACAAAGAGGTGGGCAAGAGTTTGATGATGGCTGAAAAAGCTCCCGTTATAAAAATTGAGCATATCTCCAAATCTTTTGGTGGCATTCAGGCCCTCAAGGACGTTAATTTTGAGGTTTATTCGGGAGAAGTGCATGCCCTGCTCGGCGAAAACGGAGCCGGAAAATCTACCCTGATTAAGATTATGACAGGTGTGGAACAACCGGATTCCGGGCAGTTATTTTTTGAAGGCCAGCCGATTCATTTCGCCAACACCAAAGCCGCCCAAACTCATGGGATTGCTGCCATTTACCAGGAACCCAGCCTTTTCCCTGACCTTGATATAGCCGAAAATATTATGGTTGGTCGCCAGCCCATGAGGCGCCGGGGGGTTGACTGGAAAAAAATGTATCAGGAGGCCGGAACGCTGCTCAAGCGGCTTGGCCTATCGCTCGACCCTCGCACCAAAGCGCGTGAACTTAGCGTAGCCCAACAGCAATTGGTCGAAATCGCCCGCGCCCTGTCCATCAATGCCCGTGTTTTAATTATGGATGAACCCACCTCCTCGCTAACTCAAGGTGAAGTGGAGGAGTTATTTGCAATTGTGCGGCAACTCCGCGCTTCCGGCACCGCCATTGTTTTTATTTCGCACCGTCTGGAAGAGCTGTTTGAAATTGCTGACCGGGTTACTACCCTGCGTGACGGCAGCTATGTTGATACTCGCTCGATGAGTAATGTCACTACCGAAGAATTAATTCGGATGATGGTAGGTCGTAGTCTTGACCAACTATTTCCCAAGCAAGACGTTTTGGCGGGGGAGGTAGTGCTGGAGGTGGAAGACCTCAGTGTGGATGGGGCATTCTCGAATGTTTCGTTCAAGCTACGGCGGGGTGAAATCCTCGGAATGGCGGGGCTAATCGGGGCGGGGCGCACCAATGTTGCCAGGGCGATTTTCGGGATTGAACCCGCTACCTCCGGCACTATCAAGCTGGACGGGAAGGTAGTCAGCATCAATAGCCCCGAAAAAGCTATGCAGCTCAAAATCGGCTACGTCCCTGAAGACCGCAAAGAGCATGGCCTGGTTCTCGCCATGAGTATTGCCAATAACATCACCCTGCCCGTCATTGCCAAATTTGCCAGATTTAGCTGGCTCAACAAGAAAAAAGAAACCCAGGCTGCCAGGGAAGGCTCCGTCCAGCTTGAGGTGAAAATGGCAGGGGTGGAGCAGAAGGTTGGGCAGCTTTCGGGCGGTAATCAGCAAAAAGTGGTGCTGGCGAAATGGCTGGGCACCAAACCCCGCATTCTTATTTTGGACGAGCCGACCAGAGGGATTGATGTCGGCACCAAAGCGGCGGTGCATCGCTTGATGAGTGAACTCGCGGCGCAAGGTATGGCTATTTTGATGATTTCCTCGGAATTGCCGGAAGTTCTGGGAATGAGTGACCGTATTTTGGTTATGCGGGCTGGTCAACTGACAGGCGAATTTAGCCGAGCGCAAGCCACTCCCGAAAAACTTATGGCGGCTGCCGCTATTGCTTGAAATTATTACTTAGGAGTTTGGATGATTGCCGAGAAACCCGAAGTTGCCAGCCCACCCGAACGTCGCT
Organism: Chloroflexia bacterium; assembly: GCA_038207495.1. Taxonomy (GTDB): domain Bacteria; phylum Chloroflexota; class Chloroflexia; order Chloroheliales; family Chloroheliaceae; genus Chlorohelix. The sequence goes on from JBBQZS010000077.1 coordinate 8,642, forward strand.
TCTGGCAAATATTTGTAAAGTTCCGGGAAACCGGCATCATAATTTTTATTGTGCTGCTCTCGGTCTTAGTCACTTTGCGCAACTCGGCCTTTTTAAGTGCCGATAACTTCCGGGATATTCTGCTAAATATCTCAATCCTGATTATTGTGGCTTTGGCTCAATCGATGGTGATTATCACCAGAGGAATTGACCTTTCGGTGGGCTCAATGATTGGCCTGACCGCCATGATGGTTTCCTACACCGTGACGGCTTTTCCTGGAATGCCAACCTTTCTGGCAATTCCATTAGGGATGGGCTTAGGGGCGGTGCTGGGTAGTCTTAACGGCTTGATTATTGCGGTGGGGGGTGTCCCACCGATTATCGCCACTTTGGGGATGCTCAGTATTTATCGTGGTCTGATTTTTTTCTACAGCAACGGCAAGTGGATAAATGCCTTTCAGTTCCCGCCTGAATTTCGCGAACTGGCTAAAGGCACACCTATCCTGGGCATTCCAAACCTGATTCTATTTGCCATAGTGGTAATTATCTCGGTCTTTTACTTTCTAAAATATACTCGGCGGGGTCGAGACATCTTTGCAGTAGGGAGCAACCCTGATGCGGCTCGCTTTGCTGGAATTCAAATTAAACAAACTATCTTCACGGTCTACATGATTTCGGGAATCCTGTGTGGATTGGCGGGAGTGTTATGGGCTTCGCGCTTTGAATCGGCACAGACTAATACCGCCCTCGGCTTTGAACTTCAGACGGTGGCCGCTCCGGTGGTCGGTGGGGTAAATATCTTTGGCGGTAGCGGTAATGTGCTGGGGGTGGTGCTAGGGGGGTTCTTGCTGGGTATTATCAATAACTCCCTGACGCTGGTGCAAATCTCACCTTTCTGGCAATTGGCGGCGCAAGGTCTCCTTATTTTGCTGGCGGTGGTGGTTGACTCGTTTATCTTGCGGCGGTTAAAGCGGTTTAGTTCTAAAAGGAAACGCTAGGAGACAGGGCAATGAAACTAAACTTAATCGCTATACGCCGGGGAGTGTTGCGCTGGGAAGGGTTGCTGGTAATCCTGATTATCGCCGTAGCCTTCGCCAACAGCCAGTTATCGCCCTACTTCCTGAACACCAGCAACTTGCTACGCACTACCTCCGACTTTATGGAAATCGGCATCATGATGTTGCCAATGGTGTTTGTGATTGCCACTGGTAACATTGACCTTTCGATTGCTTCAACGCTAGGGTTGTCAGCCTCGCTAATGGGCTGGCTGTTTATGGGTGGGTGGGATATCTGGCTGGCGGTATTGGTCGCTCTGATTGCCAGTATTTTTGCCGGATTGCTAAACGGCTTTCTTATCGCAAAACTAAAGCTGCCCTCGCTGGCGGTTACAATTGGTACTTTATCGTTCTATCGGGGGTTGGCTTATGCCTTGCTGGGCGACCAGGCGGCGCGGGGTTATCCTGAGAGTTTTACTTTCCTGGGGCAAGGTACGATGGGTAGCACTGGTATTCCGTTTTCGCTATTGATATTCGGCGGGTTTGCCCTGATTTTTGGGTTGGTACTGCACAAAACTACCTTTGGTCGCTATATCTTCGCCATCGGAAATAATGAGCAAGCCAGTCGCTTTTCGGGCGTACCAGTAGACCGCATCAAAATGATTATCTTTGTGCTATCGAGCGTGATGGCGGCAATCGCCGGGTTTATTCTGGCGGCCCGTTTTGGTAGTACTCGCCCGGACATCGGCACTGGCCTGGAGCTTACGGTCATAACAGTAACGGTGCTGGGTGGAGTTAGCATCTTCGGTGGTAGCGGCACGATGATTGGGGCGGTGCTGGCTCTGATTCTGGTGGGTATTCTGCGTTTTGGTATGGGACTTATCAACCTACAGGGGCAGGTGCAGGATATTATTATCGGCTTGTTGTTAATTCTTTCGATACTACTTCCCAGATTTGGAAAACAACTAGCCAGTGGCTTGAATTGGAACAGGGGTACCATTTTCAGGCTGGCGGGAGTAGTAACAGTAGCCGTGCTGTTTGGCATTTTCTTCTTCTGGTCGCGGACACTGGTATTGGCGCGTTAGAAGAAGAATATCAAGTACATTTTTCACACAATTCGCAATAGCCTGGTTTAGTAGCAAGGGTTTTCAAAACCCAATAACATTTATGAGGAGGATGATTAAAGTGCGTAACAAACGATTGAACTTATTACTGGTGAGCCTGATGTTGCTTACCGTACTGGCGGCCTGTGGCGACCCCACTGCCACTACTGTGCCTGTGGCGACCACCGCCGCCGCTACTACAGCGGCAGCCGCAACCACCACCGCAGCGGCGGCAGCGGGTGGGAACAAGACTTTTATCCTGGTTCCTAAAGCTCTGGGTATTCCTTATTTTGATACCGCCAACAAGGGCGCGCAGGAAGCCGCTAAGGAACTGGGCGTGACCGTAACCTATCAGGGCTCGGCAACGGCGGATGCTACCCAGCAAATCCAGTTGCTTAACTCGCTGATTGCCCAAAAAGTAAGCGGTCTGGCAATTTCCGCCAACGATGCGGACGCGCTGGCCCCGGTTGGGAAAGCCGCCATCGAGCAGAAAATCCCGGTAGTTAGCTGGGACTCAAATATTGCGCCATCTGGTCGGCTGGTGCATATCAATCAGGCCAACGCCGAAGATATTGGGCGCGGTCAGATTCAACTCATCTCCAAGCTTATCGGCGGCAAGGGTAAAATTGCCATCCTGAGCGCGACCTCCACCGCCCCTAACCAGAATACCTGGATTGGGTTTATGAAGGAAGAACTCAAAAAGCCCGAAAACTCTGGTCTGGAACTGGTGGCGACGGTTTATGGTGACGACCAGGACGAGAAAAGTTATACTGAAGCCCAGGGCTTGATGAAAACCTACCCTGACCTCAAAGGTATTATTTCGCCCACCACCGTTGGGATTGCGGCTTCCGGGCGGGCAGTTACCGATGCCAAGAAAATCGGACAGGTGATTGTGACGGGCCTGGGTACGCCCAACCAAATGCGTACCTTCGTTAAGAGCGGCGCGTCTCCGGCTTTTGCCCTGTGGAATCCTGGCGACCTGGGCTATCTCTCGATTTACACTCTGAACGCCATTTCAACCGGGCAGATTCAGGGCAAAGCGGGCGAAACTTTCAAGGCTGGCAAGTTGGGCTCCTACACCATTGACAAGGATGGGGTAGTGCTTCTAGGCAAGCCCACCGTGTTCGATGCGACTAATATTGATAATTTCAACTTCTAAATACCGTACAGGGGATAGGCTATCAAACCTAACCCCCTAGCCCCCTTCCCTGATCCAGGGAAGGGGGAATAACACGGATTTAATTGGCAAGGTTAGTTATGAAGCGAGTAGGATTTTTGCTCAAGGTAAAACCAGAGCGGCTTGAGGGATACAAACAAATTCATAAACAGGTCTGGCCTGAGATGCTCCAGGCTCTTAGTAAGGCAGGGTGGCACAATTACAGCCTGTTCTTGCGGGAGGATGGGCTGCTGTTCGGTTATTTTGAAACCCCCATTGGTTTGCAAGAAGCGCAGTCCCGGATGGCAGTGGAGGAGGTCAATAGTCGCTGGCAGATAATGATGGCTCCTTTTTTTGAGTCGACCAACAACTCCCGGCCCGACGAAATGTTTGCAGAGCTGACTGAGGTATTCCATTTAGACTGATACCAGGAAGGAAACCGCTACTATGACGAATATCCATTCGACCAGCACCCACCATGCAGCCTATGAACTATTAGTCGAAACGCTGGCAGCGCAAGGCCTTGAGGTGGAAGCGGTCAAAACGGCTTTGAAAAATCAGCGTATCGAAACTGCTAGTTGGGCTTTTGCTAACAGTGGCACCCGCTTTAAAGCTTTTCCATGGCCTGGCGCGGCTACTACCACCAGTCAGAAATTAGAAGATGCTGCAATGGTGCAAAAGTTGACGGGAGTCGCCCCCTCGGTAGCCCTCCACATCCCATGGGATCGCCCCGCCGATAATGATTTCAGTGCAATGAAGCAGTATGCCCAGCACGTGGGGATTAAAATCGGGGCTATTAACTCGAATGTGTTCCAGGACAATGCCTACCGCCTGGGCTCGGTGGGTAATCCAGATGCCAAAACCCGCCTGAAAGCCCTTGACCATATTCTGGAATGTTGCCAGATTATGACCCATACCGATAGCGATACTCTTAAACTGTGGTTCGCCGATGGTACAAATTATCCCGGCCAGGACAGCCTGCGTGAGCGCAAACACCGCATGGAAGAGGCTCTTACCGAGATTTATAAACACCTACCCGCCAACAGTCGAATGCTGCTGGAATACAAATTTTTCGAGCCAGCCTTTTATAGCACCGATGTGCCGGATTGGGGAACTTCTTATAGTATGTGTATGAAGCTGGGCGACAGGGCGCAGGTGGTGGTTGATCTGGGGCATCACGCGCAAGGGACGAATATTGAGCAGATTGTGGCGCATTTGTTAGACGAGGGGAAACTTGGCGGTTTTGATTATAACGACCGCAAGTACGGCGATGATGATTTAGCGGTAGGTAGCATTAATCCCTACCAGCTATTTTTAATTTATCACGAACTGGTGAATGCCGAAAAAAGTAGCGCAGAACCCGCCAGCACTACCGCCCGCCAGGTAGCCTATATGCTAGACCAGTGTCACAACATTGAGGGCAAGATGGGCGGGATAATTTACTCGGTAATGAATTGCCAGGAAATTTATACCAAAGCTTTATTAGTGCCACAGGGTTTGTTAGCCCAGGCTCAACAGGCGGGTGAAGTGTTAGAAGCCCACCGGATTCTGACCGATGCCTACCGGATTGATGTGCGCCCATTGCTCATGCAGGTGCGGGAGGAAATGGGATTAGCTCCCGACCCCTTGATTGCCTATCGGGCCAGTGGTTATGAGGAAAAAATACGCCAGGAACGGGGCCTTGCCGCTACTAGCGGAGGCTTTCAGTAAAAGAGGAATGTAATGTCAACCGAACAGCAGTTAAGAATACCCCCCAGCCTGTGGGATGAAGCCACCGCCCAACAACTACCCGACCTGAATGGGTTAGTATATCGGAGTAATCTTTTGGGTCGTGACCGCTCTATTGCCAACATCTATGGTTGCAATACCTCCGTCAAGCTCATGGAAACCGACCATCTGGGTCGCCCTACCGAAGTTTTGTGGGTTAAAGCCAGTGGTAGCGATTTGGCTACTGTAACCGAAAAGGGTTTTGCCGGCCTTAAACTGGCGGAAATTGCCCCCTTGTTAGAGCGCGAGTCTATGACCGATGAGGAAATGCTGGACTACCTTTCAAAATGCACTTTTGCTATCGGCAGGCCCCGCCAATCCATCGAAACCCTGCTGCACTCTTTTTTTCCAGCAACCCATGTAGACCATACCCATCCCGATGCTATAATATCGCTTTCCTGTGCGCCCGATGGTCGGAAACTCTGCGAAAGCATTTGGGGCGACAGGATGGTCTGGGTAGATTATATTCGTCCCGGTTTTACCCTCAGCAAATGGATTGGCGAAGGGGTTAAGGCCAATCCTCGCGCTGAACTAGTGGTGATGGCTAAACACGGGCTGCTCACCTGGGCTGATACCAGCAAACAATCCTACGACAAAACTATTAATGTCTTACAGCAAGCCGAAGAGTTTATCGAAAGTCACAAAAACGGGCGCAAAGTCTTTGCCGGGGTGGATATACCCGCTCTTACCTCTGAAAATGTCCAACAAGTCCTGAGCCAAATACTGCCGGTGCTAAGAGGGCTTTTAAGTAGCCGCCAGAGTGTGGTTTTGCAATACGATAATAGCCCGCAGGTTATGGATTTCGTGGGTACTGCCGATGCCGCTCGGTTGTCGGCTTTAGGTGCCGCTTGTCCTGACCACCTGGTGCATACCAAACGCCAGCCCCTTTTTATAGAATGGCAGCCCGATAGCGGGGTTGAAACCTTAAAGCAACAACTCAAGGAGGGAATTGCTGGTTACATCCAGCGTTATCAGGAATATTTTGAGACTAATAGTCAACCCGGCGACCAGATGTTTGACCCTAATCCCCGCGTAATACTAATTCCGGGAATCGGCATGATTACGTCTGGCAGTGATGCCCAACTGGCGGATGTCAGTCGCCAACTTTATCACCGGGCTATTCGGGTAATCGAGGGTAGTCAGGCTTTAGGGGGCTTTGAAAGCTTGAACGCGGCGGAAGTTTTTGCCGTTGAATATTGGCCTCTGGAAATATACAAGTTGCAGCTTAAACCCGCTCCCCGTGAGTTGGCGGGTAAAGTGGCGGTGGTCACGGGGGGGGCCAGTGGGATTGGGCGCGCCACTGCCCGCCGTTTGGCGGAGGATGGGGCGCATGTGGTAATCTTCGATATAAATCTGGATGGGGCGCAAAAGGTTGCCGACGAACTATCACACAAATTCGGCTACCGGCGGGGGATGGCGGCTTATTGTGATGTTACCAGTGAGGAAGCGGTTGCCAATGCTATCGAGCAGGTTGTGGTGGCTTATGGCGGCCTGGATATTCTGGTTTCCAATGCCGGGATTGCCACCAGTGCCCCGATTGAAGAAACCAGCGTAGCGGCCTGGGATCGTAACTTTAATATTCTGGCAAAAGGCTACTTTTTGGTCAGCCGGGAAGCCTTTAAGGTCTGGAAAACGCAAGGGTTGGGCGGTAGCTTGATTTATGTCGCCAGCAAAAACAGCGTTGCCGCCGGAAAGAACGCCTCAGCCTACAGTGCCGCTAAAGCTGCCGAGCTGCATCTAGCCCGTTGTCTGGCGGAAGAAGGGGGCGCGCAGGGTATCAGGGTCAATTCGGTTATGCCAGATGGAGTGCTGGAAGGAAGCTCAATCTGGGATGACGGGTGGCGAGCTGCCCGCGCCGCTAGCTACAGCATCAAACCCGAAGAGCTGGGCGAATTCTACCGCAAGCGCACCACCCTAGGAGTAAATGTCTATCCCGAAAATATTGCCGAGGCTATCAGCTTCCTGGCAGGGCCGCGGGCCAGTCGCACTACCGGCGGAGTAATCACCGTAGATGGTGGGGTTAGTTCGGCTTATCTCAGGTAGCAGGAAAAGACAAAGATGAGTTCAGCGGCGAATTTCCTGGCGATAGACCTGGGAGCCAGCACCGGACGGGTAGTCTGGGGACGGTGGGACGGTCAGAGTTTTCAGTTACAGGATTTGCACCGTTTCCCTAACAACCCACTGCGGTTAGAGGGGCATTTACGGTGGGATATTGAGCAACTCTGGCTGGAGATTAAAAAAGGTATCGCCCTTTACACGACGAAAACTAAAGAACCCCTGACCAGCATTGGGGTGGCCACCTGGGGGGTGGATTATGCTTTGCTGGATAAAAACGACCAGTTGCTAGAATTGCCCTATCACTACCGCGACCACCGCACCAACGGGCTAATGGCTAAGGTTCTGGAGAAAGTGCCAAGAGCCCAAATATTCTCCGAAACCGGGCTGCAGTTCCTGCCCTTCAATACCCTTTACCAGCTATATAGTCAGGCTCAGACGGATAGGGCGTTATTGGACCAAGCCACTACCCTACTTATGATACCCGACCTGTTTCATTTCCGGCTATGTGGTCAGAAAGTAGTCGAGTATACCAACGCGACCACCACTCAGTTTTTTTCGGTTAAAGAAAAAGATTGGGCGCGAGGGCTACTAGCCGAACTCAGTATTCCGACCCACTTCTTACCGCCAATTATCCAACCAGGAACTGTTCTGGGCGAATTACGGCCTGAACTTGCAAAAGAAATAGGTATAACTCAGGAAATACCCGTCCGAATTGTGGCCCCCGGCACGCACGATACCGCTAGTGCAGTAGCGGGCATCTCTTTTCTTGATAAACAAACTGCCTTTTTAAGCAGTGGCACTTGGAGTCTGGTGGGAGTAGAGATTGAAAGCCCCATATTAAGCTCCTCCGCCTTAGCCCTAAACTTTACCAACGAAGGGGGAGTGGCTGGCACAACCCGCTTGCTAAAAAATGTGATGGGCCTCTGGTTAGTGCAGGAATGTCAACGAATCTGGCAGGAAGAAGGCCAAAATTATAATTGGGAAACGTTGGCGCAGATGGCTAAGCAAAACCCCGCCTTTGCCAGCCTGATTGACCCGGACGCGCCCGACTTTCTGAATCCAGTTAATATGCCGGAAGCTATTCAAAACTTCTGTAGGCGTACCGGGCAGCCTGTTCCGCAAAGTCCCGGCGAAATTATCCGTTGTTGCCTGGAAAGTCTTGCCCTTAAATATCGGGTGGTGATAGGGCAATTGGAAAATTTATTGGGCTACCACCTTGAAGCAATTCGGGTAGTGGGTGGGGGTAGTCAGAACGAATTGTTGGGCCAGTTTACGGCTGAAGCCTGTGACCGCGAGGTTATAACCGGGCCAGTTGAAGCAACTGCTCTGGGAAATATTCTATTACAAGCCATCGCTACGGGTTATATTACAGATGTAGCCGCAGGTCGAAAATCTCTTAAAACTGGTTTTAGCCTCATGCACTATTCCCCCGCAAACGGGCAAGAATGGGCTAAGGCACTTCGGGTAGGAACACGAATCGGACAGGAATCGTCGCTAAGACCAGCAAAAACTGACTTTTGAGTTCAACCTGCTATTTCTAGACTCTTTTGATGCTAACAGATATTCCAAAAAAGAAAAGGCTTTGCAATAAGCAATTTCCCCTTAGCGACTCTTTTTGTCCAATCAATATAACTACCCGAAGAGCTTGAAGTTTTGTCATTAGAGCATTAGGAGTATAGTTGTCAGGCTACTAATTTGTGACAAAGAAATAGAAACTGCCGAATTAGAAGGTTGGGCTTAAGGCGGGATAGCTGACTTGCCCAGCCTACTTTCCAAATTTTGGTAGAGGTACTATTCAGTTGAAAGTTAAGCATTTGATTATCAATAGAATGAGAATCAAGTTATAGCAAAAGCCGCCGTGAAGATTACATTTTTTCCGGTCTAGGGAGCGGAAAAATGATATAGGAAAATAACACTCAAGAAACGAGAAACGAAAGGAAATGAGCATGGGTAGCAAGTTAGCTGGAAAAGTAGCACTAATAACAGGGGCAAGTGCTGGAATTGGAAGGGCCTGTGCCCTGGCCTTGGCCGAAGAAGGAGCAAGCCTGGTGCTGACTGCCCGACGGGATGGACGCCTGGCGGAACTTCAAGAAAAGGTTCGGGCTATCGGTGGAAAGGCGGTATCGGTGATTGGGGATGCCAGAGAGGAAGAGACTGCCATACAGTCGGTTCAGGCGGCAGTCAAGAATTTTGGTCGGCTGGATATTCTTATTAACAATACAGGGGTCGGAAATTACAAGAATCTAGTGGAAACCACTGCTGAAGAGTACGACGAGATGATGGATACTAACGTGCGGAGTACTTTCCTTTTCTCTCGGCATGCTGTACCGGTGATGACAGAGCAGAAATCGGGTACAGTTTTAATAATTTCCTCCATGGCTGGGATTTACGGGTTCGCGGGAGAGGCGGTGTACTGTGCTACTAAATTTGCTCAGGTCGGCTTTGCCCAGGCGTTGGATAAGGAATTGCGGCAGCAGGGCATTAAAGTTGGGGTAATTTGTCCTGGTGGGGTAAAGACTGAATTTGCACTGGGTAAAGGCCGGACGGAGGCGGGAGTGGGGTCTTCGACAATGCTGGAACCGGAAGATGTAGCCAGCGCAGTATTGCTGGCTTGTATCCAATCCCCCGGTTCTCGAATTATTGAAATTCAAATGCGAACGATGAGCGAGTCCCTTTAGGATCCTGTTGTGTTGCAAAAATGTGGTTAGCGAGAAAAAGGCCGCGATTATTCAATTTTACATCCGCGTCGCTTTTGGCCTGGAACGAGTGGTTTGTTGATCCAAAACCTGCAAATGAACCTCTTTACGTTTGAGTTCCTCCGCAATCTGGCGGAGATGCAGGGTGGAGCGGGTCAGACGATCCAGGCGAGTAACCACCAGAATATCGCCCTTCCCGAACATATTCCAGGCAGGCTTTTAAACGGGGGCGTTTGTCGGAAGCGCCACTACCCTTCTCCTCAAAGAGCTTTGCCCAGTGTTTGAGTTTAGCTTGCTGGATTTCCAGACCATGCTCCACCGAACTGACCCTGGCATACCCAATTAAGCTACATCTGTTGTCTAAAGAGATTCTAGATGTTAAGATAATGGCATTATGAGACATAATTTAAGACAGGTCAAGATTAGGGTCTCAGAAAGTATACTTATTAAGACAGTGCAGCTAGGCTGAGGAGAGGCGAGTTCTAATTGAAGCCGAATCCACCGTTTCGGGGGGTTATGCAAACCCCCACTAACAGCCATGGCAATTCGGCGAAAGCCTTACCTTGAACCACTTTATCTGGTGACTAACCTGGAACTAGCCACCGAAGCAGTCTGGTACTATAAGAAACGCTTTCGGATTGAGACTTTCTTTAGTTACCAGAAAAGCCGAGGTTTTCACCTGGACAAGAGCCATTTGAAAGAGCCCAAACGGCTAGAATGGTTACTCCTGGCGGCTTGTCTGGCTTATTTATGGCTAGTTTATCTCGGTACAGTCGCCTTAACTGAAGGCTGGTATAAAGTCATTCATCGCACTGAACGGATTGATTTAAGTTTGTTTAATTTGGGTTTGAATCTACTTGAACACTTTTTGAATGAAACTATGCCCCTTCCGGTGGCTTTCATTCCCCTCCTTTTGGAGGGCTTTTAATTGTCTACGGTAGCAAATCATATGTAGGAAAAGTAAAGATACTTGTGCAACAAGTTTTCGAGCAGTTAGTACAAGTAGGTATCATAGGGTGGAAAATAAAACTAGTATGCCCACTTTATCCGATGATATTATTCAGAGTTTAATAAAAGCGGGGGTTAGCCACCTCTTTGGGATGCCGGGAGGCGGAAGTAATGCCGATCTGGTGGAAGCAGCCGGGAAGGTCGGTTTGCCTTTTATAATGGCCCATACTGAGACTGCGGCGGCTTTCATGGCCTGCGCGCAGGCTGAAATTTCGGGCAAGCCAGGTGCTTGCCTGGCCACGCTGGGACCAGGGGCCGCCTCGATTGTAAATGGAGTGGCTCACGCTTTCCTGGATAGAATTCCACTTTTGGTTTTTACGGATTGCCATAGTGATAACCTGCAGACAATTATGCAACACCAGACCCTTAATCAAACCGAACTATTCAGACCAATTACTAAATGGAGTACCCGACTTGCCACCGCCAATGCTGCGAAAACAGTTAGTTTAGCCGCTGCACTGGCCCTTGAACCACGCCGTGGCCCGGTTCACCTGGATTATTCAGCTAGTATCAGTGCGACAAATCTTTCAGATGGAAATCCTGCATTCTCTGACGGCGTGGGCCCCTTTGACGAAGTAGCTACTAAAGTCGAGGATTTAAGTTTAATACCGCTAGAAGTGGAGCACTTACTCCGAAAGGCTCGTCGCCCTCTAGTGTTGTTGGGTTTAGATGCCCGTAACGTCTCTTCGGTGCTTAGTTTTTGCGAAAGCTATAATTTACCGGCCTTGGTTACTTATAAGGCCAAGGGTGTCATTCCTTATTTGCACCGATGTTTTGCTGGGATTCTGACCAACGGTGCTTTAGAGAGACCCGTTTTGGAACAGGCGGACCTGTTTATTGCAATTGGTTTGGATCCGGTAGAACTATTGGCAACACCTTGGAATAATATCACGCCTTTGATTAGTTGTAATACCTACCCTATGAAGCAAACCCATCTGCCTGTGACGGCGGCTCTAGTTGGAGAAATAAACCCACAACTTGAACTGCTTGGTACCTATCTCAACAGCTCAAATGAATGGGATTTTAACTGGTTGCAGCTGCAAGTTAACCACCAAAGATCAGCTATGCGCCCGGAAGGTGAACCCAATACTTTATTACCTCATAGAGTTGTCGAGTTAGTAGCTGCCGCTCTTTCTCCAAGGCAAGTCACAGTAGACGCCGGGGCGCATATGTTTCCGGCAATGGGACTCTGGCCTACTAATGTCCCTAACGGCATTTTGATTTCCAACGGACTGGCTACGATGGGCTTTGCTCTCCCGGCTGCAATTGGAGCTGCTTTATTAGATCCTACCCAAAGCGTAGTGGCCCTTACAGGGGATGGCGGATTACTAATGTGCCTATCCGAGCTTAAAACTGCCGTCCGCGAAAATCTATCAATCCGGGTTATTGTATTTGATGACGGAGAACTTAGTCTAATTAAAATAAAACAGGAACAACGAGGCTACAAGACCAATGGTATATCACTAGGCCCGATTAACTGGCTTGCACTAGGGGAAGCATTTGGAATAGCCGTCTATTCAGCTGATGATGAAGCGGAGTTTGAGCAGGTTATGGCTAAAATAGCAGGGCACAAGGGGCCGGTGATGGTGGCAGCTAAAATCAATCCCTTATCTTACCGGTCAACTATCCGAGCCTTACGAGGTTAGGTTAAAGTCCTTAAGGGGGTAATTACACCGAGGAGAGCACGAGAGCCTGATGGGATGGGATCATCTTAAAGAGGCTCTTGCTAAACCCTAAGATTTCGTAACTAGCGGTGCAAATACTCGCTGGTGAGGGAATTGGTGGTCTTCAAAAGTTCCGAGGGCGTGCCCTCAAACATAATTCTACCGCCCTTAGTGGAGACCAATTAAAAGCGGGGGAGATTTTTCAGAACATTTTCAGCATCAAGCTATTTTGTAGCTCTTGCAGCATGTTTTTGTTTGGATATTGGTTCTAATTTCGATTCTGGAGAGTAAACGAAAAGCTTCAGCGCAAAAACTGAAGGTTTGGCTTTTATGAATCTCCCCCGCTTTTAACTGGTCTCTTTGAAATATCTGAGTATTAAGCTGTGCGATTCACCGGTATACTTTCAAAAATCTCAGCAATAACAAAGTCTGCCCCACTTGCTGGGATGTTAGCAAGTGCTGTTCACCCCGAGTTTCAGTTTTGTTAAAAGCTACCCAGGTGGCTGGTGCTACCTAACCCGCTTGCTTTAAGCTTACTTCCTAGCCCAGTTTCTCTAAGCGTCTTACCATTCGCTCCTGGTACTTGCCCTGTTCACTTTGTACCCGTTGGGCAAGCCCCTTCCCTATCTCCACAATCTTTTGCTACTGTAAGTAAAAAAATTACATGCGGAGTAAACCCCAGGCGAGAGGCGGTATAGTATTCTAGCGTCAGACTAATCAGTTTTTAATTTGCCCGAAAAGTTGGGAATAAATCCGGCATAAAAGCAGTCTTACTATATGAAGGCTATCAAAAGGAATGTGATATTGATTGCTAAACCGACTGAGTTATTTTGAACATAATATAATGCCGCATCTACCGGCAGCCTATAATCTTGCACGCTGGCTGACCCACAACGATCAGGACGCGGAAGATTTAGTGCAGGAAGCTTATTTGCGTGCTTTCAAATTCTTTGATGGTTTTCAAGGGCAAAATAGCCGTACCTGGCTTCTTAAGATTGTCCGCAATACCTTTTATAGTCGTTTGCCGCAAAAGAAACTGCACGAATTGACTACGGCTTTTGATGAAGAGTTGCATGACCAGGGTTCAGAGGATTTTAATCCAGAAAAACTGGTGCTACAAAATATCAATAACAAATTATTGATGCAAGCCCTGGCAGAATTACCAGTGGAGTATCGGGAGATTATTATTCTGCGGGAGCTGGAATATCTATCATATAAAGAAATCGCCGAGCTAATCGCGATTCCAATTGGTACCGTAATGTCCAGGCTGGCCCCCGCCCGCAAACAATTACAAAAATCTCTGGCAGAATAATTCGACAAGAAGGAATCCTGTGACCTGTAACGAATGTCAAAATTTAATAGAAGCGTATCTGGATGGCGAACTGGATTTAGTTAGAAATCTGGAAATAGAAAACCATCTTAAAAGCTGCCCAACCTGTCTGGCTATTTATCAAAACCAACAAAGCCTTAAAGTGGCCTTTAATAGTGGGTTATTGTATTTTAATACTCCGCCAAATCTGGGCCGCCGAGTCCAGAAATCGCTCCATAAGGTAAACCAACGCCGCCCTGGTAGGGTAATTCTGGGAGTTGCTGCTGCCATCGCCGCTGTTGTAGTAGTTAGTATCGGGTTTTTTGCTTTTTTCCAGAATGGCTCAAATGATGATGCCTTATCGAAAGAAATAGTTGCCAGCCACGTCCGCTCTCTGATGGTGAATCATCTAACCGATGTTACTTCCAGCGACCAGCACACCGTCAAACCCTGGTTTAACAACAAACTGGATTTTTCCCCTCCTGTGGAAGACCTGGCAGACAAGGGTTTTCCCCTCCTGGGCGGGCGTTTAGATTATTTAAACAACCAGATGGTAGCGGCCTTGATTTATCAAAAACGCCAACATCTTATCAATATGTTTTTGTGGCCCACTCAGGGTGGAAGTAAGGTAGCCCTTAAATCTTCAACTATTCAGGGCTTCTATATCTATCACTGGTCTAAAGCGGGGATGAATTATTGGGTAATTTCTGATGTAAGCCCTAAAGATTTGGAGGAATTTATTCAGTTAATCCAATCCCTGACCTGAGTTTTTGCTTGAATTCAACCTTTTGAATTAATCCACCTACTAAATATAAACAGTTTTACGCCGGGATAGTGTTTAACAGCCCTGGATAGGTTTGTTACGCCCTTTGAGTTCCAAAAAATTAAGCAAAAGGAGATCTATTTTGGATAAAAAACTACAACCTGAAACGGTTACTGGTGAAAATATAGACCGCCGCAATGAACGCCGTAATTTCCTGAAATGTATGGCCTGGAGCGGTACGGGGATTGTGTGGGCAGTTTCATCTGGGGGTTTGCTGGCAGCCTGTGGTGACCTGACCGCTACGCCGACCCCTCCGACCGAAGGCTTTACTTTTGTGCAATTAAGCGATAGTCATATTGGTTTCAATACTGATGGAGTTAATACCGATGTGGTTGGTACGCTTAAACAGAGTGTAGACCGCATTAACGCCCTACCCCAACGCCCCGCCCTGGTGCTACATACAGGCGATATTTCGCACAACTCCAAGCCGGAGGAGTTTGAACAGGCTTTCCAGATAATGAATACTATCAAAACCGACAAGGTTTATTATGTGCCGGGTGAGCATGACCTGGTGAACGATAAGGGGGCGGGCTATCGGCAACGTTTTCTATCCCCAAACAGTACCAAGTCTTGGTATAGCCTGGATTACAAAGGGGTACATTTTATTGCCCTTTCTAATTCAGGGGAGTTAGACCAATTTGGAAGTC
The DNA here is from genome assembly GCA_038207495.1 of Chloroflexia bacterium. GTDB lineage: Bacteria > Chloroflexota > Chloroflexia > Chloroheliales > Chloroheliaceae > Chlorohelix. Next base: position 23,847 of record JBBQZS010000077.1, read on the forward strand.
TGGGGGCAACCCAGATAGATTGGTTAACCAAAGACCTTCAAGCGGTTAAAAAAGATACCCCGATTATTGTTTTTGCCCATGTTCCGCTCTACTCGGTTTATCCTGATTGGGGTTGGGAAACCAAGGATGCTGGCCCGGTTTTAGCTTTGCTTATGTCTTATAGTGCCGTTACAATCCTGAACGGGCATATCCATCAGGTTCTTAGCAAAGTTGAAGGGAATATTCACTTTTACACCGCTAACGCTACGGCCTTCCCCCAGCACCGTCCAGGGGTAGAGAAGCCTAACGCTTATAAATTGCCAGCGAGTGAGTTGCTTCAATCTATCGGCTATCGTACCGTAACGATTGTTCCCACCAAACCCGCCGCCGATATAGCCGATATAACCCTTTCAGGGGCACCCGCTGCGGTAGCAACTGTAGGAATTCCGCCCACGGTTTCAACTACCCAGGCCGCTATTGTGCAGACTGCGGGCGGGTCGGTAGACGCTGGGGCAATTACGGATTTTTCGGACATCACCCCCCGACCGCTAACCCTAAAATTTAGCGATAAACCCGCAACAGTTTTTGTACTAAAAGTGGGTAGCCAATTCGTGGTCCTCAGTGACATTTGTACTCATATGGGCTGTGAAGTAAGCTGGTCACAAACAGCCAACCGCTTTTTATGTCCCTGTCATGGCAGCGAATATGATTTAATGGGCAAGAATGTAGCAGGCCCCGCCCCGCGCCCCCTCGACAAGCTAAAAACTGAGGTGGTTAATGGACGTTTATTAATTTCGTTACAAAAGGTGTCCTAACCCTGGTAAGTCAACATGAAGTAACCTGAAAAGGTTTGATTTTCACCACAGAGACACTGCAAAATTCAATTAGAAAAAAGGTGTCTCTGTGGTGAATAATCCAGTTCAAATAGGCGAGGTAGAAGTTGCCAATTAATTAACCAAACCTGTTATGAGCAGAAGCCGAGATTGTCTAAAAACACCTGCCCTTCAGTGCTACGGTCAAAGCTAAAACGAATCTGGGTCAGGTTGGTGCCCGACTAATGGTCAAGAAAAACCAGGGTCTGCGTAAAATTTAGTGGTAAAGTGGAAATACAAAACTGAAACCCTTTTTGAGGAGTTCCTGGACGATTTGGGCTTTAAATGCCGGTGTATATCTTTTTCTGCTTGTTGTCATAGTCCTTAGTATACACCCTACTTTACCTTACTAGATTGTCCAATTTCTCTAACCCATTATCAATGTGGCTATTGTAGAATTAGTGCGGCAACGCTTTGAATTACCGGGCTTTACAACCTTGCTAAGAGCGGCCAGACAAGTGCGTGCAACCCTGTATCTCTCTTTTTATTGGCAGGTCTACAATCGAATAAATGACCGAACCTGGGCCAAACTCAATCAGCTTTTCTAACCAGACCCTCTTACTCATCTAACCCCTTACATTGAATTGAAAAAGAGCCAGGCCGCCCTACTCTCACTCATTAACAGGACTTACTAGAGCGATTGACCGCTCTTTCTGAATACAAGATTGGTCAGGAAATCCCGGAAAATATTCCTTATGTGAAAATTCGCCATTTTGCAGCGGAAGCTAAAGCGTTTGATGCCGGCCGAATGCTCCAATTAGATGTCGCCAAACTATACTCTGACGGTCTGTTTAATCAGTGTTAGCCGGTCTCAGCTATTGGATGATGTGGCCGAAATGTTTATCAAAAGGATGTTAAACATTCATCATAAAGCTAAGGCCGCCCTGGAACAATACCAGGCTGATCATCAGGAACACGCCGATAATTTAATTCTAACCTTGCGCGAGGTAGTGACCGCCTACCAGACAGAAGGCACTATTGAAGATAGTTTTTCAAAAGTAGATGCAGTATTGGGTAGTCGTTGTGAGCAGGTGTTAACCGACTGTGAAGCCCATGTCAGCCACGCTGGCAATAACTATTTTTCTTTTCTATGGCCCTTTTACAAAAGGCATCGGGCGACCCTCTTCCACTTAATCAAGGTGGTTAAATTCCACTGTGCCAGTGCTGATAAAGCGTTGGAAGAAGCTTTTCACTTTTTGGTAGATAATGAAGCCAAGCGAGGCGACTGGTTATCAACTCTAAGTCCTACTAACCTTATGGCACCGCCCAAACAGTTGGATTTGAGCTGGACCCCACCCGGTTGGTGGCGTTTGGTAACAGGTCAGCGTAACCGGGAAGCTTATCCCGAGCAGCTAAACCGCCGTCATTTTGAAGTTTGTCTTTTTTCTCAGATTATGTCAGAGCTTGAAAGTGCCGACCTATATGTGGCAGGGAATAGCCAGTATGCCGATTACCGCGACCAACTTATTCCGCTTGAGCAATATGACAAAGAAGTAGCGGCTTATGGCGAGATGCTGGGTTTTACCCAATGAGCCAAAAGCTTTTGTAAGCCACCTGCGCAACTGGCTGGAGGGGTAGCTAAAACCAGCGACCAGGCTTTTCAAGCTAACCAGCAAGTTGAAATTATCGCTGGCATCCCTCACCTGAAACGAACTGAGAAGAAAGCAAACCCCGACGGTTTAGCCGAACTGGAGGAGTTTATCGCTCAAAGATTGTCCGAAACCGACCCAAATGTCCTGGGAATTCTGAGTGACACTCAAAATTGGTTAAATTGGACGGCTCCCTTTGGCCCCTCTCGGGCTATGAGGCCAAACTGGACGAGCCAATCAAACGTTATCATACGACCGTTTTCGGTTATGGCTGCCAATTAGGCCCCAGCCAAACCGCCCGCTCGGTAGATGGGGTGGACCGCTGCCAGTTAAGTTGGATTAATCAGCATCATATTGATGAAGATAAGTTAGAGCAAGCCTTGATGAAGGTCATCAATGGCTACCACCAGTTTGCCTTGCCCAAAACCTGGGGTAGTGGAAAAAGTGCCAGTGCTGACGGCACCAAATAGGATCTGCACACTTTGTAGATGAACCACTTTCACCCTTCAGCGGTAAGTAACCCCAAATAAATAAAAAGTTAGAACAACTTTCAGCCTAATATCGAACGTATTTTTTGATGCAGGGTGGTTGGAGTAAAGGGCTTTTGCAAAAAGGTTATATTATCGTTATCCATAACTTTATGAATAACCTGTTTATCGCTGTAACCGGACATATACAATACCTTTAATTCGGGTTGGAGGGTTACTAACTGTTCGGCTAATTCCTTGCCATTTATTCCGGGCATTATTATATCGGTCAGTAACAAATCTATC
>JBBQZS010000078.1:0-26951 GCA_038207495.1 Chloroflexia bacterium
CGGTTGGGGCCAGAACTAAAGAAGCTTTAGAAAAAGCTTTAGAGGAAGCTTTAACTTTAATTACTTCCCAAGATGCCCTGGCCTGGTTTAAGCATTGTGGCTACAATATCCCGGCTCTATAATTATGCAACTTGCTATAGACCAGTCACGTCGTGTATATCAAGTTGGTTCATCAATTGGGCGCGGTGGGTTTCGGCAGTTTTGACGCTAACCTTGAGCAATTCGGCGATTTGCTTGGTGGTATGACCTTCGGCGATTAGCTGCAAAATTTCCCGTTGGCGAGGGGTAAGGCGTTCCAGTGGGCTAACCTCGCCACCAACCCGTTGCATATAATCTGAAATAATATGTTTGGTAACGGCTGGGCTAAAAAAGGTCTGGTTATTGGCAACTGTTTTTACCGCCATTTCCAATTCGGCAATCCCGGCATCTTTTAATAAATAGCCAACCGCTCCGGCTTTCAGGGCTTGATAAACATATTCCTCGCTATTATGCATAGATAACATAATAACCCGGACATCTGAGATAGCCCGCGCTTTACGGGCGGCTTCAAGTCCATTCATGCCTGTCATTGTTATATCCATTAAAACCACATCAGGTTTTAAGGATGCGATTAAAGCCAGGGCTTCATTCCCATCTCCGGCCTCGCCAACGACCTCTATCCCTGAAATTTTTTGCAATAGGGCTTGTATTCCGGCTCTGACCAGGCCATGGTCTTCTACAAGCAGGACTCTGATAGGATTCATTGGGTTATAGTTACTCTCTCGATAGTGCTTTTTCCAAGCTTAATTTTGCCTTGACTCTGGTCCCAGCCGCAGGAGCGGATTCAAATATGAGCTGTCCTCGGCTTAAAATAGCCCTTTCTTGCATACCTAACAGCCCTAAACTGGCACCACCGGTTGCTTTCTCCAGGGCTTTTTGAACATCAAAACCAATTCCATTATCATAAATAGATAGCTGTAAATATTCATCGTCGGCGAATAAATTCACTTCAACTCTGGTTGCTTTGGCGTGACGGGCAATATTAGTCAAGGCTTCCTGAGCGATACGGAAACAGGTCGTTTCGAGATTGGTCGGAAAACGAGTATCCTGTAAATCGCTGTTGAAGATTAGAATAATACCCGTGCGTTGGGAAAATCGGTCAATATACCAGCGCATGGCCGCCAGCAAACCCAAATCATCCAATAAGGAAGGGCGTAAATCCAGTGACATGGTTCGTACTTGCTGGAGGGTGGACTCTACAATCGAAATCCCTTCTTCCAGGTGCGGTGACAAGGCGGTGGAGAGACTCATGTTTTGGGAGACTTGCAGGTTAATTTTGAGGGCGGTAAGTGCCTGCCCAACCTGATCATGCAGTTCACGGGCAATATAGCGGCGTTCCACTTCCTGAGTTTCTACCAATTGTTGGGAAAGAGCCGACAGCCGAGTATTAGCCGATTTAATCTGTTCAAAGGCTTGTTTTCGCTCAATTGCGATTCCAGCGATATGAGTAGCCGCTTCAATTAATTGTAGTTGGAAAGGGGTTGGGATTTTTGGTGACTTATAGTACATTGCAAACGTGCCCAAAACCTTTTTGGAATTGGATAATATAGGCATACACCAACTAGCCCGCAAGCCATGACTGAGGGCTAATCCCCGATAATCTGCCCAAAGAGGGTCGTTAGCTATATCGGAAACAAAGACCGGTTTACCGAGGAAAGCGGCAGTACCACACGATCCATTTTTGGGGCCGATGGCAGCACCATCAAGTTTACTGGTAAAACTTTTGGGCAGGTTGGGGGCCGTCCCTAAGCGTAATTTTTGTTCCTGGCTATTCAGCAACATTATTGCGCAAAAAGTGCTATCGGATGTTTGGCGTTCAATTAGGAGGGCTAGTGCTTCAAGGATTTTGGGGAGGGAATCACCCACCGTAATCATCTCGAGTATCTGATTCTGACCCTCGGACAGTTCTTCAATTCGACGGCGTAATTGAACTTCCTGGTTAAGCTCCTGCCAACGTCGCATTGAATAGAAGGCAAAAGCAACTGGCAAAATAATTAAAACAACCAGTAATTCATCTACCCAATAATTTTTGAGGGAAAGGCTGAATTCTGCTATGACTTCAAAAAGTTCAAAAAGACATGATAGTATAAAGACTACTAAACTTATAGCAGAAATTACAATCAAATCGTTGGTTGACTTTGACCTACGGCGTTTGAGTGATTTTAAGTTGTAATTCATAACTCCCCAGTCTGCAAGGAACTTATTGTTATAGAGTTCCAAAGGGAAGCCAAATCAAACAGGTTTCAAAACTTCACTTGAAAGGAATTTTGCCTGTTATAAAAGCAACCTATTAAGTTTTTCGCTTTGAAAAATCAGGTTAAATAAACCTGACACCTTGTTCGAGAATAACCAATCCCAGGGCTCTATTTATCTCATCTTTATACAATTTGGTGGGTTTATCTACTAAAATCATATTAGAGGAAGGTAATGGGCTTAACTTATATTGCCTACCTGAATAAACAATAAAAAGCTTGAAGGCCAATTTATCTCCCCAGCTTATCTAGCTATGTCTCATCACTCACTCAAAAGGGCTGTTTAATCTTTTACCAGCACATTGCTTGCTATGAACAAACTTTAACAAAGAATAATAATATAGTCAAGCATTCCATCATTACACTCTTGACATTTTAAATAATAGTTAGCTCTAAGCTTACAAAATTGCTAATTTAACCACTTTCGGTTTATTCCCTAAAAGTAGTAATTCCGCTCACTACCGTCATATTTGCCGGAGTTGCGGCAGCACTTTTTAAAAGTAACGGCCTGAACTACAGGGGCATAGGTCGTCAAGGACAGTAAAATTTAATTGCTTGCCCCGATGGGGTATTGTATAATGGCTTATAGATGGACTGCTCGAATAAATGGAAACACTTAAAATACGACTTTCGCTTTGGTACTCAGCCAACAAGGTAATGACTTCAGAATGAAGCTCTAAAATGGTCTAAGCGAAAGCCCTATAAAAGGATAAGAAAATTTTGTCTCAAGTACCTGAACAAGAGGACACGCAGGAGGGAATTTCCCCTGCAACCGATGAAAATACCCCCTCCAATAAACGCCGCGGCAAAGCCGACCTCCATATGCACACCACGGCCAGCGATGGCATGGGCACAGTTGAAGAAGTCCTCGAATACGTTCAAAATAACACCGATTTGGATGTAATCTCCATTACTGATCACGATGAATTACGGGGAGCGTGGGCTGCTCGTGAACTAATAGCCAAACATAACTACCGCTTTGAACTTTTAATAGGTCAGGAAGTCACCAGCCGCCACGGTCATATCCTGATTTATGGCGTGGAAGAACCCTTCAAAATGTTTAAGTCCCTGGAAGCTACAGTAGAATGGGCCCATGAGCGCGGTGGGGTGGTAGTAATCCCGCATCCTATGAGCTATATGACCTTAAGTGTTGGGGAACAGAAATTACGCCAGTTATTTAGCAAAGATCTGGCAGTAGATGGCATAGAAATTATTAATCCCAGCGTGGCCGGTTATGTTCGGCGCGTTCAGGTTAAAACGGTCAACGATGCTGAATGGAATTTGGCCGAAATTGGCAACAGCGATGCGCATTTCACCCATCATATTGGTACGGCCTGGACCAGCTTTGAAGGTCATACCGTACAAGACTTACTAACCGCTATCAAAGAACGCAAAACTCAACCTAATGGGCGTTATTTGACTATCCGCGAGCAATTAAAAGGGGCGGGTCGTCAGAACGTTCGTAGCCTGATTATTGTGCCAGCCGACAAAATTCGTCGAGCAATTGCTACTGTCTCTCGCCGCCTACCAAATAAATAGGCCGGGAGAGAGGAGAACTATGAAGATTTGCCTGGTTTCTCCCTACGATTTCATGCGTGAGGGCGGGGTTAACCAACATATATTAAGGATAGCCGAGAATTTTCGCGCACTCGGTCATACCGCCAAGATTATTGCGCCCACTTCGGTTGACCCCGAAGAAATTTCTCACCCCGACCCGAATGTGTATTTGGTGGGTACGGTTGTGCCAATCAAGGCTAATGGCAGCGTAGCCCGCATTACCCTCTCCCTGAATCTGAGTAGCAAGGTTAAAGAAATCTTACAACAAGAACATTTTGATGTGGTGCATGTGCATGAGCCCCTTATGCCGGCTTTACCCCTGACCGTCCTGGCACATTCCAATGCGGTAAATATTGGCACATTCCACGCTTTCGCTCAATCCCATATTGGCTACTATTATATGCGCCCTATTTTGCGCTACTTCATCAATAAACTTGACGGACGTATCGCCGTTTCAGAACCCGCCCGTGATTTTATCAGCCAATATTTCAAGGGTAGCTACGAAATAATCCCCAATGGTATAGACCTGACCCGCTTTGAACACGAGAGCCAGCCTATCCCCGCATTAATGGATGGCAAACTGAATATCTTATTTGTTGGGCGTTTCAGTGAGCGACGCAAAGGTCTGAAATATTTATTGAAGGCTTACGAGACCGTTAAACGCCAGATGCCCAATACCCGCCTGATTATTGTCGGGAAGGGCGATGCCAAGGGTTATAAGCGTTATTTGAACAGACATGAAATTCAGGATGTAGTTTTTACCGGATTTGTTTCTGACCAGGAGTTGCCCCGTTATCATCGGAGTTGTCAGGTATTTTGTGCACCTTCGACTGGTGGCGAAAGTTTTGGGATTGTTTTATTGGAAGCGATGGCGAGCGGTTTACCCGTAATTGCCAGTGATATTCCCGGCTATGCCAGTGTAATTGAGCATGGTAAGCAAGGGATGTTAGTCGAGCCAAAAAACCGCGAGGCCCTGGCGATGGCTCTGATTCATGTTTTAGCCGATGCCAGTTTGCGCCAGAGAATGAGTGAAGCCAGTCGGAAAAAAGCGGCGGAATATAGCTGGGAAAAGGTGGCACGGCGTGTGCTTAATTATTACGAACGTAGTATGATTCGACGGCGGGCGCGGCTACGTCTGAAACGTATTCGTAGCACTCATCGGCGTTATTATGGGTTAGGCTGGCTGTTGCGCCGGCCTGGTATGCGAAAATTAAGAGCCTCTGCTCGACCTGATGTTAAACCCGACTAAATTTAGTGCCAGGTAAAATGATAAGCGAAAAAAGAAAAAATGTAGTAGAATGACAAACCAATATGTTTTTGAGGTAGGGTCATGCCAAGTGTCTGCCCTGCACAAAAATCGGGTTTGTCCGTAAAGAACATTTGCTGCATTATTGAGTAGGAGTGGAAAAGCATGCTATCTAGTCTTATCGAAGATTGGGCGCGAGGAGTAGCCAGAGGCTTTGCCCGCCTTTTTGCCAAAAGTCCCATAACTCCCAACAGTTTGACGGTCATCGGGCTTTTGTTAAATATCCCGGTGGTGTATGTTTTGGCAAACGGCTGGTTTTTGCTGGGTGGTATTCTGATTATCTTCGCGGCGGTGTTCGATATGCTGGATGGGGCTCTGGCAAAAGTTCAAGGGAAGGCTACCAAGTTCGGGGCATTCCTGGACAGCAGCTTTGACCGATATGGTGAGATTATCGCTTTCTGTGGCCCCTTGCTCTATTATCTTATTACCACCGAAACTGACCGGGTGCTTGGTGTATTATTGGTGTTTGCCGCCGCTACCGGCTCGGTGCAAATCAGCTATGTTAAAGCCAGGGCTGAGGGTTTGGGGATGGAGTGCAAAACTGGGCTGATGCCCCGTCCTGAGCGTATCGCAATTATTGCGATTGGCTGTATTGCGGCCCATTTTGCCCCTGTCGCCCTTATTATTGCCCTCTGGATACTGGCAGTTGGTACGCATGTGACGGCTTTCCAGCGAATTATTTACATCTGGATGAAAACCCAGCGTCAACTTCGCCAGGAACAATCGGAGGTTGCTTCTATTCAAACCTCGCCGGAAGTTAAAGCCAAGCTCCAAAAATCCGAACAAAACGAAGACGAAACTGAAGAAGCGGCCCGCAAATTCTGGTCATTCCGCCGTATTAACTAATCTTGTTAAAGGCTAAAAAAAATTTCCTGGGCGAGTTACTGGTTTTTGGATTGTGCCGTCGTTCGCTATGGCGTTCCTTTCATTCCGTTCAACTTCGGGTTGCCGAACCAGTCCCTGCCCCCCCTTCAAAGTTGAATGCCCCGGTAATTTTCTACAGCAACCATAGTACCTGGTGGGATGGCTACCTGGCCCACATTATTCTCCGTCAGGTCTATAACCTTGACCCCTATCTTATGATGGACGAACAACAGTTGAAAAAATACTGGTTTTTTAGTTGGGCGGGCTGTTTTGGGGTGAATCGCGAAAATCCCCGCGAGGCTCTTAAATCTTTATCATATATAGCGGCTGAACTCCCCCAAAAACCGGGGCGTGGCCTCTGGATGTTTCCCCAGGGCGAAATTACTCCCCAGGAAGCCCGCCCACCTGGTTTTCATAGTGGGTTAGCCTATATAATACGAAGTATCGGGAACTGCTACATTTACCCCGTTTCTTTTCGGTTTGAATTTATGCGCGAACAATACCCTGATATTTTTGCCAGTATTGGGCCAGCCATGCATTTTGAGGCTGGGCAAAAAATTCAACTTAAAGAGCTAACCGCTTCCCTTGAGCAAACACTTAGCAAAGATCTTGACCAATTGCGGGAAGATGTCACGCACAAACGGCTGGATAACTTTGTGAATGTTCTACAGGGCAAGGGTAGTACCGACACCACTTTTGATTCTTTATTCAATTTTTTTAATAAATCTAAAATCTAAAATCTCCCTGAACCCTGTGATTAATCTTACACTTACGTCATAAACTATTGACAAGCAGAGGTTTAAAAACTAGGATAGAGTTGATAGAGTTAAAATTGGAATAAAATGTAGTACATTAGTACCTAAAAATGTGACAATATCATTGTTATGTAGATTCAGTACCTCTATCCTATTTGTTTGTTGACCTTGCTTTGCTAATATTAACATGACGAAAACTATATACTTTTAGAAGCAAGGTATTTAAAATCGGGAACAGCATTATTAAACGGAGCAGTTCAAATATGAAGAAATTCAATCTTCGCCAGGCTATCAATCAACCCTCTCTCCGCAAATCCGAAGCCGGGCAATCCCTGGTGGAATTTGCTATTGCCTTGCCCTTTCTTATTATATTACTGATGGTTATGGTTGAGGTCGGTTTCCTACTCCGTACCCACACCTCCATCGTAGCGTCGGTACGTGAATCTACCCGTACCGCCAGTGCCGCAGGTAATAACGACCCTTTTGGCACTGATACTGCCTGGACGCCCACTCAGGTTGACGGAGATGCGCAGGTTGTAAATCTGGTTAATATTATGTTGCGGGATAGTGGTAGTAATCCTACTAAAACCATTGATAGCGTAAACCTGTTGATGACTTATCGGGCCGACTCTACCGCTGGGCGTACCAGCTATAGTTCAGGCGCGTCGGGTGCTGGTGATGGTACTGCCAGAATCTGGCCGATTGTGGCTACTACTTCTACTACAGTAAATCCGGGTCAAACCAATTATGTCAATAATAGTTCCTACCAGCGAGTTTTCGCCCGCACTAGTGGTATAAGCGGCACATTCAGTACCAGAGTTTTGGTTGGCAACGGCACTGGAACTGCTTGCGGCGATATTCTTAATGCTGCTGGGTTGGCAGCAACTTCTCCTAATAATTATCCCTGTGGCAGAAATTGGGATACCAGTACAGGGGCTACCGCCGCTAACCAGCCGCCCCGCAAAGTTGATTTGCTGTCAACGGCTATAAGTCCCAGCAAGTTTTCCCAGGATCCCTGGAATCCGGTCTTCCGACGTTGTCTGGATATTGACCAGGGTATAACGACCGATATTACCCAGGCCAATACTAGTAGCTCCTACTTTAATAATCCGGCGACCTCCGCTCATTGGCTAGGGGTGCGGATTGACTATACCTATAGTTGGGTAACCGGGTTTTTCCCGGCACCGGCCTTAAAGCTATCTGACCGCTCGGTGAAAATTCTTGAACCTAATCCAGCGTCGTGTTCATAATAATAGGCTTGAAGATACAAGGCTTGAAGGAAGGATAGTCAGAGATGCGCGGTCATATAATAGATGCAGATAAGATAAGCAATTTTTGTCGGAAGTTAGGGCGAATTGCGCGTGGCTCCCATGCCTCCGGCGGGGGGTTTGCCAAAGCCTTCCGCCCAACCTCGGCTCAGGCTTTGATGGAATTCGTCCTGGTCTCTATCCCACTATTGATTACAATGGTTGGGATTTTCGAGTTCGGTTTGGCCTATTATGATAATACCAAGCTGGACTCGACCACCCGCGAGTTTGCCCGAAGAATAGCCATTTGCTCTAACGGTTGTGACAGCTATAGCACCTTAACTGCTGATGGTAATACCATACCCTGGGATGTGGCGGCTTTGCGCATTATCGTAATTCCGCCCAGTGGCAATACTTACGAAAACCCGGCAGCTCTCGACGCTACCAACATTAACTACATCCACGTCCAGCGGGTAGGGCTTGACGGAACCATGAGTACAACCGTTACTACCACTTATCGAAGTGCGGGTAGTGTGATGGATGCCAATAGCCTCGGTTTTGGCTACAAGCCTTTTTACCAGAGATATATTTATTCAGCCAGTGCCAATACCACCGCTCCGTTTCGATTACTCAGCAATACCGAGTGGCAACCAAGCGGAATGACTTCCGGCCAGGGCCCCTATGCCGGGCGGGGTTTTCCCTCAAAAGGCTATAATGTTGGCAGTGATTATCAATCAGGTCGGAATATCTGCGAACCAACTGACCGCTTTTATGTAGAAATCGAGTATAAGCATAACTGGGTTACGCCGATGGGTTCACTTACGGGGTTGCAGGGGAATATACCGCTAGTCAGAAGGATTTATGGCAAGATTGAACCCAGATTCTTCGGCGGTGGTGCGCCCTCGGTGGGAGTTTGTACTTAGAAACCTAACCCCCTAACCCCCTTCCCTAGCAGGGAACGGGGAAATAACGCCCCTCTTCTACAGGAGAGGGGTCGGGGGAGAGGTCAAAACTAATTTCTTTGGCAATTATCGGGGAAAGCCCCGTTATTACCTAATAAACGTAAAATATTAATCTAATCAGCAATTTTCGTCTTAATCACAAGGGGTTAAAGGCAGTATGAGAACAATTTTTATAAGCCCATTACTCTGGCAACGTCTTAACCGGGCTGTCCGTCGCCGAGAAGAAGGTCAGGCCATCGTTTTAATCGCTCTAGCCGCAGTAGCTCTGGTAGCTATTGTCGGACTTTCGGTGGACGGTGGGATGACTTTCTGGGAAGCCCAAAAATTACAACGGGCGGCTGATGCGGCGGCTTTGGCAGGGGTAGTCTGGGTACCAAGTCAACAAAATGTGGCCGACTCGCGTGGTCGCCTGACGGTACAGTCGGCAGGCTATAATAACTTCGCTACTTCGGGCAGTAACCAGGTGGCCTACACCTATACTGATGTAGATACCAACCCCCCGGGTGCTTATACCGCCTATTGGGGCACAGTTCCTACCCCCTATCAATATAAAGTAACGCTTGGCACCAAAATCCCGCACTATTTCCTGGGGGTTTTAGGCTTTCAAAATTCCTATCTCCAACGTGAGGCTCTGGCGGAGTATGCCGTGCCCGCTCAGTTGGGAGGTAGCTTTAACTATTTTGGTAGTAGCTCCTTGCGCTATGACTGGTTAATTCGGAATGAAGCTTACCAAAGTACCCAGCCCGAACGCAAAGATTATTACAATACTCTCTGGCAACGCTACGTGGGGAAACGTTGTGACCAAAACCCCACCCCAACCCCCTGTGTTGGTACTTTCTGGCTAAACACGCAGGGCCCTGAGACGCGCCATGAGAACGGGGACGCTTATGACCCGATGGGTGATGGGGTCAGTGCGGTAACCAGTGGTGGGCCATACTCCGGTCTGGGCGGCGTTTTGTTATCCGGCGGTAATAATACGACCGTTGGTAACTGCAAGCGCGTCAGTGACCTTCAGACCTGGTGGTATACCCTGGCGAACGGAAGTGGTACCTGTGATAAAACTGCCAATAACTTTAACCTGGCTAATAAAGACCGCCATCCCGATAGCCCAGACCAGAATACCCAGGGCTTTGGTTATTCGATTGCGGTTCAGCTAGATAGTCAGGCGCTCTATAATTTCACTGGCGACCCAGCTCAAAACTACACCAGCCTCCGGGTTTCAGTTTATGATGCGGCCTGGTCAGATATTGGAAATGGTGAGCTTTTTAACTCAGGTGATAACTCTTTCGGTACTAATAACCCTTACAGTGGCAGACCTGATACTAATATAACTTCCTCCACTAATTACTCAGATCGGCAACGTCCAGCAGCAACTGGTAGTGGTAACGATCGGGGTGGCAATCGGACAATAAACTGTATAACTACCGATTTGCCGACGACGGTGGCTAATGAATCCCGTACCAATCCCAATAACTCGGCCCAGGTCATAACTGGAGGGACAGTTAATGCTGACAATAGATACTGTCAGAACGGCTACCGCACTCGCTTCTCGCTTTATTACCCACCAACTACCCCCGGTGTACCAACTTCCTGGCGCACCAAAGGCGATCTGGTAGCGGCCTGGGAAGCCACTGATCTGACCGCTCAAAACGAGGCCTGGGACGCTGGTAACGCTACTGGTGGTGCATCTGGCACAAGCCGATATTGTTATTATGCTGATACCAGCTTTGATAAGACTACTGGTTCCTGGGCTAAACTTCCGACTTCCAGTATAGATTCGACCTTTGTGTATGCCTGTCCGAGTGGTCAGGGTGGCGGCAACCTGGATGACATTTACTGGAACGCTACTCCTAGTAGCACTGCTACCTGGCAGAACCCCCAGACCTCACCTGCTACCAGCACTTATTATCAAGCTCGGTTGCAGGGTCTAACGACTGATAATGCCCGCTTCGATCCCAGCCAGGGTTGCCGTAGTGTGGTAGACCCGAATTTATACAATAATGTTACTGCTACTTATAATAATGCTCTAAACCTGACCGGAGCGGTTTCACCTCCCTATCGCAATATATATGTACCCTGGAACCTGCGGGGAGCTGATGATAAACTTACCGGGGCAGCTGCGGTTTACAAAAATGTTCAGGGTTTTGGTAATCTAACCGGTGGTTATCAGAGTTATCATGGCTGGCGTTGTAGCTGGGATTTTGATAGCGGCAATACCCTGAACCCTGGCCCAACTGGTTATAATTCCATCGGTGATCTTAACGATTTGCGACAGCCCGCTGAAGGGATTGGAAATCAACCTTATCTATACATCAGCGATTATGGCTATATTCCGGGCGATGCTACCTGTGGTGCCCAACTGTGCCGGATTGCCTACAAGGGTGGGGTACGCCAGAAAGCGGCGGCGGGGGACAGCCCGAATGTCCGAAATGGAGTTTATTTACTCCAGGCGCAGGTCTTTGGCGGGGGCGGTACCAACCGTTATGCCGTCAAGGCCGAATATGACAATCCCAAAACTGTAAACGCTACATTCGTAAACCCTACTACTGGCGCAACTGTTACCCAGGCGATTTGGCCCGTTCCCCAGGTCTATGGTATTACGGCCATGAACATCTTCGTCAACGCCGTAAACAATAACGCTGGCACTTTGAACGTTATTTTCGACCTGGCCTATATCCCGCGCCAGAATGCTGGAGCATTAGCAACTTTGGAACTGTTCGACGCTGGTGATGTTAATACCGACTTGTCGGTTGAAATTCTCCAGCCGAGTGGTTACGGGCAGAAACTCAATGCTGGTGCTGTACCCTATAACTTTTCTGACCGTCTATCTGCCCGACCTGCGGTTTGCCCTTCACAGGGGAGTGCCGCACCCTTCCCGCGAGGAGCCTCGGTACAGTGTGTGTTCCCAAGTTCCGCAAATGTCAATACGATTATTAAGAGCGGGGGGTCCTATTTCAACGACCAGTGGTTGTATCTGATTTTCCGCATCCCGGATAGCACTGCTTATGATACGATCCAAAGCACTTGTTTCGTTAATCGAGTGCCGGATAGCCTATGCTACTATTACCAGATTAACTATAAGATGGCGGGGTCGGGTAGTGCTAACGACACAACTACCTGGCAATTGAGCATCAAGAATCAACCGGTTCACCTGACTACTTAGCGCAAGTTTACGTCAGGGAAAATAAGTAAGTAGTACGATTAACCCGTAACGGGCCTGGGATTTCCAGGCCCATCCGTTTCTGCTTTATTATTCTTAAAGTTTTTATTTTCAGGTTATCATTTCGGTTAGAACAGGTATAAAAGCTGCGACTTTATCACTTAAGCCCAGCCAGGACTGACCCGATGCCAGAAAGGAATAAACCCCTATGACACCGCGAGCGATGTGCCGTATTGTAATGTCTGCGTTGTTGCTGTTCGGACCATTGCTGACAGAATGGCTTTCCCCGGCTCAGGTCTGGGGCTCGGCTTTGAATACCCCGTCCGCCTCGGCAAAAGCGGTCTCAACCTCGACTAACCCGGGTAATGAGTTGGTAAAAGCAGCTTCTAGCGCGACTAATCCCGGTACGGATAGCACGCCAATCGCTAATTTCCCTTCTACCTTTTGTAATTATTCTACTAATAACAATTCCGGATTCAAACAAGGAATCTATGGCTCGATAAAATCAATTGTTGATGTTTCAAACTCGATTTTAGGGGCGCAGGCAGTTTTGATAGATGCGGTTACTAACTCACCCATTGCTACTGCTACAGTTCGCACTATAGGTGTGGGCAGTGGTTTTCAATTCCCTGATACTATTGGTTATACTGGCCCTGCAAATATTCCAGAAACCCTTAAATTCAAGCTTTATTTTATCCCCCCCGCCGGTAATCCTTTATTACCTCAATATTATCCCAAGGCTGTTTCCCTGAGCGGGGCTGCGACCCTGGCTTTTAACCTTAATGACTTGGTTAACCCTGATCAGAACTGTGCTGTTATCATTGATGGCTCGAGTCCGACTCAATTTGTTACAACTAATAGTGGGCAGGGTATCGAAGCGTTATTATATCGCCCAGGGGCGATTGCAGGGCAGGTCTATATTCGGAACAGTGGTTTCCCTATAACAACCGGGGTGCCTATTAGTAACGCCACCGTGTCGGTTTTCACTGCCACTACCGCCGCCCCGAATACTCCGGCTACTCCAGTTATAACCACCGCCACCGACATTAACGGCAACTTTATGGTGGATGCTTATTCGGGCAGCACTCCGCTACCAGATAACTCTAAGGTGTGGCTTAAGTTTTTTAACGGGGTTGATTATCAAGATCACTGGTTAAGTAACTATAATAGCCCCTATACTCCGGTTGATTGTGATGACCCCTGTAATCCCAGCTCTCTAACGGGAGCCCAAAAACTACAGCTCGTTAATGTAGTGGTTTTTACCAGCGGTTCGAATTATAGCCAGTTTTATAATCCAAGTGATGGTAGCTTTCCAAATTACTCCCCTATAATTGCCCGGATGGTGGCGAACAATAAAATTTTGGGTAAGATTACCACTGATGGGACAAATGGGGCGGTAGGCTCATACGCCGTGGCATATGTCGGTAGCACCCCCGTCCAACAAAGTGCTCCCGTTGATGCTACCGGGGTTTATACCATCAGTAAAATCTCAAACTACGTGACTTATACTGTGAAGTTTGTCACGCCTGTTGGCACTCCCTATGTAGGGGAGTGGTGGAACAATAAACGGGTAGCTACAAATACCACTGCTAACAAACTCTATACCACTATCCCTGGTGTTGCCGGGAATTTCAACAATGTTGATGCCATTTTGACGGCGGGGGCAGGTTTGTCGGGGAAGGTGACGGTTAACGGTAGCAGCACCCCGATAGGTTCGGTCCAGGTTTCGGTTTATAGTATTGACGCACTTGGAAAGAGCAGTATTATTTCCAACACCACAACCGATTCAAATGGTGATTATAGTTTCCCCGGCTTGCTGGATTTCGGGAACTATAAAATTAACTTTAGAGACATAAATGCCTTTTATATCGCTGGCTGGTGGAATGGTGGTAATCCTGGTGATACGGTTGCTACTGAAGGAGCGGCCTTTGTCTTACCAATTTCCAGTTTAACTCCTGACCAGGTAGCTAATGTAGCACTTCGACCTGGGAATAGTATTCAGGGGGTAATCACACTTAACCCTGCGCCCCCCGCAAATTTTGGTAGTTTCCCTTTGCGGATAACGGTTTATGATAATACTGGCACAGTTGTACAGGATTTTAACAAGGTTATTACCGAAAACCCAGTCGGTTCAGGACTATTTGATGGCAGTTATTCAACGGCGGCTCTGGATGATGGCCTTTACAAAATTCAGTTCACGCCACCAGCGTCTTTCCAGAACATACCGGGTTACCTGGCTGGATTTTATCAGAATAATGGAGCTGACAATCGAGTAGATACCATCGCCCAGGCTGACCAAATAAGCGTACAAGGGACTATTGTCGCTCCAATAAATATTACCTTCCAACAGGGCGCAGGGCTCAACTTGCGAATTTTTTCCCGCGATGACAATAATGTTTTAAGCGGTTATAACTCGGTGAATGTTCAGGTGGTAGCGAACGTGGGTGCTAACCCGGCTTCCCCGGTTTATGCTACCCAGCTTTCTTCAGGAATCAATCCCGATGGGATGGTGCAGTTTACCAACTTGCCAGCTGGTAGTGTGCGGGTCTATATATTCCCGCCCGGCACAGGTGCGCCCTCCTACAGTTTAACCGATGTAAATGGAAATTCTATCACCTCAATTTTGCTGACCCAGGGTCAATATGGTGGGACGACAATTCTAGGCACAGGTTTGGTTGGTTATACCCACGTTGTTACTCGCTCGGCAGAATTGATTGGTAGCTTCAGCGTTACGGGCGGGGGGGTAAATTTGTCCACTACCCAGATAAAGGCCTACCGCACCGATACCAATAATACCGAAGTACCAGTTGTTTTCATTTCCCCGCCTACTTTAAATCCGATTACCGGGCTATACGATTTTGATGCCAAAGTGCAGGCCGGAACCTATCGCTTTAAGTTTATTCCACCTGCCCCATTATTACCGCAATTTTACAATGATAAATATAATTTCAACAGTGGTAATACTGGCGCCGATACCCTACAACTATTCCCTGACCAAAAACAGCTGGGGGTAAATGTAGTATTTAACCAGGGTGGTGCTTTCCGAATAAAGGTAGTGGATGCTGCTACCTGTGATGCGGCGGGAAATAACTGTACTCCGGTGCAGGGCGCACAATTGAAGATATTCACTGGCACAACCGCCACTACCCCGATAATAACTAGCCAATATTCCGGCGATGACCTTACCAGTACTGGCATAGTTACGGGCATTGTGAATCATAAACCCCTGGCCCAAGGCACAAATTATTATTTCCAAATTGATGCTGGGGTAACTGGTAAAAATTATCAGACGGTTTGGTATAGTAACAAACTGTTCCAGTCCGCCGCTAACCCGATCCAAACCCAAAATGGCGTAGTAACCAACCTGACCATAAAAATTGGTCTTGCTTCCCGAATTACTGGTAACGTTACGCGGAATGGGGTATCAACCGGGTCAGGGGTACAGGTGACGGCTTATTTATTGCCGCTTCCGGCCCAATTAAGTCAGGCTGTTAGTTATCAAACTACTACTATTTCGGATGGTTCCTATAAGCTTGACATTCCCCAGGGGAATTACATAGTCGCATTTAACAATACACAGGACCCGATTGGTTATTATGCTAATGCTACCAACCCCAACTTTGCTACTACCGTAGCGGCGGCTCCTCTTCCAGGGAGTACAGGTAATATTAATTATAATTTCCAATCGGTTTTATGCGGTTTCTCTGGCTATTCGATTGGGGCGGCTACCACTACTTCGGCGCAAATAACCTACTATACCGATTGCTCCGGCGATACCAAGGTTTATTATTCCCTGACACCTAATTTCAGCAATTTGAGTAATGTTGTTTCGGATGGTACTCCGGTAAATACCCATGATGTAACCATTCCGAACCTTCAGCCCAACACCACTTATTACCTGAAATTGACGAGTATAGCCCAGGGATCCTCTGTGCCAATTACATACACAAACGAAATTGCGGTTCGGACGGCGGCAGATGGGCGAGTCTGGTACTTTGCCAGTGGCAGCACTATTAGCGGTGCAATTTCCAGCACGGTTGAAACCTTACATCTGTTTAACAACGACCCTGCTACCGCGGTTAATGTAAATATCTTTTATTACTACACAAACAGCTCAGGCACGCCCGTTACAGTAACAAGGTCTACAATAGTACCGGCTAACCAACGTAAAGATATAGATGTTGGGACTGACCTGGGGGTTCAAACCGAACATTCTACGGTAGTCTCGGTAACGAATAGCGGCACAATTCCCATAATGGTGGAACGTTCTATTAGAACTAACCGTTCTACTATCACTTCATACCCAACGAACGGTGGTTACACAATACCAGGTGCTACTGGCTTGAGTTTTGAGTGGTGGTTTGCCAATGTGAACGTATTCCCCGATACCGACAACTATTTTAGTATTTACAATCCTAATGTTATAACTGCCTGTTACAGTGTTTACTATTATCGTAACAAACTAGCCGGAAGCACTGATAATGCTGGACCGGAAGCGGTTACTGGCAAATTAGTACCACCACTTTCCAAAGTAAAATTTGGGGTAAAAGATGCTGGTTATACTCCAACTTTCAGCTCTTCGCCCACCAATCTCAAACAATTCTCGGTGCGGGTGCTAAGTTCAAATTCTGCTTGTCCCGCAAATGGTCAGGTAGTACCGCTTGTGGTAGAGCAAGAAACCTATTACGGCTCGTCAGTGCTTAACCGAAAAGGGGTAGCTGGAAAAACTGGTATTCCCGCGCGCCAACCTAACTGGATATTCTCGGATGGTTTGAACAGAGCAGTGGATAGTCAGCTTTATGTTTTTACCAATCCAAGCTCGGCTACGGTTATAACTTTAACTTATCAGTTAGAGAGGCCACAACCAGGTTTCAATAATATTGTTACCTATACTTTGCCGGCAAACTCCCGCTTTTCAATTACGGTGACTAATCCAAATGTCTCGGAAATTGGCCGCTCTTATGGTTTTAGTGTGAAAATAGATGCAGCAAAACCTGTGGCGGTGGAACGTTATGCCACATATGAGTTGCAACCTCAGCCAAATTACGATGGTCTAATGAGTGAACCAGCCTTTAGCCGTTATTCAACTCGTTGGCAGTTTGCGGGCGGCGATACTACCCGGAATTCAAATGGGGTAAATGTTTCAGATTTATCTTATATCTTGACGAATCCTAGCCTCACCCAGACAGTCACTGTTAGCTTTACCTATTTCTTTATAGGTAGCTCCACTCCAACTGTCGTTACTGGTGTCCAGGTTGCCCCTAATACTCGGATGATTATACAAGCGAATCAAGTCGGGGGTTACAACTATGGTATCGGGCCAGACCAGGTTGTTGCAGTCCAGATTGACTCTAGTCAGCAAATTGCGGCTGAGAGAGTCTATTATTGGAAATATGGCAGCATGATTGGTGGGAATGCTGTGTTTGGCTATATTCCGCCAAATTTCTAACCCTTAATAGACCTCGATTTAAGGCAAAAGATACCTGTTTCTCAAAGGGTAGAATCATGTTCTACCCTTTGAGGCAAGGTGGGTTTTGCTCTTTTTATTTAAATTTTGGTCTTGGGCCAAATGCCGCTAAATTTTATAGCCAAGAATTAAACCTCAAGCTAATTTTAACCCTCTCAACTATTTTGGGAATAGATGTAACCAACATTATCCTTTATTTCGTTAACTCCATATACCCAAAATATATCAATGTTATTTTATAGACTTTGCAATTTTAAAGATATAATGTAAAATGAGTTCAGTAAGGAAATGTAGGGTAAATTAGATTCAGCTCTCGATCCAGCAACTTCTTTTAGTATCTTTTCCGAATAGGGATTATCGCATTCAGGTTGTTTATATGATTTCATCAAGCGTAGCTATTTGCCAATAGTAGCTTCGTTTTTAACTTTTCGATGGTGCCGTATTCTTAGGGCATAAGCCAGGCGATACACTGCATGGATAATAAAGCATATTTAGCCAAAATTAATCCGCCAAAGCCCCGACGGTTGGTTAGCCGTGCGCGCCTGCTTGATGAACTGGAAGATTGTAGTGATTATAGACTGTTATTAATGTCGGCGACGGCTGGTTTTGGCAAAACCTCGCTCCTTAGTGATTTTGTTGCTACCACAAATCATAAAATTTGCTGGTATGGCTTGCGTGAAGATGACCGTGACCCTGCCCAGTTTTGTAGTTATCTTTTACAATCGGTCAGAGTTGTATATCCGGGATTTGGCGAACAATTTGAACAGTTGCTTGATACCATTGTAAATGGTCGGGGAATTGAAAAGGAAAATAACCTGGGGCGGTTGGCTCAGGTTTTTGTCAATGACCTGCTGCAATTGGTATCGGGTAAGGGTGAACTTACTGAAACTATTCTGATTCTGGATGATTACCAATATGCTGAAAGCCCCCTGGTTGGACATTTTGTGCGGCAATTGTTGCTGCTGCTGGATTCCCCATTTCACCTTATAATTTCTACCCGCACTATCCCTGAATATCTTCCGACTGCCTTCCTAATGGCTCAACGCCTCTTAAAAGCAATTGGCCCTCATGAGTTATCCTTTTCCCGCGATGAAGTAGCAGACCTTCTTCAAAATTACTATAACGTTTCTGATACCAAGCAGATTGATTCCCTGCTGGATTATTCAGAGGGGTGGGTTACAGCGGTGATTTTGGCGATGGCGAGTAGTGACTCGGCTTTAAGTCGATTGCAACCAGGAAGTGGCCCTTTTAGCAAGGGGCAATTAGATAGTCGGCGCATTTTTGAATATTTGGGTGACGAGATACTAGCCTCCCTATCTCCTGAAATTCAGGATTTCCTGTTACGCACCTCTACCTTGCCGATACTCTCTGACAGTCTTTGCCAGCAGCTAATCGGGCGCGTAGACAGTGATTTATTGCTAAACCAACTCGTCAATCAGCAGCTATTTATTGAGCCGCAAGCCCCACCTTCGGAGGCTCTGGTTAATACCCAATATTACAAGTATCATAGTCTTTTTCGCAACTTTCTTCACTCACGCCTGGCCCGCCAGCCAGAACTATGGCGTATCACTAATTGTCGGGCGGCTGAGTTAGCGGTAGAAATGGGTGATTATCAGGCGGCTGTAACAAATTTTCTTACGGTTGGGGAGTCGGGTCGCGCGGCTGAAGTTATTGCTGAACTTTGCCCGAAACTCTATGATAGCGGGCGTGTTACTACCCTTTCCGAGTTATTAACCCAACTCCGTCCCAAAGAGATTGAATCATTGCCCGGTTTGGCTTACTACCAGGGGTTAGTGATTGCCGATGCTGGTGACATAGAGCCCGCCCGCGAGCTTTTGGTGAAAGCCGAGAAATTATTTATCAGCCAGGGGGCAATAACTGAAGCTACCCGTACTATGGCAATGCGAGGATTTTGGCTTGCTCGTTCTGGGCGGTTAGAGGAAGCAAAACCACTTTGCCAAAAGGCCCTGGCTCTTTTGGCGGGTTTCGATGACCTGGATAAAGTAGGTAGGGAATCGTTAGCCTTAACCAGCATGAGTATGGGATTTCTTAGCTCTGAGTCAGGTCAGAAAGAGCTTGCCGAAAAATATTACAAAGAGGCTTCCGAACTTTATCAGAAATTGGGTATTCGTTACCGGGTAGCCTCAATTGAAATGAATATGGCTAACCTTTATTCAGAAATGGGCCGTTTAATAAAATCCAATATCTATTACGAACGTTGCTTGAAATATTTCATCGGCATCGGTAGCCAAAATCTGGAGGTTTATACCCGCTTTGGCCTGGCACGTAATTTACTCTTTAAAGGCTTATACACTGAAGCCCATGAACAATTCATTTTAACCCTACAATTGACCGATAGTTTGGGTAATCAATATCTTAAGGGTTTTGTACTTTATAATCTTGGAAATTTGTACCGGGATACCGCCAGATTTAATAAAGCGCAAAGTTATTACAATGAGGCTCTGGAGATTGCCCGGTTAGCTGACCGCCGTTTGGAGTTAGAGGCTCTCAGTGGATTAGCCCTTAATTATCTACTTAATAGTCAAAATGTTGAGGCTCGTGAGACGGTTCTTCAGGGTATTGAGCTTAACGAGGATTATCACCTTCCGCTCTACAGTGCTACCCTTGAAATGGTTATGGGCCTTTTTCACTTTGATGCCCGTGGCTTTAAACGGGCAATAGCTTCCCTGGAGAAAGCAGCCGAAGTTTTTAACGAATATCGCTGGTTAGCCTGGCTATGTCGTAGCAAGCTGTATCAAGCTCTGGCATATTTTGGGCTTAATGAATTCAAAAAAGCTCTTTCCTATCTGGAAGAAAGTGTTGAGCTTGTTTCTACAATTGGCTACGATCCCTATTTACCCTGTGATATGAGTTGGGCTGCCAAGTTATTCGAGTATGTTTCCCGCAAGAAAATTAGTGATACCTTACAAGAATTTCTGACCCGAAAAGGGTTAATGCACGTTCCTTTAATCGAAGATATTATGAAGGATGCTGACTCTCTGATGGTTCAAGCGAATGAGGAAGCCGAAAATATTACTCACGTAAAATTATTTGATGAACCGAGAACCCTGGAAAAAGCTGGCGAAGCCTCGCCCCCCAAACTAACGATTGTGCGGCCCTTTGACCAAAGGCAAGAGCAATTCAGAGCGGGGAAATTAGCCGCTTCCGGTCAGTTTGATTTGGAAGTTAGAACTCTGGATGGCGGGCGGGTTTGGAACAACGATCGCGAAATCGAACATTGGCGCATGGGTAAAGCCCGTGAATTATTCTTCTTTCTATTGGAACATGGCAAATGTAGCCGGGATGAGTTAGTGGAAGCACTCTGGCCCGATGCTGATTTTGCTTCTACCCCTAATCTGTTCCATTTTACTATGTCCAGCTTGCGTAAAGTAATAAAACCCGCCGATGTAAAGCTTGCCAGCCAACGCTACAGCCTTGTTGGTGGAATCTGGCATGATGCCGATGAACTAAAGCGGCAGGTAAAACTGGCTCAATCGGCAGTACAAATCAATGTGACGGAATTAACCGCAGCTCTTGATTTATACCAACGTGATTATTTGGATCAAATCTATAGTGATTGGGCTACTTACCGTCGGCAGGAAATTTTACAATTTTATCTGGATGGCCTGAGCTTATTAGCCCTTCACTTTGAGGCTCAAAATCAAATTGGACAGGCAGCAAGTTTGTGGCGGCGTTATTTGTTGAAGGACTTTTATAGTGAGGATGCGCATCGCTCGCTAATAAATTGTTATCTTGCTCTTGGTAATAAGAAAGAAGCCCGTCAACAATACGCCGAATGTACCCGAATGTTGGAAGAAGTAGATGCTAAACCCACCCTGCAAACACAATCGCTGTTGCAGAAATTAGCCTGACCGGGGATTTAGCAAAACTTCTTCAAAACCAAGTTGGGTTGATACCCAAAAATACGTGAACAGTAGTAGGTTTTAATAGCTTTAAACTTAATTGATTTAAAGCTTAGCTAGGAAACTGGCGGAAAAATTTAGCTCTAACCCTCTATTCTTACCATTTTTCCTGATGAGTTCTTCTTAGCGTCTTTTATTGGCAGTTATCTGGTATAGCTTGAGAAATATTAACCGAAAGCTGAGGCAAACTCGGGTTTCTTTTGATATTTCCTAATACCAGGCTGCCTATAGAGGCGTTTCATAGCACGATTTTGCCAAGCATCAGCCGCACTGATTCTTAGCGGCTTTTTGCTATGAACTTAGCAGCACGTAGCAGTTCATAGCACATTTCTTAGCGAGACACTGATTCCGTGCTAAGTTTTTGCTAAGAAAGACAAGCTAGAATAACACCAGTTGGAACGCAACAAATCTGCTTAAAAAAACGGACAATAGTTAAATCAGGGTCTAGGAGGTAATTACAATGGCTAAGTTATTATTAGTGGTTTCGTCGGAAAAAAGCTTGAAGTTCGCCAAAATTGCGATGTTTGGTTTGGCACTATTCGGGGGCGTGATTGGGGTTATGCCGAACTCTGTTTCCCCCGGTGGCTGGTAAGCTCCACTGTACTCATAAGGTTTTTTAGTCCTGGTCTGGCAACTTGGCAGTTATCTGTGCTCTCGGAGGTAAAGGTATGTTATCAATTCAACAACTAGATAAACTAGCCGGGGCTGTAGTTTTGGATCGGAATTTGGGGCGCACTTTTATACAAAACCGCCTTGAAGCGATAGATACCTACAACTGTAACTTTGCTGCCCGCTATGGTGAAAAACCTATTGTCCTCACTGAAGAGGAAAAAGAGCTTATTACGTCCGTCTTAGCCAACGACCTTCCTGATTTCTTTGCGCAAATGTTAAGTATTATTGGTAGCTATCATAAGAGTACCAAATCTACGCTCCCGGCTGTTTCCGGCGTTAAGTATGAGCGTATCGCACGCGACAGTTTTGGTCTAATGCAAGACTCTGTCGCCTAATTGCAGAACACATCTTAGCATTCTTTGTACTATCATCCACCCATTCCCAACTACCCATTTCACTCTAGCGGGAGCGTATACCCACGCTCTCGCCTTTTTTTGTTAAAAAAACTATGAGCTTTGCCGATAACATCCTGACCGAAAACCTGGAACCCCTGCGTAAGCAACTATTGTATCACCCACTCTGGCAAAAAATTGAGGATGGCACGCTGGAGGTTGAGCGGCTTCGGCTGTTCGCATTACAGGATTATTGGTTGGTACGGGAGGCTTATCGGCTTGACGCGTTGGCAATTGCCGCTGCTACAGATTTCGAAACTCAGGAACTGCTAATTGCCAAACTTCAACCAAAAGTTGGGGGCTATAGATTGCTCTTTAGTTTTGGTGAAGGGCTAGGTCTTACCCGCGCCGACTTTGATGCGGTAGAACCTCTGGCGGGCTGTATGGCTCTGACCAACTTTTTCTACTGGATGTTAAGCTACGGCTCTCCACCCGAAAAATTAGCGGCGGTTAGTGCCAGTGAAGATATTTTTGTCCAGATTTGCCTCCGTATCAGTCCGGCATTAATCCGCAATTATAGTCTTACTCCTTCCCAGGTTGAGTTTTTCACCTTTCACGATATCATTGGCGAAAAAGTGACGCCTCTGGACGAAAACCTGCTGGCCCGTTACCAATCGCCCGCCGACCACCAACTTATCACCCGCGCCGTTCGCCTCAGCCACGAATTTGAGCTGATGTTTTATGATACAATTCTTTCCGCCTTGATTTAGAAGTATCATTAAGGATAGAAAGATGAAACCAACTGATAAACCTCGAACGGCAGAGGAATACTGGAAACTTGGTCAGGAATTTGCTGATAAAAAAGATTACCCCGAAGCGATAGTTCATTTTACTGAGGCAATTCACCTGTATCCAAAAGATGCCAATCTTTATAGAAGTCAGGCCTTTGCTCACATTTCACTCAAGCAATATATTGAAGCTATTAAGGATTTTACTAAAGCCCAAGAATTAGGACTAGAAAGCATTGCGCTTTACATAAATCGTGGCATTGCCTATCGAATGTCTAATCAACCTGGAAAAGCAATCGAGGATTATAACCGCGCCTTTCAACTTGACCCTAATGATATAGCGGTTTTTGTTAACCGAGGAAATGCTTACGCTGAGTTGGGAGATTTTCAAAAAGCCATTGAAGATTTTACTAAAGCCATCCAAATAGACCCGAATGTTTTAATGTTCTACAATTTAAGAGGCAATCTGTATAGCGAAATGGGGCAATATCGGCAAGCGATGGAAGATTACAGCCAAGCAATCGAGTTGAATTCCAGGGGCACTTCCGCTTTAATGAATCGTGGCTTGACTTATTATCACCTCAAGTTATATGAAGAAGCAATTAAAGACTATGATCGGGTTATCGAATTTGACCTGCAAGATTCAGGCGCATACTCTAGCCGAGGATCGGCCTATAGTGCTCTTGGTGAAAACGATAATGCAGTTGCAGATTTTAAGAAAGCCCTTGAACTAAACCCAAACGACCCAGCGATTTACAACAATTTAGGCAATGTCTATGTAGCCTCAAAGCAGCCTTACCTCGCTATTCAGAGTTATGGAGAGGCCATCCGAGTGAAGCCAAATTATCTTGATGGTTATTACAATCGAGGTAATACTTACTTTATCCTTAAAAAGTATCCAGAAGCTCTTGAGGATTTTAGTAAGGCTATACAACTTAATCCAAATGATTTTCGGTTCCATCACAATCGCGCCTGTATATACCTAACTCTTAACCAGTTTCCAGAGGCTATTCAGGATTTCAACAAAACAATTGAACTAAACCCAGGATTGGCAGTAGCCTATCTAAATCGCGGGCGAGCCTACAAAGGTATGGGTGATAAAGAAGCAGCCCGTCAGGATTTTCAAAAAGCGGCGGAACTCGGAATTGGGGCGGGTGAGGGGGAGTTAAGAAAACTCCAGTCCTAGTTTGAGCTACGGGGCGGGACGTGGTACAATCTGGCTCGTTAGGGTAAATTTTCAACTCGTTTCTTTATATAGGAGTTTGTTAGAATGTCTGAAGCTACCACCAACGAAAAGCCCATCAGTGATGAATTACTGGCAATTCTGGTTTGCCCGCGCAGCAAGCAGAAAGTGGCTTTGAGCGATGATAAAACCAAACTGGTTTGTCAGGGTCGCTGCGAGGATGCCAAATGCCCCCGCGAATACCGTATTGAAAACGGTATCCCGGTGATGCTGCTAGAAGATTAAGTTACCCTATTAAATGCACTTTGTTTTTATCTATCCCCAGCTAAAGAACCTGACCGGGGCACAGCGACTGATTTTGGCTCTGGCAGGAGCGGTGGCGGCCCTACCTGATGAAAAGAATGGGCCGCACCGGGTTACTATTCTGACCCATAAAGTTAGCCCCGCCTGTCGTGCCGCAATTCCCCCTTCTGTGCAACTGGTCGAGACCGGGTTTAATCTTAACCTTACGCACAACCACTACTTTGACTCGCTGCTGGAATATTTGTCCGTGCCTTTTTTACTACGACATATCCCTAAAAAAGAAAATAAGCAGAAAGGAGTACAGGGGAAAGTGGACGCGATTTGTTTTTTTGGGCCGCCTAGCCTGCCGGGTTTGTGGTGGGCTAAACATCTGCGTCGCCTGAAAATACCCCTGTTATATTTTTGCTACGAGCCGCCCCGGGCTGCCTATACCGATATTTCGGAAGTTAGTCGAGCCTGGGCGGGAAAGTTGGGTGGGTTGGTGCGGGGGCTATTTCGGCTCTATCGCCCTCTAGACCGCTATCTGGCGAAACAGGCTGACGGGATACTGGTAAACGGGTTGTATGCCCAATCTCTCATTCGGGAGACCTATAATTTACCCTCTACCGTAATCACGCACGGGGTTGATTTTTTGCCGTTAGATAATTTGGCTGAGACGGTGCAACAAGTCCGCACCCGGCACGGATTGTTAGATAGGCGGGTAGTTCTGACGGTTAATCACTTGCACCCTCGCAAACGAATAGATTTACAGCTAAAAGCCATGCCATTGTTATTAAAAGAGTGTCCCAATGTGGCCTTGCTGATAGTGGGGAGCGGGCCAGAAGCAGCAAACTTGCGGGAACTTGCCAACCAACTTGAACTAACTCCCCAACAGGTGGTCTTTGCCGGGTTTGTATCGGATGTCGAATTAGCGGCTTATTACGCAGTCGCCGATTTATATTTTCATTCGGGGCGGGCGGAAAGTTTTGGCCTTTCGGTGCTGGAAGCGAGTGCGGCTGGCTTACCAGTGGTAGCAGCGGACGAGGGCGGACCCCGCGATATTATTGTTGACGGGGCAACGGGCTTTCTGGTAGAGGCTACCCCCGAAAACTTTGCGGCAAAAGCGGCCTGGTTACTTGATAATATAGCTGAAGCTAAGAAGGTGGGGCAAACAGGGGCAGAACTTGTGGCCATGAAATTTACCTGGGGAATGGGTGCAACCAGCTTTGTGGCGGCATACGAAGCGGCTTTGACTAAATCAGGTTAGATTGACCTAACCCCCTTCCTTGCGTCAGGGAAGGGGGAATAGAATATAGCAAAATCAGGCCTTTTCGGGTTGAAGTATCCCGTAGCCTCCCTCTTTGCGGCGATAAACCACGTTAATCCCATCATTTTCGGCGTTCAGGAAAACGTAGAAATCATGACCAACGTTTTCTAATTCCTCGATAGCATCGCTGGCGTACATTGGCTTGAGTGGGAATGTTTTGGCCTTGACCGGAGCTAATCCTTGCAATTCCCTGGCCGCCTGTTCAAGTGCTGGTTGTTCTTCTAAAATAGTAACTGCTTCTCCCACACTGGCCTTACCTTTATTGCGCTGGCTAAGACGTTCTTTATAGCGGGTCATCTGACGTTGCATTTTGGTGTGTACTCGGTCTAAAGCGTTAGAAAGGTCACTATCCCGCTCCTCCGCCCGCAAGATTGTGCCATTTACCCATAAGGTCATTTCTACCACCAGCCGTTCAGTAGCTTTATGCGCATGCTCTGCGGCTAATTCCACGGTGGCCTCGGTGGCTGTATCAAGATAATGGTTAAGTTTGCCCAGTTTACGGGTGATTAGTTCTTTACGGTCATCGCTTACCTTCACGTTTTTACCGCGAATAGTCAATTCCATATAGTGCCTCCATCCAGTGAATTAGAATTAGTATAGGGAAAATTTAGCGGCCCCTACAACCCCGCCTTACTTCCCTGGTAGATTAATTATACTACCAGGTGGCAATTATAGGCGGCATTTTGGGCTATTTCTAATTACCTAAGTTTTGTACAAAATAACGCCAACATGCTGGGAAGCCAATAAAGCGACTAAGCTTTCAAGTAAAAGTCTAGCAAAGCTATCAGCCGCATTAAGAGTGATTTGATAAATATGAGTATCCGTATCAAAACTA
>JBBQZS010000079.1:0-26635 GCA_038207495.1 Chloroflexia bacterium
GGTGAAAGCCTTTTCAAACAAAGGCTATGGTTTGTAACAGAACTTGAAAATCACCCCAGGCTACGGAGGCAAGGTAGTAGTCGGCAGAGTAACGCCTACCTTAAGAGCATGATAAGGTCATTTACAGGGCGAAGCTTGCTAGATTTTCCAGTAGTAAGGTTTGAGGAGTAGCACATAGTGCATTAATCGAATCGAGTTTTACTACAACTTGTCAGGAACCACCAGGTAAGTGACAGGGGAAAGTTGGAGAGCGTGGTAGTACGGAAACGGGTACGCCACGTTCGGAGGGAGGCCCACAGAAACGGGGTTGAGCAATCGACTACCGCGCTGGCCGCCCACCCTACTACATACAATTTAAGGCAAATGGGTTTATTTATACCGAGCAATTGATCGGGAAGGGAATCTAGTGGACAGTCGGCTGAGTAAAACTCGTGATTTGGAGGCCGCCAAAGAATTTTTCAAAAGTGCCGTTAAAGTAGTTGGCCACAAACCTGAAAAAGTAACCACCGATGGGCATGCCTCGTACCCGAAGGCGATTCGCAAAGTAATAGGAAAGAAGGTAAAACACCGCACCAACCACTATTTAAATAATAGGACTGAACAGGACCATCGAGGAATTAAGCAAAGATACTATCCGATGCGAGGGTTTAAGAATTTTGAAAGTGCGGCGAGATTTTATGTTGGGTTTGACGAATTAAGGAATTTCTTCAAAAGTGGGCAGAATTTAAGCTCCCCAGTTTTAAGGCGGCTCCAGTACCGCGCACGCATCGAAGTCTACCAATCAATAATGAAAGCTGCATAAAACTAAACTTTAAGGCTATTCGAGTTGCCTTAAAAACTCATTTTGCCCGAGAGTGGTCTAGGATCTGACAAAACCCATTCTCTCACTTTCCTTCATTTCTAACCCCAAATTAATTGCTTTGTAGAATAAACCTGCTATAATTCTCCTGAATATATAAACCTGAAATAATTTTCCTGTATTAATAGTATACTAACCAACTGGGAAAGGGCGTTAATGGAGTCAACAGAAACTAAAAAAGAGTGGCAATTATTCACCTCGCATGGTCTGGTGCTGATTTCGTTGCTCAACGTGCCGGGTAAGACCGTCCGGGAAATCGGGATGGAATTAAATCTGACTGACCGGGCAGTGGCACGGGCAATTACCGACCTCGAGGCAGAAGGCTATATCATCAAAACCAAATTAGGGCGGCGTTGCTTTTATAGAGTGAATGAAGAGCATAAACTTAAATATCCCCAAAGTTTGGGAAACGGTGAAGAGTTGCCAACTTTGACCGTAAAATCCTTGAAAGTTGAGAATCTAGCAACCCACGCCGAACATCTGGAAAAAGATAAAGCAGATGTTAGACTTTAGGTATTAAGTTAAAGGAGAAGGACCAATGTCACCCATTCTGCAATTTCTGCTGGTACTGGCAATTATGATTTTGGCGGCAAAGGCGTCTGGCTACCTTAGTACCCGTTTAGGTCAACCGGCGGTGCTAGGTGAGTTGTTGGCAGGGTTAGTTTTAGGGCCAAGTCTGCTCAATATCTACGGTTGGGGCTTTATGTCGGCGGCGGATAGTGCCTCCCTAGCCACCACTTTTAAAAAGCTCTCGGAACTTGGGGTAATCTTTCTGATGTTTATGGCGGGGCTGGAAATAAACCTGAAGGATATGTTCAAGGTTGGGAAGGTGGCGGTGTTTAGCGGGACCAGTGGTGTAATCTTCCCAATAGTTTGGGGTTTTCTGGTGGCTTTGCCTTTTGGCTATGCCGG
Source organism: Chloroflexia bacterium (assembly GCA_038207495.1). Classification (GTDB taxonomy): domain Bacteria; phylum Chloroflexota; class Chloroflexia; order Chloroheliales; family Chloroheliaceae; genus Chlorohelix. The sequence goes on from JBBQZS010000079.1 coordinate 1,772, forward strand.
AGATAAAGCCCTTTTTATTGGAATTCTTCTGGCGGCTACCAGCGTTAGCATCTCAGCCCAAACCCTGTTAGAGTTGGGGGTATTACGCAGAAAAGATGGGGTAGCTTTGCTAGGGGCGGCAGTGCTGGACGATGTTCTGGTGGTTTTGATTCTATCGCTGTACTTATCCCTGGTAATTGGAGGCGGGGGCGGAGTTCTGGAAATCCTGTTTGAGATTGTCAAAATGCTGGCTTTCTTTGTTATCACCATTTTGCTGGGCCGCACGGTTTTGCCCTGGCTTATGGCGCGGATTAAGAAATTGCCCATCAGCGAAGGTTTGCTTGCTTTTACCATTGCTTTGATAGCTCTTACTGCCTGGACGGCGGAGTATCTGGGCGGTGTGGCGATGATAGTAGGGGCGTTTTTGCTGGGGGTGCTTATCGGGCAAACGTACTTCAAACATGAACTGGAAGAAAAATTTCACGCCATAATGTATTCATTGTTTGTTCCATTGTTTTTTGTCAGTGTAGGGCTGATAATTGACCTGACTAGCATTAGTAGTGACGCCTGGATTTTCGCGATTGTGCTATGCGTGGTGGCAATTGGTAGTAAAATTATCGGCTGTGGGTTGGGCGCAAGATTATCAGGCTTTGATAATCGCTCCAGCCTACGCCTGGGGTTGGGGATGGTGTCGCGGGGCGAGGTTGGGCTGATTGTGGCAAGTGTTGGAATAAACGAGGGCATTATAAATCAGAATGTTTATGCCGGAGCTGTGGTCATGGTGCTTGTAACTACTTTGTTTACCCCTTTAGCCTTAAAATGGGCATTTAAGGGTGAAAAGGAAGCCTTAAAAAGCAGTGCACCAGCAACAGTTGACCAGGGCTAATTTGAATGAAAGGGTAAAGCCGTGAGTGAATATTATTTTATTGGGCTAATTCTTACCGACTCGGATAAAGAAGAAGATGTTTTGCGTGTTTGGGTGGAGGCGGGGGCATCCGGTATAACTAACCTTGATTGCGAAGGGGTAAATCAGGCTAAACAAGCCTTTGGGAGGGACGATATGCCGCTTATGCCTAGCCTCAGCAGCCTGTTTGCGAGCAGCAAAACTGAGCAGAATTTCCTTTTTACCCTGGTCAGCAGTGAACCAATAATGCGACAGGTGATAAAAGCTACCCAGGAGGTTCTTGGAAAACTGGGTAAAGGAGTTCTATTTGCCCTGCCGGTGCCTATAGTATTAGGAGTATAGGAGCGTCAAATGTATAGGCCCTGGACAAACGAAGCAATTCGAAAGATTGATAGCGATTTTCAACGTTCAGCTGAAACCCACCTAATTCGACTCGACCTGCTAGCCTTGCCGGATGTTCAGCTTTATCTTAAAGATGAGTCTACCCACCCTACAGGCAGTTTAAAGCATCGATTGGCCCGTTCTTTGTTTTTGTATGGTCTGTGTAATGGTTGGATTGGCGAAAACACTACTGTTATCGAGGCCTCCTCCGGCAGTACCGCTATTTCAGAGGCCTATTTTGCCCGCCTCCTGGGCTTGCCGTTTGTAGCCGTTATGCCGCACAGTACCTCCAGCGCAAAAATCTCGCAGATTACATTTTATGGCGGGAAATGCCATTTCGTGGATAACTCCTCTCAGGTTTATTCTGAAGCCCAACGTCTTGCCGCCGAATGTAACGGGCATTATATGGATCAGTTTACCTATGCCGAAAGGGCTACTGACTGGCGGGGTAATAATAATATTGCCGAGTCAATTTTCCAGCAGATGCAGACCGAGACTTACCCCACCCCACGCTGGATTGTGGTTGGGGCAGGCACAGGCGGCACTTCTGCAACTATCGGGCGTTATATCCGCTACCGTCGCTTTGCTACCCAACTTTGCATAGTTGACCCGGATAACTCGGTATTTTATGATTATTATCATTGCCGCGATAAAAATTTGACCAGTGTGAAGGGTTCTGAGGTGGAAGGGATAGGCCGCCCCAGGGTAGAACCTTCTTTTATCCCCGAACTGGTTGACCATATTTTGCAAATTCCTAATGCCGCCTCTTACGCTGCCATGCTCTTTCTGGAACAATTGGTTGGGCGGAAATATGGCGGCTCGACTGGCACAAATCTGTATGGGGTGTTACAACTGGCGGTAGCGATGGTCGAAGCGGGCGAAAAGGGTTCGATTGTTAGTCTGGCCTGTGACTCTGGCGAACGTTATCTGGATACTTATTATAATCCCGACTGGTTACGGGCGAACAACTACGATATCGAGTTATACCAGAGTCGCCTAAAGCATCTGCACGAGCACGGCAGTTGGGAATAGTCTAAAATAGGTTATAATCCTTCCAAGCCTTATATAAATTTGTTTCAACTCAAAAGGAGTGGAAAATGTTTAATAATCTTTCCCCTGACCTCAAAACTTGCCCTGGTTGTGGAATGTTACAGGCAAACGAATCAACTCTCTGTCGCTGCGGTTCGGATTATTTGGATGCTCCCGGTGGTTATCAAGGTCAGCCTGACCCATTTGGTTATAATATGTACCGCCATCAAGATCCGGGATGGACGGGCGCAACCCAGGCCCAAGCCAGTGACATTCGCGAAACGCGGATAGGCAATACTTTGGTGCGGATTGCCGGAAATATAGTGCCCCAGGTTGAGGTCGCGCTTGGCCCCGGTGAGAACGTTTATTTTGAGCATCACATTTTGCTCTGGAAACACCCTCAAATAAATATCGGGATAAAACCACTCAAAGGTGCTTTTAAGCGGATGATGGCAGGGATGCAGATTTTTGTAACCGAAGCGGTTGGCCCCGGCTCAATTGGTTTCAGCCGCGACGATGCCGGAGAAATCATTCCTATTCACATTCGCCCTGGTGAGGAGTTGCATGTGCGCGAGCATCAATTTCTGGCGGCTACCGGGTCGGTGGAATATAGTTTCTTTCGGGTAAAAGGGGTAGCCAACATTCTCTTTGGTGGTACAGGTTTCTGGATTGACCGCTTTGTAGCTCCCCAGCAACCCGGTTTGTTGCTATTACATGGCTATGGGAATGTTTATGAGGTGAATCTGCGACCTGGCGAGGCAATTGATGTAGAGCCCGGTGGTTTCCTCTATAAAGATGCCAGCGTGCAAATGACTACTAACTCGCAACGCCTCAGCACCGGGTTTTTAGGCGGGTTTAACCTGTTTATGAACCGTTTTATCGGGCCGGGGCGGGTTGGTATTCAGACAATGTATGTCCACCTGCCTACTGCCGAGTAAGTTAAATCTTGACTCCTTCGTGGCGGAGTAGCCAGCGTTTTCGTTCCAAACCGCCCGCGTAGCCAGTCAAAGACAAATTTGCGCCTAACACTCGGTGGCATGGCAAGACGATTGCCACCGGGTTCAGGGAGTTGGTCATTCCAACTGCCCGGTACGCCGTAGGTCGCCCGACTTTAGCCGCCAATTGACCGTAAGTATAGTATTGACCGGGCGGGATGCTTCTAAGGGTCTGCCAGACCTGTTGCTGGAAGGGTGTGCCGCCAATGTTCACTGGAATTGTATCAAGGCTGGCAAAATCCCCTGCCAGATAGGCTTTTAACCTGGTACCAAAGCCGTTAGCATCGGGGCTATCTTTGAAGTTATATTCGCCATAACGGGCCTTTAGAAATTTGTTCATTCTGGCTTCGTAGCCTTCAAAGTCCAGCGCACATAAGGCCGTTCCATCCGACACCAGAATGATTTTGCCGATTTCTGACTCAACCGTGTCATACAGCAACTCCACTTTTGCCACCCTCCTTGTGATTTTCTTTTGAAATTTTGTTCGTATATTATACCAGAGCTTTTGTCGTACTGTGGCGGTAAGGTATTGAAAAGTGATTTAAAGTAGGGTAAAATATAGAACATAAGTGCGTTTTCTATAATTGGCTTAGTAAAAGAAATTTGGGTATAACATGGCAGATGAGCAACTTGAAAAATCGAAAGCTTCGGGGGAACATTCTTTGTTAAGCCTGTTGGCAGGCGAATGGGAAGGGATAACCCGTATTTGGTTTGAACCGGACAAACTCGCAAGTGAAACCCCCGACCAGGCTACTATGCAGCTAATTTTAGACGGACGTTTTTTGGTACATAATTACCGAAGCAGTTTTGATGGTCAAGTTATTGAGGGCCAGGCTACTTACGGTTATGATATAGGCACTGGAAAATTACAGTGCGCCTGGGTAGATAGCTTTCATACTGGCACACTGATTATGTTTTCGGAAGGTCGCCGAACTGAAAAGGGTTTCTCGGTCTTGGGTAGTTGGCAGGCAGGCGACCAAACAATATGGGGCTGGCGTGTTTGTGATAAATTAAAAAGGGCTCTTGCTCACTTAGCGTGAAAGGAAGTAAAGAAGTAGACAGGAAAGGTATAATTAGCGAATAGTAAGAATGTTCTTAACGCTAGAAATACCTTTGAATGCTAGAAGAAATTGTTTTACCGCCAAACTGGGGAGTTGAATTAGACCGATGTGAGTTGGGAGAAAGTGAACTTAAGTTGCAAGTCCATCTTTCCAATTTGCAAGGTTGGTGTCCTACTTGTAATCAAGCTAGTGGTCGGGTTCACAGTCGGTACATCCGTAAGCCCGCGGATTTGCCAATAGCTGGTCAAGCCGTTCTTTTTCGCTTAACTATTCGGCGTTTCTTTTGCGATAATTCCGACTGTCAAAGGCGGACTTTTGCCGAACAGGTCCCGCTACTAGTCGAAAGAAAGGCCAGGCGGACCGTGCGTCAGCACCAATACCTTAAAGCCCAAGCCTTTGCTCTGGGTGGCAATCCAGGCAGTCGTTTAGCTCATAAAATGGGGTTGAAAGTAAGCCGTGCTACCCTATTACGAATAATCGATAAGACCCCGCTCCCTCAGCGACCTACCCCACGTATTTTGGGAGTGGACGATTGGGCGAAGCGCAAGGGGGTGGAGTATGGCAGTATTTTGGTGGATTTGGAGCGGCATTGCCCGATTGATTTGTTAGCTGATCGGAAAGCTGAAACTTTTGCTAAATGGTTAGAAGCTCATCCTGGAGTGGAAATCATCAGCCGGGATCGGGCGAGTGCCTATGCCGATGGAGCTAGACGGGGTGCGCCTGAGGCCATCCAGGTAGCCGACCGTTGGCATTTGTTAAAGAATTTAGGAGATCATCTCAAAGTCTTATTTGAGCGTAAAAGTGCTTGTTTACTGGCTCCCCAAGCCAACCCTGTTAGTCAGGAAGTGGCTAACCTCAGTGAGACTGCCCAGAAAGAAGTTGCACAAAGCCTGCATGAGCTAGAGGAAGCCCAACCTGGTCTAGAGCAGCATTCGCTTCCAATTGCACCGCCAGTTCAAGCGGAACCAGATATTCCAGCTCAAAACGATAGATTAGAAGAGGAAGTGGAAGAAGTAGGCAGTCCCAGCCGGAAAAGTTATCTGTTCCAGCACATTAAGGCCTTAACTAAGGAAGGTTTATCCTTACGAACTATCGCCAGAGAGTTGAGAGTAAGCCGCCAAACTGTGAGGAAGTACGCCCAGGCTGAAAAAGTCCCAACTTATAGCCCTCGTGCTCGCCAGGTTAGTAAACTCGATCTTTACAAACCGTACATTGCCCTACGTTGGCAGCAAGGGGTTTGCAAAGGGATCGACCTTTTTCTCGAAATAAAAGAACGAGGCTATAGCGGGTCGTGGGCCTTGGTGGGGCAATATCTGGCAAAGTATCGGTTGGAAAATCCTCCCCCCAAACCGACCAAAATTGGACGGGGCAGGCCACCAGGTTGGGGTAAAGCGGCGAAACAAATGACTAGCGGAGCCGCTAAGATTAAACCCCGACCAATGCTCAGTGCCAGGGAAGCGGGGTGGCTAATGATGAAGGCGTCGGATAAATTAACGGAGAAGGAGCAACAACGCCTAAGCTATTTGCGAACTTTCGATGAAGAAGTAGAAGCAGCCTATCAACTAAGTCAGCAATTCATAAAAATGGTGGAGGAGCGACAGGGCCAGAAGTTGGAAGAATGGTTAGCGGTGGTTGGACAGGCCGTGAAGCAAGAGCAACTTGTGGAATTGGGAAGTTTTGCTAAGGGGATAAGACAGGATTTTGCGGCGGTTAAAGCTGGGCTAACTCTGGAAATTAGCAATGGTCAGACTGAAGGGCAGGTCAACCGCTTAAAGACCTTGAAGCGGGCGATGTACGGCAAAGCCAAATTCGCCTTACTTCGCGCCAGGGTACTTCATTCGGATGCGGCTTAGCACTAGGCGAATGATTAAAGTTCGTTTCACCCTAACTGAGCAAGAGCCATTTTTCCCTTGACAAATACAGCTGGCGTACCGATTTGCAAATTAATGACAAAGATAACATCGTATTTACGGCCTACAACATCACTCCAACTGGAGAAGAGTCAAAGGGAGTTGAAACCGTTTATACCAGAAAACACTAACCGTATTTACGTTAGCGCGAATAGTTTAAGCCCCAATAATAAAGCTGACGCAAGTGGTGGTGCTGCCGCCAATATTCAGGGTAGCAAAAGTTTTAGCCCCCTCCACCTGATAGTCGCCCGCCGTGCCCGTCACCTGTTTATAAGCATCCAGGGCCATCCGCACCCCGCTTGCTCCCACCGGGTGGCCTAATCCCAACAATCCGCCGCTTGGGTTTATCGGTAACTTGCCACCCATTTCAATATCGCCATTTTCAATCGCTTGCCAGCTTTGCCCTGGTGGAGTGAGGCCCAAATGGTCAATCGCCATATATTCGGTGGTAGTAAAACAGTCGTGCAATTCAATCCCGTCCAAAGCTTCCGGGCCAGATAGGTTGGCGCGGTGAAAAGCATCCAGGGCCGTCTGGCGTACATGAGGGAAGATGTAGGGGGTGTTGCGGCTCATTTTGAACTTGTCTTCCAGAAGCATAGGGGCAGTACGATGTCCCCACCCCTTGATTTGAGGGATATTTTCCAGCTTGATATCCCGCGAGTTAGCGTAACTTTGGGCGTATTGCTCCGAAGCCAGGAACAAAACCGCTGCCCCATCGGTAATCTGCCCGCAATCCTGCTTACGAATACGCCCCTCAATTACCGGATTAGCAATATCATCCTTGCTGAAACTACGTTCGTTAAATACCCACTGACGAGTCTGGGCGTTCGGGTTGCGTTTGGCGTTGGCAAAATTAATCTCGGCGATACGGGCCAGATGCTCATATTTCAGGCCATAGCGGTAGGCATATTCGTCCCCAATCTGGCTGAACAGATAGGGCCAGGGGAATTGAGCGGTTTCCGCCTCCTTGCCCACCCAAGCGGCAGCACCCAGATGCTCGGCGGCTTGTTGCCCTGAGACGTTTCGCATCAATTCAATGCCCACCACACAGGCCAAATCATAACGCTCGGCCTCAATTTCGGCGGTTGCGGCTAACATCGCGATACTGCCGGAAGCACAGGCCGCTTCGTGGCGGGAGGCGGGCAACATCGCAAAGGCTGGATTGAGCGAGTCAAAAAAGCCCCCCAACTGTCCTTGCCCGGTGAATAATTCCCCGGCGAAGTTGCCAATATGGGCGACCTGAATTTCTTCGTGGTCAATCCGAGTGGCTGCTAACCCACCCTCTACCACCTCCCCCATCATCTCATACAAGCCTTTGCCCGCCCGACTCCAGTTTTGGGCAAAATCTGTCTGGTAGCCACCCAAAATATATACTGCCTTTGCCATTTATGCCTCCACTTCCTGCAAATTTCGGCGCAAATCGCCCTTTAAAAGCTTACCAACCGGGTTGCGGGGCAAAGCGGGCAATATAACCAGCTTTTCCGGCAACTTGAAGGCCGCGATTTTCTTTTCCTTCAAAAATTCGACCAACTCTTCCAGAGTAATTTCCTGATTGGGGCGGGGCGTAACACAGACACAAATCCTTTCGCCCATCACCAGGTCTGGCACCCCAACCACCGCCACTTCGGCTATTTTTGGATGGCCTTGCAGTAAGGTTTCGATTTCTTCGGGCGAGATGTTCATTCCGCCCCGAATAACCAAATCTTTGCTGCGGCCCACATAGCGATAAAACTGACCCCTATCCCCGGCAATTTCAAACATATCACCCGTGCGAAAGAACCCATCTTCATCCATCACTCTGGCGGTCAGGTCGGGCGACTTATAATAACCGCCAAAGACCGCTGCCCCTTTTATCAAAAGTTCGCCGGGTTGCGCAGGTTCGTTAATTTCTTGATTATTGCTCAGGTCAACCAGTTTGGTCAGCATTCTATGAGCGACCCGCGCCGTCCACTCAAAACCCGCCACCCCAAAACGCGGGAAGAATTGGGCGCGTTGCTCCGGGTCGGCAATTTCTTTTGGCCCGGTTACAATCGTGGTGCCTTCATTCGAGCCAAAATAGTTGATAACTTTTATCCCGAACCTATCCTGCCATGATTTGACCATCCAGGGCGAGAGCGGAGCCGAACCAGAGCCAATTGTTTTGATAGTGCTAATATCGGCACTGGCAAGCAAAGCCTCGTTTTGCAGCAACATATTGAGCAGGGCGGGCGGGGCAACGGTGTAATTAATTTTTTCCAGGGCAATTTGCTGCAAGAACACGTGCAGACTCAGGGGGTGATGCATCACCAGCTTACCCCCGGTCAATAGCCAGGGTACTAACATCCCGCCGATCCCCGCCATATTGACCAACGGGAAGGGGTTTAACAAATTCCAGCCCGCTTCAATTTCTCCCGCGTCTACGGTGGCGTAGGCTGGAACAATCCAATCGTTATGGCTGCGGGGCACGCCTTTGGGTCGCCCTTCAGTGCCGGATGTCCAACAGATGGTCAGAATGTCGTTAGCGTTGACCGGGTGCTGTTTAACATGCTTTTCCAGAAGTTCAAGGTCGGCTTCGGTTTCCAGCAAGGGGTCAAGGGCGACTACTCCATCCGGCAGGTTTTGACCCAGAACCAATATTTTCTTTAATTTTGGCAGTTTGGGTTGGAGCGTTGTCAACATTTCAGCGTGCGGATGCTTGCCAATACGTCCGGCGGTGACAAACAGTTCAGCTTCCACAAAATTAGCCAATTGTTCAAGCTCAAACTCCCGATACTGCACCGGGAAAGGGCTTACAATTGCCCCGATTTTAGCCGCCGCCAGATATACCAGTACCAGTTCGACAATATTGGGTAGTTGTACGCCGATAAGGGTGTCTTTGGTCGCACCCTGTTCCAGCAGACGAGTAGCCAGATGGTTAACGGCTGCGTCCAGTTCGGCATAGGTATAGCGTTTGGGGGCTCCATCAGTAATTTCGGCGCGGTTGGGTGGGTCAACCAGCGCGTCAGCCGTAGGAATCTGCCTGACGTGGCGGGCTAACATATCGTTGAGGGTTTCAGTTCCCCACCAACCCCTGGCGGTATAATCGGCAATTAACGCCTCGGAGCGTAAAATCATAACCTGGTTTTCTCCTTAATCGGTTGCTGCTGGTTCTCAGTTACTGGTTCTTAATTATTGGTTAATATTGAAAGGTTGAAATTTTACCAACAACTAACAACCAATAACCAACAACTGATTTACAGCTTTTCTTCCGGCACCCAACAGGCGTGGAAACCCAACGGCACGCGCTGTGGGATTTTGGCGCGGGCGACTGGTCCGGCGGTCAGGTTTTTCGCGTCCATGATTAACAGCTCTGAGAAATTCTCGCTTTCGTCATGCACAAAAGTCAGGAGATAGCCGTCATCCTCGGCGGTGGCAGCGGGGCGGGGGGCAAAGGGCGACTCACTGCCAAAACGTCCTGGCCCAAAGAAATATTTCTCGGAAGTACCCTTAACCGTATCATATTTAACCAGCCCATCAAATAACAAGGTTGGTTCAGGCGAAATATGGACGTTATAAGCGTAACGCGAGAAACGGCCCAGGTGATTCATATTCATTGTTGGGAATTCGGTGTTATCGTCATCGGTATAACCCTCTTTAACCGCGCCTGTCCGCAGGTTAATCCGCCAGCGATAGAGCCGCGCATCCAGCCGTAGATAGGCCAGCATCCGCTCCAGTTCCCCTTGCCCGGTTAGAGGTGGTTCGGGATTAACTACCCGGCAACCATCCAGCACAATTTCATCGCCCTCTTCCCAGGCGTTGATAGTGTGATACATATAACAGGCTTCGGCCTCATACCAGCGAATAGAAGCACTATCACCATGTCGAGGAATAATCCCAATTCGAGTGGGCGTATTGCGATGAAATTTAACACTGGTGCGCCCCTGTTTCAGGGCTTCGGGGTCAGCGAACAAGGGCATATCAAACAATATAGAGTAGTTTTCGGTAATAGCCATATCGTGGGGTGAACGTGAACCGGGTAAATCTATCGGCACAAGATGGGTCAAAGTACCATCCGCCGAAGCTACCCCATAGGTAAGATAAGGGGGACGCGGCCCATAATCAAAGAACATTAACTCCCCGGTATGTTCGTCCACTTTAGTGTGGGCCGACATTTTATTATGAAGTTTGCCGCCAAAATCCTCCACACCCAGCGTGTCCAGACTACAGGCATCCACTTTATAAGGTTGTCCAGCCAGATACCAGAGAGCCAGCAAGTGTTTGTTATGATAAACCAGGTCGGTATTACCTGTGTCCTTTAGGGGCATGTCCGACGGGTTGTTTCGCATGGACTCCATCAATCCCGTCCAGATACTCCGACCCTCGGCCTGTTCGCGCTCAAAACCAGCCGTGCGTATCCAGCGATTACGATAGCTGATAACCCCATCTTTGATATGTACGGCGTGCAACATCCCGTCGCCATCAAACCAGTGATACCGACCTTTCGCCCAGTAGCGCGGGTTCGGTCCGTTGCGCACATAAACCCCGTTCAAATCTAGCGGAACTTCGCCGATTACTTCCAGTTTCTCGACTTCTATTTCGGTATCAACGGGGGCATAAGCACCCAACATATAGGGATTAGTGGTGGCAATCATCGCAACCATAAAATTTCCTCCTTAACGGTTGTCGGAAAAGCTTTCAGCCATCAGCCGTCAGCTATCAGCAAATTCTTTTACTCGTTACTTAGCACTCAGCACTTCTAAAATATCCTGTTAATCCTGTCCGTCCTTGTTAATATTCTTCTTCCCCATCCCCTGACCATGGGTTTTTTTGCTCTTCGCGCAGAACCTCGGTATATTCCTGGCGTAGTTGGGCGACCAGCTCCCCTACTGACAATACTTCCTTGACCGAGCCCACGCCCTGCCCCGCCGACCAGACATCTTTCCAGGCTTTCATGCCACTTTGGGGGTCATCAAAATCTATCAGGTTTTTTGGTTTCAGGTTTTCGGGATCAAGCCCCTGGCTACGAATACTCGGTTTTAGCATGTTGGCGGGCACTCCCGTAAAGGCATTAGTCAGAATAATATCGTCAGCACCAGCTTCCACCAACATCTGGCGATAATCCTGGCTGGCTAAACTTTCCTGAGTGGCAATAAAGCGCGTTCCCATATAGGCTAAATCTGCACCCAATGCCTGAGCTGCCCGTACTCCCCGCCCGGTGGAAATCCCTCCTGCCAGTACAATCCAGCCATCCCAGAAAGTTCTGACCGCCTCTACAAAGGCAAACCCGGTCATTGTTCCGGCATGCCCGCCTGCTCCAGCACTAACCAGCACTAGCCCATCTACGCCAGTTTTGGCGGCTTTGGCGGCAAAGGCTACTGAATTCACGTCAGCCAACACCAACCCGCCATAGGAATGCACCGCCTCGACAATTGGGCCGGGGCTACCCAGCGCAGTAATAACGATTGGCGCGCGATATTTTACGATTAAATCAAGTTCATCCCGCAGACGGTTATAGGTGCGATGTACCACAATATTGGCGGCCCAGGGGGCTATTTTTCTAGTGGGTTCTTTTTCTTTAGCAAGGGCTAATTCGAAGGTTATTTGTGATAACCATTGGTCTAAAACCTCGAGGGTACGAGCATTAGGGGCGGGAAAAGAGCCAATTACCCCAGCCTGGCAGGTTGCCAAAACCATATCCGGCCCGGATACCAGAAACATGGGGGCAGCGATAACGGGCAACACCGTATTTTCAGTAATAAAAGGGGGTAAGGGTTTAGTAGGCATTTATAAGCTCCACAATGAGCGGTCAACTTTTAAAACGGCAATTTGGGAAAAAGTGTTCGCCCGAACGAGCGACGGGTATGAATATTATAAGGATAGTGGTTGACGGAGTCAAGAACGATTCAATTATTAGCGGCTTATTTTAAAACCATGCTATAACTGCTTCTCGAGTTAACTAATACTCAAACTTTTAGTCATTATAGTGGGTATTACTTGCCAGAGATTGATTTCTCCAACGCAATTGAGATGGGCTAGAAAAGGGGTTTTTGCCAAATTTAATCAATGGGCATATACTTTATGAGCAAGCTATTTCTAAACTAATTTTGTTGAAAAAAGTAATTTTTAGAAATAGCAACCCGGCAAAGTTTAAAAAGATTAAATGAGCAGCAGCATTAAGTGATTTAGCTGAAGAATATCTAAAAATGCCGTCTATGAAAATGGTTTTTAGCTAACCCTGGCTAAAAACAGCTAATTTGGAGGGGTTATGTCCACAAAACTGTTTAACGGGCGGGGTTTGCCGCGAATAGCCTTAATCTGGCTGGCGGGAATAGTTGTAACTTCGTTGGTACTAACCCCGCTTCTGTTGGGTGGGCCATCCAGCTATCAAGCTAATAACTCGATTAAAGAAGCTAAACCAGATAAAGCCGTGCAGGAAGCTTACGGCCATCTTCCTCTGAGTTTTGAGCCTAATACCGGACAGTTCGACCCCCAGGTGCAGTTTATGGCGCGGGGGAGTGGTTATGAGCTGTTTCTGACTCCTAGCGAGGCGGTTTTTAGTCTGAAAAAAGGCGAGGATAAAAAGCCGCAAGTGGATAAATTTGCCCCACCAATTCCAGAAACCCAACCCATCGACTCCCAACCCCCGTTGGTGCTACGAATGAAAGCGATTGACAGTAATCCTTACCCCCAGCTAATCGGACAAGATGAACTGCCGGGTAAGGTTAACTATTTTATCGGCAACGACCCCAATAAATGGCACACCGACATCCCTACCTATAGCCAGGTTAAGTATCAAGGGCTCTACCCCGGCGTAGACCTGGTTTACTACGGCAATCAGGGGCAGCTTGAGTATGATTTTATGGTAGCCCCCGGCGCAGACCCCGACCAAATTCATCTCGGCTACGATGGGGTGGAGGAGTTGAGGCTGAACCCATTGGGCGAGTTGGAGTTACAAACCAAGCAAGGGGTTGTTACCCAACACCCCCCGCTAATCTATCAGGAAATAGAAGGACAACGGCAACTAATTCCAGGGAGATATCGCCTGTTAGACAATAAGCAGGTGGGCTTTAGGCTGGGCGACTACAACCGCGCCCGCCCCCTCGTGATTGACCCCGTGCTGGTCTATTCCACTTATTTGGGCGGGAGTGGCAATGATGAAAGTACGGGTGTTACTGTAGATAGTAATCACAATGTGTATGTAATTGGTTATACCAGTTCACCAAACTTCCCTACTTATAACCCTTTTCAAAATAACAATAACCCTGTGGGTACAAATTTTACAGATGCCTTCATAAGCAAGCTCAACCCAACAGGCAGTGCTTTAGTCTATTCTACCTACTTAGGCGGTTCAACGAACGATTTCAGTTCTGCAATTACAGTAGATAGCAGTGGTAATGCTTATGCGGTTGGAGGTACGAATTCAATCAATTTTCCAACCCATAATCCCCTTCAAGCCAATATGGCAGGTGCTGGTGACATTTTCCTAGCCAAATTAACACCTACAGGTAATGCATTAACTTATTCAACCTATTTTGGTGGCACATCCCTTGATTTCGCTGCGAGCATTACTTTAGATCCTAATACAAATGTTTATATAAGTGGTTATACTCTTTCAACAAATTTCCCAACCCTAAATCCCTTTCAAGCTAGTTTTGGAGGGATTGAAGACACATTTCTAACAAAAGTTAATGCAGATGGAAGTGCTTTAATTTTTTCTACTTACATGGGAGGTTCTTCTTCGGAAAATGGATTTGCTATTACCCTTGATAGTAATCTAAATATATATATTACTGGAACAACCGATTCTACCGATTTTCCAACCAAAAACCCATTTCAAAATTCTTCTAAGGGTGGGGGAGAAATTTTTATTTCAGAATTTAGTCCTCTTGGAGGCTTAATTTATTCTACGTACATAGGTGGTACTGGTTATGATGTAAGTAAAGGTATTAGGGTAGATAGTAATAACAATATCTACATCAGTGGTTTTACTGCATCCACTGATTTCCCAATTCAGAACCCGTTTCAGGCTTCAGCTAAAGGTTCGTATGATGCAATCGTATTAAAGTTAAATCCGACAGGAAATAGTTTGATTTATTCAACCTACCTGGGTGGTTCGGACAATGACACAAGTATCGGTATAGCGTTAGATTCAGGTGGCAATATTGTTATAGTTGGATCAACTCTAAGTTTGGATTTCCCAACCCAAAATCCTTTCCAAACTAATAATAATGGAGATTCCGATATTTTCGTTGCCAAATTGAGCTCAAATGGCAATAGTCTGATTTATTCTACCTATTTTGGTGGCAGTAATCGTGATGATGCAAGAAGCTTTGCACTTGATAATGATGACAACGTTTATATTTCAGGAAATACAGGTTCAGCTGATTTTCCAACTCGAAATCCTTTTCAAGCTAATATTAACCAGGGTTCTGATGCTTTTATAACCAAGATTAGTGGAATAGCAACTTGTTCTTTTAGTGTGACAAATTCTACCGATGATGGAAGTGGGACAAGTTGCGGCACGCTTTCATATGCCCTCAAACAGGTGACAATTTACGCTGCCCCAGTAACAATAACTCTGCCAGCCCAGATTACCTTCACTGGACCGATGCCAGTCGTAACCCCCACCGCGACTGTTACCCTTGCCGGGAGTTGTACGGACAATAACGGGCGAGGAACACCGGAAACCAAAATAATTGCCGGGAGCGGGGCGGGCAGTAATGCCCTGACCCTGACTAACAATATGGCAGTAAGCGGAGTGGCAATCACGGGTTTTAGTGGCTATGCCTTGAATATCACCGGGAATAACAACACCGTAAGTTGTAGCTGGCTTGGTAGGGTGGACGGCACTAGCGCGACGGCAAACGGCGGCGGAGTCAGGCTGGCGGGTAGCAACAACAAGTTAGGTCTTGTTAACCAACCCCTGAGCGGCAACCTGATTAGTGGAAATACGGGCGTAGGAGTTCAGGTGGAAAGTGGGAGTAAGGGCAACACCGCCTATTACAACCTTATTGGCTACACCGCCGACAGGAGCGGCCCACTTCGCAACGGAAGCGGTGCAGTGAAAGTGCTGGCTGGCGGGCAGTTAAATTTCGGGCCTTATAATCGCTTGCGCTAATGACCGTGCAGGTAGTCGCGGGCATCCCAGAGAGCCGGGAAAATCTTCTTGTATTTCAGAGTGTTGTAGAGGTAGGGCAAACTATCGAAATGCTCTTCTTCGTTCTCGGCCAGATTGCTATAGGTCTGGGCTCCTGTGCCAGTCTTGCGCCCAATCATACGGGTTACCATTGCGATATGGTCGGTGCGCCACAGTTCGACGTTCTGCTCGAAGCGCACCAGAGCCTCTAACAGAGCCATAATATCCACATTCTGGTTAGCGGCCTCGGTGGGCTTCAAAACCTCGCTCAACTTCTGGGCAAGCTCCACCGGGCTATCCCCTTGCTCGAAAATCCCCCGCTCTAGCAACATCTCCATCAGGCTACTATTCAGGTTCGGGGCATCCCACAACAGGTAGAGGTCGGGGGTGAAAAGCTGCATCTTCTCGATATTATGGTGATAACGTTGGTCGCGCAACCCGGCACTGATTTCAATCGCCCGAAACTGATAACTCTCCACCCCACTCCCGGCCTGAAGTTGATCACGAAAGGCAATATAATCTGCCGCCGTCATGGTCTGGGGAATATGAATCATTCGCCCAAACAAGCTAAAAATATCGGCGATACGCCGGGCCAAACCCTCCGCTCCCCAGATACGAGCCGGGCGGTCTTCCAGCATGCGGGTGGCCTCCTGAATCGAGTTAATCACCGCCGGGAACCAGACTTCAAAAGCCTGATGAGCGGTAATAAAGGTTAGTTCGTCGTTGGCGTGCTGTGGTTCGTCCAAAGTTTGGGGATGATGTTTCGCCATCGTTTGCTGGCTAAAAGAGATAATTTTTGCCGAGGGCACTACCTCCTCAAAATTGACCACTTTCGGGGCGGGTTGTTCATGAACGGCCCATAACAGGTCGGTGAAATCGCGCTGAATGGTGTTAAAGCTGTCGCGGTGGGTTAGAATCAGGTCTTTGAGCGAGTCAAGTAGCCGCTCCTGGGAAATAATATCGGGGTTGGTCTGGGAAGTTAGCCGAAAACTACCCACCTGTTGCTCCAGTTGGCGGGTCAACCACGACACCTGATGAAACTTATCAAGCTGGCTGGTATTAGCCGAAGCAAAACGAAAATGAATATCGGGGCGGTGGCGCAGCAACTCGGAGCGTAAAATACCCCCCTGTTGCAGCATAATCCGATCAACCTCAACACAACGGCTGGCCCGCTTGATCGCATCGTAACATTGTTCGGGGGTCAAAGGCTGCCCGGTTCCTGCAATTGCAATTAAGGCTTCCAACTCCGATTCCTGCAAATTCCACCACAGGGTATAAGCATACAGGCCGGAACATAACAAAATCTCGTCAACCGTTTCGGCACCGTGATAGAAAGTGGCTAACAGACCGGGAACCTGAATATAATTGCAATAGTGGACGGTATCGGGATTATTAAAAATATGCTGACAGGTAAGGTTGGGTTGCTTTTCGTCGGGAGTTGCCATAGTTTTAGTCCTTGATAGTAGATTTGTCTATTTAGTATTTTGGTACATTATACCAATACTGTAGTATCATAGCTTAATCTAGGCAATTTATTTTGACCTTGAACTCATAGATACATCGTGCTTCATATTGTAAAGTATTTTAGCTTTAGGCTATAATAGCTGAGATTAATGAGCCAATGGGATTCTCGCTGATTTCGTCTTCATGTATTAACTCCAAAATGGTTTAAGGTTGAGATTCAAAACGGGGGTAAACCTGTTGAATAATTGCTATGAACATTATTGGCAAGGGAAGGGCTAATTGTTTTGAAAGCCGAACGCGCTAATCCAGGAACTGAGGTTTCTAAACCTACCCTATCTCCTATCCACAAGACCCCCCCCAAATTACCTTTAGGTCGCCCCGAACTTAGCCAGCTTTCGGCCTGGTCTCTAAGAATTGCGGCTCTGGCGATAGCGGCTTTCCTGACCTTGCAAACCGATATAGCCATCTGGCGAGGAGCTTTTAGTTTTGGTTTTGGTTTTGTGGGAGTAGCGATTGGCGTTTATCTTACTTTTCGCATTTTGAATTTCCCCGACCTGACCATAGAAGGTAGCTACGCCCTCGGTGGCTGTGTGGCGATTGCCCTGATTCGCAAGCAAGGCGACACAATTTTCGGAAATCCCTGGGTGGCTACTCTTATCGCCGTCTTGTGTGGTGCATTGGCGGGATATGTCACCGGGATTTTGAATACACGCTTCAAAATAAACGGGTTACTAGCCGGTATTCTGGTTTCCGCCGCAATTTATAGTATCAACTTGCGAGTAATGGGCACCAGTATCCTCAGTGCCGATCTCAGTAGCCAACCTTCAACGCTGTTTGACCAGATAACTACTACCTTCACCGGACAGCCCGACCCCCGCCGAGTACCCCGACTGGAAGGGGATTTCCTGCAAATGGGTTTGCTGGCTTTAATGGCTCTGGCAATGGTAGTGGTTATAAACTGGCTCTTGAATACCCAACTCGGTTTCGCGCTACGGGCGACTGGCGACAACGAGAATATGATTCGAGCTTTAGGTGTAAATACCGACAACTCTAAAATATTGGTACTGGTTATTTCAAACGGCCTTATAGCCCTCTGTGGATGTTTGGTGGCGCAGTATCAGCGCACGGCAGTGGTAACAGCCGGACAGGGTATAATTGTGACCGGAGTGGCGGCGGTAATTATCGGTGAGACTTTTATTCCGCCCCGTAGCGTCCTATTTTCACTATGTGGGGCGGTGGTAGGAGCAATCGTCTATCGCTTTATTTATGCTGGAGTCTTTAATCTGGATTTGACGCAGGGCGGAGTCTATCGGCTGCTCGTAACGATGCTAACAATAGCAGGCTTTAGCTATCTAGCTTACCTGACCCTGAATCCGGCTACCCCCGCCTGGATTAGTTTTGTAGGAATTATGTTGGCAAGTTTTGTGGGGGCGTTGATAAGCAGCACTTTATATTATTTGCCGATAATTTTGTTTAACTGGACAATCGAAAAGGAGCCAGTACTAAGACTTGAACCGGGAGATATTCAAATAGCTCTGGCTTTGTTGATATTTGTGGCGATGGCGGTGCCAAGTTTGCGGCGCAATCTGGGACTCAGGGCTTTGAGGCGCGATAATTAGATGATTGAACTCAACTCTATCCACAAAACCTTTAATCAGGGCGATGTGAACGAGGTCAGGGCCTTGCGCGGCATAGACCTTACCCTGGAACCGGGCGAATTTGTCACGATAATTGGCAGCAACGGCGCAGGAAAATCCACTATGCTCAACACCATCGCCGGGGTTTTTCCGCCGGAGCAGGGCAAGATTACCATCGCAAACACTGAAGTTACTCGGTGGCCCGAACATCAACGCGCCAAATTAATTGGTCGGGTTTTTCAAGACCCCCTGCGGGGTACTGCTGGAACAATGACCCTTGAGCAAAATCTGGCAATCGCCATGTTACGCGGGCAAAAACGCGGAATGAGTAGCGGCGTTAATAAAAAAGACCGGGGGATGTTCAAGGAAGAGCTTGCAAATCTTGGGCTCGGTCTCGAAAATCGGCTGAATGCTAAGGTTAGTCTGCTATCGGGTGGGCAACGCCAATCTTTGACCCTGTTGATGGCTACCCTGACCAAACCACGAGTTTTATTATTGGATGAGCATACCGCCGCCCTTGACCCATCCACGGCGGAACAGATTATTCAGATTACTAAAAAACTTGTCCACGAACATCAATTGACAACCTTGATGGTCACGCACAATATGCAACAGGCTTTGTCAATGGGCAGTCGCACTTTGATGATGCACCAGGGCCAGGTTATTCTGGACTTCCGGGGCGAAGAACGGGCCGGACTGACCGTTACTGACCTTGTTAACAAATTTGCCGAAGTCCGCAAGGGTGGCAAGGTTGACGATTCGATTGTCGATGATGAATTATTACTAAGTTAGGCAGTTGTTGGTTATTGGTTGTTGGTTGACCTAATCCTCTAGCTCCCTTCTTTTACAGGGAAGGGGCCAAAGAAAAATTTATTGAATTTTGGATTTTCGGAAGGGCCATTATTTTTAGGGATTATTTCACTCGTTACTCGCTACTCGTTACTCGTTACTACTTCACAAGGAGGAGGAAATGCAAAAAAAGATGTCCAAGAATCATCTATTTAAATTTTCGCTGATGGCAGTATTAAGTATGCTGCTGGTGGGATTACTGGCGGCCTGTGGCGACTCGACTGCCACAACTGCACCCGCCACTACCACCACTGCGGCTGCTACTACCACTACTGCCGCCGCTACTACAGCCTCTGCGGCTACCACTACTGCCGCCCCGGCTGCAACTACAGCGGCTACCACAGCGGCAGCAAATACAACCACAGCGACTGGCCCGGTAACAACTGGAGCGGCTGGTGGCGCGGTATTAAGTGCCTGTACTGCGGTTTCGGCGGCGGCAGGCAATGGCAAAAGCTATAAAGTTGGGATTGCGGTTCAGGCCACAATTCCTGCTCTGGAAAATGCCATCAAAGGTTTCAAGAAGGGCATGACCGATTGTGGTTTTGTGGAGGGCAAGAATATTACCTATTCGCTTGGTAATGCTCAAAACGACCTTCCCAGCCTCAAAACTATCGGTGATAAATTCCGCGATGAGAAGGTTGACCTGATTGTAGCGGTCGGAACGCAAGCCCTGATTAATATGTACAATACCAACCCCAACGGCCCGATTATTTTCAACTCAGTTACCAATCCCTATGCCGCCTTGAAGGACGTACTGAAATCCCCCACTGATCACGGGCCGGTTACTGGTATTCAGGCTTTCCCCCCGGTCAAAGAGGCTCTGGAAATAATCAAGCAGGTTGTACCAACTGCCAAGAAAGTCGGGCTGGTCTGGACTACCTCCGAGGCTAACAGCAAAGTTACCACCGACACCGCCAAAGAGGAAGCTCCTAAAATTGGTCTGGAAATTGTCGAAGCGGGTATTACCAAATCGGCTGATGTGCAGCAAGGAGCCCAATCTATCGCCGATAAGGTAGATGTGTTCCTCAGCACCACCGATGTTTCGGTAGTAGACTCGCTGGAGTCGTTGGTGCAGGTCGCCATTGCCAGTAAAAAGGCCATTATCTCCAACGACCCTTCTTCGGCCCCACGTGGTGCTACCGTTGCCTACGGGATTGATTATTTTAACAATGGGGTATCTTCGGCCCGTCTGGCCTCCCGAATTCTAAACGGCGAGTCAGCTACCAAGATTGATATTGAGCGCGACAAAGAATTCGGCCTGGTGGTTAACCTGGAAGCGGCCTCGCTGATGGGAGTCAAACTACCCGACTCAATTCTGGCCCGTGCCACTATCAAGTACGATAAAATTACGCCCAAGAAATAGGCGTTAGGTATTAGTAAGGGCGGTTCGTGAACCGCCCTTATTTTCTAAATTATAAATCGCTACCAAATTTCCCTATAATCTGCTAAAATCCTAAAATCTGTTGCCTAATACCTACCAGCTAAAAAGGAGTTAACTGTGCCTGTACGCACCTCACAAAAAGCTACAATGTTTAGAGAATCGGTCATACGGGAGATGACTCGCGTGTTTCTGGCGCGGGGCGATAAACCAGGGGTAAATCTGGCGCAAGGTTTCCCCGATTTTGCCGCCCCAGCCGATATGAAAGAAGCCGCCTGCCGCGCTATTCAGAGCGATGTTAACCAATATGCCATAACCTGGGGCGCAAAATCCCTGCGTAACGCTATAGCCGCAAAATATGCCCACTTTTCCGGGATGCAGCTTGACCCCGAACGTGAGATTACGGTAGCCTGTGGCGCAACTGAGTCAATGATGGCGGCGATGCTGGCAATAGTTGACCCTGGTGATGAGGTGGTTACTTTTGAGCCTTTTTACGAAAATTATGGGCCGGACGCAATTCTTTCGGGGGCCAAACCCCGCTTTGTAACCCTCCACGAACCGGACTGGCACTTCGACCCGGATGAACTGGCGGCGGCTTTCAACAACAAAACACGTGCCATTATCATCAACACTCCCAATAACCCGACTGGCAAGGTTTTTACGAGACAGGAGTTGCAGTATATCGCCGACCTCTGCCAAAAATGGGATGTTGTAGCCATTACCGATGAGATTTACGAGCATATGGTTTACGAGGGTGAGCATATTCATCTGGCGAGTTTGCCCGGTATGTACGAGCGCACCATTACGATTAGTGGTCTCTCCAAAACCTGGAGCGCGACGGGCTGGCGGATTGGCTGGCTGATTGCCCCACCCGAAATTAGCAACGCCATCCGCAAGGTTCACGATTTCCTGACGGTGGGCGCAGCAGCCCCCCTACAGGAAGGAGCGGCAGCGGCTCTAGCTTTCCCTGATGAATATTATGTCAACTTACAAAATAATTACCTGGGTAAGCGTGACCATATGGTTGCTATGCTGGAACGGGCTGGCTTTGGGGTATATAAACCCTCTGGTGCTTACTACATTATGACCGACATCAGCCGCTTTGGTTTCAAGGATGATGTGACTTTTGCGCGTTATCTGATAGATGAAATTGGGGTGGCGACTGTACCGGGCAGCAGCTTTTATTATCATCCCGAAAATGGTAGTCAGAAAATCCGCTTCTGTTTCTGCAAAAAGCCCGAAACCATTGCCCTGGCGGAAGAACTTCTCAGTCGGCTTAAAGTATTATCTTAAAACTTGCGCTGGTAATAGTGACTTTAGTTGCTTCTTCAGACTTTTTGATATTAACAACTAAAGTCTTCACTCTATTAACCAATTCAACAACTACCAAATAACCTGTCCTGCTCATTACTATTCGTCACTCCCTATTGTTCTTAGAATCTGTTCAAAGGTCGAAAATTGATAACCCTTGAATGTTAGGTGTAGCTATCACTCCACCTGGAAGATATACATCGTATCAATAGGGCGCTGGACACTTAGCACCTGTTTGAATTTTAGATTGGGATAAACCGCGCTAAAATCTTGAATAGGATTGGGCTTAGGCGAAACATAAATCACATACACATCGGTTTTGTTTCTACTATCCAGGGCTCGCTGCGCCTCTTTGGCTTTAATTTCGCTGTAATATATAAGCTCGAAACCTTTACGTCCATATAAGAGAGCCGGAAGAAATTCATTAAAACCAGCAGACTCTAACACCACCAGAGTACGCTGGCGGGCGGCTTGCTCTTTTATCAAAAAATCTCTGGCCTCATAAGCTCCTTTGCCCGCCGCCATACCCTCTTGATACTGAGTTTTGTCAAGTTGAGGAAGGGGGGCACTAAGAGGGTCTGTGATTATCAGATAATTAAACCAGAGGGCTGGTAGCGACACTAATACCAACCCAATATAGCCCCAGCTAACTTTTCGGTGTTGCCCCAATTTGTTTAGAATCAAATCCAGACCCCCAGCAGCAGCCAATACCAGAGGCAGCAAGATATAGAGCATATAACGGGGGAAGAAAATCCGCGCCACTAAAAAGAGCGGCACAAGCGCGATTACGGCAGTCAATATTAGCGGAGCCGCGATTCGCCACTTTCGATAAAACAACCAACCAATCCCCACTAGACAAACAACCAGAAGTGGAGGAGTTACATAGGCATAGAACCATTGCCCGAACTCTGATATATTGTTCAGCATATCCTTAGAGGTAGGACTAGCAACGTAAACCGTGAGGTGACCACTATCCCAATTGCCTTGATATTGGCTTACAGTAAAAATAGTGCAAAGCCAGAAAGAGGCATAAATTAGACCGATGCGGGGCAAGTAATTGGCCCAGCGGCGCGGTGAATATATAAAAATCAATATCAGACCAGGTATAGGTAACACTAACAACCCCAGCAATTTGGTAAGCAGGCCAGCATAAAGCATTACACCTGTCAGGACGCTGTATAGTAGTATTTTGCTTGGTTTTGAGGCTGCTAACAGGCATAAGGAAAAATAGATACTTAAACCGGTGAACATCGCCGCCATTGAGTCAACCAGTGCCATCCGTTCGTGCCAGAAGGAGTAGGGTAGGATGGCCCACAAACCAGCCGCCAGCAACCCGGCTCTAGCGGAAAAGAGACGTTCACCGATTTTATAGCTAACTAGAATTGTTGCCAGACCAGTTGTAGCACTTAACCAACGCCCCCATAACAGCAAATTGTCCAAACCAATGAAGTTGAAGACAACCGCTAGAATCCAGCCATATAATACCTCTCCTGCTGGTGCTAGAGTAAACGGGCCAGTGCCATCCAAAACATAAGCCCCGGTGCGGGTATGATAGCTTTCGTCAATGAAGATAGGAAGGGCAAAGGGATTTACCAGGCGACCCACAAAGCCCAGCATTGCGATAGCCAGCAAAATGTACCAATAATTTTTAGATTTGGCTATATCCGCCTTCGGTAGTACATTTACAGTTTGTTGGTCGTCTCGAAATTGGAGGAAGGGGAGAAATTTGCTCACAATTCTGAGTAGTAAGGCCAAACCTATAAAAGTGAAAATGATTCCCAACCCCTCCCACAGGTAAGAAATCGGCAGAGGCAAAAGCCGAACAGCCTCGGCAGGAATATTAATCGTAAACAGACAACCTGAAACTCCCCCCAGCAGCCCGTTAGCATAAGGCCACAGCGGGCGTTTGCGCCAACCCCTAAGTGCTACCACTACTCCGGTGAAGATCCAACTTAAACCGATTCCCAACCCTAAAGTATTGAAAATAAGGGCATGTCCAGGTAATCCAATTCCTCCCTGGCTATTTAGTTCAATTTCCGTCAGCAAAATACCCAGTTTGCGCCCTTCAGGGGCATTGTAGCTGGCAGTTTTGAAGTTGAGAATCAATCCGCCGGAAGTTAGAGCGGAAGAGGGGATATCAAATTGATAATTTTGTAAATCGCCAGTAGGGGTAAAACTAAAAAGTAATTTGTTATTACCGTCTCGAACCTCTACCGGGTGCGACTCGATGATTAGGCCAGAAAGCCGTAGCTGGTATTGGCGTATGGGCGCGGCAGACAGGGTTAGTTTCCATTCCGGGCGAGTCCAACGGTAAGCAAAACGCTCGTTTTTCTCTTGCCCGTAAAACCCTTGCAAATTGGGATCGGTATTCGCCACTCCCGTCCCGGCCCGAAATGAGACTAAGCCTTGTGCCAACGAAAAGGCTAAAATAGTCAGCACCACCACCAATACTGCCGTCGGCCAAACCCAATACATTATGACTTTGGAGTTAAGGGTTTGGAAACGGGACTCGGTGAATTTTTCGGTTTGCTCTTGATTTGCCAGATTCAACAGTAATTAACTCTCTCGGTTATAACAAAACCCTTGCACTTTTAAAATTGTTGGAAGGCTCACGAATTAACCTAATTTGTTTACCATAACAAATATTATGAGAAGGAAAGCGAACAATGCTCAAGCCAATTATATACCTGGTTGACATTTCGTGCCAATTTGTCAAGTATTTCGGTATTAACCAGCAGTAATGCGTTGAGTAAAAAGGTCACAATAAAAGCGGCAAAGAATCATCAGGGAGCGAAAGCAAATAAGCCTCAACCTCTGAATGAGCTACCGGGTCAAACAAATGTCGCCTGAGATGCCGCAAAAAGCCAATCCT
>JBBQZS010000080.1:0-25968 GCA_038207495.1 Chloroflexia bacterium
TTGAAGAACTACTCCGCTTTACTGGCCCGGCGGAAATGGCAACCGAACGCTATGCCCGTGAAGATATTACAATTGCGGGAACAACCATACCGCGTGGTGAACTGGTGCTGGCAGTGCTTGGCTCGGCAAACCGGGATGCCAACTATTTTGAGAATCCTGAATCACTTGACATAACTCGCGAGAAAAATAAACATTTAGCTTTTGGTCAGGGAATTCACTATTGTGTAGGGGCTCCGCTTAGTCGGCTTGAGGCGCAAATCGCGATTAGCACCCTCATCCAGCGCATGCCTAACTTGCGTTTGAGCGTGCCCTCTGAGCAACTGGCAGAGGGGGTTTATTTTGCGGGGATTAGAGGCATTGCCAGTGTCATTTTAGTTTTTCATGGCAATTGGTGCGCCCTCTCGCGAATAGGGTCTCCTTTTGCAAGCCTAAATCTTGAAGGAACTGCCAGCTATGGATTTGGGAGATAGCGGGTATAAACTACCAGTCGTCGGTCATAGTTTTGCGATTTCTGGTCAAAAACACCCCCACAGGTAATCAAGTTAAGCTGAACATTGCTGGCAGTTCCAAAGATTTTCTCAAGGGGGGCACTATCGAAGGGATAATTTTCATTATCATAGACCTCAAAAACCATTTCCTGGCCTTTGTTATCGCTGATAAAAATTCGACTACCGGGTACCAACTTCTTTAAGTCCCAGAAAATCGAAGGGCCTTTAGGATTATCCAGATGTCCAGCCATCACCGCATTTCCGATTTCGCCCGGCTTTGCCCCTAACTTATACCAGCCGACTGTCCAGAAACTTTTCGGCACATCCATTGCGCCGTCTTTGGTTTTGCCGACCTGCTCCACCTCCGCGTCAATCCCAAGCAAAGGAATACGTAGGCGGGTTGGTACAATCGCTCCAATATTAGGTTGAGGAATTGGGGTTGGGGTTGGCGCAACCGTCGGTTCGGCGGCAATACTAACTGTGGCGGTGGGTTCGGCAGTGGGTACCGCAGTAGGTGTTGGCGCAACGGTTGTTGGTATAGGGGTTGGTACTTCGGCGGTGGGGGTTGCCTGAATTGCCGCTACCACCACGCTGACATCATTGGAAACCCCCGGTGGCAAATTTATCAGGCTAAGTTTATTTTCTGAAAACAGAACTACTCCCAGGATAACAATCAAAATTGCCGCGACAATATTGCCAGTTACCAATAATCCTGCTTTTTGACTAATTTTTTTCACGCTAACGACCTCTATGTAATCTTTACGAAAAGTCTAACTTTGCTATACAGGCCACATTATAACAACATTTCCCTTATCTGAAAATGTTACACATCACTAAAGGCAAAAAATTCGCTGCCGTGTTACTATTCCACCTATATAAACGTATAAACGCTAAAAAAGGATAACTGTTGCAAAGGGATTTCATGGAGCAAGTTTTTTCCGAAAAATTCAGCAGTAGCGCGATTTTGCGGGAGTTGGGAATTCGCCCCAGTAAAGGGCTCGGCCAGAATTTCCTGGTGGATGAATCGGTTCCTCCCAAAATTCTGGCGGCGGCAGAATTATCGCCTGAAGACGCCGTAATCGAGATTGGGCCAGGGGTGGGCGTCTTAACCTTGCGACTGGCGCGAATCGCTCGAAAACTGACCGCCGTTGAATTGGATACGCGGCTCTATCCTTATCTTCACAAAACTTTAGCTCCCTTTCCAGGGGCGCGGCTGGTGGAAGGTGACGCCCTGAACTTTACTCCAACCGAGCTTGAACCCGAACCATATAAGTTAGTGGCGAATATCCCTTACTATATAACTTCGGCTATTTTGCGCCATTTTCTGGAAAGTGAACACCGCCCCCAACGAGTGGTGCTGATGGTGCAAAAAGAAGTAGCCCAGCGCATCATTGCCAAACCGCCAGAGATGAGCTTGTTGGCGGTTAGCGTCCAGTATTTTGGAAGAGCCCGCATTCATGCTATTGTTCCAGCGGGAGCTTTTTACCCTGCTCCCAAAGTAGACTCGGCAATTTTAGTCATCGAAACTTTTACCCCTGCCGAAATGCCCTGCCCCGATGCCAGAGAGCAAGAGTTTTTCGCCCTTGCCAGGGCTGGGTTTGGGCAAAAACGCAAGCAACTGGCTAATTCGCTGACGGCTGGCTTGAAGCTTGAAAAGGAGCTTATACGCGAGGTTCTTGGTGAGGCGGGGATTGAGGGAGCGCGACGGGCTGAATCTTTGTCCCTGCCGGATTGGTGCAGAATTTATCAAACTTTTAAGGCGAAAGGGCTATTTTCTGCTATAATTACGGCAGGAGTACGAAGCAAGGAGCAAGAATAAAGAAGTAACCAGGGGTTAGGTTAACCCTCGTTTTTCATATGACCTTCAACCTGTAACCTTGACCATGAACTACTAACCAAAAACTATGAAACCAAATCCCGACAAGCTTTCGGTAGCCCGCCCCGAACCCGATGCCGCTCCTGCCAGCTCATTGGTCTGGTCGGAGCGGCACCCCCTCGACCCCTTCTTTTCACCTAAAAATGTAGCAGTAATTGGTGCCACTGAGACCGCAGGCAGTATAGGTCGGACTATCGTCTGGAATCTCATCAGCAACCCCTTTGGCGGAACAGTTTTCCCGGTAAACCCCAAACATACCAGCGTATTAGGTATAAAAAGCTATCCTAATCTGGCGGCGGTGCCCGAAAAAATAGACCTGGCAATTATAGTTACTCCGGCGGCTACCGTGCCGGGAATTATTGAGGAATGTGGGGCAGCGGGGGTGCAAGGCGCGATTGTTATTTCGGCAGGTTTCAAGGAGCGAGGGGCGGAAGGGGCCACTTTGGAAGCCAAACTTCTGGAAACCGCGAGAAATAGCAAAGTCAGAATAATTGGCCCTAATACCCTGGGGGTTATATATCCACCGACTGGCTTGAACGCTTCTTTCGCCGGAGCGATGGCTAAACCCGGCAATGTGGCTTTCATCAGTCAAAGCGGGGCTCTATGTAATGCGGTGCTGGACTGGAGTTTGAAAGAACACGTTGGTTTCAGTGCTTTTGTTTCGGTGGGCTCGATGGTAGATGTGGGCTGGAGCGATTTGATTGATTACCTCGGTAACGACCCCCATACCAAAAGCATTGTAATTTATTTGGAGACTATTGGAAATGCCCGTGCTTTCCTGTCTGCCGCCCGTGAGGTAGCTTTTTCCAAACCAATTATAGTTTTAACTGCCGGACATTCGCAGGCTGCGGCAGAAGCGGCGGCTTCGCACACCGGCACTTTAACCAGCAGTAGTGAGGTAATGGAGGCGGCTTTCCGGCGCACCGGGGTATTGACCGTCAATCGCATTTCGGAAATGTTTGATATGGCGGAAGTGTTGTCGAAACAACCCCGCCCTCTTGGCCCGCGCTTGACTATTCTGACCAACGCCGGTGGCCCTGGTATCATTGCTACCGATGCCCTGATTTCCGGGCAAGGCAAGTTGGCCGAACTTACCCTCGAAATTTTAACCGAACTCAACAGCTTTTTACCTGAACACTGGAGTCACGCCAACCCGCTTGATATTATTGGCGATGCTACTCCCGAACGTTATTTAAAAGCCTTGCAGATTGCCATTAAAAATCCCAACAGCGATGGTATTCTGGTAATTGTTACGCCCCAGGCCGCTACTGACCCCACCGCCACCGCCGAGCAACTGAAACAATTCGCCACTACCACCGGAAAACCCGTCCTGACAAGTTGGATGGGTGGGTCGGAGATGGCGGCAGGTCAAACTATTCTGAATCAGGCGGGCATCCCGACTTTCCCCTATCCTGACACGGCGGTGCGGCTTTTTAATTATATGTGGCACTATAGCGAAAACCTCAAGAACCTCTACGAAACGCCGACCTTACCAGAGGAAGAAAGCACCCCTGACCAGCGACGGGCCACCGCCATTATCGAAGCGGCACGGCAAGCCGGGCACACTTTGCTCAACGAGTTTGAGTCCAAACAGGTGCTAGAGGCTTACGGCATTCCCATCATTCAAACCCTGAAAGCGTATAGCTTGCCAGAGGCTCTGGATAAAGCGGCTGAGATTGGCTACCCGGTGGTGCTAAAAGTTCTATCGGACAGCATATTGCATAAATCGGATGTGGGTGGAGTCCAACTTGACCTGCGAAACGCCAAGGAATTGTCCGAGGCTTATCAGCAAATTGAGGACAGGATTAAAGAAAAGCTGGGGGAGGGCCATTGGCAGGGCGTAACGGTGCAGCCAATGGTAAAGCTGGCGGATAGCTACGAGCTGATTATCGGCAGCAGCCTTGACCCGGAGTTTGGCCCGATTTTACTTTTTGGCTCAGGTGGGCAGTTGGTGGAAGTTTACAAAGACCGGGCTTTAGGCTTGCCGCCCCTAAACAGCACTTTAGCCCGGATTATGATGGAGCAAACCAAAGTCTTTGCCGCTTTGCAAGGGGTTCGAGGTCGCCGCCCGGTGGATATTGCGGCTCTGGAGCAAGTGATGGTACGCTTTAGTCAGCTTGTTTCAGAACAACACATGATTAAAGAGCTGGATATTAATCCGTTGCTGGCTTCCCCCGATGGTCTGGTGGCTCTGGATGCCCGGATTGTGCTGCAAGGGCCGGAGGTAAGGCTGGAAACGCTGCCCAAAATGGCTATTCGGCGGTATCCGACCCGCTATATCAGCCAATGGACGCTGAAAAATGGTATGGAAGTTACTATTCGGCCTATCCGCCCCGAGGATGAGCCCTTGATGGCTGCTTTTCACGAAACTTTGTCAGAACAAAGTGTTTATTATCGCTGGCTACATATGATAAACTTAAGCCAGCGCATTTCACACGAACGCTTAACCCGAATTTGTTTTATAGATTATGACCGCGAAATGGCCCTGGTCGCCAATTATAAAGAGCCCGAAAGTGGTAAACACACTATTATCGGAGTGGGGCGGCTGACCAGATTACGGGGTACTAATGAGGCTGAGTTTGCCACTATAGTTTCGGACAAATATCAGGGAATGGGATTAGGTACGGAGTTGCTACGGCAGCTAATTCAGGTAGGGCGTACCGAAAAGCTGGATACGATTGTCGGTTATATCCTACCCGAAAATCGGGATATGCAACGGGTTAGCGAGAAACTCGGCTTTAAGCACCATTATTCCATTGAAGATCAATTGGTTAAAGTAGAACTGACTTTATAGATTCAATCTGAAATTTAACTAAACATTTAACTCTTAGAGGGGGATTAGCATGGCGAACAGAGACGTAGCAGCTATTATCCTGGCGGGTGGTCACGGCGAAAAACTTAGCGTGATTTCGGAAAAACGGGCCATTGCTTCGGTGCCGTTTGGTGGGAAATATCGGATTATTGATTTCACCCTCAGCAATATTGTAAATTCTGGCATTTTTTCAGTAATGGTGCTAACCCAGTATCGCCCATTATCGCTTCACCAGCATATTGGGAGCGGCAAGCCCTGGGATTTAGACCGTTTGCGCGGTGGTATCCGGGTAATGTCCCCCTACATGGGTCGGCGCGATTCCGGTTGGGACAGGGGTACAGCCGACGCGGTATACCAGAATGTAGACGAAGTTAATCAGCTTGACGTTGATAATTTGCTCATCCTGGGCAGCGACCACGTTTATAAAATGGATTATCGCCCGATGCTGGAACTGCATCTGGAGAAAGAAGCCGATGTAACTATCGGGGCTTTCCATAGCACCCTGGCGGAAGCAAGCCGCTTTGGGGTAGTATCTACCGATGCCGATGGGCGAGTGATTGACTTCGAGGAAAAACCCTCTAAGCCAAAAAGCAACCTGGTTTCGATGGGCATCTATATGTTTAATAAAGAGAAATTGATGGCCCTTCTGGAAGAAGATGCCGATGATAAAAATAGCAATCATGACTTCGGGCGTAATATTCTACCCAAGATGATTGCCGGGAGTAACAAGGTTTACGCCTACGCTTTCAACGGCTACTGGCAGGATGTTGGCACAATTCAATCCTACTGGGAAGCCCACATGAACCTTTTAAATGATAACCCCGCCTTTGATATGTACCAGCGCGATTGGGTAGTCTATACCCGTAGTGAGGAACGACCCCCGGCTTTATTGGCTGAAACTTCCAGCGTGGAGCGCAGCCTGATTTCCAACGGTTGTCAGGTGCGCGGTCAGGTGATTCACAGTGTGCTTTCGCCGGGGGTGATTGTAGAGGAAGGAGCAATAGTGCGCGATTCGGTGATTATGACCGATACGGTTATTGGCAAAAATGCGGTGGTTGACCGGGCGATTGTGGACAAGGAAGTGCTGGTCGGGGCAGGGGCGGTGGTCGGTTACGGTGATGATAACAGTCCTAACAAAGACGAGCCAAATCGCCTCCACAGTGGGGTTACGATTATTGGCAAGGGCGCGAAACTGCCCGATGGTATCAAGATTGGCCGCAACTGCAAAATCGGCCCGGATGTGAAAGCCAAAAATTTCAAGGGTAAGGATTTGGGCAGTGGCGAAAGTCTGGAAAAGAAGTAATGTTTGAGGGTTTTGAACAATCCACTATTGCCACCAGTGGGGCAACCATAAATTTGGTTAAAGGGGGGAGCGGCCCGCCGCTTTTATTGTTGCATGGCTACCCCCAGACCCATGTAATGTGGCACAAGATTGCCCCGCGTCTGGCAGAAGATTTCACGGTGGTAGCACCCGACCTGCGGGGCTATGGCGATAGTTCCAAGCCTGAAGGCGGGCCAGACCATCACAATTACTCCAAACGGGCAATGGCCCAGGACCAGGTGGAGGTTATGGCGGCGTTGGGTTTTGAGCAGTTTTATCTGGTGGGTCATGACCGGGGAGCGCGGGTTAGCCATCGCCTGACCCTCGACCACCCTGATAAGGTCTTAAAGGTAGCGGTGCTGGACATTGCTCCCACCTACATGATGTACAAAACCACCGATATGGAATTTGCTACAGCTTATTACCACTGGTTTATGCTGATTCAGCCCTACGATATTCCCGAAAGGTTTATCGGTGGCGACCCCGAATATTATATCCGCAAGAAGATGGACCATTGGGGTCGGGATGAGTCGGCCTTCCCCGAAGAAGTGCTGCTGGAATATATCCGTTGTTTCCGCGACCCGGCGACCATTCACGCCAGTTGCGAGGATTATCGGGCGGCGGCAGGCATAGATTTGCGGCACGACGAAGCAGATATGGCGACGAAGATTAGCTGCCCCTTGCTGGCTCTGTGGGGATCGAAGGGCTTTGTAGGCCGCAAATATGATGTGCTAGAGACCTGGCGAGAACGCGCTGCTAACGTGCAGGGTCATAGCGTCCTCTCTGGTCACTTCCTCCCCGAAGAAGCCCCCGACGAAACCTATTCAGCTTTACATAACTTTTTGAAAGAATAAAAAAGCAAGAATTAAGAAGAAAGGCGTTAGGGGCTTGCCTTTTTACACTATCGGCCCCTGCATGCCTCCTCCTTCTCAGTGCTGATGGTCGTGGCTGTGGGGATGACCAACGTAAGGAGCATGCGCGTCTATTATACCGGGTCGGGCCGTAACTGGCACTTGAAGTTGCCCCTCTAACCAGTCAATAACCTTACCTAGTCCGGTGCTATCCTTCAAATTGGTGAAAATAAAAGGTCTATCGCCGCGCATCTTTAGCGAGTCGCGCTCCATCACTTCCAGCGAAGCCCCAACGTAGGGGGCAAGGTCAATCTTGTTAATGACCAGCAAATCCGAGCGAGTAATTCCCGGCCCACCCTTGCGCGGAATCTTGTCGCCGCCCGATACGTCAATCACATAAATAAAAACATCTACCAGTTCCGGGCTAAAAGCCGCCGCCAGATTATCGCCACCACTCTCCACAAAAATCAGCTCGACCCCCGGCAAACTTTCCTCAAGGTCGGCAATAGCCTCAAGGTTCATCGAAGCATCTTCCCGAATAGCGGCGTGAGGGCAGCCACCCGTCTCAACTCCCCGAATTCGTTCCAGCGGTAAAGTTCCTTGCCGCATCAAAAACTCGGCATCCTCTCTGGTATAAATATCATTTGTTACCACTGCCAGATTATATCTAGGCCATAGCTTTTTACTCAAACAATCTACCAGCGCAGTTTTGCCGCTACCCACCGGCCCGGCAATACCCACCCGAAATGCACGCATAAAAACCTCTTTCCAGGAGCAAGAATAAAGAATGATTATCCCCCCTTCCCTGATTCAGGGAAGGGGGCTAGGGGGTTAGGTTTGTTCCCCCTAAAACAAAAAGTACCGTTGGGCCATTGGCAGAACCTCGGCGGGTTCGCACGTTAGAAGTTCGCCATCGGCCCTCACCTCGTAGGTCTCCGGGTCAACCTGAATATCGGGCCTAGCAAAGTTATGCACCATATCGGCCTTGCCAATCTCGCGGCAATTTTCCACCGCTACTGCCGTTTTTCGCAATCCTAGCTTTTCGGCTATACCAGCCTCAAGGGCGGCTTTGGAAACAAAGGTCAGGCTGGTAGCGGCAGTCGCACCCCCAAATGAGCCAAACATCGGGCGATAGAACACGGGCTGGGGAGTCGGGATAGAGGCGTTTGCATCACCCATCGCGCTCCACGAAATAAAACCACCCTTGATACTCATCTCTGGTTTTGCCCCGAAAAATGCCGGCTTCCACAGCACCAAATCCGCCAACTTGCCCGGTTCGATTGAGCCGATTTGATGGGACATCCCGTGTGTAATAGCCGGATTTATCGTATATTTGGCGACATAACGCTTCACCCGGAAATTATCGTTGCGACTGGAATCCTGGGGGAGTGGGCCGCGCTGTACCTTCATCTTATGGGCGGTCTGCCATGTGCGCATTACCACCTCGCCAATGCGCCCCATCGCCTGGGAGTCACTGGAAATCATACTGAAAACGCCCATATCATGCAAAATATCCTCGGCGGCAATCGTTTCAGGCCGGATGCGGCTCTCAGCAAAGGCCACATCTTCCGGCACTTGCGAATTAAGGTGATGGCAAACCATCAGCATATCCAGATGCTCGGCAATAGTATTGACGGTGTAAGGGCGGGTGGGATTGGTAGACGACGGCAAAATGTAGGGAAAAGAGGCGATTTTGATAATATCCGGCGCGTGCCCACCGCCCGCTCCTTCGGTATGATAGGTATGGATAGCCCGACCAGCAATCGCCGCAATCGTATCCTCCACAAAACCCGCCTCATTAATCGTGTCGGTGTGAATCGCTACCTGAATATCGTACTCATCTGCCACTTTAAGGCAAGTATCAATCGCCGCCGGGGTCGTCCCCCAATCCTCATGTAACTTCAGCCCACAAGCCCCCGCCACAATTTGTTCAACCATCGGGGCGGCAGTGGCGACGTTCCCTTTGCCCAGGAAACCAAAATTAATCGGCCAGGCTTCCGTCGCCTGTAACATCCGCGCCAAATTCCACGCGCCGGGGGTGCAGGTAGTGGCATTTGTGCCGGTGGCAGGGCCAGTGCCACCGCCAATCATGGTGGTAATGCCGCCCGACATCGCCTCGTAAATCTGCTGCGGGGCAATAAAATGGATATGGCTATCAATCCCGCCTGCCGTGACAATCATGTTTTCCCCGGCAATAACCTCCGTCCCCGCCCCCACAATTAGTTCGGGGTCAACCCCTTCCATCGTGTCCGGGTTGCCCGCCTTGCCCACCTTCACAATGCGCCCGTCCTTGATGCCAATATCGCCTTTAACGATGCCCCAATGGTCAATAATCAAGGCGTTGGTAATAACCAGGTCAAGCGTGCCGAACTGCCCCTCCCGAATCGCACCGCCGCTTTGTCCCATCCCGTCCCGAATGACCTTGCCGCCACCAAAGGTTATCTCATCGCCATAAACCGTAAAATCTTTCTCAACCTCAATGATTAGCTCGGTATCAGCCAATCTAACCCTATCCCCAACGGTTGGGCCATAGAGGTCGGCATAGGTGCGGCGCGGAATTTTCAAACTCATCTCTTTCTCCTGAACGGTTGTCGGTTGTCAGTTGTTGGTTGTCGGCTCTAAACCTAACCCCCTTCCCTAAAGAGGAAGGGGGAACGTATTTTAACTCAGCCTCAGCACTCGGCACTATTTATCGAGCGGCCCATTGACCAGCCCATTATGGCCCAACACAATTCGCACCCCACCAAAATCCACCAGGGCAACTTCTTTTTCTTCGCCCGGTTCAAAACGCACGGCAGTTCCAGCGGCGATGTTGAGGCGCATCCCGTAGGCCGCTTCCCGGTCAAACATCAGGGCTTTGTTAACCTCATAAAAATGGTAGTGGCTGCCCACCTGGACGGGTCTATCCCCACTATTCCTGACCAGCATCTGAGCAGTTTTGCGCCCAACATTGGCCTCTATATCACCCTCTTCCAAAAGATATTCGCCTGGTTTCATTCTTCCCCCTATCGGTTGTCGGTTTAAGTTTGCCCGGCAATAAATCACCGGGCTGAAAGAGCCTATAATTTCATTAGCATGGTCTACTTCCTGCTAAAATCTCTCAGTTCAAAACATAAGCTATCTTAGCGCGGGGATTTATTCCCGCGTATCCCAGCATATTACCCAATACCGGGCGACCTGCCAGGTTGCCCCTACGCAATTCCCGACCCTTATCTCCTGACCCTTTTCATCCTTCATCCTTCACTTTATCGGGTCATGCACCGTAACAAGTTTGGTGCCATCCGGGAAGGTAGCCTCCACCTGCACCTCGTGAATCATCTCGGCAATACCATCCATCACATCCTCGCGCTTGAGGATAGTGCCGCCAAAAACCATAATTTCCGCTACACTTTTGCCGTCACGGGCGGCTTCCATAATCTCGGCGGTAATGATGGCGATGGCTTCAGGATAATTCAGCTTGAGACCCCGCGCCTGCCGCTTGCGGGAAAGTTCAGCCGCCACAAAGATTAGAAGTTTTTCCTGCTCACGGGGCGTTAAAAGCACAATGTTCCTCCTGAATAGTTTCTGGTTATCGGTTGTTGGTTAGGATCCAAAATCCGACAGCCTTATACATTAAACCTATAAATAATAATGCTTTTGCTAATGGTTTAGAGCTTTTCCGACAACCGACGACTGACAACCGATAACCTAATAAACCTTCCGGGGCGGGATAGCCACCTGCCCATACAATTCAAGTTTAGCGCATCGCCAGAAATCCAGCAGCCCCGCCGTTATTGCCCGACTATTCATACTCACGGCGCGTATTACCAACCCGTGAGCTGTCAGGGTACTGCCCCCCCACAAAATTTCGTTAGGGCGCGAAAGCTGGCAGACTATTGCGTCCAGCCGTTGTTCCAGTTCCAACCAACGAGAAGGGAGCAGCCCCACCCGACAGATATAGAAACTGGCAAAATACCGAAAATTGCCCAACCGCACCAGTGCCGTAATGTCTTTTTGGGCTGGCTCAAGCTGGACACGTTCCAGAGCGATTGGCTTATTTTCGGCGGTTATATCAAGTGAAATTTGCAGCCGTTCATACTCGAAAAGTTCGGGTTTAGCCTCCCGACCCGGCGCGACAACCTCCCACCAGAACAGCCCCGCGTCTTGCCCTAACTTTACCCTGGTTTCCTGCCGATAGCGCGACCCGGCGTAAGGTATCAACTGGTCGGGCAAAAACTCCAGTAAACCACCCTCGGCAACCTCAAATTGGTTTAGTTGGTACGAATCAAGGCTACCAGCCCGGTTGCGATAAATTCTAGTCGCCCCGGTGGAGGTTATTTGGGCCCGTGCCCCCGGCCCAACCTCGGCGGTCAAAGTTAGATGGCCACCGCCCAGCACTCCGCCCGAAAGATTATGCAAATGCACCAGAGCGGCCCCGTCCGCCAACTCGAAAGCCCGTACCACTTTCAATGGCTGTAGTTGTTCTTTCACCTGCATAATAGTCTGGTCGCCGTTTTGCT
This sequence comes from Chloroflexia bacterium, assembly GCA_038207495.1. Classification (GTDB taxonomy): domain Bacteria; phylum Chloroflexota; class Chloroflexia; order Chloroheliales; family Chloroheliaceae; genus Chlorohelix. Next base: position 11,848 of record JBBQZS010000080.1, read on the forward strand.
GAAACTCCAGCGATAAACGTCCGTTAACGCGAGGTTTAGCCTCAGACATAAGCCTTCCTCCTCGTTAACTGATAAACAGCCGAGTAGTCAACAACGAATGGCGCAACGACCCTAGCTCTAACATTGGGCTGAAATTGTGCAATTTCTCCGGGTTTTGGGACACCTCTAGACTTTGCTTCACTGCTTCACCAAGTTTTGGTTTAATGCTCCACAAAATCTGACTGGCCAGACTCTGACCCAGTGGCATCAAACGCTGGCAAGCCGAGATTAACGAGGTCACAGATTGATGTAGATAGGCCATTACTACCGCTTCTTCCTCGATACCAAGAACCCCGCCCACTAGCCCAAAAGCGGGGCTATGATGTAACTCGGTATCTGAACTTTTACAAATATCTAAAGCGATTCGTAATTTGGGCGAATCTTCCAGGTTGAAGGCCAGTTGCACAAACCGCCGACCCAAAGTTGCGCTGGCAAGACGGGCTTCACGCGCCAGTTTGAAAGCACTCAAGCGTTGATTCAGGTTCAGCCAGCTTTCAGCGAAAGAATCTTTCTGCTCCGCCAGCCGATAAGCCAGTCGGCAAAAGGTAGCTTCAAACGCCCCGGTTTCTTCCAGGTAGCTTATCAAAAAAGCCTCAAGTCCCGAAACCGTCAGGATTTCTTCGGCTGCCAGGGTTTCCAGGCCAAAAGAGTGCGATAACGCCCCGATTGGCAAGGCACTATCGGCCAATTGCATAAGCCGCAATAGGCCCATTGAGTCAGTTATTTTATTCATTTACGCTTTTATTCTAGCTGCTTTGCTGAAAATTGCGGGGTTCCTTGCTGTATGTGGCTATAGCTTACCATATTCAGCCGGAAAATATCAAATTGAAAAGCGATTAAACTAACCTCAACCGCTAACGAAACCTAGCACACCCCAAAGCTCATGAGGCGAAGCCGAAGAATCTCAATGGTATAAACCAGACCCTTTCGCCTTTGTTTGAAAGTAAATGGCCCAGTTAGTATGAGGCTTTGCGAATGGGCCAACTCAATCAAGCCCGCTTCGAGCAAATGTTGGTGGGCTACGCTCCCCAACCAGCCAGTGGTCAAAGATTGGTAGTGGCAATCGATGCTTCTAATACCCTCCGACCCTTTAGTCACACTTCGCCTGACCGGGGCTGGCTTTACAAGCACAATTTGCCAGATTGTGACAAGTCGGTGACGGTGGGTTGGCAGTTCTCGACGGTGGTGGTATCAGCTCAAACCAAAAGCCATACTTACATTTTCTCCAACCGCCGGATCCCAACCAGTCAAACTCCAGCCCAGGTAGCAGCCCACCAACTGAACAATTTGCGTGACTATTTTACTGAACGACCAATCAACCTGGCAGACCGCTACTATCCCATCTAACGACAATCGGGATTTATCGTTACTGGCTCAACCGTTTCCAGGTCGGTATCTTCGGGAAGATCGCCTGGCAACTTATATATCTTCAGCCCGTTCTCAAAGTAGACCCTGCCGATGTATAGGCGGTCTCCTCCTAGTCCCAGCGCGGGGGATCGAACTCCAGGATTATTCCCGACGGCTTTTGAGCCTGATACGTCAGGCTAACTTCCTAAGGGCGTGCCAGGGGATTGTTGTACTTACATTAATACCTTGATTGCTAGTTGACACCCATAAGCAAACCTTACAAAATTGAGTTGACCAAAACCAATCTACGTAAAGGAGGAACTTATGAGTGCCGAATGGATTATAACGATTTTTGTAATGATTGACGACTTGATGGAACAATATGGACATCAAACCGATTGTCGCAGCCGTGTCAGTGATAGCGAAATCTTGACTATCGCAATCTGTGCCGCTAAATATTGCCAGAACCATCACGAACGAACCGTGATAATAATGCAACAATTGGGCTACCTGTCAGGTAAAATCAGTGTCTCTCGCTACAATCGGCGACTGCACCACTTAGCTGATTGGTTGGAGTTTAGCCTGGGAGTGTTGACCGAACTCCAGCGCAAAGGCGAAACCTTCATCATTGACAGTATGCCCTTGCCAGTTTGTCGGCGGGTGCGGGCTAGTCGCTGTAAGAAAGTCCGGGGTAAAGCTTATTGTGGCTACTGTGCCGCCAAAAGAGAAAAGTTCTTTGGCTGGCGCTTGCACCTAATAATCAATCCCCAGGGCCTACCAGTAGCTTTTAACATTTTACCAGCCAGCTTTCACGACTTGACCCCCATCCACGAACTGACCTGGTTATTACCACCCTGGTGTCAACTTTTGGGAGACAAGGGTTACAACTCGGAGCCAGATGAAGCCAGCATTTGGGAAGAAACCAGAGTGCGATTTGTACCCATTCGCAAGGCCAATATGGAGCCGAACCCTTACCCTGAACGAGTAGCTTTACGCACTCATCGCAAAGCGGTGGAGAGCGTCAACAGCCAATTGGAACGGATGGGAGTGGAACGGCTCTATGCTCGTACTAATCCGGGCTTTGAGTTAAAGGTTCTGGCTAGTCTGTTGGCTGTTTTATTTTCTAACATTGACTAGCAATCAAGGTTTATTTATGTCCTGGACTCAATAAAACAACCAAAGAAAGTAAATAATCGAACCGTGTATACATCACAAAATTATCTGGAAGCCTACGCTGGCAGCCACACCCTGATTACCGGGGGGGCGGGCTTCCTGGGCTCTAATCTGGCCCACAGGTTGGTGCAACTTGGAGCGCACGTTACAATTGTCGATTCGATGGTGCCAACTTATGGCGGCAACATGTTTAACCTGGAAGGCATTCGGGAAAAGGTACGTTTAAATGTCTCCGACGTGCGCGACCAAAATAGCCTAAGCTATCTGGTACAGGATGTTGACTATATTTTTAATCTGGCGGGGCAAATCAGCCACCTGGACAGTATGCTAGACCCTTTTACCGACCTAGAAATCAATTGTCGCAGCCAGCTTGCCCTATTGGAAGTTTGCCGCAAAGTCAATCCCAAAGTTAAGGTGGTTTATGCCGGAACTCGTCAGATTTACGGCAATCCCGATTATTTACCCGTAGACGAAAATCATCTGGTACGTCCTACCGATGTAAACGGCATTAACAAAGCGGCGGGCGAACGCTATCACCTGCTTTACCACGCCGCTTATGGTATGCGCACCGCTTCTATACGACTGACCAACTGTTATGGGCCACGCCAATGGATGCATGATAACCGCCTGACCAGTCAGGGTTGGTTTTTACGCCAGATTATGGACGGACAGGAAGTTCAAATTTATGGCGACGGTAAACTGCTCCGGGATTTGAACTATGTGGACGATGTTACTGATGCTTTCTTGCGTGTAGCGGCCATCGAAGAAACCAACGGACACTTTTTTAACCTGGGGGCCGAGCCTTTTAGTCTGACCGAACAGGTGGAATTGATGATTGAGCTGGTGGGCAAAGGTAGTTATCGTCTGGTAGCCTGGCCTGCCGACAAAAAATCTATTTCTATAAGTGACTATTATGGTAATTATGGCAAAATACGCCGGATGTTAGGCTGGCAACCCCGAATCCACCTGCGCGAAGGATTGAAACGTACTATCCAATATTATGAGGCTTACCAAGAACACTACTGGTAAATAGAATAATCCTTTTAAGTTACCCCCCTGGGGTTAGTAAAAGTATGTTTACCAGGATTTCTATAAATTACCCTCTGATTCTCTTCCCCGGGGTTAAATTGAATCGATAATCTTTATTAAATCTACACAATTCTTTTTACTTGACAATACCCAATAAAGTATTCTAGAATAAACCAGCTTTTCCACCATCATTTTCAGGTTAGTAAACAATTTCCCCATAGTAAAGGGCAACTCAAAGAGGAGCGGCTTATATGATGTCCGTTGTGGCACAAATTGACCCTTTGGTAACTTTCGGGCAAGCTTTGGTTAATGGCCTTGCCTTCGGTAGTATTTACGCGCTGGTCGCCCTCGGTCTGGTTTTGATATTCAAATCCTCTGACATTGTAAATTTTGCCAATGGCGAGATGGCAATGTTCAGCACCTTTATTGCCTTTGCCTTTCTGGATGCCCTAAAAATGCCCTACTGGGTTTCATTTCTCGGAGCGTTGGTCTTTGCCGCCTTCTTAGGGGCGGGCACCGAGTTGGTTCTAATTCGACCTCTCCGCAAGGCCAGCCCGCTTAGTCAGGTGCTAGTTACGATTGGACTGGGCACACTTTTGACTGGTATTGCTGGGTGGGTCTGGACCTTCGAGGGCAAGCCTTTCCCCGATGCCATTACTGGCGCACCCGCGAAGCTGGGCTCAATTATAATTAAACAGGGCGATTTGTTACGAATTGGCGTAGCAATTGTTATAGCCTTCCTGCTCTATATCTTTTTCCGTTACACAATGATAGGTATAGCCCTGCGGGGGATGGCCCAAAATACCCTTGCTGCCCGCCTGATGGGAGTTAATACGGAACGAATGACCACCTTGACCTGGGCTTTATCAACCATGTTAGGGGCGATTGCCGGGATGCTGATTGCTCCCAATACCTTCCTTGAGCCTTTGATGATGGCAGACGTAGCGATTAAAGCCTTTGCGGCGGCGGTACTGGGTGGTTTTACCAGTATGCCGGGGGCAGTTTTGGGTGGATTAGCACTTGGCGTGATTGATAATATGGTTGGCACTTACCTGAGCCAGGAGCTACGTAGCACCTTTGCCTTCGCCGTTATTATCGGGGTGCTGGTGATAAAGCCAAACGGTCTGCTTGGTACTACCGTAAAGAAGAAGGTGTAAATAACCATGCAACAGACCTTCAATCAAAATCGCAAGTGGATTGGTTATGGTTTACGAACCGGGATGGCCCTTTTTGCCCCTTTCCTGATGATACTAATTCCCGGCTTTGAAGCTAACAATTACACCTACTCTATTCTGAACTTCGCCATGATTTACAGTATTGTAGGAATTGGCTTAAGCCTACTAACTGGATATGCCGGACAGATTTCACTGGGTCATAGCGGCTTGATGGCAATTGGAGCCTATACCGCCGCCCAAACCTCCACCGGGTTTGGAATGCCGTTTTTTATAAGCATGCTAATCGCGATGGTTTTTACCGGGTTTATTGGCTTCCTCCTGGCCTTGCCCGCCTTGCGCTTGAGTGGCCCGTATTTGGCGGTTGCAACTGTCGGCTTTGGGGTAGCTGTCCCCCAGATTATCAAATATCTAAACTTCCGCACCGAAGGAATTGAAGGGCTCAAGATTGTAAAGCCAAATCTTCCAGGCTTTGACCCGGAAAATGACCTAGCCCGCTATTACATGATTCTGCCGATTGTAGCGATTGTATTCTTTGTGGCTACCAATATCACCCGCACCAAAGTCGGGCGCGCATTTTTGGCTATTCGCGAAACCGAAATCGCGGCTCAAGCAATGGGGGTGGGTCTGGCCCGCTATAAAGTAATTGCTTTCACCATTAGCGCGGCGATGACGGGAATCGCGGGAGCATTATACGTCGGACAAATCGGGCGTATCTCGGCAGAGGAATTTAACCTGCTTCAGTCAATTCTATTTCTGGTAATCATAGCGATTGGTGGACTAAACACCCTGGGAGGGGCAGTGGCAGGGGCGTTGCTTATGACCATCTTGCCGGAGTTTGTAAACCGCCTGAGCAATTTCCTTCAAGAGAGCCTGAACAATGCCGGATTAAACGTCCAACTAAAAAACCCGCAGTATGTTCTGTACGGTTTGTTGATAATTTTATTTGTGATGTTTTTGCCCGAAGGTTTGGCGGGAGCCTGGCGCAGGTTTATGAATCGGTTTTTCCCTGAGCCTGTCGAAGTCATAAGTGGATTAAGTGCCGACCACTCTTTACAGGAACAAATTCGGGTTGAGAATATTGAACAACAGGCCAAACCAGGCCTGGAAATAAAAAATCTGACGATGCGCTTTGGGGGTATTACCGCCGTTTCCGATTTTAGTATGACCCTGAAGCCGGGCGAGATTGTGGGGCTAATTGGCCCTAACGGGGCGGGTAAAACCACTGTTTTCAACTGCCTGAGTAGCTTTTATCGCCCAAATGAGGGTCAACTTATGTGGGAAGGTAAAGATATTACCAACCAACCCCCTCAGTATAAACTCAAGGGGGGAATTGCCCGCACCTTCCAAAATCTTGAGTTGTTCAAAAATTTGACCGTAATGGAAAACTTGTTAATCGGGCAACATCCTAGGCTAAAACAAAGCTTGTTTAGTAGCATGTTATTAACCCCCGCTACCCGCCGCGAAGAAAAAGTAGCCCGCCAGCGTGCCCGTGAAATTCTGGCTTTTCTGGAAATAAGTGACACCGAAAATATGAGGCCGGGCTCTCTGCCATTTGGCAAACAGAAGCGAGTCGAGTTGGCCCGCGCCCTGGTTAGCCGACCGCGCCTGATACTTTTAGACGAACCCGCCGCAGGGGCGAATAACCGCGAAACTGCGGATTTAGCCAAACTTATTCGACGTATTCGAGATGAGTTTGGCATTGCGATATTGCTGGTTGAGCATGATATGTCGTTTGTCATGAATTTATGCGAACGACTGTATGTGCTGGATTTTGGCAAGAAGATTGCTGAAGGCACGCCGGAAAAGGTTCAGGCCGATCCGGCAGTGATTGAGGCATATTTAGGCGAACGTGAAGAACTTGTAGACTCAGAGGAGGAAAGAAATAACAATGAAGCAACTACAAAGAGCGCACCGGAGCGCACTTAGGTTTTATTCGACACTAATGTTGGTGGTATTAATTGCCGGGTTGATGGCAGCCTGTGGTGATAGTACCGCTACCACCGCCGCCACTACTGCTGCAGCCACTACTGCCGCAGCTACTACTGCCGCAGCTACCACTGCTGCTGCTACTACCGCCGCAGCTACTACCACTGCTGCCCCGGCTACCACTGCTGCTGCCACAGGTGGGAATACTACGGGCGTTACTGACACTGAAATCGTTATCGGCGGTTGGGGACCACAAACCGGGCCAGCGGCGGTATATGGTGCTATTGACCGAACTATCGCCGGTTATTTCAAGAAGGTGAACGATGAAGGCGGCATCAATGGTCGCAAAATCAAGTTCGTTTATGAGGACGATGCCTATTCTCCACCACGTACTGTTACGGCAGTAAAGAAGCTGGTTGAGCAAGATAAGGTTTTCGCCATTGTAGCTGGTCTTGGTACTGCTCACAATATTGCTGTAATGGATTACATTGTGGCCAATGGTGTACCGCATATCGCCCCGGCTACTGGTTCATCCATTATTTGTTGCCAGCCATTGAAGAAAACAATTTTTGCCCTCCAGACCAACTATATAGTTGAGGCTACAATCCTGACCCAATACTCTGTAGCCAATCTCAGCACCAAAAAAGTGGCAGTCTTCTACCAGAATGACCCATTTGGCAAGGAAGGCTATGTAGCGATTGATGCTGTCTTGAAAGCCAAAGGTCTGGCGGCTTCCACTGGTGTTACCTATGAGACTACTGACAAGGACTTTAGCAGTCAGGCTTTGAAGCTACAGCAGACCGGGGCCGATACCCTGGTTATGTGGTCAACTCCCCAACCAACCGCCGGGCTGCTGAAGGAGATTGAAAAACTGGGCTGGAAACCAACTATCGTGATGAGTGGGGTTAATGCTGACCCTTCAACTATCGCTTTAGCTGGAACTGCAATTGACGGTGCCTGGTCGGCTGGCTGGTTGCCGGATTACACCAACGCTACCGACCCTAAAGTTGTACCTTACCTCGATTTTATGAAGAAGTACCTGCCTAATGAAGCGGTGGGTGGGTTCAGCGTTTCGGGTTATGCCGAAGCCGAACTAATGGCGACTGGTCTTAAAAAGGCCGGGAAGAACCTGACCCGCGAGAGCTTTATCGCGGCGATGGAAAGCCTGAACGGTTGGGATGAAGGGATGGCTTACAAAGTAAGCTACGGCCCTACCAATCGCCAGGGTCAAAACGCTATTTACTTAGCGCAAGCCAGTGTCAAGGACAAGATTTTTTCCAAGAAGACTGACTTCATTGAGTATAAACCTGGTAACTAGGAAATATTAGTTTGCAAAAGGCTCTCGGCAGATTGTCGGGAGCCTCTTTTTTTTGTTACGCTTGCCTCAATTTGACTTAACAACCAAAATTGGTTATTTTCTAAGGTGAATAAATAGCATCGCGTGATACCTGATAACTTTGGTTGAATAATTTCAAGGAAACCCCATGGCCGAGAATGAGAAAAAAATCTTCCGTTTCACCTGCCCCATTTGCCAGACCCGCCTGAAAGTAGCAGAAGACATCCCTGAATTTGCCTGTCTTAATTGCGGCACTCAATTAATAGTAATTAAAGAGGGCGAGGGGGCGAAGGTTGAGCCAAGTGCCAGCGCAGTGGCTAAACTTTCCCCGGCGGAATTGGAACTCGCCCAGGTTAACCGTGAACTTAAAGAAAAAGATGACGGTTACGGTATAGGATGTAGCGTGGCGACACTGGGGGTTACGCTGATTGCCTGTGTAGCAGTTTTGCTGGCAAATGTTTTTCAGAATCAGGTGATGTTCTGGGTTGCGATTATCAGTGCTCTGGTTATTCTCGGAATAATAATGTTTGTTTTTCTTACCACCAGCAGCCGGGATACTGCCCCGCTTATTCGCCATCGTGACCGTCTTCAAGCTGAAATCGAGCTATTACAGCAACGACAAGCAGATGAAAATGGTGGCAATACGGGCGAGACTCAGGGCGCAAATGCTTAAAAGCTATCAGTAATCAGCTTTTCGACCTTTGACTTTTGACCTTTAACCTGTGATTTTATAAATTATGGATATTGAAACTAAAAACGAGGGAAGATGCGAAGTCTGTGGCGAAGTTGCTCCGCCCGGACATCGCTTTTGTGATAATTGTTGGCCGGAAGCGGCAATTGTGGCGGGTTTCGCCGATCGTTGCGAAGTTTGTGACACTCCCAAAGTGACTGACAAATTACACCGAAATGAGCAGGGGCAGCTAATTTGCGCAAAGCACTAAACCACCAACATTCTAATTTTCAAAACAATTTATCATGAAACAACCGCTAATTCTAATAACTGGGCCAACCGCCGTTGGTAAAAGTGCCATGGCTTTGAAGCTCTGTCAGGAATTTCAGGGCGAAATTATTAGCGCGGACAGTCGTCAGGTTTATAAAGGGATGGACATTGCCACCGCCAAACCTACCGCAGCAGAATTGGCACAGATTCCCCATCACTTGATAGATATTATTGCACCCGACCAGGAATTTACCTTGCCCGAATTTCAAACCAGAGCAACCGCCACAATTGAGGATATTCTAGTACGAGGCAAAGTGCCGTTTCTGGTTGGCGGTACAGTCTTATATATAAACGCAATTTGTGAGGGTTGGGATGTTCCCCAGGTTGCTCCCGACCTGGAGTGGCGCAAACAACTTGAGAAAGAGGCCACCACTACCGGGACGGAACGGATGTTTAATGAGCTTAAAGCAATTGACCCCGAAGCCGCCGCCCATATGACCCCCACCAACGCCCGCCGAATAATTCGCGCCCTGGAAGTGTATCGGGTTACCGGGCGTAAGTTCTCGGAAGCACAGGGTAAAAGTGGCCCGGCTTATCGGTTGCTAAAACTTGGCTTGACCCTTGAGCGCGAAAAGCTTTATGCCCGCGCCGACCAACGCATTGAGGAAATGTTCCAACGAGGGTTAGTCGAGGAAGTCAAAAAATTGCTTGATTTGGGATATGACCCCAAACTTCCGGCAATGAGCAGCCTGGGTTATGGTCATGTTGTAGCCTATCTGCGGGGCGAGATAAAGCTGGAGGAAGCCAAAACCCAGATGAGTTTCGCCACACACCGTTATATCCGCCATCAATATAGCTGGTTTCGGCGCGACCCGACGATTATCTGGCTGGATGCAGCTACCCATAACTATTTGGAAATAGCCAATGAAGAGATTAGCCGATTTCTGCAATCCAGCGATTAATGTTAAAATGAGATTAATCTAAAATCCAACTTCTAAAATCAACAAGGGTCAAATGCTAAAACTATTCGCTAAAGTCTTGATTTTGTTACTACTAATAATAACGCTGGTGGCCTGTGGAGAGCCTACTAATACCCCTGTGCCTATTCCGACGGCAACCATAGCCGCAACCGCTATCCAGGCGGCTAAAACTACCTCTGCTGTTAACAAAACCGCAACCGTCGCCACCAAAAACGAACCAGATTTAACGGCGGTGCTACCTGAAAAGGCGGTTGTGCGAACTTTTACCGATTTGGAAGGCCGCACTATTCGGTTGCTTTACGGGCGGGGTGCTGGTCATGGGGGGGATTATGGGTGGGCCCACATTCTGGGCAAGCATGTCAACGGTATCTGGTACGATGGCGGAACTATTACCACCTTTCCTAAAGCGGTAGGAGCAAAGACCCCGGTGGAAGTAATTAACCTGATAAACAAGAGCCTTGAGGATAAAAGCCCCGATAGCCAGAGCGGGGGACGGCGAAGCTATGTCTATTTTGTACCCGGTACTAAAATCGATGTGTTTACGGTGGTAGGCTCGGATGGCACTATCATTACCTCTTATCCCGTGCCGCACGGCAGCAAGGATTTGGACTCATGATCGAAACTCAATTTCATTTAACCTTGAAGCTTCAGCCTAGCCCCGAAGGTTTAAAACAACTTCAAAACTGGCCTCAACATCCCTTCAGCCCTGATTTCGCGGTGGCAGCGAGCGGATTTATTCAAATTAAAATTGGGGATAAAGTTATAGGGGCGCGGGACGGTAAAATTTTTGCAGGGTTACCTTTGGATAAAACTCTTAATTTATGGTTGCCCGATTACCTGGGCGGTTTGGCAACCAATCTGGGCCAAGCAGCTCTGAAGTTGCAGCAGGGAGTGAAAAACAGCCGAGCCAGGTTTCTTGACGAGCCCTTAACCCTCAATTTTCAGCATAAACCTGATAATCATATTCTGATTCAGTTCGAGGCGGAAGGTCAGGGGGTTCTGGCTGTTATTATTGCCGCTTCCGAATTTTATCACGAACTTGCCCGCGCTCTTCAGGATTTCCATCAACAATTAATAGACTTAAACCCCCAACTCTCCAATGAAGCGGAGGTCAGGGGGTTAGCTATCCAAATCCAGAAACTGTCCTCAAATAATACTAACAACTGAGAGCTAATTTTAGTGACTTTATCCCGCGAATTTATTAGTATCCAGGCCTCGAATGCCAACTTTCACTCGGAACAGGTCGCCAGCTAAGGGCTGTTGTTGAGCTAATTCGGGGGTAAAATGTTCGCGGGCCGAAGTAACAAACAGCTCGTCCAAATTCTCACCGCCGAAACTACAACAGGTTATTTGCTGCACAGGGAATTCAATCTCCCGGTCAATTTCGCCAGTGGGAGTGTAGCGGGTAACTTTCCAGCCTCCCCATCGCGCACCCCAGATATAACCCTCACTATCAATTGCCAAACCATCCGGCACTCCCGGCATTTCAGGGTTATGGATAAAATTGCGGCGGTTGCTAATAGTGCCGCCTGGTGCGTCAAAATCATAGGCATAAATAGTGTGGCGGGGTGAGTCAGTATGATACATAGTTTTCTGGTCAAGACTCCAACCCAGGCCGTTGGGAATGGCAATTTTCGTCTGCATCTCATGATAGCTGCCATCAGGGTCAAAGCGATAAAGTGACCCTTCCCGCACATCCACTTCAGGGTTGCCATCATACATTGCGCCGCCCCAGAAGCGTCCCTGGGGGTCAACCTTGCCATCATTAAAACGCATAAAAGGTTTATCAGGGTTTGGATTGCTGACAAGTTCAAGCTTTTGGCTGTTCCAATCCCAAAAAGCCAGCCCTTGCTTGGTCAACATCGCTAACCCTCCATTTTGGCGCAAGGCCAGACAACCAATTTTAGTACCTGCCTCAAATCTTTCGTGCTTGCCGCTAGCCGGGTAATAGCGAAAAAAGCAATTTCCTTCAATATCCACCCAATACAGAGCCTCCGCAGTACTATCCCAGAGCGGCCCTTCGCCCAGGACACTTTTCATTGATACTAGATGCTCAACTTCATAGCTCATCCAATTTTCTCCCCTGCTTCTTTTGATAACTGTTTTGTTTATTGAATTAATCCCAACCCTCATTTTCACATCGCCTATTCTACTACTATTTTCTTGCTCAAGCCGCTATAATCTGCGGCAACCCAAAACTCAGAAAACCATTAGTACGGACAACCCTAGTGTTTGTCCCGGACAGCATATTTACAAATAAAGGTTAGGTAGATTAGATGGAAGAAATGCTCGTTAAAGCGGCGCGTCTATGGGATGGGGTGCAGCCGGAAGTTATAAATCAAGCCTTTTTGCTGATAAAAGACGGGAAAATTGCCGCTCTAGGTCGCCAGGAGGAGTTGGGTGCGGATAATCTTGTTCCCACCCACGACCTTGGCGATTGTACGCTGTTGCCCGGTCTGATTAACATGCACGCCCATTTAACTTTTAATGCCTCCGATAAAGTCCTGGCTGATTACTTTCGTGAGAAAGAGGCGGGCTTGACTACCCTGACTTTGCGGGCGGTGGATAATATGCAACGGGCCTTGCAGAGTGGTGTAACCACCTTGCGGGATTGCGGTACTTTGAATGAGGTGGTTTTTGGGATTCGGGCGGCGGTAGAAAGTGGTTTACTGGTGGGGCCGAGGGTAATTGCCAGTGGTAATGGCATCACTATTACGGGCGGGCATTGTTACTATTTCGGGATTGAAGCCGACACCGCCGATGAGGTACGCAAAGCGGTACGTTCCCAGGCCAAAGCCGGGGCGGATTTTATCAAGATTTTTGCAACTGGCGGCAATCTTACTCCTGGCTCTAACCCGATAGAATCGCAATACAGCGAGGCCGAGCTAAAAGCAGCCACGACCGAGGCCAAAAAGTTGGGTAAACTGGTAGCCTCTCACGCTCATGGCGTTGAAGGGATTCGCAATTCGGTTGCTGCCAGAGTAAATACTCTTGAACATTGTACTTTTATGGTGCCGGGCGGGGTGGAATACAATAGCGAGGTGGTCAGGGAAATTGCCGAGGCCGGGATATTTGTGGTGCCAACCCTGAGCGTTTCGTTAGCCCGCAAGTTAGCCGCCGACCCTAATTACGGCAAGGGCAACCCCATTATTACCCGCTTTATTAACATGCGAGCCAAACGCGCCGAAAATTTTTACAGGATGCGCGAATCCGGGGTCAGGTTGGTTAGTGGTAGCGATTCGGGGATTCCCGGCGTATATTTTGAGGATTTTGCGGCGGATGTTGGAGTGCTGGTGAATGAAGCGGGTTTATCGCCCTATCAGGCTTTATTATCTGCCACCTCCGAAGCGGCCTCAGCCTGTGGACTTAACGATACGGGCGTGCTGGCATTGGGCAAAAGGGCCGACATGTTAGCGGTAGCGGGCAACCCCCTTGAGAAAATCGGCGACCTGGAAGCAACCCGTTTTGTGGCTGTTGCTGGTAAAGTAGCCTTTCGGAAAGAATTAAAAATCGTAACTACTTAGCCAGGTAAGACTCGATAGGATTGATAATCTGAAAAAAGACGACAGAACAAGAAAATGTCCAACTGAAAATAGAAATCAGCCAACTGCGGGAGCAAATCTCCGGCTTAACCGCTCGCTTTAAAACTCTGGAAGAACAGTTAGCCAAAGATAGTCATAATTCCAGTAAGCCCCCTAGTTCGGATGGCTACAAACGGTTTCCCAAAAAACGGAGCCTCAAAAAAGCCAGTGAGAAAAAGAGCGGTGGTCAACCAGGTCACGAAGGGCAAGCTTTAACTCAGGTTGAAACTCTCGATTATCAAGTGAACCATTTACCCCTCCAATGTCAAGAGTGCCAGAATGATTTGGGTCAAGTTACAGCAGTATTGACCGAACGTCACCAGGTTTTCGAGTTACCAACCTTGAAACTGGCAGTAACCGAACACCGCACTATTAGCCGATGCTGTCCGACTTGCCAGACTACCACTCAGGCCAACTTCCCCGAAGGTGTGACTAATTGGGTGCAATATGGCCCAGGCTTTAGGGCTTTGGCAGTCTATCTAAATCAATATCAACTCCTGCCCTACGCTCGCACCACTGAAATTCTCAACGAATTGTTCAGCCAGAGTTTTTCCGAGGGTACGTTGGCCTTGCTACTGGACGAGTGTTATAACTT
>JBBQZS010000081.1:0-24159 GCA_038207495.1 Chloroflexia bacterium
TCCTCTCTTCGGCTCCTCTCCGCTACAACTTCCCTTCAATAGGACTCCAAGAACGTTTATTCTGGAGCGATTGTAGCAGAGCCTCACCTTCTCTACATTTTTAAACCGTAATGCCCTTCATTTCCTTCCCGTATTCTACACCAATTTTCCGATTGACCAACTAATGGGTCATAAAGCTAGTTGTAAGCTAATGAACTTTAACTATTAAATCCGTATAAAGCCTGGATTGCCCGGTAATAAATCACCGGGCTAAGAGAGCATGTTAAGAACACAGGCTCTTTGAGCCCGGTGGCTTCAGTCCCGCGCATTTCAATAATTATTTTATTTACGGTTTATTTTGTAAAAGTTCATAAGCTTAACAGCCTCTTAAAATATCACGGAAGCTATAAGCGAACCAAGATAATTGACACGGCAGGCGAGCCCCATTGCGCCCAGATCCATCGAAGGATATACCCCCAGTGCCGGGCTACCTGGGGGTATATCCTTCGATATTGACCCCAGGCAAACACTGTGATAGTTACAGAGTACAAAACAGCCTGGAAAATGTGCTCTCTTATGAGCAAAGTTACCGAGCTATTATCCGCCAAGAAGCCCAACTAACTTCAAGTGGTGCGCCTAAAGCCACTGCAATCAGCGATGCCCCCACTCCCTGGCAGTGGGTGCTGTGTTGGGCCAATTTTCCTTACCAGTGGTACTCCTGGCCTGTGGCCTTAAACCCCCTGACTATGGGGTGGAGGATGAAAAGTTCCTCAAACAAAACCGCCAAAAGAGTTACGCGGTCGGGTTGGTAGACCACCGTTTTGATTTACTCTGGTGGTTGGATTATGTTTTTGGTACTGACCAAGTTAGTCTTGACAATCTGGGTCACTTCACTTTGACCACTGGTTGGTTGGGGAGCGTAGCTCCCCAACGTTTGCTCGAAGCGGGCTTGATTGAGTTGGCCCATTTGCAATGCCTCATACAAACTGGGCCATTTCCTTTCAAACAAAGGCGAAAGGGTCAGTTCCAAAACCGATTGGTCCAGGCTTTCAATCAGAAGGGCATCCGCCAGATTAAACAAGCCATCGCTGCCATAGTTGAAACACGGATAGATTTGGTGCCGAAATTCTTTAAGTGTGTTAAGGTTCATTCGAGTAGTGTCCTTTCTTCAACTAGAACGTTACTCGTTGGGGCAAGGGCTGGCAACACTCCTTGCCCTTTGGTTTATCTAAACGTCAAATAGAAGAATAAGAGGGGAAAATGTATATTGCGATTTACCGTTGGAGAATTAAAGAGGGTAAAGACGAAGTATTTCAAGCAGCCTGGCTCACTCTAACCAAGGCCATTTATCAAAAGCGGGGTAGTTTAGGTTCACGCTTGCATAAAACCGAGGATAGTACCTGGTTGGCGTATGCCCAATGGCCTGATAAAGAAACTTACGAAAAAGCTTCTACTTTAGGATCAGCCGACTTAGAAGCCGGGGCTTTGATGAAAGAATGTATTGAGGAGAGTCAGCCATCTATATTCCTGCATGTTGCTTCTGATTTCCTTCAAATTTCCCCAAGCCAGGGCTAGCGAAACGCCCTGATGGGGATTTGCCGAACAGGTTAGACACTTTGGTCTGCCCTTTTAAACCGACCCCTGACCACTGACAACCGTTTAGACCGTTTGCAGAGCGGGTTCGGGCGGGGTGACTTTGAACTGGTCGCGCACCAGGGCATATTCCAGGCTATCCGCCAGGGCCATCCAGCTGGCCTCAATCACGTTGGTGCTGCTACCGACCGTTTGCCAGATGTCGCGTCCGTCGCTGCTACTGATTGTCACCCGGATACCACTGGCGGTGCCTTCTTCGCTTAAAACGCGCACTTTGTAGTCGGTCAGGCGGACCGAGTCAATTTGTGGGTAGAAAGTTACCAGAGCTTTGCGCAGGGCTACGTCCAGAGCGTTAACCGGGCCGTTACCCTCGGCGGCGGTGTGCATAGTCACCCCGTTGACGGTTATTTTCACGGTTGCTTCGCTTAGTAGTTCGTTAGTGCCACGCTGCTCGGATAAAACCAGCATATCTTTTAACTCAAAGGGTGATTTGTATTCCGCCTGGGTGCGCCACATAATCAACTCCACACTGGCCTCGGCGTTCTCGAACTGGAAGCCCTTGCTTTCAAGTTGCTTGATTTGCTCGATGACCTCGCGTACCTCGGCATCGCCTTTCCGCATCTGTAAGCCAAGTTGATAGGCTTTGTGCAATACGTTGCTCTGTCCCGCCAGTTCCGAAACCAGCACCCGCTGCCGATTTCCCACGCTTTCCGGCACAATATGCTCGTAGGTTCGGCGGTCTTTCATCACCGCGTCCACATGCACCCCGCCTTTATGGGCGAAAGCACTCCGCCCGACAAAGGGCAACTGATTGTTGTGGGTCAGGTTTGCCACTTCCGCCACATAGCGCGACACTTCTGTCATATTCGCCAGTTTACCTTCGGGGAGGCACTGATAGCCCATTTTGAGTTCCAGATTTGAAACCGCCGAGCAAAGGTTAACGTTGCCGCAGCGTTCGCCATAGCCGTTGATTGTACCTTGCACCTGCCGAATCCCGGCCCGCACCGCCGCTAAAGTATTAGCGCAAGCCAAATCCCCGTCGTTATGTACATGAATTCCCAGGGGAATGCCCGTCGCGTCTGAAACTTCCTGCCGCACTCGCGCAATTATCGCTGCTACTTCATCGGTCAAAAGACCGCCGTTGGTATCACACAATACCAGCCAATCCGCCCCGCTCTCTGCCGCTTTACGCAGGGTTGCGAGGGCATAGTCGGGGTTAGCTTTGTAGCCATCGAAAAAATGCTCGGCATCGTAGACCAGTTCGCGGCCCGCTTTTTTGAAGAAGGCTACGCTATCGCCAATCATATTCAGGTTTTCTTCCAAAGTTGTGCCGAGGGCCCGAATCACATGCAAATCCCAGCTTTTCCCAAAGACGGTTACAACTGGGGTGCGCGATTCCATCAAAAGGCGCAAATTGCTATCGTTTTCGGGCAGGACGTTAGGCTTGCGGGTGCTACCGAAAGCCGCCAGCCTGGCATTTTTTAGGTGAAGTTCTCCGGCGGCGGCGCGGGCGAAAAATTCCTCGTCTTTGGGATTGCTGCCGGGCCAACCAGCCTCAATATAGGCCACTCCCAGCGCGTCGTCCAGCTTCCTTGCCAGATTGATTTTGTCTTCGACTGAAAAGCTTAAACCTTCGCCCTGGCTGCCATCGCGCAGGGTGGTATCGTAGACGTAAAGCCGATTTTGCTCCGACATGATGCCTGATTCTCCTTATATAATCTCTCTACAAGGCACAAAGAACACAAAGGAAATTAAATTTCTTTTTAGCTGATAGCTGATGGCTGATGGCTGACAGCTTTTCGCACTCTTTCCACAATCGCATCGCCCATCTGGGTTGTGCCGAGTTTGGTGGTACCGGGTTGGTGCAGGTCGGGAGTGCGTAATCCTTCGTTTAATGCCTGTTCAATCGCGCCCTCAATTACGCTGGCCTCTTTTTCCAGCAAATAGGTCGAACGCAGCAACATTGCCACGCAGGCGATAGCCGCCAGGGGGTTGGCGATACCCTGCCCGGTAATGTCGGGGGCGGTGCCATGAATTGGTTCGTACATTCCAAATTGCCCGCCGTAACTGTTGCGGGTAGTGCCGAGGCTGGCACTTGGCAGCAAGCCCATCGAACCCGCCAGCATCGAGGCTTCGTCGGTCAGGATGTCGCCAAACATGTTTTCAGTGACAATCACATCAAAAGCGGCGGGCTTGCGAATCAGGTTCATCGCCGCTGAGTCCACCAACAGATGGTCCAGCTCAATATCGGGGTTTTCCTTGCCAATTTCGGTAGCCACCTCGCGCCACAAACGGCTGGTATTCAGCACATTGGCTTTATCCACCGAAGTCACCCGCTTTTTGCCGTTGCGCTGACGGGCCAACTCAAAGGCGAGTCTTACAATCCGGGCAATTTCCATTTCGCTGTAGGGCAAGGTGTCAATGGCCTTGCGCCCTTCCGCATCGGTGAAGCGTTCGGAAGGTTTGCCAAAATACAGCCCGCCCGTCAATTCCCGGACCACCACCATATCCACCCCCGCCAGAACTTCGGGCTTAAGGTTGCTGGCGTTTTGCAAAGCTGGCAGATTCTTAACCGGACGGAGGTTGGCGTACAGCTCAAAACCTTTGCGTAAGCGGAACAGAGCCAGTTCAGGCCGTTTGTCCATCGGGGCGTTATCGAATTTGGGCAACCCTACCGCCCCAAACAGAATCCCGTCGCTATCCTTACACATTTGCATGGTTGCATCGGAAATCGGCACGCCCTCCGCGTCCAGAGCCGCCCCCCCGACCAACCCATTCTCGGTTTCCAGGTTATGCCCGAATTCCTGGGCTATCACCCCCAATACTTTTAACGCCTCGGTTGTTACCTCTTGCCCGATACCGTCTCCGGGTAGCACCGCCAGTTTGAGCAGCATTATCTTTTCCTTTTGCTTGTTATAGACTCCAAATAGTCAAAAAGTAATCTAATTCAGTACCTAGAGAAAGTCTCAATTTCTGTTTTTACTAATCTTTTGGTGACAGTTGAGGCGAGCAAATACTTCTTGGTAAATCTCGTTTAACCCAGCCTTATAGCTTAGGGCGTTTGAATATTAAACGATTCCCGTTTATCCTACCAGCATCATTAAAAGATATAACCTCACTTACTAATTCCCAACCCTCTTCGCCCCAACTATTGAGAATTTCATTGAGATGTGGGCCCTTCTTCCATTTATCAAGCTCAGTACCATTAACGTAACGAACCCTTAAAACCCCAACATACTCAAGAGCCTCGCTTATTACAGATAGATATTCCCACTTTTGCATTGATTTAGCTCCATACAGTAGAAATTATGTTACGACGAGCTTGCTACAATAAACTGACTTATACTCTAAAACAAGAATGTTATAACAAAAGCCTCTTAATTATCAAATCTTCACTAATTCCCGTAGTCCACAATCAGGGCTTGCATCATAACGCCCCTCACTCCCTTTAAGCCGGGAATAGGGGTCGCCAACTCAGAACTGAATTTCCTGATTTCCGCCACTAGCTCTAAATCCTTCTCCCCCTTCCTTGCTAGGGAAGGGGGTTGGGGGGGTTAGGTCTATCTATACGCGCGGCTAATGCCAGCAAGCGGGCCGAAATCGTCACGGCGATAGGGGTCTGCCCCTGTCTCGTCGGCAAAGTCGCCCATCTCGGCGAACTTGTTGACAGCCTGGAGATAGGCACGGGCCGAAGCGATAATAATATCGGTGCTGGCTCCATGACCATTGACAGTGCGCCCTTTGTAGCTGACCTTTACGGTCACTTCGCCCACCGCGTCAATCCCTTTGGCGATTGCCGCCACATTAAATTCTTCCAGAGTACAGCTAATCCTGGTCAATTTGTTAATTGCCTCGCACACCGCGTTCACCGGGCCATCCCCCGTAGCCGCGTCGGTAAGCACCGTGCCATCGGGCGTAACGAGTTTAAGGGTAGCGGTGGGAACGGTCTTGTCGCCACTGGTCACCTGGATTTGCTCAAGCCGATAGGTAGCGGTGCCCTCGGACTGAATTTGATCCATCACAATCGCTTCAATCTCGCGGTCAGAAACTACCTTCTTCTTGTCGCAGAGTTGCTTGAACTCGAAAAAAGCCCGGTTCAAATCCTCGCCGTCCAGCTCGTAGCCTAAATCTTTCAGTTTCATTTTGAAGGCATGGCGTCCACTGTGCTTGCCCAAAACCAGATTGGTTTCGCCCGCCCCTACCGACGAAGCTTCCATAATTTCGTAGGTGGTGCGCTCTTTCAGGATGCCGTCCTGGTGAATCCCCGCTTCGTGGGCAAAGGCGTTAGAGCCGACAATCGCTTTGTTTGGCTGAACGGGAATCCCGGTGAAGGTGCTGACCATGCGGCTGGTGCGGAGAATCTGGCTGGTATCCACGCTCGTCCACAGATTGAAGAAGTCCTGGCGGGTATTGATCGCCATTACGATTTCTTCCAGGGCGGCGTTCCCGGCCCGTTCACCAATGCCGTTGATGGTGCATTCCACCTGACGTGCTCCGGCTCGTAGGGCGGCTACGCTGTTAGCCACTGCCATCCCCAGGTCGTTGTGACAGTGAACCGAGATAATCGCTTTCTCGATACCCTTGACTTTAGCTTTTACGGTCAAAATCATACGCTCGTATTCGTCGGGGGTGGTATAGCCAACCGTGTCGGGCAGATTAACGGTGGTTGCCCCAGCTTCAATCGCTACCTCAATCATCTGGCAAACATAATCCAGGTCAGAGCGGGTGGCATCCTGAGCACTGAATTCAATATCATCGCAATAGCCTTTGGCACGGGCAACCATCTCACGAGCTGAAACCAGGGCCTCTTCGCGGGTCAGGCGGAAAAGATGCTGCAAATGGACATCGGAGGTGGAAATAAAGACGTGGATACGGGGGCGTTCGGCGGCCTTTACCGCATCCCAGCAACGGTCAACGTCCTGGGCACGGGCACGAGCCAGACCAGCAATAACCGGGCCTTTTATTTCGCGGGCAATCCGGCTAACGGCCTCAAAATCGCCCTCGCTACTAATAGGAAACCCGGCCTCGATAATGTCCACCCCTAAACGGGCAAGCTGCCGGGCAATCTCAACTTTTTCTTCCACATTCATAGTCGCGCCGGGGGATTGTTCCCCATCGCGCAAGGTAGTATCAAATATAAATACTCGGCGGCTTTCGTCTTTGTTAATTACGCCACTTACCCCACTGTCTGAGTTCATTTTTCATCTCTCCTTTTATAGTTGTCGGTCGTCGGTTGTTAGTTGTCGGTTGAATTTCCAACAACTAACAACCAATAACCAGCTTACTTCTTATCGTTCAACCAACTCATCATACCGCGCAGCTCTTTGCCGACGGTCTCAATCTGATGCTCCTTCTCCATGCGGCGCATCGCCAGGAAAGCGGGGCGACCAGAAGCATTTTCCAGGATAAATTCTTTAGCAAACTGTCCGCTCTGGATTTCGTGCAGAATCTTGCGCATCTCGGCGCGGGTTTCTTCGGTAACGATTCGGTGGCCACGAGTGTAATCGCCATATTCAGCCGTATCGCTGATGCTGAAACGCATATACTCCATTCCACCCTTGTATAGCAAATCTACAATCAGCTTCATTTCGTGCATACACTCGAAATAGGCCGCTTCCGGCTGATAACCAGCCTCAACCAACGTTTCAAACCCGGCTTTGATAAGAGCCGTTACCCCACCACACAGTACGGTTTGCTCGCCAAACAGGTCAGTTTCGGTTTCTTCTTTGAAGGTGGTTTCCAGTACTCCGGCTCGCGCCGCTCCAATTCCCCGCGCATAAGCCAGAGCTTGTTGCTTGGCCTGTCCGGTGTAATCCTGGAAAACAGCGACTAACGCGGGAACGCCCCCGCCCTCGGTATAGACACTCCGTACCAGATGGCCCGGCCCTTTGGGGGCAATCATGCTCACATCCACAAATTTGGGTGGCACCACCTGATTAAAGTGAATGTTGAAACCGTGCGCGAACATCAAAGTGTCACCGTCTTTTAGTCCTGGCTCGATATGTTTGAGATAAACCTCGCGCTGGGTCTGGTCAGGTAACAAAACCATAATTACATCAGCTTCTTCGGCGGCTTCGGCGACGGTCTTAACCGGGAGATGCTTGGAAGCTTCCTCCCAGTTCTTGCTACCTTTGTAAAGACCAACCCGCACATCACAACCGCTTTCGTGCAGGTTAAGGGCATGGGCATGTCCCTGGCTACCATAACCGATGATAGCGATTTTCTTGTTCTTGATAAGGTCAAAATTCGCGTCTTTGTCGTAATAAAGTCGGGCCATTGTTGGTTCTCCCTAGTAAACGTTATCCCAGATATTCTCGTGGGTGGGTTTCCAGTTGACTAATGATTCATAAGCTTTTCGGAGTAGGGCGGGAACTTCGGCTCCGGCCTTGCCTCGCTCGGCAGTGCCAATCCGCGCCACATAGTAATGGGTATCCCCCTCAAACAACTCGTAGGCGGCTTCGATACAAACCCGCACAACCTCCTCGTTGGTGGCCGAGACCACCAGGATTCTTCGTCCGGTGTACTGGACGTTATCCAGGCAACAATATAGATAAACCGAAGCAGATATATTATTGATATGGCCCAGCGCGTCCTTTAAATCAGTGTTGATAAAAGTTTCCAACGCGCTCTCAGCCTCAATTGTATTTACCTGGGCAATGGCATAGGCGATGCTCATAATCTTCTCTTCCCTCTCCTCAAGACTACAAATGTTACATAATCCCTTGCGGGAACACTCCTCAAATCTCCCCCATTGAGTTAAATCGCGCCTACTGCCAGCGAACCGCGCAACATTGCTACGCTTCCCGTTCGGACGCTTTCCTTAATCCCGAAACGGCGTAGAAGGGCGAACAACCGCTCTACCTCGTCTTCCGGGCCGGTGGTTTCGATAGTAATACTATCAGTGGCAACATCTAAAACCCGCGCTTTGAAAATTTCGGCGAATTGCATAATCTCGGCGCGACTTTCGGGTTTATCGGCTGTCACCTTGATTAGAGCCATTTCGCGGATAAGACTGCGCTCGCTTGTCACGTCGGTAACTTTGATAACTTCCAGAACCTTGTATAACTGCTTGACCAATTGCTCAACCTCATCGTCTTCGCCCAGGGTCGTCAAGGTCATACGGCTCAGGTTTTGTTCCTCAGTATGGCCCACGCTCAGGCTCTCAATATTGAAGCTGCGGCGGCGGAACATACTGACTACCCGGTTTAATGCTCCTGGCTCATCCTCCAGTAGCACAATCAGGGTATGTTTTTGTTTTTGCGTATCCGGCATTTCCCAATCCTTCTAAAGTGCTGAGTGTTGAGGACTGAGTGCTGAGTTTTATAATTTATTTACTCAGTCCTCAGTCCTTTAACCTCAGTCCTGGTTTTTAGACTTCAGTTAAGGCGTCCAGGTTAGAGCCACCCGGCGGCACCATCGGTAAAACGTGTTCGGCTTCCGGGATGATAAAATCAATCAAGGCTGGACCGGGATGGTCGTTGGCTTCCTGAATTACCTGAGCAACTTCCTCGCGTTCGGTAACTCTAAAGGCCTTTACCCCATAAGCTTCAGCCAATTTTACATAATCAGGGCCAATAATCGGCGTGCTGTGGAAGCGACCATCGTAGAAAACCTGCTGCCACTGGCGAATCATCCCTAACACGCCATTGTTAAAGATAGCGATTTTCACGTTGATTTTTTCTTGAACGCAGGTTGCCAATTCCTGGCTATTCATCTGGAAGCCACCATCACCACTGACCGTCCACACTGGCACATCTTCGCCCAGAGCCACCTTGATGCCCATTGCGCTTGGCAAACCAAAGCCCATTGTTCCCAGACCGCCACTGCTGATAAAGGAGTTGGCTTTGGTGAAGTTATAGTGCTGGGCCACCCACATCTGATGCTGCCCCACATCCACGCTGATAACAGCCTCACCGCCCAATGTTTCGCACATCTGCTGAATGATAAACGTCGGAGGCAATACTCCCAGCCGAGCCATTTCGTTAGCCCGTCGCGCTACGTCCTTTTCACGCCAGGGCTCAATTTGTTGCATCCATTCAGGGTGCTTGGCGGGTTGCACATGCACGTTCAACACTTGCAAGACTCGCTTGACATCGCCCACAATCGGCACGGTGGTGGGAACGTTCTTGCCAATTTCCGCCGGGTCAATGTCAATGTGAATAATCTTGGAGTTGCGGGCGAAGGTTTTCAGGTTCCCGGTTACCCGGTCATCGAAGCGCATCCCGATAGCAATCAGCACATCTGAGGCGTTAATCGCGTGATTGGCATGCAGATTTCCATGCATCCCTGGCATTCCCAAACTCAAGGGGTGGGCGGTGGGGAAACTGCTCAAACCCTGTAAAGTATTTATCACTGGAATTTCGGCTTTTTCGGCCAACTCCATCAATTCAGCGTAGGCATCCGAAACATTAACCCCATGCCCCGATAGAATTACCGGGCGTTTGGCTTCATTAATCAGCTTGGCGGCCTGCTTAATCTGGCGAGCGTGCCCGAAAGTAGTGGGGTTGTAGCCCCGCATTTTTACTTCGGTGGGATAGCCGTCAAACTGGGTTTTGTTCTGGAATACATCTTTCGGAATATCCACCAGGGTTGGGCCGGGACGACCAGTGCGGGACAAATGAAAGGCTTTTTTTATGGTCATCGCCAGGTCTTTGGTGTCCATTACCAGCCAGTTATGTTTGGTAATCGGCAGGGTGATACCGGTGATGTCGGTTTCCTGAAAACTGTCACGCCCAATCATCGGGCGGGACACCTGTCCGGTCAAGGCCACAACCGGGGCACTGTCCATCATCGCGGTTGCTATCCCAGTTACCAGATTAGTCGCGCCGGGGCCACTGGTTCCCAGGCAAACGCCAACTTTGTTAGTGGCACGGGCATAACCGTCGGCGGCGTGGGCGGCGGCCTGTTCGTGGCGCACCAGGATGTGGCGAATTTCTGGATACTCGCTAAATACGTGATAGAGCGGTAGCACTACCCCACCCGGATAACCAAAAATATGTTGAACACCCTCGGCAATCAAACATTCGCACAAAATCCGCGCCCCGTCCAATTCGCGCTGGGTAAAGCGAAGGTCTGCTTGTTGTTGGGCGACTGCGGTAGCCATACTTTTATCTCCTCCTTAAGCCATTAGTTTACATAACTAACGCTTTTTACTTTAACGCAATAATAAAACCCTGGCGCGACGTTGCGCTGTACCAAAGAATTGATAAGTTCCATTAAACATGTCCCTGACCGTTAAACAGGTAGGGCTAAAAAAAGCTTTTTATGGGAGTTTTCGGACGCGTCTTTGCAACCGGGAAACTTAACAAGATACAAATTGAGAAAGGTGCTAATCCGTAACCGCTTGGCTCTCTAGCGAAGTTGTGATTGCCACAATCTTCTAAAAGGTACTAGAGACCAAGCGGGCTAAGTACGAGAAGAAGGTTAATAAGGCTAATAATACTAATAATGAGGGCAATAATAAGGGGGTTTAAGAGGAGGCTATTGGAGCGGGAACTGGTATAGGCAACCGCCTGACACTGGCTATAGGAGGCGGTATGGGCCATTCGTGGGCCAGCCTCCCTGGGTTCATACATTCGGTACATGGTTTTAGCTTCCTTTCTCAAACTCTCAAATTTCCTAAAATTTATCGTCGTTTTGTAATTACTTATTGTTAGTAACAAACCTGCCACTTACAAAAAAACCTCCCTGGTTGGGGGAGGTTTCTGGTTTAGTCCATCCGGGCTGTTTTAGTTGCCCTTTTTCTCCCCCGAACCGGCTATGCTCCTGCGTACAAGTGTTACGAGGAGAATAAGGATTACGAGAATAAGGAGAAAGCGGACAAAACCGCCTTTTTTCTTTGGTTTCTCAAGTTTTATTTCGGCTATTGTTTTGGTTTTCTTAGCCATTGGGGCTCGCTCCATTCAATTAGCAAATAAAGTTGGGTTACAGTGTTTTAACACCTAACGCTAGAAATCTAACATACATCAACAGCCTTGTCAAGCCTATTTTAAATCTATCGCTAAAAACCCCGCAACCTTCATTTATTATGTTTGGGACTTACTTTCCAGTCAGGGTATTAGTTATTCAAACCTCGTTTTTCTAACCCTTCTTGTCTTTCCCTCATCCCAAAGAGCCTACAATTTTATTTTGTATCCGCCACCTATTAACAAAGGAGACTTCATTATGGACGAAAAAAATCAGGTCGTTGTGCCCTGTTGCCCCGACCTCGCCCCTGGTCAGGTTTGTGACAAGCTTGACTTTCATTATCGCCTAATCCACAACGCGATTGTGGGAGAGGGCAACCAACGCCGGAGCGTTCCGGTTGAGGTTATTATGCATGTTACCATCGAACGATGCTCTGGCCCGATGACACTGGGCGATCTGGTTTATAGTAACACGCTCATGCCGGGTGAAAAAGTTAAGCTTTTCACCACCGACCGCCGCACCCGCTTTAGCTTCGATAGTGCCACCAAAGTTAGCTATCGCAACGAGCAGACCTCCGAAGAGCATTTCTACATGTCCAGCTATAGCGATTTTATGTCGGATTTGTCAATTCGGGATGCAGCTCACTCCAGCAATCAGTCCAAGGGTTCAACTCAGGGCCATGCTGGCACTAGCGGTTTCCTCGAAAGCATCTTTAGCGGCCCCTCGGTGGATGTAGGTGGTTCGTTTAACGCCGAGTCCAGCAGCGATTTCTTGCGCGAACTCTCCCAACACGCCAGGGCTTCCCACCACCGTTCGGAAATGGGAGCGCGAGGTTCCAGCACGGTTTCGATTGGCGAGGTGCAAACCCGCAGTCACTCCGAAGGTGAAACCGAAGACCACTTTGAGTCGGCTTCCCGCCAGTTTGCCAACCCCAACAAGTGCCACGCCGTTACCTTTTTCTTCTACCGAATTAACAAAACCCAGACTATTAAGGTTACGCTTGAGTCTATCGAGCGGCGGGTAATTGACCGGGCGGCAGATAGCCGGGTTGCCATCAATCAGTTTGTATCGGCGGGCGATGTAGGGGTTATCCCGACTGAGGTTTTGGCAACCGATAAGCAACGGCTAGAGGTCGAGCGGATTGGCCGCAATAGCATTTTGGAAAAGGCTCGGTTTGAAGATGCGTCCGGCTTGCGTGGGGCAAATCTCGTGGGGGCGGCAGTCGGTTTAAGGGCGGCAACCTTTACCGAGGCCGAGCCATTATCGGCGGCATTGCGGCAACAAGCTTTAGGCCAGATAGATGGGAATTTGGTTAAAGCCGGGATGCTCGACCGGGTTGGCGGGGTTGTTGCGCCCGAAGCACAACGCAAATTCTCGTTTGAGATTCAATCTTCCTTGCCCACTCCTGGGGTTCTGGTCAAGGGTTGCCTGGACGATTGCAATATTTGTGAGCCGGAATTGCAACAGGAAATGCAACTCGACCTGGAGCGCAAGCAGCTTGAAAACAAACTGTTCGCTCGCAAGATTGAGTTGCTGGACAAAGCCCAGGAATATCGTTGCTGCCCTGAAGATGAGAATCAGGAGGATGATTAGCCATTAAGTGTTAGGTATTAGGCAATTAATGTCTAATACCTAACACTTTCTAAGCCACCATAGGCCGGGCAATGGTGAGGTTTCCAGTTAGGCGATTGAGGTTTTAAAATTGGGTGAGGGCTAATATGAGGCTGTGGCGGGGAATATCACTTTCGTAATAATTACCCAATACGTCGGTTAGCTGGTAGCAAACTGAATTGACCGTTTTTCATTGGGTTCGTAAGTACGATTTACTGGGAACACTTCTTTTTCAAACTCCCTGTTTCAGTGCAAATTGGATTTTTCTTTTCTAAAGTTATATACGTAGGACTTTCGCTTTAGGCAGCAAGGAGGGCGGGAATACGAGGGTTTCGTAATTCGGCCCGCAAATAGTCGCTGAATAAATCTTTAACAACCGCATAAAGCGATTTGTGTAATTCTTTAGCTTTGCCAGCCAAGCTTGATAACAACAAGCCAAATGATTGCGTTGAGCTCTTTGACTGCGGCATTCGCACTTCTCGGTACCAGTTAGCTGTTTAAGTTCACGAACCATATCATTCTGAGGCGAAGCCGAAGAATCTTAAGGTTTTAAGCAAGGCCCTTCGCAAGCTCAGGGTGACTATCGTGGTGAAAGGTTACAATAAATGCCAAAATTTGGGTTCTGTCAGATGAAAATAGAAAATGGTTCGGTTGGCATTAGGGTGTTACGAGGCTGTTACCTTACGCTTGAAAAGGGTTTGAAAATTGCCCTGAAAATTAACAAGCCTGGAATGTAGTCCACGCAACTTAAGTTAGCCAACTTATACTTTATAATAACCTTACAAATTCTATTTACAAACCTTTACATTCGGGCAGTTTGCCCTCAAATTTTTATAAATCCAGGCGGAGGTAGTAGTATGTCGCGGTTTGAGGAAACAATTTTAACAGGTGACGCTAAAATGCGAGCGGAGACCCCTAAAGAAATTCGCCAGATTCAAATGGTTTATCGCCATGAACAGGCCAGGCAACTAACTGCCCAATTGGTAGAGTGGGGCTTGAACCCGGAAGAAATCGAGTATTACCAGGCCAGTTTTGAGAAAAACCTTTGCCCCAGCACTGGCTTCGAGAGCGAGGGCGGAATTCTGTACAATCGGCGCACCGGAGTATCTGTACCAGTAGTGCTGGATTGGGCCTGTGAGTGGAACTGCGGCCTCCCCCAATGGCGCGGTCAGTACAAGCCCACGCTGGAAGGCTGCAAAACGCAGCACGTTTTCACCAGCTATAACCCCAACGACATCGAAAAACTCAAGTAGAAAACAAAACCCCCAGAGAAGGTGGTTTGGTTTTTGTGATTGCCAACTTAGCTACATTGGTTTGACGTTATAGAAATCACCCTAATTTCGTCTACGTCTTTTCAGTAGGTAGATGGCTGACAATGAAACGACTGAGACCAATCCCATCACCAGCATCCCAAAGAGCAGAATGTCACTGATAGGTTGGATTTCCTCGATTCTGCCTGTGTTGGGTAGACCAGGAAGGATTACCCCGGCAACAACTACGGTGGGGGTGCTTGATACGTTGGGAGTGGTAGTGTCGGCAGCAGTGGGAGTTTCGGTAGCCTCAACGACGGTGGCAGTAGGCGCGGGGGTCTCAGTAGAAACGGCTGTAGACGGGGACGGGGTGGGGGCCAGGGTTTGAGTAGGGGTGGGGGTAGCGGTGGGGGCTGGCGTTGGGATTACTGTAGGACTGTCACAGTATCCCAGAGTAATGCGGTTGCTATCAAGCGTAACTGCCCCGTTCCGCGCTAAGGCCCTACCCCATAGAGAGGCCTCTGTAGTTAGGGTAATACTGACCTGGGCCAATACATTACCGACAAAACTGGTCCTAGTTCCGAACGTAGCCGAGCTTCCCAACTGCCAGAATATGTTGCAGGGAATTACTCCGTTATTCAAGGATATACTTGCATCGGTCGAAGTAGTCAGGGTGCTACCAATCTGGAAAATAAAAACGGGGTTAGCTACCCCACCACTATCCAGGGTGAGTCGTCCGGTTAGTTGGGCCGAGGAGGAAAAGCAATATACTCCCGGCTTTAGGGTGAGGCCACCCAGGTTGCGGCTTGTTAAATCAGTATTACAGGGCTGTCCAGCCAGATTATTGTAAGCGGTGGTTACATCGTTCTGAGCTTGTAAGCTCACGGCATTCCCAGCTTGAATAGTGGCTGGGGCGAAAACTTTACCCGGTGGAAAACCCGTAACGGTATTACCAGGACTGATCCCCAGGTTGCCGTTTCTGATAGCGGTTGGCCCGGTGTTAGTGACAGTTGAGCCACCCAGTACGGTGAAGTTCGCGGCTGTGCCTAGTGGTGCGGTAGTAGCAGCTTTTGCAATTGGCAGATTAATAAGACCTTGTGAGACTATTATTAGCATTAGGGCGACTACCAGTACAAGTGGCACGTGCTTATGCAGCCCTTTTCTACTCGAAAAACTGTAATGTTTGCGCATTTCATATCCCTTCCCAATTTTTAAGTTTTAAATTGACTAACTGTTCAACCAAACTCAGCTTGGGCAAACTTATATTCTTTTTCTCAAAACTCATTTTAAAGTGGAATAACAAGTTAGTCTGTCTGCTACCGCGCATATAGAGTAACCTGACCAAAGGTGAATTAACGGAGCATGCAAAGAAAAGTAGCGAGTTGTAAAATTTTATGGAGAGTAATACCAAGTCTTGAAATGAAGGTGGCCCCCTTCAAGGAAAGGGGCCAGGTTATTTACAACGTAACAATTGCATAAATTTTTCACAAAGTCAGGCAGCAATAGCCGCCAAAACCTGGTCAAGAGCTAGGCCACTTTGAGCCTGGTGATAGACCGACACAGCCTGAGCCCGATGAGCTTCCCGTTTATGGTGGGCGACCACTTGCCTTAAACTGACCTTTAACTGATTAGCTGAGGCATAGTCAGCCGCTTGTTCCACCGCTTCCAGTAACAAGTAGATGTAAGCGATTAAAACCAGCCTCCACATCCGCTTAACATTTTGTTCGCGCCAACATTGATTGTGGTCTAAGCCCAGGAGTTCTTTGGCTAGAGCGTGGAAAGTCTCGATTTCCCACCTAACCGCGTAGATTTCACAAATGGTTTTGACTGACAAAGCCGGGTCACTGCATACAAAGTAGCGGTAAGTGTAACGCTTGATGCCCGCCCCAGGCTTAGATCCATTAGCCAGGGTTCGCCCGACTACTACTTTAACCTTTTGACCACCTTTGAGCTGACCCTCCAGCCCGGCTACCCGAAAACTTGGCTTAGTCAAGGTCATTAATTGGTAAGCACTTTTAGGGATAGTCGGAGCCAAATCATTCAAACTGGTCAGTTTGGGACAGCTAAGAGTGCTAAACTGGCGATTGGCTTTAAGCCCACCGATCAGGGTAAAGTTTCGCTTGGTACACACCTTAAAAAGTTCAGCACAGACATACCAACTATCTATTAGCACGAAGGGTTGGGTGTCAGTGGTGGGTTGCCAATGGGCCACCAATTCAGCCGCCAACTCAGTTTTAGAATGGTAAATTAGTGCCTGCCCCACTTTTTGGCAATCAGCTTTTTTGCGATAAAGCTGAAAGGAGAGCGGGATAGAAAAGGGGCCAATGACCATTAAGGCTGTCACCAGACAGTAGCAGCGTACCAAACCGCCTGCCAAATGGTTATATTGGTAAGTCGCCCAGGGGGTTTTAGTCCCGCTCTTGGGGTTGTTGGTATCATCTATACACAGAAAAACTGGCACAATTTGATCTTTGGCCCGGTAATTTTCCAAATAGCGGACTACTCGGCGGTTGAGTTCAGCCATTCGGATTTGTTCCAATTCCTGCTCATCCCAATCGGCTTCTCCAATTAAGCGGGAGAGGCTTGAAGCGTGGCAAGGAGCGAATAAAGCCCGGTTGAGGCCCGCGATATTTTTACGACCATCGTAAATGATTAAAGCTATAAGTATTGCCACCATGTGACGCCTGGCTGGTTTGCCCAATTTGGTAGTAAAAAGGCTGACATAATTGTCAACCGGGGCCAACGTTTTACTATGTATTCTGTCACGGGCTTTCCTTTCTGCCTAATGGTTTGTTTGGTCACTGCCA
Organism: Chloroflexia bacterium; assembly: GCA_038207495.1. Taxonomy (GTDB): domain Bacteria; phylum Chloroflexota; class Chloroflexia; order Chloroheliales; family Chloroheliaceae; genus Chlorohelix. The sequence continues at coordinate 17,147 of JBBQZS010000081.1, forward strand.
TTTTAGCACTTTGGTTAGCCCTGATGTTTTTACTTGTTAAGATACCGCTTCCCTTTCCTTACTTTGTGAAATTATTCTACAATTCTTAAGTTATTAAATTCCCCAGCGAATAATCGCCGCACCCCAGCTAAAACCGCCGCCAAAGCCCGCTACCGCTACTCGCATCCCGGCTTTCAGGCGGCCCTCCTGTAGGGCATCATAGAGAGCGATAGGAATCGAGGCTGCGCTAGTATTGCCGTAGCGTTGCAAATTCTGGTAAACAACCGAGTCGGGCAGGTTGAGGCGGCGTTGAACTCCTTCTATAATCCGGCTGTTGGCCTGATGCGCCACCATCAGGTTTAAATCCCGCAGATTCAGGTCAGCCCGACGCAAAGCTTCCATCGTAGCCTCCGCCATTCCCCGCACCGCCGATTTAAAAACTTCCGGCCCATTCATCTTGAGAAAATGCAGTCGGTCATTAACCGTAGCTTCGGAAGTAGGGTTACGGCTGCCACCACCGGGGATAATCAAGCAATCTGCCTTGGTACCATCACTCATCAAAATCACTTCGTCAATGCCACCCGCACTTTCCTCCCGACTTGCCTGGACCACAATTGCCCCAGCCCCATCGCCAAACAATACACAGGTAGTCCGGTCTTGCCAGTCAACTACCCGCGACATTGTTTCCGAGCCAATCACCAGCACCGTTTGCGCCATGCCACTTACAACATAAGCCCGCGCCACCCCCAGAGCATAGACAAACCCGGCACAGGCAGCTTCAAGGTCGAAAGCCCCCGCCCTTGTCGCTCCTAACGCCCCCTGAACTAAACTGGCGGTACTCGGAAATAGAAATTCGGGAATTAAAGTGGCACAGATAACGAGGTCTATGGTTTCAGGGCTAACTTTAGCCATTTCCAGAGCTTTGCGGCTGGCTTCGAGGGCCATTGTGTAGGTTGTTTCCTCTGGCCCGGCAATTCGGCGTTCCCGGATGCCTGTTCGCTGTATTATCCACTCATCGGAGGTGTCTACGATTTTTTCCAAATCACCGTTAGTCATTACCGTTTGGGGTAAATAAACTCCTATCCCGGTAATTGCCGCCGAGGGTGTACTGCTTGTCAAGTTAACTTACTCCTGCCATTATTTAAGAAGGGTTTCAAGGAATCCAATTCCGAAGCAAAGGGGTGATAAATCCCCGTATGTCTAGGTAGGCTACCTTATAAGAGTATCCCTGTCAACCTACAAACAGTTTTCAGGCAACTATTTTAATAAGACCTCAATAGTGGATTTGTCGCGGAGGGTTTTGATATAGTCGGAGAAAGAGGCGGCTTTTCGCTGCTCTACCAGGTCAAAGGGGAGGGGGCGCACTTCGCGAGCCTGTACCTGGATTATATGCCAGCCCAGAGAGGTTTTGATAGGGCCGCTAATATCACCCGGCTTGAGAGTAAATAAGGCTTTTTCAAAAGGTTGCTCGGTTTGTCCGGCAAAAACCCAATCCAATTCACCCCCTTTTTTGGCACTGGTCGCATCCAGCGAAAACTGACGGGCTAACGCCGCAAAATCTCCGCCCTGTTGTACCTTGCGGAACATATCTTTGGCCTCGCCCTCGGTTGCCAGCAAAATATGGCGGGCTTTCACCTGCTCGGCTTTGTCTTCGGCGGTGGCGTGGCGTTCCTGCATTTTACTAAACAACAAGCCTTGCTGAATAATCCGGCGGTTGTCGGCATCGTTCAGGAAGCGTTTGTTCAGCCAGTTACGGTATCCAACTGTTCCCCCGACCTGTTTCTTGAAATCTTCAAATTGAGCCGAAACTTCCTCCGCTGAGACCGTCACCCCCTCTTTGCGGGCCTGTTGGGCTATCAGTGTATAGTTAATTAATCCCTGCAATACCTGTTGCTGCATATCTTTTAGCTGGGCTTTGTTGGCCTCGGTTTTCCAGTCTATAAAGCCACCTGCCTGTTCCTCGGTGGTTACGCGGGTCTGGTCAAGAGCCTGGTTAAAGTCGTTCGCGCTGATTTCTTCGCCGCCAACCCGTGCTACCGCGTCAGTGGCATAGCCGATGCGTTGGTTAACCAGAGGAGTGGGCGAAACTACCGGGCCACTTGTTGGTTGAGGCAGGTTAGGGGTGCCGTTTTCGTCGCCACAGGCCACCAGCAACACTAACATTGCCAATATGCCCCACCCATATTTGATTAAGTTTCCAGATTTTTGCATGGTTCCGATTTTACCACAAAGCGGTTGTCGGTTATCGGAAAAGCTAGCAGCCTTCAGAAAAAAATTTAGTAGCGAATAATACCCTGAGAACAGGACATAGGCATAGCACCTCTACAATGAGCCTGATTTTCGGTAGGGGTGCGGCAAGCAGCACCCTTTTTATTAATTATTCTGGGCTAAACACAATATTCTTGAATATTTATGAGATTTAACTTGCCGGGTTAAGCAGCTTTTGTTAAGATTAGGCTATTCCCAGGAGTGTTTTCAGACTTCAGCAAATCTAAACAGGAGTGCAACCAACATGACAATGACCACAGCCGAGGAACAAGCCATCAGTGACGAGGCTTTTCGGGCCGAACTGAGGAACTGGCTGTCCCAAAATATTACCGAAGAATTTCGGGAAAACCGCGACATGAACTTCAGGGAACGGGTGGCGGTACGGAAAACCTGGCAGAAAAAGCTGTTTGAGGCTGGCTGGGTGGGGGTTGGTTGGCCTAAAGAATATGGCGGACGAGGCGCAACTTTTAGCCAGACGGTAATTTATAATGAAGAAATGGCCCTTGCCAAAGCTCCCCCTACCGCTAACGTTATCGGTTTGGGAATGGCTGGCCCTACTATTCTATCGGTGGGTACGGCAGAGCAAAAAGCCCGCTATCTACCCAAAATCCTGAGCGGTGAGGAAATCTGGTGTCAGGGTTTTAGCGAACCTAACTCCGGTTCGGATGTGGCCTCACTTCAAAGTAAAGCGGTGCGCGATGGCGATAACTTCGTCGTTAACGGGCATAAGGTCTGGACGAGCTTTGGCTATGTAGCCGATTATTGCATATTGTTGGTTCGCACCGACTTTGCCGCCCCCAAACATAAGGGTTTGAGCTACCTGATTGTGGATATGAAGTCGCCGGGAGTAAGTACCCGCCCGTTGGTTCAGATGACGGGCGATGCCGAGTTTGCCGAACTGCTTTTTGAAGATGTGAAAGTACCAGCCCAAAATCTGGTGGGCGAAATCAACAAAGGTTGGATGGTTGCCATTACTACCCTGATGCACGAACGCGGCAGCTTCTCTTTTAATACGGTGGTTCAATTTGAGCAACGCATGCAAAACTTGTTGGAGTTGGCTAGAGAGCAAAGCCGTGAGGGACGTCCCGCCATCCAAGACCCCCTGATACGCCAACGCCTCGCCAAGCTATATATTGATGTGCGCACCTTTAAACTAAACACTCTGCGTCAGATGTCATTTGTTACCAAAGGCCAGATTCCCGGCCCGGAAGGTTCGTTACTAAAATTACACTGGAGCGAGCTTAACCAACGCCTGGTGGAACTGGCTTTTGAAATCGCCGGCCCCTATTCGGCTCTGGCTCCCGACTCGGACGATGCCCCTAATCAGGGTCGCTGGCAGTACGAATATATGCGGGCGCGAGGTAACACTATCGAAGCTGGCACTAGCGAGGTACAACGGAACATTGTCGCCGAGCGGGTACTAGGCCTGCCACACTACTAGAAAAGGGGTAAAACATGTATTTTGATTTGAATTCCGAGCAAAAGATGCTGGCCCAAACTGTGCGCCGTTTTGTGGAAAAAGAGTGTACTTCGCCCAAAATTCGCCAGATAATGCAAACCCCTGATGCTTATGATGCCGACCTTTGGAATAAGATGGCAGCCCAGGGCTGGATGAGCCTGACCGTGCCGGAGGAATTTGGCGGCCTGAACGAGTCCTGGTTAACGGTGGCGGCAGTTTTTGAGGAATTGGGGCGCGGAATTGTGCCAGGCCCATTTCTGGCAACGGTGGCGTTAGCCGCTCCCGCGCTGGCTCTGACCGGAAATGCCAACCAGAAAGCCCGTTGGTTGCCGCTTATCGCCGAAGGACAGGCCAAAGCGACGGTAGCGTATCTTGAGCCTGTCAATAGTTATTCTTTCGACTCTATCAAAACCACCGCTACACCTTCTGCAAATGGCTACCAGTTGAACGGCACAAAAATGTTCGCGTTAGATGCGCAGGTTGCCGACTTTATTATTGTAGCGGCTATGGATGGCAGCGATTTGGCTTTGTTTTTGGTTGAGGCCGGGGCAGAGGGTTTGAAAATTGAGCTGCTGGAAGGGATGGATTTAACCCGCCGCCTGACCCGTATCACCCTGGAAAATACTCCTGCCGCCAAAATGGATGGGGCGAAGGATGCCCGTGAAGCTTTGGAACAAACTCTTTTCCGGGCTTGTCTGGCCTTGAGTGCCGAAAATATGGGTGGGATTCAGTGGATTCTGGATACCAGCGTGGCTTATGCTAAAAACCGGGAGCAGTATGGGCGGCTCATCGGTAGCTATCAGGCGGTTGCCCATCCTCTGGTAGACCGCACCCTGGAGCTAACCAGCACCCGCTCGGCTCTTTATCAGGCGGCCTACGACCTTGACCATAATCCAACCGGGGTAGCCGAGGCGGTAAGTCTGGTAAAAGCTCTCAGTAGTGATAGCTATCGCCAGTCGGCTTATACTGGAATACAAACCCTGGGGGGTATTGGTTTCACCTGGGAACACGATATGCAACTTTATTTTCGACGAGCAAGTGCCAATTGGAGTCTCTTTGGCGACCCAACCTGGCATCGGGAATTACTGTTAAAGGCGGTTGGTGTATAGGGACTCTAGCGGGGCACGCTTTGTCGTGTCCCATTCCCCAATATCCTGCTACTTTCTTAACGATAACAAAAAAATTTACACTTCTACATAATTTATTGTATAATTCCCCATATATCCAACTGGTTGATTGTTAACATTACCAAAAACTACAGAGTATTACCTAGAATGAACGATAATCCTGGCTTAAACGTAGCACAGCTTGGTTCAAATATCCGCAAACGCCGCTATGAACTGCAACTTAAACAGCAGGATTTGGCTAATTCAACCTACCCCTTAAGCTATATTAAAGCTATCGAAAAAGGGCTACAAGAGCCAGACAACCCCTTCCTCAGATATGTTTCAAACAGGCTAATGTTAACTATTAGTGACCTGGAGGGCGGTACCTGGCCCAAAGTTCCCCGAAAAAGCCTGAAGGTTAGACAAGAAGCCCAACTTCTGGATGCTCATCTGGCCCTGGAAACCCACCAGTTTGATAAGGTAGGAATTTTCCTGGGGAAATTTAAGGCCGATAAACTCCACGCTACCCTTCAACCCGCTTATTATGCAATTCTTGGAGAAACACAGATTGAATTGGGTAATTACGAAGCGGCCCGCACTGCTCTTCAAAAAGCCCTCGAACTTTACAAAAACTATCCTGAAACTGACCCTTTACATATTGAGCGGGTTAGAAATTGTCTAGGGGTTTCTTACGGACGCGAGCAAAACTTTTCAAAAGCGGTGGAACATTGGAAAGTTTGCCTGAATGCTATCGCGGATAGTTTGATTCAAGATGACCGTTTCAGGATGAAAATTTATCTTAACCTTTCCAGTTCCTATTCCCAGTTGGGTGAAATCAAGCAAGCCATTGTCTATTATCGGGAAGCAGCAATTATTGCCAAACGAACCCAGGAAGACTCTAAACTGGCCGCTATATGCTGGGGATTAGGAGTATGTTACCGTGCTGAGAAAAATTATCCAAAAGCAAAAATAAACCTCATCAAGGGTATAAAGCTTTATAAACAAGCCGACGATAATAAGTCAGTTGTATCACTCAACATTTTATTAGCTTGTGTATTAATTGACAATGGTGAGTATATAGAGGCTGAAAAATACTTACTAGAAGCTAAAGATATTTCTGTTCAGCATGGTTTTGACTCGTTTTACAAAAATGTTGATGTGAACATGGCTTATCTATATTTTAGTTTACAACAATGGGAGAAAGCCCAGCATTACGTAAATTTGGCAATCAACCAGAATCGACAGGATGAGGATAAAGTAAATTTGGGATATTCTCTATCCCAACTAGGTCGCATTAAATTAGCTATGGGTGAAAATGAATATGCTCTAAAGCTATTTGAGGAAGCGATTGAGCTTTTAGAGCTTACTGAGGCTAAAGAAGCTATTAAAACCGTTTACCTAAGGTATGCCGAGGCCCTAGAAAGTATGGGTAGAATGCAGGATGCCACAGTATTTTATCGTAAGGTCAATGATCTGGTATTAGTTTAGTTATAATATAGACTCCCCAGAGGGCAAATCTGGGGAGTGATTAGGTTAAATTAGCAACTGCAAGGCCGCTCCCACCACCATCAGCCACAATCACGGTGTTACTATGGGTAGCAGTAGCCTGTGCCTCGAAGGCCGAAGATTTGCAGAATAGGGCCTATCAATGGATGTGCGGTTATTTATATCGCTACATATTCCCCAATGTAAAACACAACCTGACCCTGGCCGAAGATTTAACTAACGGTTCTCTGGAAAAAGTTTTCAAAAAGCTGACTACCTGCCGGGTGTTCGAGTTTGACCCCGAATCTTCCGAACTGACCCACCTGGCTGCCCCTAGCGAAACCGAGCCGGAAATATCGTAATTAATTAGGAAAAGCTAAGGCTACTGATTGAGCGGATTGAACAAATAAAACCCACCAAACGCTCCGGCAACTTTAAACAGATTCTATATGGGACTTATTTTCTAGGATTAACAGATTTAGAACTCGCCAACCGCTGCCAACTTATACCAAGTCTTGATAAATAGTGTACAATAGAGGCATGCCAAAAATAACTAAAATAAAAGACTATTTGAGCCAGGAGGAATTGCTAAACCGCTATCGGCAAGCCGAGAACCCCGCCGAGCGCAGTCACTGGCAGATCATCTGGCTACTTGCCAGGGATAACCGCGTAAACCAGGTGGCCCAAATCACTGGCTACAGTGCCAATTGGATTAG
>JBBQZS010000082.1:0-23058 GCA_038207495.1 Chloroflexia bacterium
GGGGCGGTAGCGTCGCTTGCATTATTTCCTGAGTTTGGGTTCTGTCCGGCTCTCCCATCGAGTTCCTCCTTAATAGCCTCTTCTTTTTTTCTTTAGTTTTTCACCGCTCTTTCCATTTACACAGACTATTCTACACTCTCCGCCCCTACGAATTTCCCCGATTTCAGATTTTGATTTTTCCTATCAAGCGGCAGAAGTCAGGGCTTCAGGGCGGGTCTGCTCCGACCATAGCCGGAAGTAGATACCCTTTTGCTTGAGCAACTGCTGATACGTCCCAGACTCAGCTAACTCGCCATCCTGCAAGACATAAATACAATCGGCCCGTTGCACATTGGACAGACGATGAGCCACAATAATCTTGGCGCATAGCCCCTCAGTTGCCACCAACATCTGCTCCACAATCTTCTCACTGGCGGCATCCAGAGCCGAGGTTGCCTCATCCAGCACCAACAGGCGCGGCTGTTTCACAATGGCGCGGGCCAACGATAGCCGCTGCATCTGGCCTCCCGACAAACCACTGCCGCTTGCCCCCAACACCGTATCCAGACCCTGCGGCAACTTCGCCACAAACTCCGCCGCTCCCACCTTTCGCAAGGCCTCCTCCACCTCCGCCCGACTGGCGGTTGGTCGCCCATAACGTACATTATCCAGCAGACTCAGGTTGAAAACAAAAGTCTCCTGACTGACCACCCCCAGCCTATCCAGATAACTCCGCCGCTCTAGCTTATCCAGACTGACCCCATCCAGCCCAAGCTGTCCGGCCTGGGGTTGACGCAAGCCGATAATCAAATCCAGAATGGTACTCTTGCCACTGCCGCTGCCGCCCACAAAAGCCACCGTCGAATTTGGCCCAATTGACAGCGACAGATTCTTAATCGCCGGACGCTCGGCCTCCTCATATTGAAAGGTTACATTTTCGAGCGAAATTCGACCCTTACCCGTCCAGGCGGGTTGCTGCAGCTCTTTGCTGGGAGCAGGCACTTCGGTCATTTCCAGCACCGACTGCGCGAGACCCCGCAACTCGTTAAAGTTTTTGTAAGTGCCTAACAGGTTGGCAATTGGCGGCAACAGACGACCCAGATAGATGTTAAAAGCAATCAATTGACCAACCGACAGGCTACCATCAATCACTAGATGCCCGCCGTACCACAGCACTACCGCCGTCACCAGCACCGAAATCGAGCCGATAACGTTATTGGTCAGGCTACCCCAAATAGTCTGGCGAGCTTCGACCCGACAGGACTGGCTTAGGGAGTTAAAATAGCGTTTCTGCTCCTTGCCCTCACTCGCCATACTCTTAATCAGCCGCATACCCCGCAACATCTGTAAAAAAGTGCTACGCAACAGGGCGTTATTCTGGTTAACTTGCAAGGCCAGTGGCCCAAGTTTGCCCGTGAAATAAAAGGTCGAGACAATCCAGATTGGGATACTGACCAGCGCGATCAGGGCCAGCCCGGAATTGATTATAAACAGGGCCGTCAGGTTCAAAATTAGGCCCAACGTGCTACCAACCAACACCGAAGGCAAGGTAGTAGAAAAACGCACCAACGCTGGAATATTGATAGTCTCCAGCTGGGTCATTTCCCCGGTAGGTTTCTGTTCAAAATAGGCCAGCTGGCGACTTTCCAGATATTGCAGAAAGCGCAGCCGCAGGTTAAAACTTACCCTGTTTTGCAGATAGCTGGTCAGATAATCCTCGCTGAACTTGAACAAACACCGCCCCGCCACCAACGCCAGCAACACGATAAAAATCAGGTTCAGGCTACTAACATCCCGCTTGACTAACACCTGGTCAATCAAAAGCTGGGTCAGGCGCGGGTCTATCATGGTCAAAATCTGCTGGGTCAGCACCAGCACGATTATGGCTCCCACCGCCACCCGGCAACGCCACAACCAGCCAATCATGCTGCCGGCTACCTTGCGCTGGCTATACATATTTTTCATCTTGCCTCCTTTGTAGTTGTCGGTTGAAAGTCGTTGGTTGTCGGTTGAAAGTCAGGAATAATCGTAGGGGGAGGTCCCCGTGCCTGCCCTGTTCGGAAAGGCGAATAGACTCCCGAAAGGGGCAACCCACCCCTACGCATTCCCCGTTTCATCCTTCGTCCCCTACTTCATGGTCAAAACCACAATGCTGATTATCAGGGTCACCAGAGCCAGCACAATTACTGCCCCTATCTGGAGTTGGGCGGGGCGGCTCATCCTGAATTCCACCAGTTCAGGGCGTTCGACAAATTCAAAGCCGAGCCAACCGCTTATGCTGCCGTTTTCTCTTTCCAACTTTTCCATATCCACAAAATTCCTCCTTTCCTGGGCGGTTCGCGAACCGCCCCTACGAATTCCCCTAACACCCATCCCCTGATTTTCACGCTGCCATTTCGGGGGCAACACTCAGGGCGGTCTCACTAATACTGATAATGGCATTAGACGCATCCCGACCTTGCTGCATCAATTGCTTGAAGCCCTGACGACGGGAGGCCGTCCCTGCCCCTGCCGTTGCTCGTAGCACCGTCTTGACCTGAAAAGGGCTAAGGTAAGGGTGTTTTGCCAGAATCAAGGACACCAACCCGGTAATATGGGGCGCGGCAAAACTGTTCCCGGTAGCCTTGATATAAGTGCCACCCTTCCAGGCCACCCGCAGGTTTATTCCGGGTGCGCCAAACTCAATCGGGCTATTCGGGCTGTAATAATACTCATAGGGGTTAGAACCCTGATGACAGGCTACCGAAATCACCGCCGAAAACTGGGAAGGATAGCTAATCGCCTCGGCATTATTAGCCGCCGCCACCAGTACAATATTCTTGAAATAAGCCTCCTCGGCCAAATTCTGCAAAGCGGCACTATGCTCCACCCTGGTAGTACCAAGACTCAGGTTAACAACCTGCATCCCGGCATCGATCGCCCAACGCAGGGCAGCGGCAAACGCCTCCCCTTTGGCCTTCAAGTTACGGTCTAGCACCTGACAGCTATAAAGCTGGGCTTTGGGAGCGGCCCGGTGAATAATAGCGGCACAGGCCGTCCCATGCCCGTAAACGTCCACTACCTGTTCCTCCTCGGCCTGGAACACCAGCGGGTTTTCTTCCGAAGGTTTAATCAGCACCCCACCCGTCACTGTGCGCCCTACCGCCGCGTGCCGACAATCTATTCCGCTATCAATAATCGCTACCTTTACCCCGCGCCCTTCGCTGCCGCCCCAGGCTTTCGAGCGGGTAATACTGCTAAAAAGCTTGTTCTCGAATTCATAATTCTGGGCGGCATACTCCAAACACTTTTGCTGGTCAACCGACCATGCCGGTATCGTCATCTTTTGCGACTCCTTCCCAAATGATGCTAACTAAAAGACGCTGGTTATTTCCAAACGGGCAGCCACCCGCCCTCATCTACCAAAATCAAACTCATATTTTTTATTCTCCTTGAAGTGTGAGAAATCACCCTCTTACTTATATATAGGGCAAATAAGGTTGCAGCAGCCCTCACTGGTTTTTACAGCCTCAAGTAAGGCCAAAGCTATTTTTAAACCTGAGGTGGGTGGGACAAAGTTGCCCCATCACCTGACCCTGTTTTTGATTATAAAACTATAGTTTAAGCCTTCCCAAAAGGATAAAGCTAATAAAAATCTCTATTACGGAGTTGTGACAAGCACGCCCCATCTGCTGGACTCCCTGGAACAGTATTGAGAAAATAAAAGCTAGAATAATTAAATAAGGCTTCCCAAAAGGATAAAACCACTAATCTAACCTGAAGTAAAACTGTGGCAAAGATAGCCCAATCTTTGGCTAAATCAGGGTTTTCCCTACTATACAAACAAGTTTCTCTGCCTTAGAATTATATTAAGAACAAAGCACTCATCCTAAATGACTTAACCCGTTCGCAGTCGCTCACAACCCGGCGGGCCAGGTCTAAAATGCAATATATCCTCAGTTCTTCGCCAGAAACTTTCCGGGTGTATGCCCCTGACTTACTTTTTTACCGGTACACCAATTCTTCTATACTGCGCTTCGGAATAGAGGCTAATTTTTTATTTCCCGAAATCAGGGCTATTAGCTAAAATCTGAGGCTGAGAGGTCGCTTTTATTATTAATTTGGCACTTATTTTATACCAGGGATAAAACATGAAAAATGTTGTGGGGATTTCGGCTGATACTGACTCCAACGAACAGTTGCGAGAACAGGTTCAGCAATTAGCAGCGCGAGTGTCGGACTTATGCAAGCTGGTAGCCTGTCTGGCCGAAACAAGCGAAAGCGGGCAACTTACAAAAAAAGCGGAGGTAATATTAACCGGGACGATTATCATCGAAAGCGGCGAAAGTCTGAATAAAGAGGATTTACGGGTACTCCAACTGGTCAGCCGAGGATTGGCGGATAAAGAAATTGCCGAAACGCTCTGCCTTAGCCCTCACACCATCGAGAAACGGGTCGGGCAAATGCGCTCCAAGCTGGGCCTCCGCAACCGTACCCAACTGGCGGTGTGGGCGGCGGTGAATGGGGTTTGCCAGCCGGAAATATTCCAGTTTAACCCTGTTCCCCAGCTTTATCGCCCGACGGTAGTAGCCTCATGAGCGGATTCGTGCGCCGAACATTAGGCAAAACCGGACCAGTTTATGCAAAACTACGGTGAAAGCTGGAAGAACGCCCTCATACCGTCATAGGGCGCAGCAACCTTACTAGAGCGGTGAACCGCCCCTGAGTTCAGTAGGGGCAGGCGCACCGCCTCTCCGAATTTTCCCGAATTTAGATTTTAACTTTTTCTTCTGTAAGGCTCGGTATAAAATTAGCCAGGGCCATACCCAGAACCGCTTTAGCTCCCTCTGGGCCAGTTAAGCTCAACCTGAAGGTATTTGCGTCTGCTTCCAGTTCCAGACTGGAGCCATGCCAGGGACAACAAAGCCTCTCCAAGGCGATGAACTTTCCAGCTTTAACCAGGCTATCGGTGCTTACAGGTAGTTCCAGCGCATAACCGTTGGTCAGTTCCTGAGTTGCCCGCACTGAGGAAAACAGCTCCTTTGAGATTTCGGTAATCTCTTTAAGCTGGCCTGGTTCAAGAGCCGCCAAATCGCAGAAGAAAAAACCCGCCTGATCGCCAATATTTTCTAAATTTGCCATTGTGTTTACCTCCAATTATTAAATTAAACTGTTATCGAAAGGATTGCCCTTACTCAACTTTACTTTAACCCTTCTTTGGTATAGTATAAAACTTAAAGTTAACTTTAAGTCAAGGAGGTAAAATTAGACATTTATGAGTGAATTAACTATTGGCGAATTAGCCAAGCAAGCCCAGGTTCAATCTTCCACTTTGCGTTACTATGAAAGTATTGGCCTTATGCCAGTTTCTAAAAGAATTAATGGGCAGCGACGTTATTCCCAGGAGGCGATTAAACGCTTGAGTTTTATCAAATTGGCTCAACAAGCCGGATTTTCGATTGAGGAGATTAAGACCCTGTTAGAAGGCTTTGAATTAAATGTTCCACCCTTATCACAGTGGCGACTTTTAGTTCAGCAAAAGTTACTAGAAGTGGAGGCGACCATCGTGAGGGCTCAACAAATGAAAGCTTTGCTCGAAGAGGGTTTGCGCTGTGGTTGCCTAAGCTACGACCAATGCTATGCTCTAATTGCTGCTGGTGACCACTGTTAAAGCCTGAGAAGGCCCAACGATTCATCGCCTATTATTAATTATTAGCTTAGACCTCAAAATTACCCCTTGACTTGAACTCAGCTTTAAGTATTACACTTTATTCAGACAAACCCGGTCTATATTCTGGAATTTAGTAAATATTTAGCTTGAAAGGAGCAATGGCTTTGATTGAAGTTGAAAAACAGGGGCGAGGCGCAGGGCTGAAAAGAGTAAAACCCAGCAGCCCTAAACCTAAAGGAAAGGCTTTTGGTTTGATGGGACTTGGCGTAATATCTTTGTGTGGTATCGCGTGCAGTTTACCGCTCCTCCTGGGAGGTCTGGCGATAGGCAGTGCCGCCGTCTGGTCTTTTTTGAGCCTGACCTGGCCTATAGCACTAGGGCTGTTAGCTTTTGTTACAGGGCTAGGTTGGTTTATTATAGCAAGGAAAAATAATCAATCGCCAACAGGAACTATTGGCTGTAGCAGCGATAGTGCTTGCGGTTGCAAGGATATGGGGTAAGGAAGGGTTTATTAACCTTCCCCCCTTTTAAAAGGCGGGAAAATAGAGGATTTAATCCCTTTTTCAGCCTTTTAGGGCAATTATTCTCCCTTCCTTGCCAGGGAAGGGGGCAGGGGGTTAGGTTTAATAAAGTATCCCAAAGCCTTAAACTCTATTTTAATGAAACCTGTCCCGCCCCTTCCTTTAACAAGAATGGGGGCCAGGGGGTTAGTCTGCCGTCCCTTGCAAGTTGTACTGGTTGAGTTTGCGGTAGAGGGTGCGGCGGTCAATGCCCAACAGGGCGGCGCAACGGGTACGATTGCCGTTGACCTGGCGCAAGGTCTGACTGATAATCTCCTTCTCCAACAACCCCGCCGCTTCCCGCACCATATCTTCCAGCGATTGCTGCCCGATACGCGGCTTAATCATAAGCTGGGGCCAGTTCTGGAAATTGGTTGGCAGGTGCTGTAACTCCAACCGCTCATCATCGCACAATAAAACCGCCCGTTGCAAAACGCTCCCCAACTCGCGCACATTCCCCGGCCAGTTATATTCCAGCAACGCCTTATAAGCATTGGTAGCAAAACCCTTGATCGGCTTGTGGTAGGCTTCGGCCTGACGCTGCAACAAAATATGCAACAGGAAGGGCAAATCCTCCCGCCGCTCCCGCAGGGGCAAAAGGTGAACATGCAACACACTCAGGCGATAATAAAGGTCGTCGCGGAAAGTTTGATGCTCGATAGTCTGAAGCAGATTTTTATTAGTCGCCGAGATAATGCGGGCCTGAAAAGGAATCGGGCTAGTGCCGCCCACTCGCTCGAAAGTGCGCTCCTGCAACACCCGCAACAACTTGGCCTGAGTCGCCAGGGGCATATCGCCAATTTCATCCAGAAAAACCGTGCCACCCCCGGCATATTCCAGCTTGCCAATCCGCCGGGCAGTAGCCCCGGTAAAAGCCCCCTTCTCGTAACCAAAAAGCTCGGTTTCAATCAGGTTTTCGGGCATGGCGGCACTGTTAATCGCCACAAAGGGCTTGTTTCGGCTGGGGCTATTAAAATGGATGGCATGGGCAATAACCTCCTTGCCCGTCCCACTCTCCCCGGTAATCATCACCGTCACATCGGTAGTCGCCGCCCGCCGCGCCAATTCTACCTGCTGGCGCATGAGGTTATTGACCGTCACAAAACCGCCCCACCATTGCTCCAGAGCGGCTTTATCGGGGGCTTTTTTATTCTGGCTGGTGGCATCATCACCCGCCGCCAGAAAATAGCCCTGCACCTCCGAGGAAGCCGCCGCCAGCCCTGCCGTTCCCGCTTTAGTCAGCAAAAGCTGCATAAAACGGTCAATCTGGCTTTTGGTCAGGCTGTTGAGGTAGCCCTTTCCCTCAAAATAGCGGTCAGAATGCTCCCCGACAATCCAGACGCCAATCGCAGGGTGCTGTTCGCGGATGGCGGTACAAAGTTCGGGGTCTAGGTTGGGCGACTCCAGCACCACCAAATCAACCGGGGCTGTCCCTAACAGCTCCAAGCATTCCTCCGCCCCCTGCGCCACAATCACCTGATAATCTTTTTCCAGCCCTTTCCAGAGATAGGGCTGCTGATAGAGGCGGTCATTGACCAGCAGGATTAATCCTTTCCATTCCAGGTTTGACATAGTGCGTCAGGCATTTTGCATAGCATAAAAGTTTTTCCTGAGCTGCACAGGTGCTACATTAAGTTGCTGGCGGTAGCGCGAAACCATCTGGCGGCTGATGCTAAAACCACGCTGCCCTAATAAATCGGCTAATTTGCCATCATCATAGGGTTCTTCGGGTGGCTCAGTATTTAGCAGGTCGTTAAGAGCCTCACGGGGGGTTTCTTCCGACTTGAAGAAATCGGCCAGAGCCATAATTTTCTGACTGGGCAGGCGCACATATTTCCCGTTGATAGCCCGACTCAGGGTGGAGGGATGTACCCCCAAATCCTGGCACAAGGCTTCCCGTTCCAGCTTGCGGGGCTGGCGGGTTTTGGGGTCTAGCAGCCGGGTCGCCAGCTCGGTCAGTAATTTGCTGCGATATTTCAAGGCTTCAATAAAATCTTTGGCGCGTGCCACTTGCTGCTTAATCAGGCGGGCATCACTCAGGTCAAGGGGCAGCCCGTTAGAGGCGTTGCTCTTGATAGTTTCCTGATAGACCGGGCTGATTTGTAAAACCTTGTCCCAGCCATCCAGCAGCCGGGGGGTAGTTTCGCTCTGCTCGAACTCGATGGCGATAGGCTGGCTCATAGCGGGTGAATGGTCGGTGGAAAGCCCTGCCGCCGGGTAGGGGCTAAGTTGGGAGCGAATAAAATCCCAGGCGTGCAACAACTCCTGTTTACTGACCTTCAGAGCCTCGGCGGTAGCCACAATCCGACCCCCCGCCAGGTCTTCCAGGTGATGTTTGATTACCAGTTCCACCAGGGTGTAATCTACCAGATGCCCGGCGGGTAGAAATGGGTTTTTCTTGCCCCGATTGCCCGTTTTGCGGCTCTTGTTGCCACTGCCCGTCAGTTCCCAGAACTGAAATAACAGGCTGTCCTGTAAATTCTGGGCGGCTAACCCGGTGGGTTCTAGTTGGCGGAAGTAGCCGTAAGCCTCGCTAAGTTGGGCCGGGTCAAAATCCAGGCTTATATCCTGGGCAATTTCTTTTAGCTCGGTGGTAATTTCGTCAATCGTCTGACTCAAATAGCCCCGGTCATCCAGAAAGCCCACCAGATAGATTGCCGCCGGGAGCAAATTGGCTGGAACAACATAACTTAGCTGCTGCAAAGTATATTCGTACATCGAAACGGGAGCCGCCATATAGGCCAGCACATCGCCTTCGTCATCGTCGCCCATGATAGGGCTAAAGAAACTCTCGTCTTCGGGGGCGGTGCTGAGGGCTTCGGTGGCGGGTTCCAGCCCTTCGGGTGTCCATTCCAGAGCGGGGTTTTGCTCAAGGGCTTCCCGGATAGCCTGTTCCATTTCCAGGGTGTTTAGTTGTAATAGACGGCTGGTTAGCATTACTTTTTGGGATACTTCGTTACGAATGGTAACATTTGGTTTAGCAGCCATTATATTTTCCCTTCTCTCAAATGGTCGGTTGTCGGTTGATGGAAAAGCTGTCAGCTATCAGCTATCAGCCGTCAGCAAATTCCCAATTTTAGGGTTTGGATTTTTCATCTTTCATCCTTGCGAATAAGAGTGCGGGTGAATCCAAGAAACCCTCACCCCGCCCGTAAGCTGGCTTCTCCCTTAAAATGGCAGAGGGAGTAAATCTATGCCCCTACGAAAATCCCTGATTTTGGATTTTTCATCCTTCATCCTTCCTACTTCATCCTTGGGTCAGGAGGCGTTTCAGGGCTAACGCTGGTAACTTCTCCTGAATATGGTCGGACAGGACGGCCTGAACCTCCGGGTTATAGACATAGCGGCAGGCATGGCAGATATTGGAATAGCGGCGGGGGAGTTTTAGCTCCGGGTTATGCTCTCTGGCGAATTTCAGGACTTGATGTGGCCCTTCCAGTTCCAGCCAGGTTAGCAGGGCATCATCCTGCCCGCGTTTGAGCAAGGTAATTAAATGTTCCTCACGAGCTTGCCCGATAATCAGGCGGTTGCTCATTTCGTTGGTCACACCACAACAGGCCTGTACCTGACCATCCGGCTTAAAAGAGGGTTGATGCAGCACAAAAGGGCAAGGGCCTTCGTAAGACTTTTCAAAATAATCGTCCACATAGGCCAACTCATCCTCGCTGACCTTGCCCGCCGAGCGACCCACTGGCACAAGAGTGCGCCCCTGAATATTCAACTCTCCCGGTTCTAGCCCGATAACCTCCGGCAGATTTTCAATCGTAATCCGGCTACCCCGCTCATAAACCACATAGAACAAAACGGGCAACCCCGCCTGTCGCGCCGCCCGATAAGCCTCCCGAATAGCCCCTGGCTCGACAAATTCAGCATGATAATCGTCATAGCTGATTACCAGCATATCCAGCCCGGCCTCCTGAAAACGTTGGGCTATCTCCAGGGCGTTAGGTTCAGCCCCCCAAAAACCGTTGGTCAGGCAACGGGTCTGGAGTCCCCGCCCTCTGGCATGGCGAGTGGCAACCAGCAAATCTTCATAGAGCAGAAACGGCTCGCCCCCGGTAAAAGTAACGGTGGTAATCGTGCCAGTGTCAGCCCCCTGGTCAATATAGTTAAGCATCTCATCCAGAGGCATACGCTCCTTGCGGCGCGGGCCACTCATATTAGAGCAGGAACGGCATTTGGCGTTGCAACGATAAGTCACAATCAGAGCCATCACGTCCTGAACCTTGCCGGGGTTTGGGATTCGGAGGTCGGGCGTTACCGGGCGTTGGACGGTTATTTGATTTTGGATTTTTGGCTCAAGATTAATTTCTCGCATCCTTCATCCCTCGTGCATTTAATATCAGGCTATTAGTTTCAGGACAGGAAAGGGGGTTAGGTTTGTTGCCCCTACGAAATATCCTGCTTATGCTGTTCATCCTTGTGAATATTTCTTCAACCTACCTGGACACGATGCAGCGTGTCCCTACGAATTCCCTTTTTCATCCTTCAAAAAAGGCGGGGGCTAGGTTTGGTTCCCCCGCTGTTTCTACTGAAGTGATGGTATACGCAAACAAAAATCCTGTAACAGGGGGTAAACTCGCCCGAATTTTATTTCGGGCGCATTTCCTGATTAGAGCAGCACTGCCCCAATCACTACCCCGACCACCGGAACTTCCATAACCACTACGACACCAACCGCAACTGCCAGAGCAGCATCCGTCTGCGCGGCATAACCGGTAACATCCGCTTTTTCAGGTAGTTGGATATCGGCGGGTAACAAACTGGGGTCAACTTCAATCCCGTAGGATTGCAGGGCAGCATGCGGATCAGCCTTGAACTGAGCGCGGAAACCGTCGTCTTCCAACAATTTTCGGTTCACTTCCGCCAACTGACTGCTGGTGGTGCTAAGGCTGATTTTAATGGGCTTGTCATTACTTTGAGACATGTTCTTGCTCCTTCCACAAAAGTGTGATAAAATTTTGTTAATTAACCATTCAAAATATGAACTGGCGTGGAATCTTCCTCGGCCAGTTTTTTGTAGAAACTGCGCTTGTAGTTAAGCTCGATAAATTTCTCCGCCGCATGCTCCGCTAAAACTCGCATGGTATCCTTTCGGTTAAAAAGTTCCACACAAAGGTCGCAGATATTAACGTAATGGGAGCGAAATTTAACGCTGGGGTCTTTCTGGCGGATAAAATCGGCTATCGAATAGGGCCCCTCTAAAGCCATCCAGAACAGTAACAGGTCATTCTCACCATCCTGAATAACTTCGTCCAACCCCTGCGTTTTAGCGTCACCCATAATGAATTGTCCGGCCCCGGTTGCGCCAAAACCACAGCAGGCTTGCACCTGACCGTTGGGACGCACCGTTGGTTGACGGAAAACCATCGGGCAACCGATACCCCGCAGAGATTGGTTAGCAAAAGCCTGGGGTAGAATTTGCCGATGTAGCGGGATTTTCTTGCCACCCCGCGCCACTGGCAAAACTGGCGAATTTGTTACCCAGGCGCGATACTTGTCAGGGCCTTCACCTAACTCCTTAAAAGTGCCAAACTCCCCGGCCTTTAGCCCCAGATATTCGGGAACATTATCGGGGGTAATGGTACTTTCCTTGTCATAGGCCGTTGCTACCGCTACCCGAATCCCCGCCCGCAAGGCGGCATGCACCCCATATCGGATGTTTTCGGGCGGGATATAGGGGGTATGGTAGTCATCCATACTCATGTTAAGCTCTTGCAAGCCAGCCTCGACTAACGGCCCTAACATCCTGTCGGCCTCCGCGTCGTCGGTAGCCCACCAACCGTTGGTGACAATCCGGGTACGCAAACCCAGACTGCTCGCCAGGGCTATCGCGTCCCGCACATCATCGTAGAGCAAGAGCGGTTCGCCTCCGGTGAAAACCACCACGTCAATTTCGGGGTGAGCCGCCGCCCGCCGCACATAATCCATAATTTCCTCGCGGCTCATGCGCTCCCGACGGCCCGGCCCGCTATTAACACAACAGGAGTCACACAGGGCGTTACATCTATAAGTTACTAATAATCCCAGTAAGCGATTCATGCTTTTTCCTCCGGGCTAATTGTCTAATTGGGGGGCGGGCCCCATCACCTTCAAAGGGTGGGGATTGCGTTTGTCGGCTACCTGTAGGGTGCGCCGAATGGACAGACGGGCGGCGATTTCCTGAGCATTTTCCCGAATAACCGCCAATGCCTGAGAATTATGGTTAATTTCGTGGCAAAGGTGGCACAAATTTACATAGCGGTCACGCAGTGGCACGGTGGGGTCTTTTGACCTGACGTAATCGGCGATGGCATAAGGCCCCTCCCGGCTAATCCAGGTCAGCATCAGGTCATCGTTGCCATCGGTCAGCACTTTTTCCAGGCTGTTTTCCAGCAAATTGCCCATCACCAGATAATCGTCCTTGCTACCACCCACGCTACAACAGGCTTGCAGACCGCCACCCGGTCGCACCGAAGGCTCTAGTCGGGCGATGGGGCAACCGCCCCGATATTTCCCACTTTCACCAGCTATCATATCCTCGGCGTACATCAAGCGTCGCTCCGGCACACTCCGCCCCCGGCCTACTGGCACCAACGGATGATTAACCATATAAACCTGATTACCCTGATTAAGCTGCTCTTGAGTAATCCCCAGAGCCACCGCCAGAGTTTTGGGTGTTACCTGGCTGGCGAGGTCAACTGTTACGGCAAAGCCAATCCGCAGCCCCAAAGCTTTGGCGGCTTCGTAGGCAAACTTTATCTGATCGATAGTGACAAAACGGGCGTGATAGTCGTCGTAGCTATAGTTAATCTCGTCCAGCCCAACTTTAACCAGCTTATCCAGCATTTCGTAGGCGACCTCATAGCTGGTGGCCCACTTGGCGGCGGTAATAATGCGGGTCATCAGGCCGTAGCCCCGCGCCCGCTCAATCGCCACCAGCAAGTCGTCGTAGAGCAGGAACGGCTCGCCCCCGGTAAAGGCAATAATTTTTATGGTTGGGAAGGTAGCGGCCTGGTCAATATAATGTAAAATTTCCTCACGGGTCATGCGCTCGGTGCGTTTGGGGCCACTATTGACCCCGCAACTCTGGCAGGACAACGGGCAGGTATAGGTGACTATTAAGCCCAGCGCGTCCGGGACATCAAAGCCTTTCGTTACCAACCAGTTAGCAATATCGGTATTGGGTTCGATTTCTAACATTTTTGGGCCTCGCCTTAATCTTCATTTATTGTGCTGAATTTTTTATATAACCGCTGTTCCACCAGGTCTAGCCGGAAGTGGCGACGATATTTATTCTGGGTTTCAGCCAGCGTATTCCAGACATCCGGGTCCTGGGTGTGGGTTTCGCGGAAATAGTGGGCATCTTTGTGCCAGCCAAAATTATCGAATTTCTCTGGCTTGACCACCATTCCGAAGCGGTCAGGATATTTCAATAGACGGGTGCCGGGGGTAACAATTAACGGCACAATCTGGCGAAGGCCACCATACTGACCCTGAATATAAGAACTAAAGCGCAAGGTCTGGTTAACCTCCTCCTGACCCTCCCAGGGGAAGCCGACAATATAGCCGAATTTGATGTTATCTATAATGCCCAGCTCTTTAGCTTTGGCGGCAAACCGCTCGACCTGCTCACAGGTTAGACCCTTGCCGACCTTGCGTAAGCCGCTATCATAGCCAGCCTCGATCCCGACCTGAATCTGGTAGGGGCGGGCGCGGGCCATTCGTTCCAGGCTGTCGCCTTTTAGCAAGTCGGTCACACGGGCCTCAAACATAAATTGGACGGCGTGGTCAACCTCATGCTCCAGATATTCGCAAATTTCCGCCACCCGATTAACATCCGTAGAGAAACAGTCGTCAGTGAAAAAGACCACTTTATTGCGGAATTTGTGGAGTTGGGCTACGGCCTGTTGTACCCGATTGAAAATCTGGGGCAGGGAGAAAGTCCGCCAGTTGCTGCGGAACTGGATGCTGCAAAAGACGCAACTGAACAGGCAACCCCGCGACGATTCCAGGGGCAGTTCGCTATAGACCCCGGCGGGTATCCGCTTGATTGCATGGTCGGGCAGGTGGTTAAGCTGGTCGGGGGTCAACAGGCTGCTTTCCTCGTTGCGGACAATCTCGCAGCCCGCTGACCCAGTAGGCCGCTTCCAGGTCAAGTTTGGGACGCTTTCGAGAGTGCGCCGGCCCGCCAGAGCATCCATCAAGTCCAGCAGGGCATAATCACCCTCGCTGCGGATGACAAAATCTACCGGGGTAGTTTCGGCAATGTGCATGTCGTAGTAGGTCGGGTGTATTCCGCCCACCACCATCAAGGGACGGTCTTTATATTTCCCCAATTCACAGATTATGCGGCGGGAGACGGGCCAATTAAAGCTGTTGGCGGTCATTCCTAGCATGTCATAGCGCAAAACCACGTTCTCGAAGTCGTGCATAAAGGCACTAAAGCCGCCAATTTCGATAATATCTACGTTATGGCCCTTGCTCTCCAGCAGCGAACACAAAGCGTAGACGCTCAGTTGCGGCATGCTAAATTCGGTGCTATCTATCGGGTCAAGCGGTAGCCCTTCGGCTGGCCCTTTTATGATTACGGGAGGAGCGATTAATAATAGCTTCATGGCTCTCCTTCTAAATCTAAAATCGAATATCTAAAATCGGGAATGTGCCTAGGGGCGACCAGTGGGTACGCCACTACGAATTATTCCCCCTTCCTTCACAGGGAAGGGAGTTAAGTTTGCCCCTAATTCCTGACCACCAATTGGCTACGGAAGGCAATATCCCCGGCTTTTTCGCCAGCATGCTTTCCCAGAACCTCGGCGGTATCCTTGCGGCTGAATAACTCCACGCACATATCGCAGATGGTGGCATAATTAGAGCGGAATTTGAGTTCAGGCCGCTTCTGTTTCACAAAATCGGCAATGCTATAGGGGCCATCCAGAGCCACCCAATTCATCAACAAATCGTCCTCGGCGGCAGCAATAATTTCGGTAAGGGGTTGCGTTTTGAGGTTTCCGGCTACGAACTGTTTGGCACTGGTGACTCCACATCCGCAACAAACCTGCACCTCGCCACTGGGACGCACCGTAAATTGGGAAAAAACCAGCCCACAGCCCCGACCACGCAAACTCTCATCGCTAAAAGCTTCCGGCAAAACCTGACGGCGCAGGGGAATTTTGCGGGCGGCGCGGGCCACTGGCACGACTGGTGAGTCAATTAGCCAGGCTTTCTTGGCTTCGGGGTCTTGCCCAAATTCGTCCCGATGGAGCAAATCTTCGCGGCTGATGCCCAGAAATTCGTGGGCGTTGGAATTGCGAATCTTGCTATCCTTATCCTCCGCCGTCGCTACCGCCACCCGCAACCCCAATTGACGGGCCGCCTGAAAAGCATGCGCCACATTATCGGTGGGCACATAGGGGGTATGATAATCGTCCAGGCTCATATTAAGCTCAATCAGGCCAGCTTCGGCTAAGGGCTGCAACTTTTCCATAGCAGCTTCGGGGGTAGTAGCCCAATAGCTATTAGTGACAATCCGGCTGGGTAGGCCCAGGCTTTTGGCGTAAGTAATCGCCGCCAGCAAATCTTCGTATAACAGGAACGGCTCGCCCCCGGTAAAAACTATAATCTTGAATTCCGGCAGTTTGGCGGCCTGCCCGATATAGGAAAACATTTCCTCACGAGTCATACGCTCCTCTCGCCCCGGCCCACTATTAACGCAGCAGGAGTCACAAAGAGCAGTGCATTTATAGGTAATAAACAGGCCCAATAACCGTCGGGTAGTTTTCATGTTGTTCCTCAACCTTATAGCTAAATTTGCTGTGGGTTACAGTTGTTATTATGCTAGGTCTAAATCAGGCTGCAAAGCTGGATTTCCCTATCTTCTAGTATGGAAAATCACCTTTTATCAAAAGCGGCCTTTTGGGATAATTAAAATGAGATTAGGGGTCGGGGGTCAGGATTATTCCCTCTCTTTTTCTAATGGAGAAGCCAGCTTACGGGCTAGGGTGAGGGATTTTAAATCCGCCCGATATTGGGGATATTTCGTAGAAGTAAGCTCCGTCTTGCAATGATTTGCAATTTTCGGCTGGCGGAGTAGCCTCCTACGAATTTTAGATTTTGGATTTTAGATTTCCCAATCCCCACCTCCTAATATTGTTTTGCGGATTGGGTTGCGGTAAAATAGGAACACTCTGCGGATAATAATCCGAGTAACGCGATGTTGTAAATTTGGCACAGTTGGTAACTAGCCGCCAACTGTATAATTAAGGTTGTGTTGCCGCCATGCATAAAAAAAATAAACTGGAGCTTGAAAAGCTATCCAGGCTTCAGAATTCCGCAATTTTTTTACTGGCAATATCCCTAATTAGCCAGTTTTGTATCATTGGTTATCTTCTTTTTTTCGCCTCGCCTAACCCGACTTTTAATACTAACGTCAGCCAATTACTGACCTTGAGTAGTGGCCTGATTGGGCTGGTAATATATAACCAGTTAGGTAGCCACCAGAAACTCAAACAACTCAAAAAAGGCTTAAACGAACTCCACCAAAGCGGGGAAAATCTCCAAAAAAAGCTTCAATTGCTGCAATCACTTCACTACCAGTTCCTGAAGGCCGAAGAAGAAGGCCGCGCCAGCCTGTCCCGCGAAATCCACGATACCGTTTTGCAAGAGGTTCAGCTTCTCACCTGGAAAATGGAGAATAGCGAGTTGGGAGAAGTAGCCACCCTGCGATTGCAGGAAATCAGCCACGATTTGCGCCACCTGTGTGCCACCCTGCGTCCGCCCTTGCTCAAAGAATTGGGGCTGGAAGTCGCTTTGGAGTGGTTAACTCAGGAAGTGGCTCACAATTCCCTGGTTGATGTTAAATTTTACAGCTATAAAACTGCCGATTACCGCTTGCCGGAGAATATCGAACTCAACCTCTATCGAATTTGTCAGGAAGCCCTGAACAATTGTGTCCGGCACGCTCAAGCCCACCAGATAACCGTTACGCTTAACTATACTCATCACCAAATCGAACTAAATATCAAGGACGATGGCGTGGGCATTTATAGCCACCTGAGTAGAGATAGCCAGGCCGGGGAATTAGCGACCCGCCCTAAATTCGGCTTGCTGGGTATGCACGAACGGGTGCATTTGCTGGGTGGCTTACTGGAAATAAGAAACGGGCAAAGTTCTGGAACCTTTGTCCAGGTTCGCCTGGGTCTGGAAGGGCGTACTCTGGTTGCCTGACCGATAGCGGAGAAATAGCGTAGGGCTTACCCCAAAATCAAGGTGTTGCTGATTGACGACCATCAAATGCTGCGCGAGGGTTTAAGGGCTTTGCTGGTAGGTCAACCAGAGTTTGAAATTGTGGGGGAGGCGGGCGATTCTGTTACGGCGGCGACGATGGTGCGAACCCTGCAACCTGATATAGTTATTCTGGATATAAACCTGGGCAACAGTAGCGGCCTGGAACTGGCTACCCGCTTAATTGCCGAACACCCCGCCCTTAAAGTGCTGGTACTATCGGGCTATGATTACCCCCAATATGTTCGCCACGCTATGCAGCATGGTATTATGGGCTATGTCCTGAAAGGTTCATCCAGCCAGGAGCTAATCAAGGCGGTGCAGACGGTGGCGCAGGGTCAGAAATATTATGATGATAGCCTGAATGTCTCCGGCTATGGTGCTATTCCGGCCCTCACTAACCGCGAATCCAAAGTCTTGCAACTGCTGGCGGAGGGTCTGCCCAACAAACAAATTGCCGAAAAGCTGGATGTCACCACCAAAACTATCGAGACTCACATCAGCCGCCTTTTCCTCAAACTTGGCGCGCAAAACCGTACCGAGCTTATCCTCAAATCCCTTGAACTTGGCTTTTTAGGCCCCGGTAGAATATAGCTGTAGCCAGAAACAACCCAAGCGGTTTTTTAACAAGATTCACTTAGATTTTTGATAGAGAATGTAACGTATTGATGAGGTAATTAGAGTGAAGCGAAATCATTTATTATAATCCATATACCCTGAATCAGATCATGCAAATTCCATTAAGTGCTGAATGAATTAATAGGGCTTGGTCAAATAAGGTAGCTTGCATTTACAAAACCCAAAATTATTACAATCAAGTGCTTGCCAGTCCTTTGTTTTCGTGGGCTAATTATAGCTAACGAACATTGGTTGTAATTAAAGTATCCCCGCCCAAATGGTTAGACCGAATACGATGGGCAACTCACTCATTAATATTTAAATATTTCCCTTGTATACGCCCAGGCTTTATGCCATAATTTCCCTGGTATCCGGCTTGTTATTTTTTAGTTTTTATTGAGTTTTAGCCGAGTTATTGGGATGTAGCCGTGTCAAAAAAAGTTTTTGTCAGCCTCATTTGGTTGTTCCTGACCATCATTTTGTTAAATACCACTTTGCAACGGGCTTATTCTTTTCAGCCTCTTTCAAGTCCCACCCTGCCAGCCTACCCAACAAACCTAAAAGATCAATTCATGCTGGGACTGACCAACGACCCTGGTAGTATAATCTGGATGACTGGTAGCGGTCTTAGCTGGGATGCCCGCTATCAATACCTGTCGGGCGGGGTTAATCACAACCCTGAATATGGCTGGAGTACCTGGAATAGTCCTGCTGGTCAGTTTGCCTCTTACTACATGGACGCTAGCTTTAATTCGGGTTATCTACCAGTTTTTACCTATTATATGCTTTTACAATCTGCCCCTGCCAGCGGTTCTAACGAGAACCAAAAAGATTACAATAATCTGAACAACCCGACGACGATTGCTAAATATTTCGCCGATTTTAAGCTTTTGATGGATCGCGCCAAAATATTTAACAAGCCAGTGATTGTCCACGTCGAGCCGGACTTCTGGGGTTACATGCAACAGCGCAATGCCAACCCTGCGGCAATTTCGGCGGCGGTTGCCAGCAGCGGTTATGGTCCGGTTGCAGCTTATTCCAATACGGTGGTCGGATTTGCCCAGGCCCTGAGTGGGTTACGTAACGCGTATGCCCCTAATGTATTGCTGGCTTTTCACGTATCGCCCTGGGCTTCACCCTCGGGCGACCTGGGCAGCAGTCACGACCCCAACTTTAATGTGCAGGGAGCCGCCCAGGCTACGGCCAATTTCTATTTGAATTTAGGGGCGAATTTCGATTTGCTATTTTATGATATTGCCGACCGTGATGCGGCTTATTACCAGTTTGTAATTGGCGACCCTAATCGCTGGTGGGATGTCAACAACCAGGTTTTTCCCAATTTCAACCGCTTCAATCAATTTGCCCTGACTATAACCAATGCCACTGGCAAACGTGGGATGCTCTGGCAGGTGCCAATTGGCAATAAGCTTTATCGCAGCCAAAACAATAGTTATGGTCATTACCAGGATAACCGGGTGCAATATTACCTGGGCGGTGGCAACAACCAGCATTTGCAAGAGCTGGCTGGTTCCGGCATTATCGGGCTGCTTTTCGGGGCTGGTAGTGCGGACGGTTCTACTTACAACGATGTCAAAAATGATGGTATTACCAACCCCGCAGCGATAAATGGCAACAATCAGGTGGCTACCCTCTCAGATGATGATGGTGGCTATTTACGTTACATGGCCCAGGCCTATTATGCCCGAGGCGCGGTGGTTTTGCGGATCACCCCGCCTTTCAATTTGCAGACTAATCTTCCGGTTACAGCAACCCAGATTCCTTTAAGCTGGAGTCAGAATTCAAACAACGAAAGCGGGTTCAGCCTCGAAGCGAGGGTCGGTTCAAGTGGTAACTGGAATCAAATCAACACGTTGCTGGCAAATGTCACGACCTACACCGCCAGCGGGCTACTAAATGGTACACAGTATTATTTCCGGGTAAGAGCCTATGCTCCCGGTGTTTACTCGGTCTATTCCAACATTACCAACCCAGTCACTACCGCTTTTCCTGCACCCTCGGTCCTGAATACCACAGCGGCACGCAGCAATCAGGTTAATCTAAGCTGGACTGATAATTCTAATAGCGAACAGCTTTTCAGACTTCAACGCAGCCCTACTGGTAGTAACGGCTCCTGGACTGACCTGGCAACGGTTGGGCCAAATGTCACGACTTTCGCCGATACCACGGCGGTTGGCAATACCACCTATTATTATCAGATTAG
Organism: Chloroflexia bacterium; assembly: GCA_038207495.1. Lineage (GTDB taxonomy): Bacteria > Chloroflexota > Chloroflexia > Chloroheliales > Chloroheliaceae > Chlorohelix. The sequence continues at coordinate 20,291 of JBBQZS010000082.1, forward strand.
GGCCGAAAATGCCTTCAGCAACTCGGCTTATTCGACAGCGGCGGCTATAACCACACCCCCAACTGAGCCTTCCAACCTGACCGCTACGGTAGCCTCTGGGACGCAGATTAACCTGACCTGGAGCGATAATGCTACTGGCGAAAGTGGCTTTCACCTTGACCGCAAAGCCAGTCTGGGTGGTGCGTGGCAGGCTACTGGAGCTAATATCGGGGCGAACTCGACCAGTTACAATGATACCAGCTTGTCAGCAGGGACAATCTATTACTACCGTATTCGAGCCTTTAGTGCCAGTGGAGACTCGGCTAATTCTAATGAAGTGAGCGGGATTACCATCAGTAGTCAGGTAGTTACTAGTATTAGCGATACCGGCGATAATACTGTCCCTGGTTCATTGTCTAAAGCCCTAAATGCTGCCGCCAACAATGTCAGTGACAAAACCGTTACTTTCAATATTGGTTCGCCTTATATTGTTATTGTGTCCAGCCCGCTGCAAATACCAGCGGGAGTGACTATAGCAGGTATTTGTAGCCTAAATGGGCCAGGAATTAAGATAACTGCCGCTAATTCTGGTCTGACCGGGATGCAACTGCTGGGTAATACTGTATTTTACGGGGTGAATATCTATGGATTCCAGGGGCCGCAGTTAAAGATTCCTTTGGGTGCTGGGGGTAATAAGTTTAGTTGTACAAAGTTTGGTTAGGGGTTAGCTGAAAGTTTTAAAAGATCCTATCAAAATCCAAATTACCTTAACGCAAACGATTTAGGCAACGGTATACTAGGTAGATATAAAGAGGCGTTAAAAAATTTGGTTTTTACAGCCCCCTTGTCATACCCTATATTTTAACTCATAGTATCAGAACCTTATCCACAACTTGCCAAAAACCTGAATTAGAACAAACATACGATTTAGAAACCTCATCCACTGCTACTATGACCCAGAGTTGCGCAGCAGATCGCGCAATAGCCTATAGCCAATCACTTGCACGCCCGATTGTCTTACATAGTCTCGCAACTCAGGATTTGAAAATGCCTCATAATTGGCTACCCGCGACCGCCAATCAGGGGCGCAGGCTCTTATTTCGGGCGAATCCACTGATGGGTGCAAAATCATGTAAGTGAGACCAGGCTGCAATCCGTCTATAAGGCTTTTTGCCCTCGAAATGTGATCGGTTGGGTCGTCCAACGGTAGCATTGTTAACGCATCAAACAGGGGTATGCCCTGCTCTTCCAGCTCATTCGTTAATTGTAACCAGTGTTCTGCTTGGTCAGATTCGACACCGTAATTAGCTAAGCTGGCGGCAGTACCCTTCAATAAAAAGAGTGGTAAACGGTATTCAAGAGCAAGATCGATATAGAGTTGCAAGAATGGCGCCTGCATCACCGTTCCCATGTGAGAATCCAGATGGGTCGCATCAATACCCGCTGCCAGAGCACGTTCCAATTGTGCCCTTAGCTCAATGGCGACAGCAATGGGATCGGCCCGCTGCACTGTTTCCTCAGGGTTTGCGAAAAAATAGCCTTGCTCATCAAGCATTCCAGACCTCACATCACGGGTAGAGATCGGCCCCCAGCGATAGGTCTCCCACTCCGCGTTGAGAGTGAGATGCACACCCATATCGACCCCTGAATGTTCTTGGCAAAACCGGGCCGTTTCGAGAAACCAGGGGCAGGGTACCATTGCTGAAGCTGAGGAAATCAAACCGATGTCGAGCAAGCCTTCGTAAGCGGGCAAAGTGCATTGGCACATCCCGATGTCGTCAGTATGAATAATAACCACGCGATCTTCTTCACCAAAACCGAGTTTTTTCAGGGCTGGGTTCATCAGATTTCTCCTTCTTATGCTTCTTTTGGTCTCATCTGTTATTTTGCCAGCATTTTAACATAAATAGGACTTTCGCTTGAGGCCAATTATTAAGTTCAGGTTGAAGCTATTTACTCCAACTGGTGAGTTCCGAATCGAAAGTCGTAATAAAGTGTGAGACCGTTCTGTACAATTTTGCGCAACGAATTTTATATGTAAGTTAAGCTCACAGGCATGAACCTATCCCACTACTTGGCTAATTCCAAGAAGAGTCAACGGACGGTTTTCTATTATTTCCAGATGTATCTACTCAGCCAAGTAGAACTTGACCGAATTGTTAAACTAAAAAAATGACGGCAGAACAAGAAAATGTCCAACTGAAAATAGAAATAACCAAGCTTCGAGCACAGGTCGAAGAGCTAACTAGCCGCCTTAAAATCCTTGAAGATAAACTGGCCAAAGATAGCCACAATTCGAGTAAACCGCCATCAACTGATAGTTATAAGCGTAGCCCCAAAAAGCGCAGTCTCAAAAAAGCCAGTGACAAGCAAAGTGGTGGACAAAATGACCATTGCGGTCACGCTTTGCGTCAGGTCGAAATCCCCGACCGCCAAGTGCAGCATTTACCTCAAAGTTGTGAAAGTTGCCAGCAGGATTTAACTCAGGTAAAAGCCGTGTTAACCGAACGTCGCCAGGTTTTTGAGTTGCCAACCTTGAAATTAGAAGTAACCGAACACCAAGCCTTTAGTCGTTGTTGCCCCAATTGTCAGACCACCACCCAAGCGACTTTCCCGGAAGGTGTCACCAATTGGGTGCAATATGGCCAAGGCTTTAGGGCTTTGGCAGTCTATCTAAATCAATATCAACTCCTGCCCTACGCTCGCACCACTGAAATTCTCAACGAATTGTTCAGCCAGAGTTTTTCCGAGGGTACGTTGGCCTTGCTACTGGACGAGTGTTATAACTT
>JBBQZS010000083.1:0-22929 GCA_038207495.1 Chloroflexia bacterium
AAGATTTGGAATTTCCTATTACTGGTATGGCACTATACCTGTTTTATAGCAAGCCTTTTAGCCTGCACTTTTACTCTTTTTAAGGTGCTTTTGGCAAACTCAGCAGCTTGCCTCTAATTTGCGCCAATTTTAGGTAGTTAAGACTAATAAGTTTATGGATAAGAAGCTAACCATTTTTAGCCTGACTTTAGCATAAAGCGAATTTCCAAATTCAAACTTTAGTGTAACCGTTCACGTAACCTGTCATTCTGAGCGTAAGCGAAGAATCTCAATGTTTTAAACAAGACCCTTCGCAAGCTCAGGGTGACAATCGTGGTGAACGCTTACACTTTAGTAACTCACCTCTATGGAAGTAATATAGCAAGAGTCAGATATACATGGGGAATTATAACGGTAATAAAGAAATTTAAATGTTACATTTTTCTTACAATTCTCTTTTTAGGGGAAGTTTAGGTGGTGTAGGTAACATAAAGGCTCAGTTTAAACCTACTGAGCCTTTATCAGGAAAATTAGAGGTAGGGGAAGGTTTGTCTGCCCCTTCTGTACTCAGGGTTGTAACCCTCCCGCTAATTTAGGGGTAGTCAATTCTGAGGGTTTTGATTAAAAAGGCGTAGGTTTCGACCAATTCCTCAATTATTTTAGAGGTAGGTTTGCCCAACCCATGCCCGGCTTTGGTCTCCACTCGCAAAAAGATGGGATGTTGCCCATCAGCCGTAGCCTGCAAGGTCGCGGCGAACTTCATAGCGTGGGCGGGCACTACCCGGTCATCCACCTCGGCAGTGGTAATCATAACGGGTGGATAATTGACACCTTCTTTTACGTTATGTAAAGGCGAGTATTTGTAAATAAAGCTGAAATGTTCGGCGTTTTCTTCGGCGTTGCCAAATTCCCCCGTCCAGAAACGCCCCACTGTGAATTTCTGAAAGCGCAGCATATCAGTCACAGGCACCTGACAAAGTACCGCCCCATACAGGTCAGGCCGTTGTAACATACAGGCCGCAACCAGCAACCCACCGTTACTGCGTCCGTTAATCGCCAGTTTCTCGGTGCTGGTGTAGCCTTTTTCAATCAGCCATTCCGCCGCCGCGATATAATCATCAAAAACATTTTGCTTCTTTTCCAGCATCCCGGCCTGATGCCACTCCTGACCATATTCGCCGCCGCCCCGCAGGTTCGGTATCGCAAAAACCCCGCCAATTTCCAGCCAGAATATTTTGGAGACCCAGAATGCCGGGAGTAAACTGATATCAAAACCACCGTAGGCATAGAGAAAAGTGGGGTTAGAGCCATCCAGTTTCAAACCCTTCTTGTGGGTCAGGTACATTGGTATACGGGTGCCATCTTTGGAAGGATAAAAAACCTGAGTGGTTTCAAAATCTTCAGCCTTGAATTTGACTTCGGGGGCATGCAAAACCGTTAAAGCAGTCGAGGCAAAATCATAACGAAACACCGTCGGCGGATATAGAAAAGACTCAAAGGCTAAAAACATCTCCTGGTCTTCGCGTCGTCCCGAAAGCCCGCTAATCGCCCCGAAGGTGGGCAGAGGAATCTCGCCAGTGGCAGTGCCATCGAATTTGTAAAGCTTAATCAGGTGATGAACATCCTGCAAGTAGGCGATTACCAGTTGGTCAGCCACCGTCGCCACAAATGAGATAGTATTAGGGCTTTCAGGGATTATTTCCAGCCAGTTTTGCGACTCAGGGTTGGTTATATCCATCACCAGAATCCGACCATTGGGGGCGTTCAGATCGGTCTGAAAATAAAAGGTCGTACCCTGATTATCTATAAAATCGTAGCTGGCATCCGCCGCATCCAGCAACTTGATAAACGGCCCATCATTCGCCAGGGAACGATAATAAAAGCGGTTCTGGGTATCAGTGCCAACCGAAGCAACCATCCCCAGGTAATTGCCATCCTCGGTTATAAAAGCCTTAAAACGAAGTTGCTTATTTTCAGAGTCTTCGTACACCAAAGTGTCCTGAGCTTGAGCCGTTCCCAGAGTATGCCAGTAAACTCGGCTAAAGTTATTCTGGTCTTCGGCGGACACACTGCCTGGTTCAGGCTGACGGTCATAAAAAAAGCCCGAATTGTCGTGCTTCCAGGCAACCGAGGTGAATTTACACCACCTTAATACCTCATCGTAAAGTGCACCCGTTTCGAGGTTAAGGATACGCACCTCCTGCCAGTCACTACCACTGCTGGAGGTAGTATAGGCCAACAGAGTGCCATCCTTAGTAAAATGGGTACTGATGAGAGCCACCGTACCGTCATCGCTCAGGGTGTTGGGGTCAATAATAACTCTGGATTCGCTTTCCAGGGTTTCCTGCGAATATAAAACCGCCTGATTTTGCAATCCGGTGTTTTTAAAGAAAAAGTAGTGATTTCCTTTTTTGCTTGGCACCGAATATTGCGGGAAATTCCAGACCTCGGTCAGCCGTTCTTTTATTTTTTCGAGCCCCGGAACCCCTTCCAGATAGGCATTAGTCAGGGCATTTTGGGCCGCAATAAATTCCTGGGTGTCAGCCGATTCGGGGTTTTCCAGCCAGCGATAAGGGTCGGCGACCGACGTGCCGTGAAAGTTTTCAATAATCGGCTCTTTTCTCGCCGAAGGGAATTGATAAATAGGGTCGGAAACAGTCATTAGATTCTCCTTGCGTTAGTTGTTATTTTTGATTAACAGGAATAAATTTGGGCAAGTATAGCAACTAAATTTCCCATCTGCAAAGCATAACGTGAGTTGCCAGTTATAGCAGGGCGATTACAAGAAAATAATTCAACTGCCTTTCTGAGGCAAAGCCGAAGAATCTCAATGTTATCGGCAAGACCCTTCGCAAGCTCAGGGAGACAGTTCTTGCAATGGCCTTCAGTTACAGCAACCCTATTGACTATACATGTATACAATCCTGTTACGAGCATCAACAAATTATTAAACGAAGGCATAAAACGCTATAAAACCACCCCCGACCTGATTGTGGAGGCTTTACGCAAGGCGATTCTGCGGGGTGAATATAAGGCCGGACAGAACTTGCGGCAGGAGGAGTTGGCCGACAGATTTGGGGTAAGCCGGATTCCGGTGCGCGAGGCCATGCGCCAGTTGGAAGCGGAGGGGTTTATTACTATTTACCCCAACCGGGGAGCGATTGTCACCGAGTTATCAGCCCTGGAAGCGCAAGAGCTTTACGAAATTCGGTTGGCTCTTGAATCTACTGCGTTGAGGCTGGCGATTCCCAAAATTACCACCGAAGCTTTGCGGTTAACCGAAGATATTCTGGACAAAACCGACCGGGAAACCGAAGCGAATAACCTGGGCGAACTGAACTGGGAATTTCACGCTGCCTTGTATCTTCCGGCATGTCGGCCTCGGCTGTTCGGGATGATGCACAACCTGCATTTGAGCGTAGACCGTTATATGCGCTTTAAATATACCGCCCTGGATTACCGGAATAAATCGCAAACCGAACATCATCGCCTTCTAGCGGCCTGTCGCGAAAAAAAAATAGAGGAAGCAGTAGGCCTTCTATCTGAACATACCGAGGCAGCGGGCAAAGTGCTGGTGGCCTATCTGGAGCAGGAAAAATTAACAAGCGAAGGAGGAATAGCATAAGTGTCCAACGTCTGGCTGGCATTCCGGGATTTTCGATTGACCGGGTAGCCGCCGCCGGAAACGACCCGGAGGTGCTTAGAATGGAAAATCTCGATACCGATTTACTCCCGCCCACTGCCGCCGTAGCTACCAGACCTCACTATTTGCTTTGATAACGTGTTACCTAACCTAAGGTAGTATTAAAATGTAGGGGACATGTCTGCCCTGTACCCGGTAATTCGTAGGGACAGTCCTTGTGTCTGTCCGGGGCTGATTTGGGACAACCCTTATGGTTGTACCTATATACATGGGTTTAATTATTTATGCCCTGGTTCAGTAAATCGGGTTAGCGGCTCAACCAGCCACCATCCACCGCCAGAATATGGCCCTGCATCCAGTCGGAGGCGGGGCTTGCCAGGAACACCGCCGCCCCAATCAAATCACTCGGCTCACCCCAGCGTCCCTGCGGAATGCGGCTCAAAATCGCATTGTAGCGGTCTTCGTCATTTTGAAGGGGCTGGGTGTTGGCGGTTCTCACATAGCCCGGAGCGATCCCATTAACATTAATATTCATTGGGGCCAGCTCGTTGGCTAAGACCTTAGTAATGCCCGCCAGACCGTGTTTAGCCGCAACATAGCTCGGCACCAAAATACCACCCTGAAAACTTAAAAGCGAGCAGATATTGATGATTTTGCCGCCCTCTCCCTGTTGCACCATCTGCCGAGCGCAAGCCTGAGCCAGGAAAAACGGCACCTTGAGATTAGTATCGAGCACCGCATCCCAATCGGCTTCGGTCAGTTGCAGAGCCGGGGCACGGCGGATAATCCCGGCATTATTTATAAGAATATCCAGTCGCCCAAATTTTTCCAGAGCGGCTTCAACGGTGGGTTTTATACTGCTCATTTCGCTCAGGTCAGCCGCAAAGTGAGCGAAGGGCTGCCCCGCCGCTTCCAGAGCGGTTATTGTCTCAGGGGTAGGCGGGGTGCGACTGATCAGCAAAACTTTAGCTCCGGCTTCCGCCAGACCCACCGCCATCGCTGCACCAATCCCCCGACTTGCCCCGGTAACAATCGCCACCTTACCGTCCAATTGAAAAAGTTGCTGGTTAGACATTGGTTCGTTCAATCTCCTCAACTATTGATTCACCCTCAGACAAATCCCCCGAAGTCCACTGCCACACCTCGTGCAGCCGAATACGCCCATCCGACAAGATCTCAGGGGTGGATTGGCATTTCCCGGTCATAAGTTTGCCACTGATATTAAGATGCTGATAGCGTATATCGAGCCCACCCTGCTCGTCAACCAGAGCCAGTAGTGAACCAAGTTTAATTGAGCCGCCCGAATAGGTCGCCCAGACAATTTCACCATCCTGAAAATAATTAAAAGTGGTTGAACTATCCACCTCACCGCTAGGGGAATTGCTGACCGAGCGGAAACGGCGATTGTTATAACTGAAATTCGGCATAGAATTCCTCTCGCTAAATATTAACCTTTGTATTTTTGAGGGTCTTGAATGCTTCGCAAGAAAAGTATCCCCAGGATAAAGAAAACGGTACTCATTACAAAGAGGGCGGAATAACCCAGATGCGGAAGTTTAAAAAATGTTACCCCAATGGCATTAAAACCATCCCGAAGCCCACCCCCCAACAAAGCCGCCAGAGCCTGTGAACCAGCCCCCGCCAGATTGGAAATGCCCATAAAGCGTCCGGCAGCTTCCGGGGGTAACAAATCGGTAGCCAGAGCCCAATCCAGACAATTAAACGAGCCGGTAGCAACCCCTAAAAGGCTACCATAAATTATGACCTGGGTCATGTTGGTAGCGGTGGATAACAATAACATCCCAACCGCCCCGACGATACAGGACACTATTACAACTTTTTTGCGCCCTAGCCGCTCACTTAGCCAAACGGCGGGCATAATCGAGGCCACGCTAAAGCCGATTATTACGATACCCAAAAGGGTGTAGGATTGGGTGAGGCTGCCTTCTCCCTGCCCCATCACATCTTGCAGATAATAGAGGCCGAACAAAGTCAAGGTTGCCAGGGCGGTCAGTACCAGAAAGCGCGAAATAATAAATTTGATAAAATCGGGGTGTTGGCGAAGTTCGCTAATAGTGCCGATAACCACCTTGAAGCCGTTGCGAGGCTGGTGGTCATTCTTTAGGGGTTCTTCCCGAATGGTAAAGAGGGTGGGAATGAGCATCGACGCGAAAACCAGCGCGATAATTAGCAAGGCGTATTGGGGTTTTTTCTGGTCAATAAAATAGGTAGCCACCGCTAGACCGCTTACGTTCCCAATAATCTGGACAATACCCATTGCGCCACTGGCCTTGCCCCGCCGGGTGGGTGGCACACAATCGGGAATGATACCCTGATAAGCCCCCTGCACAATATTATCAAAAAGCTGGAGTAACAGGTAAAAGATTAGTAGCACCCACCAGCTGGCTAAATAGACCACCATTGTAGCCATTACCACCAGGGTTACCACCACCATAATCCCGCCCACTAGAATAAACGGGCGGCGGCGACCCCAGGCACCCCGGTGGATGTCGCTCAGGGCTCCGGCGGCAGGCTGCACCACAATTGCCACTACCATACCCAGGGCCGTAATTACCCCCAGCAGCGTGCCTTTGTAGTTTTCGTCGGTAACAAATTTCTCGTTCAGCTTGGGTAAAATTACCCCGTTCACCCCGCCCCAAAGATAAGTAATCCCGATCCACATCAGGCTTATCCAGATGTAGTCCATAAACTTAAAGTTGGCGCGAGTGCTGAGTCGAGGTTTGGCGGCTGTTACAACCTTTGAACCAGGAGTTAAAAGAGGTGTTTTGCCTTTGGTGGTTTTCTTCAGCGCGGTAGCCTGGACTTCGGCCTGGGCTGGTTGTTTAAATATATCTGGCATCTACGGGGAGCGTCCTCGTATCCTTTATTCTATCGAAATCCGAAATGATTTAAGAGTGCCTGTAAAAATTAGCAGGTGGGATTGCAGGGAAAATCAAAACGAAACCCTGAAATATTATACTCGCTAGGTTAAAGCTAAGTAAAGGCTAAAGGGGATGAATTAGCAAGATTGTTACAGCTTCTTAACATTTATACGACTTTCGCTTTGGAACTTACCAAGTAGAGTAAACGGGTATAAATTGAACCTGAAAATTGGACTTAAGCGAAAGTCCTTTAATTTAGGCCAGTGGTTCAGTCACCCGCCAGGTATTGCCTTCCGGGTCGGTGAAATAAAGCCAGTAACCGCTTCTGTTGTCGCCATGTGGGCCGTTAACTGGCACTTTGTGCTGGGCAAGGTGTTGAGCCAAAGCTTGGAGATTTACCGCCCTAAAGCCAATCTGGAAGGCGGTATCCTTACCCCAGATTCGGGCTGCCCCGTTCTCCAGGCGTTTCCCGCCAGAAGTCAGAGCTAAACGCGCCCCTTCCTCGAAAAAAACCGCCCCCATATCGGGCATTGGAGAATCTTCCAGCGTGGCAATCTCAGAGATACTGTCACTTTCAGTTTCCTCTACGTTTTGAAACTCTTTTTCGGCACGTTCTGTCACCGGGCGTTCGGTGCCCCCCCGATCAGTCAGGGGTAAGCCTAACACCTCCTGGTAAAATTTAATCTGAGCCGCCAAATCCTCCGCCGCCAGCCACAATACCCCCAGATAGTTCAGGGCGTTGGTGCCAACGGGCGGTTCGTTGTTTATTTGAGCAACCTGCCAGAGGTGGCGTTCCGGGTCAAAAAAGAGCATATTACTGGCCCAACCCTGGTCAAAAACCTGGGTAGCCGGCACTTCTTTTTCGTGGATGATAGTGGCAATAGGTTGAATATCATCTACCAGAAAGCTGGGAACAAGCGGAATATCAGGGGAACCGCGCCGGGGTTTGGGTTGCAAAGCCCAGGTCACGGCTCCTTCCAGCAATTCCATTTCCAGCGGGCCGCAGTTATATTTAACATGATGGCCCAGATTGCTATTGCCTTCGGTTGCGAGATTCAGGCCGAGGGTGCGTTCCATAAAAATGGCTGCGCCCACCACATCGGTACTTTTAACGCCCAGCCAGTTAATTCCCACAATCCGGGGTTGTTTTGGGTCGGTTTTTTTCGCCGTCGGCGGGCTGTTCTGCTGTTTCCTGCCGAATAAAGGCATAACTTCCTCAAGCGTTGTTGGTTTTTGGTCGTTAGTTATTGGTTGAAAATCCAAAATCAGGTTTAAGGTAATATATCACCCTGAACGAAAATAGGGGAGCACCGTAAGAGGATGCTCTGTCATCCGACCAATCATCGCAGGACTGAGCCTGCTCCTACATTATCTCCCGATTTTACATTTTTTCAACCAATAACCAACAACTAACAACTATAAACTGAACTGCGGTAGAGCCGGGTTATAGTAATTGCTCAGGTTAGGCTGGTTGTTATCCAGAATGCGACCCTGAAGGCGTAAACGGTCATTCCCCAGTAACCCAAACAGGATTATCGCCGGGCTGCCATTTCGACCCGGATGCAACTCCATCCGTGCCCGCTCGAAATATTGCACCTGATAGGTATTACCATCGTCCGGGTTCTTTTCCTGAAAAACCTGGGTCTTGGGCAAACCGACAATTGCCAAGCCACCCTGCTTATTCCAGGCCTCCAGAAACGGCCCCCACAAAGTATGTTGGGTCTGCTGAAACCAGGCTAATTTATCGCTGGTTGCAGCCGGTTTGGTTTCGGGCAAGGCTGGGCCGTTAATCGCAGTACCAAACTGATTCAGCAAACCCCGTTCCACCAATAGTTGGTTGCCCAATAAGCCAAACAAAACCTCGTTGGTCGTTCCCCTGAATTCTGGGTGATATTCCATCCGCACCCGCTCAAAATACTGTACCAGATAATACTTCCCATCACTGGGGTTGCGCTCGTAAAACTGTCCAGTTTTGGGGAAACCAAATAGCTCAAGACCACCCTTTAGCCAGGCTTTTTTGAAAGCATCCCGCACTGTCAGTTGGGTTTCAGAGAAAACCAGCATATCGGCGGTACTAGTAGGAAGGGTTGGCAATAACCGTTTGTTATATCCCTTAATGGTATCATAATACGGTTGTTTGGGAATAAAAGTGTCATCCTTGTTGAGTTTTCGTATACCAAAAATATTGTCTCTAACCCGCATTATGCCATAATTTTCCCCTTCCCAATCGTGTAACATATGTACGTTAGCAATAGTAATATAGGGGCGACTGATTACAAAATTAAAAGAATCCACTATATTTTGGGCTTGTTGGTCAGGTTGCTCCTCCCAGCCAATTTCGGTCAGCCAGATTGGTTTATTAATATCGCCATACTGCACCATAAGCTGGCGCAAATAATCTATTCGGGGCTTATGAATACTCATCGCTTTTCGGGAAGAAGGTTCCAACACACCATCATAATTGTAGGGGTGATAGGCAATCGCATCCCAGGGGCGCGTTCCAAAAGTGCTGTCGCTATAACGGTAGAGCCAATCGGTAAAAACCGGGCCATTCAGGGTAGAGGCAGCCACCAATATAGTAGGGTCGGCCTTTTTAGCCGCATCGTAAAAAACTTTCAGATAGGGGGCATAGTCACTAATATCTTTGCTGCCCATGTTGGGCCAGATATCCGGCTCGTTCCAGAACTCCCAATAGCGGATAAACGGGAAACGTCTAACGGAGGCTTCGGCGGCTCTGGCAAGGTCAGGTTTATATTGCGGGTCAAGCCGGCATTGGAAATCGGCCTTCGCGCAATCAGCCTTGTTACTGCTAGCCCACACCGGGACAGTTACAAACTCCGCCACGATTTCAAAACCCTCATCGTTTAGCCGATTCAACAAGCGGTCTTCAAGTGACCAGTTATAAACCCCCTGTTGTGGCTCAAAAACCTTCCATTCAAAAGGCAAGCGTATCACCGTTAGCTTTAAATCTTTAAAATAACCGATAAAAGCGTCTTCAAAGATGTCCAGCCACCAGGGATGGGTAGCAATCCCAAATTTTTGATGGGTTGGCCCAGTTGGTAGGTTGGTCAAGTCAAGCTTGATAGGGGGGCCGGGGGCCTCGGTAAGATAAGGTGGGTTGTAAATGAGTTCGGCTTGAGCCGTGGCGAGAGGGTCGGCCAGTAACAAAAGTTGGAGTGCACTTAATAAAGCCAGGCAAAACCAGGCAGGTCTAGCTATTATTTTGGCTGAGTTCAAAAAAAACCTCCAGAACGAGTGCCTAAACATTAATTCAACGGTAAATATTTTTTATTTTGGGGAAACTTGAGCCATTTTCAAGAAAGGATTGTAACTAAAATTCTGAGGCTTGACAACCTCGGTAGAGAATGGCAAAATTCAACCTGCTGTTCTTTATCTGCAATACTCAAAAGCTCAAGAACTATATCAAAGGAGGCTCCCCATCGCCGCGCCAATCCCCTCTGAAAATGTCTTTTTGTCGGTGGTTATCCCGGTTTATAATGAAAAAGAAACTATCCGCGAAATCGTTAAACGGGTAAAAGCAGTTCCGATAAAAAAAGAGATACTGATTACTGACGATAAATCTACCGACGGTACGCGAGAAATCATTCAGGCAATGGAAGGTGAATATCAGGCTGAGGCTGAAAAAGACCCTGAAAATATCCTGCGCTTTTTTTATCATCCCCAGAACATGGGTAAAGGGGCCGCCCTACGTACAGGCTTTACCAATATCTCCGCCGATGCTACGGTGGTAGTGGTGCAGGATGCTGACCTGGAATATGACCCGGCGGAATTGCTTCTTCTGCTCAAACCAATCGTGCAGGGGCATGCTGATGTGGTTTATGGTTCGCGCTTTTTGGGGCCACGCCGCGCCTTCCTGTTCTGGCATATGGTCGCCAACAAACTGCTAACCCTTATCACCAATATTTTGTACAACACTATTTTGACCGACATGGAAACCTGTTACAAGATGTTCCGGGCTGAGGTAATTCGCAAGGTGAACCTGAGAGCCAATCGCTTTGATTTTGAGCCAGAAATTACCGCCAAAATCCTCAAGCAGAAGTTAAAAGTATACGAAGTGCCGATTAACTATTACGGACGTGACTACGCCGAGGGGAAAAAAATCGGCTTGCGGGACGCTTTTGAAGCCTTATACGCTTTATTCAAATACCGCTTCTTCGACTAAACCGAGTATAATGACAAAACTGATTTAATTAAATAATCAACCAAAGGGATTTAATCAAAAGGATTTAATCTTATGAAGCTGCTTAATGCGCGACTGATTGACGGAACCGGGGCAGTGCATGACCGGGTGGATATTGAGTTGGATGGCAAGAACTTTGACAATATTACCCCTTCGGCAGAACAGGCCAGTAGTGACCCGGCTAACCCCCAGATGTCCAATGTTGTTGACCTTGAAGGTAAGACCGTTATTCCGGGTATGTTCAATTGCCATGTGCATATGACCCTGGATGCCAGTGGCAACCCCGATGCGGAGTTACGGGGGGAGTCAACCACCTATAAAACTCTCAAAACGGTCAAACGGGCGGAGGATTTAATCAAGGCGGGCGTTACTACGGCGCGTGACCTCGGCGGAGGTGAATATATCGAGATGTCGCTCAAGCGGGCGATTGCCGAGGGCCTTTTTGTGGGGCCGCGCCTCTTGGTCAGTGGCAAGGTTTTGACCATGACCGGGGGACATGGTTGGTGGATTGGAGCTGAGGTGGACGGGACGGATGAGGTTCGCAAGGCTGCCCGCCTGAATCTCAAAATGGGGGCAGATTGCATCAAAATGATGGCGACGGGCGGGGTGATGACCCCTAACGTAGACCCTAATAATGTCCAGCTTGAGGAAGAAGAATTGCGCGCCGGGTTTGAAGAGGCTCATAAGGCCGGTAAGCTGAGTGCCACCCACGCCATAGGCTTAAATGGTATTAAAAATGCGGTACGGGCGGGGGTTCGCACGGTGGAGCACGGCGTTTATCTGGATGATGAAGTTATTAATATGATGCTGGAACGCAATACTTTTTTAGTGCCAACCCTGGCTGCGCCAAAACAAATATTAAACGCCGGGGAAGCCGGGGGCGTGCCAAAATATATGGTTGATAAAAGTATCAAAGTAGTGGAGTTCCACCTTAACAGCGCGGCGATGGCCCACAAAGCCGGAGTCAAAATTGCCTGTGGCAGCGATGCCGGGACTCCCTATAACCCTCACAGCGATATTTTCACCGAGCTTTCGTTACTGGTAGAAATCGGTATGTCCAATCTGGAAGCAATTATATCGGCAACGGCGGTAGCGGCAGAAGCGATGAAACTGGATGACCGCCTCGGCACAGTCCAGCCCGGCAAACTGGCCGATCTGGTGGTGTTTAATGGTGACCCGCTGGCGGACCTGTCAGTTTTGAAGTCACCATTGATGGTCTGGAAAGAGGGGCAACGTTTACTCTAAAATCATCCGTGCAGGTATTGTTCAGGTAGAACCAGAGATGTTTGGCTATGACAACAGTATTCCATTTTAACAGGAGATTCCAATGGCCGAAATATTGATTAACGTGCCTTATATTAATCAGGAACGCAGCACTGTCCCCGGCTTTAATGGGGCTTCCGCCTGTGGCCCCACTTCTTGTGTAATGGTGGTGGCGGCCTATGGCTTGCTGGAACCCCAGGCTAATGATGTTTTTACCAACTACGACAAACTTACCGGGCGAAATGTTACCGAACAATCCCTGTATGGACGCTACATAAGTCAGGCTTATTACCTGAAAGGAAATATGGCTTTTACCCGAACAGTGCTGGATGATAGTACCCGCCCGGCTGCCGGAGCTTTCGGCACCTGTGTAATTTCAACCGATATAGGTTCGGGTAGCGGTAATATGGCTAACTACTTTAACCAGCACGACCTAGGTGCAACGATTAAATTTGCCAGCAACCCTGAACAGGTGCGCGCCATTATCCGCCAGAATATTCCGGTAGTAATTGGCACCTACTACAAGGGTTGGGGCCACGTTATGGTCATCAAGGGTTTAATGGAAGATGGTCGGTTTATCTGTAATGACCCTTTCTGGCGTAAATCTGGGGCGGGCGATGATATTTACAGTTGGGAAGATTTGCGGATATACAACTTTAGTGGCGGCACTACCTATATGATTGTGGCAAACCGCCCGGTGCCCTCCTCGTTACAGGGGGTTGACCCCATAGGGCGATTTAATCTGTCGGCTCCGGTGGTCAAGCCCGTAGACCCCACCCCAATTACGGTTCACCCGGTAATTCAGCCCTTGCTGGCAAGAGGTTTGAGCAACGACCAGGAACAGCGTTTCTTCCTGGCTTACCGCCGCAATGGTGGTAAAGATGTAGTGGGCGACCCTAACGATGCCCCCCAGACGATAGATACCCCCCTCGGCAAAGCCATTATTCAGCACTTCTCCGGCGGCTCGGCGGGCGATTCGATGATTTTTATGGACATTTCCCACGACCAGCCCAAAGGCTTGCCAGTTCCTTCGCTGGCGGCGGCGTTGGTTATTTCTGATCCCTTCCTCAAAAAATATAACGATTTTGGGGGAGCAAGTGGGCCGCTCGGCCTTATTACCAGCGACATTTTTACCAATCAACAGGGTAAAAAACAGGTCAGTTGCCAGGGTGGTTATATAACCTGGGATGGTACTTCGGAGGAAGTTGATTCGCCCTTTGTTTGGCCGGACGATAGCGAGATTAACGGCTGGAAGGCCGAATATTTCAACAACCCCAGCCTTTCCGGGCCTCCCGCCTTGCTTCGGGACGAAACTGACATCAATTATAGTCTGGGGCCGGATAATAATACTTTCAAAACTCTGGGGGTGCTGAGTAACGATTTTTCGGCGCGGTGGAGTCGTACCGGAGATTTCCCGGAAGGTACTTATCATTTTACCGTAACCTGTGACGATGGTTTCAGGCTTTATTATGGCCATATTAATGATGATAATACGGTAAACTTCACTTCGGTAACACCTGACCCGAACCAAAACTGGCTGGTTAGTGCCGCTCAAACCTTTAATTATGATGTGCAACTTTCGGGCAAAACCCGGATTGTGCTGGAATATTTCCAGCATAGTGAAGGCGCGGTTATTCAAATTAACTGGCCGCTTGACCCACCCCCGGCATCGTAACACATAAGCGGTGGTTGGCTTCGGCTCAAAAATCATTCGATAATTAGCCGAAACTAGGGCATCACTAACTAAATGAACCAATGCATAGGGACAATCTTCGGGTTGTCCTTATTAATGCATTTTCACATGAGGTGTTGTGCGAAGGGGAAAGGTCTTACCCTTTCTCCCTTTTACTCAGGGAAGCAGCCAGTTTACAGGCTGGGATAAAGGGTGAAGCTCTTGCCAAACCCCTAACTCAAGTGGCAGCCAGGACAAACCCTCGCCCCAACCCTCGCCCTTAAAAAGGTAGAGGGAGTAAATACCTTCTTTTGCACAACATTTTCTTTGCTTTTGCACTAGCCATAGTTTGCTAATTTTAAGGAAGAAAAGCTGAAAAATGACTGGAAATTCTACTACCGAAAACGCCCGACTGGTCTGGCGTAACGCCCACGAGATTCTTTGGGTTGAAGCCTGGGGTGCAAATAGCCTGCGAGTACGGAGCAGCCTTCGCCCCATTGATTTGGCATATAAGGGAGCCCTGTTACCGCCGGAGGAAGCTCAAAGCCAACTCGATTGGGAGGGTCAGACTGCCACTTTGACTAACGGAAAAATAAAGGCCAAACTTTCGCCAACCGGGCACCTATCTTTTTATCACAGCCAGAGCGGGGAGGAATTGTTAGCCGAAGTACCAGTCGCGTTAAATCTTTGGCCGCCGCGCAACTATAAAGAGCTGGATGGGGCTAAATTCCAGCTTGAAGCGCGTTTCAAAGCCTATGATTCTGAGCATATTTACGGGCTGGGTCAGCACCAACACGGTCTCCTCGACCAAAAAGGCTGTGTAATTGACCTGTTGCAACGCAATACTGAGGTTGCCATTCCCTTTATAGTTTCCAGCCGCATGTATGGCTTTTTGTGGAATAACCCGGCGTTGGGGCGGGTTGAGTTTGGGGCAAACGGCACGCGCTGGATCGCCCACGAAAGCGGGCAACTGGATTATTTTGTTATCGCCGGAGATAGTTATCCCGAAATTATGGCCCAATATGGGGCGGCTACTGGTTATCCACCTCTGTTGCCGGAATGGGCGGCGGGCTTCTGGCAAAGCAAGTTGCGTTATGCCAGCCAGGATGAGGTGCTGACGGTTGCGCGGGAATACCGTAGGCGAGATTTACCCCTCTCTGGTATCATAATTGATGCCTATCATTGGCCCAATATGGGGGATATGCAGTTTGATGCCCGCTATTGGCCTGACCCGGCGGCGATGCTTCAAGAGTTAGCCGAGCTCAATATTAAAGTGATGATTTCGATCTGGCCGCACCTGAATACCAACAGCCAAAACTATAACCAAATGGTGCAAAATGGTTATTTTGTGCGTACCAGGCGCGGAGTAACCGCCGTTAACCTGTTCCGGGATATTGAATCGCCCCAGCCAATCTATTTCCCGCTTTATGACCCGACTAACCCAGAGGCCCGCCAGGGTTTTTGGGAACTGGTACGGCAAAATTATTATGACCTGGGTATAAAAAGCTGGTGGTTAGACGCTTGTGAGCCGGAAATCAGTCATTTTGATTATGATAATCTGGCCTACTTTGGCGGTTCGGGGGTGGAGTTGGGCTGTATCTATCCTTTGAAACATCAACAGACCTTTTTTGAAGGAATGAAAAACGCCGGGGAAGAGGAAATATTTTTACTATGTCGCTCGGCCTGGGCCGGAAGCCAGCGTTATGGGGCGGCGGTCTGGTCTGGCGATATTCAACCTACCTTTGAGGCACTGCGGGCGCAGGTAACTGCTGGACTGAACATTGGCCTGAGCGGGATTCCCTGGTGGACAACCGATATTGGCGGTTTTCTGGGTGGGCGAGGTGATTCGCCCGAATATCGTGAATTAATGATACGCTGGTTTCAATATGGCCTTTTTTGCCCGCTTTTCCGCTTGCATGGCTTCCGTGAGCCCCTGAATGAAACCGGGGATAATGGTGCCTCCAACGAAGTTTGGTCATATGGTGAGGAAGCTTATGCTATTATTGTGGAGCAACTAAAAAGCCGTGAGCGATTAATGCCCTATATTATGCAACAGATGCGGTTGGCTCATGAAACAGGTACGCCCCCAATGCGCCCCCTGTTTTTTGACTTTCCCGCTGACCACCAGACCTACCGCTACGCCGACCAGTTTATGTTCGGGCCTGATATTCTGGTAGCCCCGGTGCTAGAGTTGGGTAGCCGCTCCCGCTCGGTTTATTTACCAGTGGGCACGGACTGGCAGGAAGTCGCCACCGGGCAAACCTTTGAAGGAGGCCAAACCCTGGAGGTTGCGGCTCCTCTGGAACGCATTCCGGTTTTCGTCCGTCAGGGTAGCCTGGTAAATCTATAAATATAGACCAATAGCAACTAATTCTTGGGGAGTTCCATGAAAAAAGTTTTAAGAAGCCAACAGATTCGGTTAATTAATCGGCAAGGTGATGCCTTGCGACTGGGGATGGGTTGGAGCGTTAACGACCTGGGTAAACCCCAAATTCTGGTGGAAAGCACCGCCGGGGATGCTCACCCCAGCACCACCCATCTTGGCGGGGTGGTTGAGCAGGTAAAAATTGGGGTCTATCAGCTCGGTGGCAAACCAGCCGTATTTACCGCCACCGATGTTTGTGATGGTCAAGCCCAGGCTCACGAAGGAATGAGCTATAGTCTGGTCAGCCGGGATGTGCTGGCGGCTATGCTGGAAATCCACGCCCTGGCTCACCCTCATGATGGAGTGGTAGCTATTTCGAGCTGTGACAAGGCAGTGCCAGGGCATTTAATCGGGCTGGCGCGGGTAAATCTGCCCGCTATTCATGTGCCGGGCGGTACTCAGCTCAATGCGCCGGACGGTATTACCAGCGATTACATGTATCCGATGGGCGATAAGCATGACCAGGGCGAAATTAGCGAGGAGGAGCTTTTAGCCGCCCAAAAAAACGCCAGCCCCAGTTGTGGAGCCTGTCAGTTTATGGGTACTGCCAGCACTAATCAGGTTATCAGCGAGGCGTTGGGTATGGCCCTACCGGGCAGTGCCTTGATTCCGGCGGTATTGACCGCCCATCAACGGATGTCGCATCAAAGCGGCCAGCAAATAATGAAACTGGTTGAAATGAACCTGACCCCCGATAAAATTCTAACCCGCAAGGCTTTTGAAAATGCCATGATGCTGCATGCGGCGGTGCGCGGTAGCACAAACCTCTTGCTGCACCTCCCGGCGATTGCCCGTGAAGTGGATATTGAGGTGCGACCCGAGGATTTCGATGAAATTGGGCGTCGCGTCCCGGTTCTGACTAATATCAAAACTGCCGGGCCTCACCCCGCCGAATATCTCTGGTATGCCGGGGGAGTGCCAGCCCTGATGCTGGAATTGATGGACTTCCTCCACCTGGACGTTATGACCGTCACGGGTAAAACGCTGGGTGAAAATCTGGAAGAAATCAAAAAAAGCACCTTCTTCTGGGAAACCCGCAGCTTTTTGAAAAATTATGGCTTGAAATGGCGTGACTTAATTAAAACTGTCCAGGAACCAGTGGTGGCCGGGGGACATGTAGCGGTTTTGCGGGGCAATCTGGCCCCCGAAGGCGCGGTAATCAAACATGGCGCGGTTAGTCCCGAAATGCAGCAGCACACCGGGCCAGCGGTTGTCTTTGAACGTGAGGAAGAAGCCATTCGGGGAGTGCTGGGCGGGCAGGTCAAGCCTGGAAATATTATGGTGATTCGCAACGAAGGCCCTCGCGCTTCCGGCATGCCTGAGATGTATTTCTGTACCGCGATTGTTGCCAGCCGCCCGGAACTCTCCAACAGCGTGGCGATTATTACCGATGGTCGCTACAGTGGGGCTACCAAAGGCCCGTGCATTGGGCATGTCACCCCCGAAGCATTTCTGGGAGGACCGATTGCGCTGGTCCACAACGGCGATTTAATTCGCATGGACGTAGCGGGTAGAAGTCTGAATATTGTAGGATTTGAGGGACGTGAGGAATCAGCCGAAGAAGTGGAGCGAGTTTTGGCGGAACGGCGGTCACGCTGGACGCAGCCAGTAAATATCCATAAAAAGGGAATCCTGGCAGCATATAGTCGGATGGCGGCTGGCCCAATGCAGGGAGCCTATTTCGCCTGAGTTTGGACAGGTTGCTGCTTGATAATATTTGTACCAGCGAAAGGGAGAAGAAACTATGAGTTTTGTGGATTTGGTGGGCAAGGTAGCAATCGTTACCGGAGCCGCCAATGGGATAGGCAAAGCCGCCGCGCTCGGTCTGGCCCACGAAGGGGTTAAGGTGGCGGTGGTGGATTGGAACGAAAGTCAGGGTCAGGCAGTAGCGGCTGAGATTAATCGAGACGGACAGGCAATCTTTGTGCAAGCTGATGTTTCCAAAGCCGCCGATGCCCGAAAAATTACCGAAGAAACCATTAAAGCATTTGGGAAAATTGATATTCTGCATAATAACGCCGGGATTCAGAGCTATGGGACAGTAGTAGACACCGACGAGGAGAACTGGGATCGCACTTTGAATGTCAATCTGAAAAGTATCTTTCTGGTTTCAAAATATGCCATCCCATATATGATTGAGGCCGGGGGCGGTTCAATCATCAATACCGCTTCGGTGCAAGCCCAGGTATGTCTGCCAAATTCGGCAGCCTACGTTGCCAGCAAAGGGGCGGTGTTAGCCCTGACGCGCGAAATGGCCCTGGATTTTGCTCCCCAGAATATCCGGGTTAACGCCATTTTACCCGGCTCGATTAATACGCCAATGTTGCAATTTGCCGCCAGCCAGGAGCCCGACCCCAATAAGGCCATGAGCGATTGGTCTAAAAATTACCCGTTGGGGCGGATTGGTACGCCCGAAGAGGTTGGGGCGGTGGTAGTTTTTCTGGCGAGCAGTGCCGCCGGATTTATTACCGGAACGCCGATTCTGGTGGATGGTGGTCTTGCAGCTCGCGCCTTTTAAAACGAATATAAATCTAGGTATAACCAGGGAGTCATGAAATGAAAAAGCTGGAAAATCAGGTAGCAATCGTAACTGGAGCGGGTAGCGGAATTGGTCGGGCAATTGCCCTCTTGTTCGCTACCGAAGGCGGTCAGGTAGTAGTGGCGGACTATGATTTGGCAACCGCTCAACAAACCGTTGGGCTAATTGAAGAGGCAGACAAACAGGCTAAAGCCATCGCTTTTAAGTGTAACGTAGTCAAGGCCGAGGATGCCGCCGCACTGGTAGATTTCACCCTTCAGACCTTTGGCAAACTGAATATTCTGATCAATAACGCCGGGGTGGGCGTGCCGGGGACTATTTTGACCACCAGCGAGGAGGATTGGGATAGAATTTTCGCTGTGAATGTCAAGGGGATTTTCCAGTGTTGCCGTTATGCCCTACCGAAAATGATTGAAAACGGCGGGGGTAGTGTTGTAAATATGTCCAGCATCGCGGCGGTTACGGCGGTAGTAGACCGGGCGGCCTATGGTGCGTCCAAAGGGGCGGTTTTAGCTTTAACCAAAGCGATGGCGGCTGACCACGTTAAGGATAATATTCGGGTCAACTGTGTTTGCCCCGGTACGATTGATACCCCCTGGGTTGGGCGGATGGTGCAGAGTTATGCTGACCCTGCCGATGCTCTCCAGAAGATGGTTAACCGTCAACCGATTGGGCGACTTGGCACTGCCGAAGAAATAGCCGAAGCGGTACTGTATCTGGCGGCTCCCTCCTCCGGCTTTACTACAGGTAGCGCGATGATTGTGGATGGCGGGTTTAGTGCCTTCAAGTTGCCAGCCTGATAAGGTTGTGTTCACCCTTCCTTTATAGGTTTAAGGGAGGGCAATTTTATAAAAGTTTAGGAAGTAAGGATAGATTTTTAACCCCCACCCCCTGCCCCCGCCCCCTACAGGAGGCGGGGGATTATTATTTCGTTACTTTTTGGCAACTTCGTTGCCAAAAAGTAACATCAAAAGTCTTATTCCCCCTTCCCTGAATCAGGGAAGGGGGCTAGGGGGTTAGGTCAAGAAGCTCTTACCCTTTTACGGTTTTGTGGTAAAAGTTCAAGAAAACATCAGGTTTTGGATGTTTGATGCCAAATCTTGTATTGCGATTCCTTTACAATTCCACGCTAAAGGCTTGAACCCCCTTTTCTAAGATACTCCTGTCGGGTTATAAAGATAGAGTGAACGGCTAAATCATATTCAACATTATTCAAACCCCGTTCACTTTCAGAACTCAAACAGGAGAGTTATTAGATGAAAGCCTTTGCAAACAACTTACCTACGCGCTTTACCCACAAAATTGGTCTGGCTCTGAGTGGGCTGGTAATCGCCCTGATGCTGGTGGCTTGTGGCGACTCCGGCGTTACTACCAGTAACGTAACAACCACCAACGCCGCTACCGCTGAAACTACCGCCGAGGTACACGAGCGCGTCAGTTTTGAGGGCACAGACCGCAGTTTGCGTGACCGTCTGCGCTTTACCGCTCAACAAAATGGCCAGTTGGCCGATACTAGTGGGCGGACGGCCTTAATCGCCTTTGATTTTAATGCCCGTGATAACAAAGGAACTCTGGTCAGCCGCTTCGACAAACCTGTTAAAATCAGCATAAGATACGGCGGATTACTGCAAAACAAACTGGCCGAAAGCGATTTGACTATCGTTTATTACAACCCCACCAACCAGAGTTGGGAAGATGTGGCAAGCAGCCTTGACCCCGCCGCCCAGGTAATTACGGCCCAGGTCGAACATTTCAGCCGCTACGGTGTCAGCAACAAAAGTGTTAGCACCGTTTCCGGCACTATAACCAACAAAAGTGGTACCCCGGTTGGTTCAGGGGCGGGGGCGGCGGGCTCTGGCACAGTTACCCGTGATGGCACTCCTGTAGACAATGTTAAGGGAGCGGGCGGAGTAGTCGTTAAATATGATGTTACTGCCGGATTGAACGCCTTCAATAATGCGGTGTTTGGTCGCAGCTACAGCTTTACCGATACTGGAGCGTTAGTCGCGGGGGTTATCGGTAGTGCCAGCTTCCCGCCCAACGATAAGGGCGTGCTAACCGCCAAACTGGGCGCGGCGGCTCTGGCAGCCTATGGTAAAATGAGCAACGGGCTGGAAATTGTTCTGGCCGGAGTTGGAATAGTCACCACCAACGATGCGGCAGCAGATATTGCCGGAAGCGGGCTGGCGGAAGTTGGGATGTGGGGTTTAACCGCGCCAACCAACCAGACCGAAGCTTTAGCCCTGGTTAACCAACTCGCGCCGGGATTGTCGAGCGTAACCTGGAGTCTTAAAACCACCGAGCGGGGCGGCTACGTCTTCTACGCTTATGGTCAAAAGGCTATCACAACCTCGAAGGGTGTGGTAAATACTGCCATTGGTGCGCTGGCAACGGTCAGCCCCACCCAGGACGGTAAAGCCCTGGTGACGGTGCTGGTTGGCACAGGTGCATCGGCCCAACTGGTTAAGTAACCTAACCCCACCCGCAAGCGGGTATACGCCCCTTCCCAATAAAGGAAGGGGAAACAAAAACTTTAATAAAACTGTCCTCCCTTAAACCTGTAAAGTAAGGGGGAACAAAACAGGAGCCTGAAACTAATGACAGCCACAGAAACTCGCCCGGTGACAGCCCAGCCGCCCGGCCCTAAATCCAGATTTTCCTTCCTGAACATTTTCAAAATGCGGAATAATCCGCTCAAGTTCCTGCAAAACCTGACTAAAGAATATGGCGATGTAGCATACGTTAAAATGGGGCCAGCCAATGTTTTTCTAATAAACCAGCCGGATTATATTAAAGATTTACTGATAACAAACCATAAGAATTTTGTCAAAGGGCGCGGGCTGCAATACGCCAAACGGATGCTATAGCAAGTTGCATAATTATAGAGCCGGGATATTGTAGCCACAATGCTTAAACCAGGCCAGGGCATCTTGGGAAGTAATTAAAGTTAAAGCTTCCTCTAAAGCTTTTTCTAAAGCTTCTTTAGTTCTGGCCCCAACCGCTCGCAAATAGGCTTTCATCTTTGAAAAAGCTAACTCGATCGGCGATAAATCAGGTGAATAGGCTGGTAAAAATAATAGTTTACAGCCCTTCTTTTCCAACTCGCTTTTGGCCCGTTCACTTAAGTGCGCCGCTAAATTATCCAAAATGATTATCTCTCCGGCTTGTAAATGGGGTCCTAATATTTCCAAGATATAGGTCTCAAATATGACCCGATTTAAGCTCCCCTCAAACCAAATGCTATTTTCTACATCAATCCCCTCAGAGGTTAAGGTAGTCAAAATAGTTATATTTTTGCCCCAATTTCTAGGGGCTTGTCCATAACACCGTTCATTTTGAGGAGCCCAACCATACTGCCTGGTCATCGCCACATTCACACTACTCTCATCCAATACTCGTAGCCGTGTTAGCTCTAAACCCGCTTGTTCCACCCGAAAGGCCGCCCGCTGGCTTTCATCCCGTTCACTCGCTTTCAGGCTTTTTTTTATAACTTAACTTAAGCCGTCTTAAGCTTCGACTAAAGGTAGAGCGGCTTAGTTTTATGCCCTGGCTCTGTTCCCACGATTCAGCCCGTTCTTGTAAAGTAGCGTCAGGGTGCGCTTCTACTTGTTGCAGCAAAAGAGCTTGTTTTTCTGGGCTGATGGCCGCGGGGCGACCAGGTATCGGTTTAGGTTCAAGCTGACCGCTTTCTGTATGTTGTTTGACGTAGCGTTTGACACTATTAAGACTCACCCCGTAAACCTGGCTGGCCTCGGTTTTGTTCATTCCTTTTTCGACCGCTTTTACTATTCGTGTTCTTAAATCTACACTATATGCTTTCATCCTTCTAGTTTACTTCTAGCTCTACCTTTTTGCAATTTGCTATAGAGCCCAATACATGATATTACCAAGTTATGGTATTAGCCAAAATTTGATCCGATATAAGAAAATTAACTGACAAGATGGTGATGGTTACTTCTGTAAGTCGAACCAAAACCCTCACATAAGGCAGGTTGGCGGCTCAAGACTTTAGCCAAGCTTGTAGCCAATTTGGCGGAGAAGGCCTTTGCGCCATTCTACTCCGCTGTCATCCTCAACCCCCTTACTTTTGCTGCCATCAATTACTCCTAAAATACCGCGACCTTGCTCCGACTCAGCTATGATTACCTGGGTAGGGTTGGCAGTAGCACAAAAAATACGACACACTATAATGGACCCATAAAACTGGACAGAGGGATAGGGTGGTGTAAGGTATATAATAAAGAACATGACAACCACCCGAAAACACTATACGCCAACTTTTAAGGCCGAATTGGTGCAGGAACTGCTGCACGAAGAGCAAACGC
>JBBQZS010000084.1:0-22744 GCA_038207495.1 Chloroflexia bacterium
GGACATCACCAGCGACTGGACCGCTCCCATGCACAATTGGGCCAGTATTTTGAACCAGTTAGCCATCCATTATGAGGGTAGGTTGAAACTCTGATGTTAGGTGACAAATCCCATTTACACAGTCCTATTGACATACCCTAACTAAAAGCTTCCGCCGAACGAACTGTTGCAATGATGCTCAACTTATCGGCTGCTTTATTAGTATCAAAACTGACCAGACTGGAATTTCTTCGCCCAGCAAGTTCTTTTATCAGCGTGGTGCGAATAAGCTGGTTTTCCTGAACCCCAGCTACAATACTAATAGTAGCCAGGATAATCCCGACTCCTACAATAATTTGTAAGGCTATTTCTCCCGATAACAATACTAACCTTTGTTTCCAACGGACTTCAAGTATTATCAGGTGAAAGCCTAATATGGTAAAGGTAATTGATGAAGCAAATATTATAGAAGCAAAATTAATTAAAAATAGTAAAAGCGCACCCCGTAGAATATCTTCGCGGCCCTGGGATAAACCAATTCCAGCCGTACAAACCGGGGGCATTAGTGCCGTAGCAATAGCCACTCCAGGAAGCGCCCCCGATATATGAGGCTGGGCCAACGCGTAGGCAGCCACCGCCCCACCAGCTAAAGCCACCATCAGGTCAAAGAGATTTGGATGGGTACGCCCTAAAACCTCACTTGGTAATTCCTCCAGAAAATTAAAAGGGCCGTCCAGGACGAGTTGACCAAAAATTGTACTTAGTCCAACTGCCAATAATACTCCTATAAGTAGAGTTGCCAGAGAACGCCCAACCTCCCTCAAATCCCCGACCACCAGTGCCATAGAACACCTTAAAATTGGAGACATCAACGGTGCTACTAACATAGCACCAATTATGACAGCGGGGCTATTTAGAATCAGGCCAAAGGTTGCTATAACGCAACTGAAGAAAACTAACAACAAAAAATCTAAATTTAATCCACCGGATTGTTTCAAGCTTTGAATTACTTCTTCCCTGTGGGACGCGCTGATGGGTTTAAAAAAGTTTAAGTCAGAAGTCTTTATTCGCACTTTTAACCTTTCCGGATAAATATTTCTAAAATGCCTGAATAATGTAATCTGAGTTGCTGGGTCATTAACGTCCAATCTGCAACCTTCGAGACGTTATATATCTAACCTAGCTAGATTCAAACCAAAAATGCTAGGGTACATCCTTGATCTCACCATTTTCAAAAGCGTTGTCTACCTCAGTTATAAGTTCCTCGTACACAATCTCAGAAATCACTCCATTGCTTTGCAAGCTAGTCAATACGGATCGCTCTGCCCGTAATGCTTCTTTTCGGACGCTATTCAGTTCTTCCAATTGTAATTCTGGTTCATCTTTTAACAATTTCTGCCGAACTTCACTTGCTAACTCTATTTTTCGCTCTAAATCCGGCGTAAGGGTTTCCCAGGTTTCTTTGGAGATTAATTTGTCCTGATATAACTTTTCGACCCTTTCACGAGCCGCCTTTACTGCCATTAACCGACCCTGTGTGCGCTCATAGTTGATTTGAGACTCGCCTTTTTTAAGAAATCCTAATTTGCTTAAAAGGAGCTGCATTGTAGTTCCCTGCCCTAAGAGCGTAAATAGCACTACCCCATAAGCCATAACCTTGACCAGTTCGGCCTGTTGAAGCGCAATTGGCAAACTCAAAGCCAGTGCCAGACTAACTGCACCTCTTAGGCCACCCCAAAATAGAACATGCAGATAATTAAGGGGCATTTTGTTTTTAAGCACTAGATTGACCAGGAAACTAAGTCCATATACTACTATAATTCTGCTGACTAATACCGCTAAAACCCCAATCCCTATAGGGCCAAGCTGATTAATTATCTGGCTAATATTTACATCCAATCCAATCAAGAGAAAAATTAGTGAATTGGCTACAAAAGCCAGATATTCCCAGAAATTATACAAAACTATCTTGGTGGTGGGTGACATCCCTTTAGGGCCAAAATTACCACAAACAATTCCGGCAGCTACTACTGACAATACGCCACTCAAGTGGAACCTTTCAGCCAGCAGATATGCGCCAAAAGCCAATACGGTGGTAAGGCTGGTTTCAATTAAATAATCATCGACTCTGGCAATAAGTTGAGAAGTTAACCAACCCAGGGCAACTCCTATTAATAGGCCACCTACCGAAACCGTAATAAATTCTGTAAACGCTTTGATAAAATCGAAAGAGCTGCTTTCTCCTACGATAGATGGTACTGCAAGAGAAAGCATCAAGTTGAAAATTACGATAGCTGTGCCATCATTAAATAAACTTTCTCCTTCCACTGTCACAGCAAGACGCTTTGGCGCACCTAAAGAACGGAAAAGAGCGATAACTGCTACTGGATCGGAGGCGGAAATTAATGCCCCAAATACTAAAGCGGTAGCGATAGGCAGTTGTGTCCCCCAGGAAACCAATCCACCCACGATTAGAGTTGTAACTATTACTCCTGGGACAGCTAACACCAGGATTTGCAATAGGTTTTCACGCAGCTGTCTGAATTCAAGATGAAAGGCAGCTTCAAATACAAGTGGGGGTACAAATAAAGTAAGAATTAGCTCGGAAGTCAAACTAAATTTCAGGACTTCCTGAGAAGTAATTAACAAGCCCACTACTACCAATGAAACGGTGTACGGAATTCGAATTCGTCTAACTAACAAAGCAACCAGAGAGGCTACTAGAAGAAGCTCTATAACCAAAGTTTCGGTGTCAAGCAATTGGCTCATTAATTATACCTTGATCTGCTAATCTAATAATTTTCTTATGAGGATAACTAAATTCTTAGTATCCTGTTATTTTCTGACCCTCAACTTATCGCCAACTTCAGACAGCGAGAACTAAAAAAAAGCCCCCTGGTTTGACAGGAGGCCCCCAAAAAATTTATTGCCTACCAGAACGGGTCGGTCTGGCGGTCAAAGTAATTAGCGCGACGGAGATACTCGCGTTCATTACCTTCAATCATCAGTTTATGCATTACGACTACATCGGCATCCGGCACAATCTCGGTAGGCTGGACACAAAGGCTCATCACCAGACGGCCCATTTCATAAACCTCAACGCTCCCGCGATGGCGCGGAATACGATAGGTTCGGTAGGGATACATCCCACTCTGGCATTCCAGATAACCTTTACGCACCAGATGATTGTACTGGTCGGAGGGAAGCAAGGACTTAAGCAGGGTCTCGGCTTTTTGTTCCGCTTCCTGTTTATTGACATAGTAGCGGGCGAAAGCCGGATGTCGATTTCCCAAAGGATACCGCACCCCTAATCGTCCGTAAAAACCCAGGCTGATGAAGATGGCTAATAGCGAAAAAACTCCAAACGCTATAATAAAGCCAGTCAGCTCCATATTAGCCCCCAGCGACGCGTGGTACTACAATTATCTGGTCAGCAGTTTTATCGAATTTATCAATTCTTTCGGCTGGTTTTTCAGGAGCATCCACTCGGAAGGCGGTAGCACCACGGGCGCGGGCTTCCTTGAAAATGCGCTCGGCTTCTTTTACGGCTTTAATTGCTTCGGTATCGCCTTCAGTGGCTTTCTCGACATCGTATTCAACGACGGTATCGCCGAGGTGCGATAAAATTCGCATTTTTGCCATCTGTTTCCTCCATTTACTTCTGTATGAAAGTCTGCGAATGGTTTAACTATAGAAGCTTCAAAAAGTATGAAGTTCCTAGGTTGAACACATTATATTACATACTCCCGCTTTTGCAAGCATAAGGCGAATTGGTTGGGGTGAGATTTGGTAGCTTTGTGAAACGGGTAGTCTATAGGGTAGGGACAACAAGCCCCTGCCCACTTATATTACAGCAATATTAATACCAGCGTCAACCCTTATTCGGAAATGCGTTCTTTTTGCATAAAATCAACGACATTGCGCTTGCCCCACCACTGAGTTAAAATGAAGTTCGATTTGCTTTTTGTTAAAAACACTTTGATTGAAATGCTGGGAATGAATAAACCAAGTGATTTAAGAGTCCGGGAAGCGGTTGAGACCATTTTTAACATTCAACCGAATGACCCAGGATTGGCGCATATTGATGCTAACTTGAAAAGTAGAAACCTGTTGCATCAGTGGCCTCTTTCGCGGGTGGAACGCCTGGAATTTCGGAATGGCGAGTTGCCCAATCTTATTTTTAAGGCGGTTATTAACCCCTTGAAAAGTGAGTTAGCGGTTTATCAGGATATTTTCCCTGATAATAATCGCTGGACGGCAACCCTATTTGGTCACCTGGAATTGGGTGACGAACTATGGATGTTTTTTGAGGATGTTGGGTCGCGTACCCTCAAAAGTGAACCAAGTTTTGATAATTTGATAAGAGCAACCGCTACCCTGGCAAGCTTGCATGTAACTTTTGGGCGGGAAGTTAGTAGTGGTGAATTGCAACGCCGTAGCCATCTTCGGATTATGGATTATGCCGCTTATGTAGAGAGCGCACGGGATACTTATAACCTGACCGAAATGCTAGTTAAGCGCGGCAAATATAGCTCGGTGGATGCCCGGAAGCTCTCTAAGCTGGACTCGGTAGTGAATAGTTATAACCGGGTGGCAATTTCCTTGCAAGGCTCTCCTCAAACCCTGGTTCACGGCGATTTTGATGCTGAGAACATCGCTTTCCATCAGCTAGATGACCACGTGGTATTATTAGATTGGGCCGACGCTTTTATTGGCACGGGCTTGATTGACCTGGTTGACCTGACGAATTTCGCTTATCCAATTTTTGGCCCTGATATTATGCCCCGTCTGCTCCAGACTTACCGACAGGCTTACCGGGCGGCCAGTGGCGAGGCCGTAGCTGCCGAACCGTTAGAAGAGATGTTTGTTTGTTCCCAGATTGAGAAGAAAATGAGCCTGATTCGCTGGTTTAATATGTGCAGCTTGCGCTATATTCCAAGCGGGGTAGCGGCCTACAATAATTCGGTGGCAGGGTTGATTGATGATACTTATGAGCTATCTACTATTCTAAGATAGGTTTTATTAATCCAGGCTTTACGAAACTAAAGCCGGGTTGTTGCGTATTATAGTTACGCGGTTTTTCCTAAATATTAATAGCAATTTCTGAAAGGTTATATAAATTCAATGTTTGGTGGCGGAATATTTAGATTATTTAGATGGCGCGGAGTAGATGTCTACATGGACATTACTGCTCTGCTACTAATTGGCTTTTACGCTCTACAACTAGGCGGTATTAGTCGTGGTGGTGACGGTCTGATTATCGGAGTTGCAATCGGCGCGTTAGTAATTGGCTCTATCCTGGTACACGAATTAGCGCATGCGGCGGTTGGAATGTTTTTAGGAGCAAAAGTGGAACGTATCCAACTTTCGATATTGGGGGGAGTATGTGTCTTTAGCTCCAAAATTACCAGTAATTGGCGTGACTTTTTGATTTCTATCGCTGGACCTGCTTCTAATTTCGCCTTGTTTTTTGTTTTTACCTTTTCTGCCAATCCAAGAAGCGGTGGTATTTGGTATCCAATTGCCGATAGTGTAGCTTATATCAACCTGGTTTTGGGAATTTTAAATATTCTACCTGGCTACCCATTAGATGGTGGACAGGCCTTGCGTTCTCTGGTAATAATGATAACCAAGCGCGAGGTGTGGGCAGCCTGGGTAGTGGCCGTGTCGGGCTGCGGAGTAGGAGCTGTATTTATTTATTTTATTTTCCAGTCTCTTCAGAGCCAAAGCATTTTAAACGCCCTTTTCCTCGGTTTTATAGCTTATTGGATAGTTAGTGCCTCAATTGGACAGTTGCAAGCTACCCAGAGGTTTACTGGACAGGCGCGGCGTTTTGTCCGTCCCACCCAGCGACAAAAAAATACCCCCATTGCGGCTGTGCCTCCACCTCCCCCAGCCGCCGAAGGAGTTCTCACCGGGGCGGTTGCCGATCGGGTATTTTCCACCGCTTACGATCCTAGTCTGACAGTGGCTGACTTTCTGGCACGTTCCGAAAATATTCCAGATACACTATTAATTCCGGTGTTGCAAAACGGATTTCTGGCAGGGTTAACTACCAGAGCGGCGGTGAGCCGAATGTCTCCGGCTAATCAGCAAACCTTTACCCTGGAAAAAGTGATGATACCTCGTCGCCAGATTCAGGCGGTATATGATGACGAGGATTTATCGGCAGCCCGTGAGGCCTTGAAATCCAGTCGAGGCCAACCGTTAGTGGTCTTAGACCGAGGTGGGGCTTTTGTTGGTTTTATCTCCTTTACTGATATAGAAAAGGTTCGGCGGTAGAGAAAGGTTAACTCATTTCTCCGTTTTTGATGCATTCGTCAGTAAATCAGGAATAATTATCCGATTGAAGAAAAAGCCCTAGCCACCGCCAGCGCAATAGGAAAACTCAAGGTGGATCACGGAGATACGAGCTGCAAAACTCCCGACGCTGCGACCTAAATCCAGAAAATGAAGGCGCGTAAGTAATTATTAGGGGTAGACCCCCGTGTCTGCCCGATATCTCACGAGGGAGAACACAAGGTTCGCCCCTACTAAAGTCACTACTACTATAATAACTCCATGCCTATACATTGAGAATTAAATTAGCTGATAACTGACAGCTGATGGCTGACAGCTCAGTTTGCCCTATCAAGCTGAATATGCTAGGATACCCTCAAGAATTCGGCGGTAAAATCCCAAATATAAGGAGAACCAATAAATTGTATCCATTGCTTGAGGGGAAAAAAGCCCTGATAATGGGAATTGCCAACAAACGAAGCATTGCCTGGGGTATCGCCCAATCCTATGCGGCGGCGGGGGCAGAGCTGATTTTCACTTACCAGAGTGAGCGGCTTCGCGAGAACGTCGAAGAACTAGCCGCTACCTTGCACTCGCCCGTCACGGTTATTGGCCCTTGCGATGTGCAGGACGATGTTAATCTGGACGAAGTTTTTGCCAAAGTTAGTGATAAATTCGGCGGCAAGCTGGATATACTGGTACATTGTCTGGCCTTTGCCAACCGCGAAGATTTAATGGGCAATTTTACCGATACCAGTCGGGCGGGCTATACCCTGGCCCAGGATGTCAGTAGCTATTCCCTGATTACTACCGCCCGCCGCGCCCGCCCACTTATGGAAGCCGCCGGGGGTGGCAATATTATAACCCTGACCTATCTGGGGGCGGAACGGGTAGTTAAAAACTATAATGTGATGGGCGTTGCTAAAGCCGCTCTGGAAGCCTCGGTGAAGTACGCCGCCTACGATTTGGGGCCGCTCAACATCCGGGTAAATGCTATCAGTGCCGGGCCGATTAAAACGCTGGCGGCAGCAGGCATTCGGGATTTTGGTAAAGTGTTAGGGGCGGTAAAGGAAGCCACCCCCCTCCGTCGCAATACCGAGCAAGCCGAAGTAGGCGATACCGCCGTTTTCCTGGCTAGTGATATGGCGCGGGGGATTACCGGGGAGGTAATTCACGTGGATAGCGGTTATCATCTTGTTGGCTTATTGGTAGCCGACGATTAAACTAATTTTCAGCTAAGGGCGGTTTTGTACCGTCCTTATTTTATTCTCGAAAGGAAACATCACCCCGTGAGTCAGGCCGACCTTCTTTCGCAGATTGAAACCCCCGATTGGGTAAAAGATGCTATTTTTTATCAAATTTTCCCGGATCGTTTTGCCCAGAGTAAGCGCGTTCATAAACCCTTAAACCTGGAGGGTTGGGACACCCCTCCTACTCCCGAAGGTTACAAGGGTGGTGATTTGTTAGGGATAGTTGAGAAGCTGGATTATTTGCAAGAGTTGGGTATCAATGCAATTTACCTGAACCCAATATTTCAATCTACCGCCAACCACCGCTACCACACCCATGATTATTTTCAGGTTGACCCGATTCTTGGGGGTAATCCCGCTTTCAGGGAATTGCTGGATGCTGCCCACGCCCGTGATATAAAGGTTATTATTGACGGGGTTTTCAATCATGCCAGCCGGGGCTTTTACCAATTTAACCACGCCCTGGAAAATGGTAAAAATTCTCCTTATCTGGATTGGTTTATCTATCATGGCTTCCCGGTCAATGCCTACGATAATCGCCATAAACCCAACTACGATGCCTGGTGGGGTTTGCCCGCCCTCCCCAAATTTAATACCACTACTCCAGCAGTGCGCGATTATCTGTGGGAAGTAGGGCGTTATTGGTTGGAATTTGGGGCGGATGGCTGGCGGCTGGATGTGCCGAACGAAATTAATGATGATGAGTTCTGGCAACAATTCCGGCGGGTGGTTAAAGGTGTAAGTCAGGACGGCTACATTTGCGGCGAAATCTGGGAAGATGCCCGTCGCTGGCTACAGGGCGACCAATTCGATAGTGTGATGAACTATCTTTTTACTCGCGCATGTCTTGGATTTTTTATTCAACCTACCAGTTTTAACCATTCAAGTATCCAACATACTTCTTACGAGGGACACGGCGGTTTGCGGGGGTTCGATGCCGCCCAATTTGGCACTTATATCAAGGATTTGTTGGCTCTGTATGCGCCCGCCATTACCCAGGCTCAACTTAACCTACTAGGTAGCCACGATACTCCCCGTTTTCTGACGGTAGCGGGTGATGATATTACCGCCCTTAAACTTGCCACCCTTTTCCAGATGACCTATCCCGGCGCACCCTGCGTTTATTATGGTGATGAGATTGGCTTGCAGGGTAGCCGTGACCCGGATTGCCGTCGCTCGTTCCCCTGGGAACAGGCTCGCTGGAATACAGAATTACTAAGTTATTTCAAACAGGCAATTGCCTTGCGAAAAGAACATCCGGTACTGCGACGTGGCGAATATGATACCCTTTATGGTCAGGATGGCGTTTATATTTTCGGGCGGCACGATGCTAATGAGCGACTGATTACGGTGCTAAACGCTGGAAGCAGTTCTGTGCAGAAATTCCCAACCCTTTCGCCTGACGATGCGGCGGATTATTTACCTGATAATGGCCATTATATTGACCTGTTTGCCAGTCCCGGCAACACCTACCCAGCCGCTTCGGAAGGGGTACGTTTGGCAGGTTTTACCTTACCGCCACGCTCCGGCACGGTTTTGAAATTGGTGAAGTAAGTTTACAAATCGAAAACCTGAATGAGCGGAGTGGAAAGTTGTCACGCACAGGTATAGAAGACAAACTACCCTGGAAACAGCTCCCCAGAGCGTTACGCCAACAGGTCAATGACGCTTTGGGGGCAAGCGTGGTGCGGGCAATGCGTATCTGGGGTGGCTATTCCCCTACGCCGACCTTTCGATTGGCTCTGGCGGATGGTCGCCGAGCCTTTTTAAAGGGTACATTTAAAGAGTCCAACAAATTCACTAAAAACGCCCTACTATTTGAAGAGCAGGTTTATCAAAAACTTGTCCCAATTTTAGGGAATTTTATGCCCAAATACTATGCCGTATTACGCTATAAGGATTGGCATTGTCTATTACTTGAGGATGTTGGGCCTAAAAGCGTGCCACCCTGGACTCCCCGAAAATGTCGGGACGTTACCCACGGACTGGCGGCTTTCCACCAATTATCGCTAAATCTTGACCTCCCGGAATGGCTTTCGAGACCTGCCGAACGTTTGCAGCACGAAAGTTGGCAAAACGTTGTTGAGGAGTCGCAGAGTTTCGAGAAAATTGCCGCCTTAGCAGGAACCGAGTCTGCCCTGGCTCTGGAATGGTTTCAGCAAATATCCCCGAAAATTCAGCAACTAACTGCGCATACCATTTTGCATCAAGAACCTCTTGCGATAGTGCATGGCGACTTGCGCTCCGATAATTTACGAGTGCGCGGCAAGCAATTAACCCTCTTCGATTGGCCCGCCATTACAGTGGGTCGCCCGGAATGGGATTTGGTAGCCTTTGCCCAAACCGTTGAAATCGAAGGTGGCCCAGGCCCTGAACAAATAATAAACTGGTATAGCGAAAAAGCACCCCTGGAATCCGCCGCAATAGATTCCTCGTTAGCCTGGTGGCTCACCTTTTTTGCTGAAAAGGCCTGGAGACCCGAAATACCGGGGCTACCCCGCCTCCGCCGCTTTCAACGCCAGCAACTTGGCACTATGATTCTCTGGATTTGCCGCCAATGGTCGCTACCCGAAGCAACCTGGGCCAAAAAATTATTGAGCTAGAACTTAAACCGCAAACCTTTTGACAAACGGTTAAAGCTGCTCTATTATTAACTTAAGCCCTACTCTGCAATCAGTAGCGGCTAGTTTTTTATAAGCGTCCTACGGCAAGGTGGTTAGCCATGACGCAGCCTAAAACCAATAATTGGCTCCCAGGAAAATTCAAACAAAAAATTATAGCTCGCATGGTACTTATGACTACGCTGGCAGGATTGTACCTTGCCCTTTTTGGCGTGGGACTGAGCAGCCCGATTCAAGCGGTGTTGGCCGATAATGATGGGCCAGTGATTGCCGATTTCCAGGCCCGATTGCTTTTTGAGGGCTACTACCGCGAGGGAGGCTGGCTTACCGCCGAAGTGACCATCACCAATGGTCGCAATCCATTTCGGGGTGAAATTCGCACCACCATCCCTTACACCGTAAATTCCCTGAGTGCTGAGTCTATAAATGTCACTCCGGTCAATCTTGCTCCTAACCAAAAAGAGCGGTTTTTTCACTATATCCAACCTCAGCAACGTACTGTTAGCATAAACATCAATCTCTTTGACCAAAACAACAAGAGTATTGCCCAGAGTTTCCAGCGAATCCAATCAGCAGGCTCAACCGAATATCTGGTTGGAGTGTTGGACGACAACCTGAAAACCAGCGACATAACCCCGGTTGGTTTTATGCAGGTAAGGGGAAACTCTACCCGCATCAGGATGTTGGCTTTACCAGCTACTCAATTAAGTGATAGGGTAGAGCTTTTAGATGCTCTTGATGGCTTAATAGTAGGCAATATTGACCCGGCTAACATTTCACCTGAAAAAAGGCGCGCCTTACTTGCCTGGATTTCGGCGGGGGGGCAACTTTATTTTATGGGTGGGCAAAACCTTAGTAATCAAATTGCTGCATTAGGTATTAATGACAATCTGCTTCCGGCAAAAATTGAAAGCACCGTGGATGTAAATCGGTTTGCTGCCACCACTACCCTTGACCAAACTCTCGAACTAATTTCTTCTACTCCATACAGCCTTACTCTCAGCCGCTTAAATCCCCAGGCCGGTTCATTTGTGTCCAGCCGTCAAGCTGTTAATGCACCCGAAGCCGGATTACCGTTGGTAGTGGCGCGGGAGGTTGGGCAAGGGGCGATTGTAGTGATAGCAGCAAATCTACTTGCGCCGCCAATGTCCACCTGGATTCGAGTTAACATTGTTTGGGCAACTGTGATTCAGTCGGGTAACCCTAATTTTATTCCTACCGGTTCTGGGCAAAATTTCTTCAATCAGGAATTTTTGGGCCGGGCTCTAGTAAATACCCCAAGCCCGGATTTACCGGATGGCTTTATTGTGGCGATACTAATTATTGCCTATGCGGCTGTGGTCGGGCCGGGAAGTTTCCTTATCCTGAAAGTGTTTAAGCGTACAGTTTGGGGCTGGATATTAGTCCCAGTTTTGGCTATTGCCGCGACGGGCGGAGTTATTTTTGCTACCAGCAACTTGCCGGTGGGCGATATTTATGTTAGTCGAGTCAGCCTGATTGAAAGTACTAACGATGAATTCCCCGCCAGCGTCAATAGCCTGATAACGACCTTCTCCGCTACCGAAGAACCTTATCGCCTGAATTTAAATGGCCCACCGGCTTTATTAAGACCCCAACCCCTGGCCCTTTCACCTCAAATTAATATTTTGCCGCCTCGTTTTTTAACTCAAGGTAATGATTCAGGAGTCAATGCCACCGAAGAACGCCTGGGACGCTATGAAATGTTTGCGGCTGAAACCCTGGCTGATTTCAAGCTTAACCTGGAAGGAGCTTTGACGGTAAGCGGTGACACTATTAGCGGGGTAGAAACCAACCGCAGTAGCTATCGTATTAGCGACGTTATTCTGGTTTATGGTGATAATTTTTATTCTTTAGGTGACTGGAATCCAGGCGAGGAAAAGAAAATTAACCTTCCACTTATTCGGCGTCCATATCTTGGCTCTCGCCCCGGTATTGACCCTAATCTTTATATTCCGGCAGACCAAATAACAAATACCACCGTTAATGCCTCTCCCACCACAGTTGGCCGACAACCTGGCCCCTGGCTTTTGGGGCAATCACCCGAAGCCCGGCTTGGATTTTTGCGATGGACTACCCTGAATACCGCCTATCAATTGCGGCGTTTTGGGCCAGATGAGCGCACCAATGCCCTTTATTTGACTGGTTGGGTTAATGCCCAGAATATTTTGGGTACGGCCCAGGCTAATGGTCATCGGGTCGTACAACAAGACCAGGGATTGGTTATTCGACCTCTCCCGGTTTCGTATGTGGGTGATGGCGGTAAGGTTCAGATTCCGGCACCCGGTTTATTAGTTGAAAAGTTAGGGGATAATAGCACTTCGGCTTTTAACACTGTTATCCTTAACCAATCCACCGCTTTCTTTCAGTTTCGGTTGCCCAGCCGATTTGTTTATCCGCGCTTCCAGCCATCAGTGCTAAAACTTTATCTTAATTCTTTCAAAGACCGTGACCGCCAGAAAGTTTTCCCCTCTAACCTGGTTCAAACAGGTTGGCGCGAACCTGTTTCCGCCGGGAATTTTCAAAGCAATCCTAAAATAGAATTATATAATTGGGAAAAAGGGAGCTGGGTCGAGGTTGTACCACAGGGTGATAATCGAGACCGAATTGACTTGACCATACCCAACCTGAACGAGTATATTGACCGTAATATCGGAACAATCCAGGTACGACTCTCGGCCTCTGCTGACTCCGTAGTTTTACAACAAATTAATCTTGGAGTTGAAGGTCTAAATCTATAGTAACTTCCAGTTATCTATAAACAGGAAGAAGTTGATATTCATAACTGATTAATAACAAGGTACAGGCTATGCAAAATCTCTCCTTTGTACAGCGGCTTCGCCTTCCAGCCTTCAGGTTAGCTGTTTTTGGTTTTATAGCTATTTACCTGATTGCAAATTTGAGCGTAGCCAAAGCGGCCCCTGAATATAATATCAAAATGTCGGCGCGCTCTCTATTTGAGGGAGCCTATAAATATGGCGACTGGTTGCCAGTAGAAATTACTCTGGAAAATTTTGGGGCAGCTACTACCGTACAAGTTGAGACTACCATTACTAACGTCTATAACAACGTTACTTACCCTGTTATTTTTCGGCGGACGCTCTCTTTAGGGGAACGCTCCAATAAAAAATTCCACTTCTATATTCAGCCCTTTGTGGCAAATAGTAACGTTTCGCGGTTTGTCAGTTCAGACCAGACGATTTTGTTGAAAACCAGTGAGGGAGAGCGCAAATTAGCCGAACAAAACGTCCGCCTCTTACCAGTCAGCCCCAAAGATTACCTGGTTGCTACCCTGAACTCCGACCCGAACCTGTTGACCGGGTTGAACAGCCTTAAAGTAGGCAAACTGAGTTCACGGGTAAGCACTACCATTATTGGACCAGCCGATTTCCCCGACCGGGTAGAAGGCTGGCGTTCCTTTAACGCCCTGGTATTGAGCGAAGTTAGCACCAGCAGCTTGAGTCAGGATCAAATAACCGCCCTGCGGGATTGGGTCAGCGACGGCGGTCAGTTAATCCTGATGGGGGGAAATGGTTGGGGCAAGGTTAGCAATGGCTTTGATAAGTCGTTCCTGCCGGTGGATGTCTACGATTATCAGAAAATTGATAATCTGAATGATGTACTTTCGGGCGAAGCCGCTAAATACCCGCTAAATCAACCCGTAACTATTGCGGTGGGTGAGGTTTTGCAAGGTGCTAAACCGCTGGCTATTACTACAATTCAGGGTGAACGACGTGGCCCTACCGATATTCCCTTAATAGCCGAAAGGCGCGTTGGACAAGGGCGGGTGGTATCGCTGGCGATGGATATTGCCTCTAGCTTGCTCTCGGATTGGGGCGGCAGTAACTTAGTCTGGCAAGACCTTTTCAGTTTCAATAGTGGAGTCTATTATCAGGTTTATGATGAAGCTAACCCCCACCTTAAAAACAATGCCGAATTCTTCCCCTTTGTAGCAAACGTGCCGGATGTTCCCCTGCCGGATATTACTCCGTTTCTGGGTTTATTTGCCCTTTATCTGGTGGTAATTAGCCCGTTAAACTACCTTGTACTTAAAAGGTTCAAACGCCCCCAACTCGCCTGGGTGACAATTCCCTTGATTGGGGTGGCCTTTTTAGGCTCCTCTATCTGGCTGGCTAGAACACAGCCGCCAGGGAATGTATTGGTGAACCAGATGAGTGTTGTACAGGTATCACCGGGTCAGGAGATGGCTCAAACCCGTAGTTATGTAGCAATATTTTCGCCCCAGGACAAACTGTATAATATTTCGCCGAATGTAGCCGACAATATTACCCCGCCCCTTATTCTTCCGCTAAACCGTAGCTATAGCAGTAGCTCCATTCAAGCCGAAAATGAACGAACTATATTATCAGGCGACCAACCCCGCATCGAAAGTTTCAGGGTCGGTCAGTGGAGCGCGCAGGGTCTTTCGATGGAAGGCCAACTCCCCAGCAAACCTTACCAGTTGCAGAGCAATCTTAGTACGGTATTAGTGGATAATGAACCCAGGATTCGGGGCTCAATAACTAACAGTACCGGTCAACCTGTGCGGGGAATTATGTTGGCACTTGGTGACCAGGTACAAAAAATCAAAGACCTGGAAGTGGGCGAGACAGTAAATGTGGATTTCGTCCTACCTCCCCGTACGGTTTTAGTGATGGCCTATTGTAACCTGGGCTATGGTACTTACAATACTTACAATGCCGCCAGTATTGGTGAAAAACTTCAGGGGGTTTTGCAAACTGACCGAGCTAATGACAAAGTTTACCAGAATCGGGGGAATTTCCTACGAAAAATCTTTGAAATTGGGCGATATAGTGTATCCGACTCACAACGTGGGTTGGATTTAATGGGCTGGTTGGATAATAATCCGATGCCAATTTCAATTGATGGGGTTACTACCCTCCAACGTTCACAACAATTATTATTAGCGCGGCTGCCAGTATCGGTGGATAGCAGCAATAACGATGGGCGGTTTTATATTCCATCCAGTTATATGCATCCTGAAAATGAAGTAAGTGACTCTAATATTTCAGTGCCGACCAGTCGCCTGGAACGCAGCGACCAGATTTGTTTGAGCAAGGGGGCAGTGACGGTTGAATATCGTTTACCTACTCTGACGACCAACCTGAAAGCCAATCGAATGGTGTTGTATATCAATTCACTTTCTGCCAATAGCTCCCGCTCGCCCGTTGCGCCAGCAGCAATCGAGGCCTTTGATTGGAAACAGGGCAGTTGGGTGAAATTGGATGGTATCCGTAACAGTGCCGTGACTTCCCCCGGCACCAGTAGCTTGTTTATTTCGACACCGCTGGCAAATGAGATTGATAACCCGACCCGTTTTCTTCATCCCCAGACCGGGTTAATTGATTTACGATTTACTTCACCATCCACCGGGGCTTTGTTACAGTTTGGGTTGGAGGTTGAGGGGGCGCGAGGTTAGTGGGAAACTAATTTTTCATTCTCGCCTGACAATCGGGGCAATAGCCAAAAAACACTACTTCGTTACTGGTTATCAGGTAGCCCCGCCGTTCGGTTTCCGGGACTTGCAATTGGGAAAACGTCATCGAAATATCTTCCAGCCGCGGGCAAGGCACAACCTCTCCCCTGGCATCCAGTTCAGTACCGATACATTTCAAGTGGCTGTGTTGGTCGGTGCGGGGGTCAAAACGGCTACTTTCCCCATCTATTTTTATTTCTAACAGATAGTGCGAATCTACCAACTCACGCAGGGTTTTGTATACCGTTGCCAGCGAAATATCCGGGATAATCGCCCGCACTTCGTCATAAATTTTCTCAGCGGTGGGGTGGCTGGTTTTCCCTTCCAGGGCCCGATAAATCAAGCGACGCTGGGGAGTTATTTTTTTGCCATCTTCGCGAAGCTTTTCGCAAACTTCATCAACAGTAAACATAAAACTTTTTGATTCTTTCTACCCGTACCTGGATTGTCCCTGCCCGGTATAACTCCAGCCTGGATGGTTGCAATATTTTCTGTTTTCGATTCCTAACTAATAATAGTTCTTACCAATTTCGCTGAAATTTTAGCATCATTACGAGGTTAAGTCAATAGTCAGGCTGCCAAAGTTAAATGTAAGGGTAGACACACTGGTCAACCCTTATAAAATGGGTATTTAGGTTCAAATTAATTATTTCAGGCGCGCACCCGATTGCCCTTGCCAAAGATAAGCTGACCACCCTGCGCCACTATAACAGTTCCACCACTATTACGGAGAGGGGCGATGCCATCGGAGGCGTAACCGACCAAATTATAATAGGCGGTGTTACCCTTGCTGCCATTTTGCACCTGAATCCCGATTCCTGTGTTACCACTAATCAGGTTACCGCTCTTTGCTTGAAGTATATCTCCCAGTTTATTGTTACTCCCAATCAATTGTAGACCGCCACCTGGTGAAGCCCCGTTCGTCCCGTTCAGAGTACCTAGCCAGTTACAGGTGAGGGTATTATTATTTCCAGTTAATTTCAGAGCATAGCCCGAAAATCCGGCCATCTTTACTCCGGTCATTGTCATATTTGTAGTTAGAGTCATACCAATGCTAGCGGCTCCCGTCCCTGCCACTATTGCCTTACCTGGTGCTCCATAGGGTCCACTGGTATCGCAACTCCCCGCGATAGTTATGG
Source organism: Chloroflexia bacterium (assembly GCA_038207495.1). Classification (GTDB taxonomy): domain Bacteria; phylum Chloroflexota; class Chloroflexia; order Chloroheliales; family Chloroheliaceae; genus Chlorohelix. The sequence continues at coordinate 16,784 of JBBQZS010000084.1, forward strand.
CTACCCCATTAATGTTAGTAACGGTTGGCAGCCCGGTAGTCAATGTTATGGTGGCGGTGTTAAGCGTCAGGGTAACAGGCACAGTCGAAACCGCCGCTGAAGTCAGTCCGAAGGAAAGAGTGTTACAGGTTGTGCCCAGTCCATCATCGTTGCTCGAAGTAATGTTGGCAAAATCGTCCACACAGACCGGGCCGACTTTCTGATAATAATAGGTTGAAGAAGCGGGCAAATAATTCACCGAAGGGAAATAGCTGGGCGCACCCACATAGTTGGCCTTGATAGCGTGAGTTCCGGTTACAAGATTTGATACTGTGATGGTTGCTACGCCTGAATAGTCCAGATTAGCCGTACCAAGTAAGGTTGTTCCCTCGGTAAAAGAAACCACCCCCGTCGGTACGATTCCAGCATTGCCAGCCACGGTAGCAGTGATTATTACAGCCTGCCCGTTATTAGAGCGATTTGGGGCGGAAGTCAGACTGGTGGTAGTGCTAAGGGGCGCAGTGACACTACTTAGCAAGCCATATACTACCAACTTGTTACCATTGTAGGGGTCGGTATTATTAGCAGTAGTGGTATCCTTGAAACTGGCAACAAATACTTTACCATTGGCTATCATGGGCGGGTTGAATTTGGCAAAATAACCCAGGCGGTCACGGGCACTATAGGGCGGGGAATTGCTGGTGCTACAGGCGTTGGTATTGACCGTGAGCGGCAACATTTCGCTGTTCCACAACTCTTTTGAAACATCAGTCGCATCAAAAGCCCGTAAAATACCAGGGCGGGTAGCCGGATTAGCATCGCCACAATAGGGATGCTGGGCCCACATTACCCCGGTACCTGCCTGGCTGTTATTGGAGGATACCGTTAAAATACCGCCGGGCATACCAGCCGGGACGGTCATTGTGCTGGTTGAAACAGTGGTGACATTAAACAGCCCGGTTGTATCATTAAAATGATAAGCTCTCAGGCGGTCGTTTTCCCCCCAGACATAGACCGTAGAGCCCGTAATCGGTTGAGTGCCTGTGATTGGAGCATTGTAATAGACCGGAGACCCATGAATGTGTTTGCTGGAAGGGCCAGCCGTAGCTTGAAAGTTTTGGACAATCTGGTTATCGTTGCCACTGTTTACTTTCCCCAGGTTGTTACGGTCAGTAATATAAAATTTCCCGGTCTTACTACCATTCAAGGCCAGACTTTTCCCACTAGGGCCAGCGACGGGTAATATTATAACCCCACCCACTCCCAGGTCAGCATCTACATTATTAAGATTTTGCCAATCGAAAGGGGTAAACCAATCCTGTACCGTTATGGTAGGCGTGACGCCAGTATTCAATTTAAGCTTCAAGAGCGAGTTGCCGTAATCGGCCCCGTAAGAGATTACCGTAGAATTGGTAATAAGATTCGCGCTGAAAGTACCGTTACCCGTTACCAGATAAAGATTGTTTTGGGCATCTGCCGCGATACCCTGCCCTGACATCCAGATTCCACCCTCACCGCCGTTAAGAGCTTCGGGAGTATTGGGGGCGGGCGGCCAGGTAGTAGGTCCACCGTTTGGGGTATCGCTTAAAATGGCTATTTGCGACAAAGTAGTAGCATCATAAGCCATTACCCAGCCGTGATATGGGTTGGTATCGGCGTATCCGGCGAAAGCAATATACACCACGTTATTCAGCAGCAACAGACCGGCCCGTTGCAAGTGTTGAATGCTTTCAAAAGTAACTCTATTGGGATTGCCGTCGGTGTTGAGGTCAGTTCCCTGCCCCGGCACCCAGCCCTGAATCTGGATCGGGCTGCTTTTATTTTGACCAGTTGTTATATCCAGGGCATTCAGATAGTGTTTGTATACTGTGCCTTCTTTGGCAAAATTGACCACATAGATTGTATTGCTATTCAGGTCAATTACCGGGGTGCTTGTTATGCCAATTTCGGGCCGAATATCGTGGTAGGGGCCATAGCGATTGCCAAAATCAGAGTTGGGGACAGGGGCAGATTGACCTAAATTTACCATCCAGAGCGGGGTTGAAGCGTTAGGGTCGTCAGCATCGAAGGCATAGACACTGTTGTGCTGAGTGGCTACATATACCACATTATGGATACCCTGCCCCGGAATATTTACGTTTGAAACATAGAGGGGCTGGGCATAAATTTGCCCATCTACCGGGCGGGTATAGAGCTTGCCAAAAGTAGTAGTAGTTACGGAGGTGGTATTGAGAAAAGGCTCCTCGTTATTAGCCCCTAGTCGGGTGTTAGTATAACTTCTGGTCAGCCAGTTGACGCTGCTGCTAACCAGGGGGCGGGGCGCATTATTAACAGCTTGATTATTTATTTCGGTGGTAGGTTTGACACTGCCTGAAGCGTCAACCCGGAGTGCCTCAATTAATCCGGTTTGCGGCAACATCAAGCCCAAAATAAGTAACCAGATGAAACCAAATGCTGGAGTGTACTTTTTCAATTCCGCTTGCTCCTTCGACTATTTTGCTTTTGGACTTTCGCTCGGCATAGTATCAAACCTTGATTTGATTACTTTAATGAGTAGCCTTAAAAGCGAAAGTCTTTGCTATGACTTTGCAATAATTCTAATATAATTTAGCTCAGTTATATTTTAGCGTAAGCTTAGTAAATTAGTAATGGTACTAGCTAAAAAGTACCATTTTTGGGCTAGTTAGCGGCGGCTACTTTTAACAAAGCCTATTCATGTGCTATATTTCGCTGGGGATCATTCCGTTGTAGAAATGTAGGAGCAGCTAACTATGTCGCAGCCAGGTTTTGACCGTGTTTATTCCGCAGTCGTTAAGTTTACACCAATTAAATTGCGGCACCAATTAAATCTATTGCTCTTTGCTGGCATAATTTTAAGCCTGACCATGTTGCTATTCCTTTTACAGTTACAGGTCTCAAACCTTGCTGCCCCTGGCGACGAAGGTTGGGTCTGGCAACATCCCTTTCCCCAGGGCAATAACCTGAATGATGTAACCTGTACCTCGTCTGGTACGCTCTGTTTTGGGGTAGGGGAACAGGGAACGCTGCTCACCTATCAAAGCGGAAGTTGGGGTCAGCAAACTCAATTTGTCACCAATAGCGCAATCAATAGTATTGCCTGTATTCCTGGCACGGCCCATTGCTTTGCGGTTGGTAATAGTAGCCTCATGCTGGAATATAACGGCGGAAGCTGGACAGTCATAACCAGCCCATTACAGCTTCCTTATGCCCCTGCCGCTCTCTATAGCGTAACCTGTTATAGTGCCACTCTATGCATGGCGGTCGGAGCTAATCGAGCCGTTTTGTACTATGATGGTACAAGTTGGCAGGTGGTAGAGGCCGAACTTGCCCCTCCCCCGGCAGGAAAAGTACCCTTCCATACCATTGGTCGCGTGGATTTGTACGGGATAAGCTGCATCAGCGATACAAACTGCTTCGCGGTGGGCTTTGATAAAATCTATACTTATCAGTTTGATGCTAATCTTGCGGCAAAATGGGCTGGCACACTCCTGCATGACCTGGACCAGGGAACGCTATTTGATATTGCCTGCCCTGATGCTGAACATTGCTGGGCGGTTGGCTATGGCTGGGAAATCTGGGGCTATGATGGCACACCCGCTGGAAGTGGGTGGACCCAGCAATTAGCCGAAACGACTTCTACCCGTTTGCAAGGAGTGTTCTGTCTTTCATCCACTGAATGTTACGCGGTGGGCGAGGTTGGAGCAATCCTGGCCTATGATGGTACTAACTGGACACCGCTCACCTCCCCAACCAGCAAGAAAATCTCCAGCCTCTATTGCCTGACCTCGGTAAATTGCCTCGCCGTCGGGAATAATGGCGTGCTTTTGTCCAAAGTTCAGACTAATTGGGGGTTGCTATACTCCCCGCTCACTTCTGCCAACCTGAATGCAGTTTTTTGCCCCAGCCCGATTAAGTGCTTTGCCGCCGGAGACCAGGGCGCGTTGCTGAGTTATGATGGCTATAACTGGACAGCGATAACCAGCAACCTGAGCGTTAATTTGCTAGGGATTAGTTGCAGCAGTGCTTTTGAGTGTTGGGCAGTGGGAGAAAATGGCACTCTTCTTGGCTATAAGGGGCAAGGCTGGCAGGTGGTCGCTAATTCGCCAACTACGGCCATCCTGCGCTCGGTAAGTTGTCCGGCTAATGGCAAATGTTTCGCGGTGGGCGATAGTGGTACAATTCTGGCCTATAGCAACGGAGCCTGGACAAAAATCAACTCGCCCGATACCAACAATCGCCGCCTTTATTCGATTAGCTGCCCGGCGGCTGGTGTCTGTTTCGCGGTAGGTGAGAATCATACTATCCTGACCTATCAAAACTCGGTCTGGTCGGTAGCCAGCAGCAGCGGGCTAAACGATAAGCTTTTCAGCATCAGTTGCCCCGCCATCAACCGTTGTTATGTCGCAGGTGGAGCGAATCTTTTTATTAGCTACAATGGCACGACCTGGACCGATAGCACCCTCCCCGATAGTAGTTTTTACCCGCTATCGTTAAGTTGCCCACAGGTAGATATTTGCACGGTGGTTGGACAGGGTAAACCGGGCACAGTGCTAAATTTCAAAAATGGCAACTGGACGACCCAAAACTCCACTTCCAGTAATCCTTTGTTGGGAATACACTGCCCAAATGCCTTAAATTGTATTACTACCGGGGGTTATGCCAGCATTTTGGGGCGACAATCCTATCTGGTGGTAACAAACCCGGATGATGTGACAAATCCCAGCCTGAACGGTACTTTATCGTATGCCTTGAGTCAGGCGGTGAGTGGACAGGTCATAAAATTTAACCTACCGCCCAATAACCAGTCCATTACAGTAGGGGCAATGCTGCCCAATCCCCAGGGTGGGGTGATTATCAACGGGGGTTGTGGCAGCGGGCCGGGAATTACCTTAGGAAGCACTAATTCCAAAACAAGGCTGACACTAACCTGGGGAGTTAGCGTCTTTGGATTACATATTTATGGCAGGTTATTGGCAAATTCGGGCGGGAACAAGCTTTCGTGTGTAATCGTCAATAATTACTTAACAAATGCATAAATTTTTCACAAAGTCAGGAGGCAATAGTGGCCAGGGTTGCGACCGATTTCAGACAACAGTGATTAAGAGTCACAATTAATGGCAATGGAAGCAGCCAGGGAAATTGTCAAACAGTTCGCTTTTGGACTTGTCAGCTCTTTCTAGTTATGTTAATCTCCTTCCGCTAGAAACTATTTTATCATCTCATAGTGGAAGGATTTATGATTTGATGAGTTGCCCTCATTGTTATTCCAAAGAAATTTCCAATCGTTCCCGCATCACCGCTAGAGGCTATCGCACTTTCTTTTGTAATTACTGCCGTTGTGGCTTCAATGAACGGACTAATTCACCATTTAATCGTCGCCAGGTCACCACGGAAATAATTTTCGAAGTGGTGCTCTGGCGGTTACGTTATAAGTTATCTATAAGGGATCTGGCCGAAATGTATTTGATCAAAGGGTTCTATTTTACCCGCGAAACGGTAAGGGAATGGGAAGCAGAATATGCTCCATTGCTGACTGATGAGCTCAAAACTGAGCGTAAGGGTCAGAATACCTTGAGGTGGAAAACAGATGAAACGCTGATAAAAGTAAAAAAGAAATTTTATTACCTATATCGGGCAATTGACAGCCACGGCAAATTAGTGGATGTGAAGCTCTCGGAAGTCCGTAATGGTGAAAGTACTGCCGCTTTTTTTGAGCAAGCGGTGGAAACCACCGGACAAATACCGGAACAAGTCACTACTGACAAAGAGGTCACTTATCCCGGAGCCATCGAAAAAGTGTTGGGGAAAAAGGTGGAGCAACGGACAGGGAGAGGGCGAAATAATCGTCTCGAACAGGATCATCGGGGGGTGAAAGGTCGGTACAAACCAATGCGCAGGTTCAAAAATCCAGAAAATGCAGAACGATTTTGTCAGGCGTTTGACGAGCAGCGCAACTAATTT
>JBBQZS010000085.1:0-22079 GCA_038207495.1 Chloroflexia bacterium
TCAAAATAAAAATTGGTTAAAGCTGGTCAACAATTAGATCGTCAAAAGGTCAACATTTTGTTAGTCAGCTCTTTAGCACCCAGACTCAAATGGTCATTATTTGGTTCATCGAAAGGTCAATTTTTCCCTTGACAAATACACCAGCAGTCTTACTCCAAACCAGGCTCTAGAAGTAACGCGACTGATAACTCAAATGAAACAGTTAAGACAAACGGTCTCGACTATCCAGGCACTGGCAAAAGATTTGAAAGAAAAAACTATTGAAAAGCTCCTGGCTAAAAGCGACCTCGAAATCGGCTTAGAAGCTTTACTGAAACCGCCCCCTAAACCAAATTCCTGAGATTATTTTATCGGGTGAATTCAAACACTAGCTTAGCTGCTTTGCTATTTTGTTTGGCTTGAATGCTAGGGTAGAACATCTCCCAACCTCTTTTAACCCTGGTTACTAGAGTTGTACAGCTACTCTGTTGCAAGCGGCCTGAATATTACATTTAGTTTCCGTGAAATTGAAAATATCTTAAAACTCTCCTTACTCTCCGCAATTTCTCAATGCTACTTATTAATTCTGCCATAGAAAGCGGCAATGGCAGATTTAGGGCGGAATTAAAACCGGTAATTCTGCCAAGTTATCCAAATATCCCGGCATCTCTGCTATAATTCTGCCATAAGGAAAAATCCTAATGGAATTAAGATAAAGAATATTAGATTTTCCAAATGATTGGTCCAACCTCTCTTGATAATCCTAGTGAGATTGAGTGGGGCAATAGGTGGTGGAGTTGGAGATGTTCCGCAATCAGCTAATAATATCCCAGAATTATTTTAAGCAAATTCGTTCCAACTATTCAGTTTTGACTGTAATTTTGCTTCTTCTAGCAATACCAGTATTAAACGCCTGTTCTTCCGCTTCCGACTTCACCCCTACTACCAGCTCCAACAATCCCGAAACTATTGCTACTTCTCCTACTAACCCGAAAATTATCACTAACTCGAATGAGCTAATCCCAGCTAAAACGCCCAACACTACCCCTTCCACTATTGCCTCTACCCCTTTACCCTCCCAAAGCCAAGCGGCCACGAGTGCAACAGGCTTGGCGACAACAGGTTGCTCTCAAACCGCTCGGCTAAGTCCCGGTACAAGTATAAATGAAACAATAGCGGTGAACCCACAAGGGGCGCGGGGAAGCCCTAGCCGCACTTACCTGCTGCACTTATCGGCAAAATACAAGAGCAATGAGCCGCAAGCTGTTTTATTAGTTTTTCACGGACATGGCGGTAATGCCGCTGATATGGAAGCTTCGACTGGTTTCTCAAGCCTGGCCGACCAACAAAACTTTAGTGTGGTGTACCCTCAAGGGATAAAAGATGATGATGGATTGCCGATGTGGGCCAGCGTCGGGCCAGCCGCCGACTACGGAATCGATGATCTGACCTTTACCAACGATCTACTGAACAAACTTCAAACAGAATTATGTATAAACCCCAACCGAATTTATGCTACCGGGTTTTCAAACGGTGGTGGAATGAGCCACTATCTGGCCTGTAAATTGGCCTGGCGAATTGCCGCGGTTGCACCTATTGCTGGTAACTACTTTCCCCTGCCGGGTGGTGGTTGTCAGCCGAGTAGAGCGGTGTCTTTACTTGAAATTCACGGAACCGCCGATAATGTAATAGCCTACAATGGGAGGCCGGATAAAGATTATCCAGGCTGGCCGCTACCTGCAATTCCCGATTATCTTAGTGAGTGGGCCAGCCGTAACGGTTGTAGTCAACGGCCTCAAACATTTTTGGATACAAAGGAAGTCAAAGGGGAGGAATGGAGCGGTTGCCGTGACAACAGTGGGGTGGCCCATTACCAAATTAAAGGCGGGGGTCACTCTTATCCTGCCTCAATCGGAGGTCACCCAAGCCGTGAAGTGATTTGGTCATTTTTATCCAGGTATGTGTTACATCCTTAATCGGACAAACCCTGAAAGGAAAATTGGTGGCAAAGAACTTTTACCGATACCAGCGAAATCGCACTCAGATTTTAATTTTCTGGGGTGCAGCAAACACATTAATTGGAATGGTTGGGGCGGTTGGCTCTAAGAATAAATTCTGGCGACAATTCTGGCTTCAGGCTTTTGCCTGGGGAGCAATTGACGCTATTATAGGGTTGGTTGGGAACCGTTCCCAGACCAGGAGGTTGGAAGCTGAAGCCACAAATACGGCTACTAGGGCAAATGCTGATGAGGAGCCGTTATCTTCGGCGGTGGTTAAGGATATCCGGAATTTCTACCGGGTTTTGCTCATCAATGTGTTCCTGGATGTGGGATATGTCCTAAGCGGTGAGTTTATCCGACGGTGGGCGGTTAAAAATAAGCGTCCTGACCGGCGAGGTATCGGCGTTGGCTTCCAATTTCAGGGATTGTATCTGTTCCTCTACGATTTTACTCTGGCGGTTGAGGTTAAGCAACGCTGGATTTCAAAACAATGATTACCATAAAGGAGTTTTGAAAGCGGCTTTCGGTTAACTGAAGGGGTTGAATATTTATGGTAATTCTAGATTTTACAATGAGTATGACAGTTAAAACGCCCATTTTCTTCATTTTCGTTGTCCAATACCAATACCACCCTTCAACGATATGCAACCTCTTCAATTTAGTATGTTCAAATTATCGGTTCTAATTCTTTCTTAACATCAAATGGAAATTATTTATTTCTTTTTTTGCGAAAGAATTAGCTCTTCCTCAGATTCAACAATTGTGGGAGCCCGGCAACTATGTCGAATCAAAAATGCTAAACCTTGATATTCCGACCTTTCCATTCCACTGAACGACGAATTGATATCCTTAAGGCCGATAGGATTATTAAAACTATATCTGCACCTACGGTAAGTACATATAATGGCCCGAATTTTTTGGTTATTTGGAACTTGTCTAACATTTCCGAGTTAAGATACATTGTCAAGAGAATAGCTGCTATATTTAGTCCCCAAATAGTTGGACGGATATTTCTTCTTCGCAATCCCATTCCTAAAATTAGGTAGGGCGCAATGCCCGTTATTATTTCAAGCCAAACAATTAATCCTAATACAACCCAGTTTCGACGGGCTACCAGAAACCAGTTTTTGCTCATACTCTCCCAAAAACTGGGTAGACCATTCGTTATCGAGGCAGTTAATAATGCAGTGGCTGAAATATAAAAAAGTTTGCCACCAGCTTTCTCGATGTTTCGGGCTAACTCCACATCCTCTAATACACAATGCTTAATCGCTTTATGCCCTTCAATTTTTTTGTAAATATTCTTCCGAACCAAAATGAAGGCACCATTGGCGGTAGCACTCCCAATGGAACCAGTTTTGGGGGAGAAAAGGCCAGTCAGCAAAGCAGCAAATACATAAAATTTAGCCATTTGGGGAAATAATATGTCATACCAAAAACTTCCCTGATAGTTTCCCGGACCAAGCGAAAGGAAATCTAAGGTTTGATGTTCGGCATAAATCAAAGTTTTCCTTAGTGTTTCTGGTTTGAGTCTAATATCAGCGTCTAAAAACAAAATCCATTTTGCTTCAGAGTTTACCTCAAAATAACCCTGCCAGAGTGCATGATTTTTGCCTACCCATCCGTCAGGTAGGGTTGTTAGGTCTAATACCCTCACTTTATTTGGATATTCCGTAGCAATTTTTTTTGCTAATGCAAGGGTCTGGTCGTTTGAGTTATCGTTAACAACGATAATTTCAAAATTGGGGTAATCCAGGCTTAGTCCAGAATAAAGGCTCGCAACTACATTCCTTTGCTCATTTCGCATAGGAATTACAATATTAACTAGAGGAGAAAAATCTGGCGATTCACTCTTGGATACCAGTTGCCGTTCGAGTTGTTTTTCGGTTGTTTGCAACCAACGAAAGACAAATATATTGATCAGTAAATTTATTATGGAATTGAGCAAAGTCAATGAAGTTAGCCAATTATAAAGTTTCATCTAGCATCATTACCTCAAATCAAACAAACCCTGATGCTAACGTATATTAGTAATATTACTATTCAGGGATTGAGAACAGGCCCACCTAAATAACATATTGTTTGTCGTGGGCAGGTACTATTACGGTTGCCATTGTGCCCTGGTAATCCGTTTGTTGAATCAAATGTAAAAGTAAATCGGTGCCTTAGATTATGGCCACAGGTAAATCAACATAACTTATCAAATGCCTCGAAACCGAGAAATAACCTTCAAGTATTAACAAAATTATTTAAGCTTCAAACTTTTCATCTCATCTTTGGTAGACCATGAAATTACTTGAATGTTAGAGTGGCTTCTGACCGCTTTGGCTAGTGCCACATAATAATGGGATAATTTGGGTTTATCTACTCCCCCAATATTTATGGCAGAGCTAATAATTAGTTCTTTCGGGTCAACTAAATGCTGCGCCCAAATATATGCTTCTTGCTTAACTGATAAAGACTGACCAAGCTGATTGCCAAGGGCTACCTCTGATTGCAAAACCCAAATCCTTATTTCGTTAAGTATATCAATTAGATCTTCCAGAACTTCGCTGGGTTGTCGCAAGCCTACAAATTCATAGGGGTCATAAAGGAAGCGAGCCGGATATCTGATAGTCGCAAATTGGTAGAACCATTGTAGTTTTGAAAGATAAAGTTGAGCTTGTTTTTGTTTCAAATAGTTAGTAACTTGAACAAGCTTTTTATCTAGAGGTAACATCAAAGCAAAAGATGGAATAAGTAACAGTTCCATAGGGCTGGAAAAACTTAATGCTGCGCGGGTAGTTGTAGATAACCCCCATATTGGATAAATTAAATGGCCCAAAAAATCCGGAAGATATACCAAAAATTGCAATAATGACAAATATAAAATTGAATAAAAACGGTAGGTCGCCTGAGCCCTCATGATACCTCGGTATTGAATGACTCCTCTTACCGCCTTTATAAGACAATTTATCAAACATATAAGACCAAAACCTAATATCGCAAATCCCGCTAACCAGGCCCAAAAATACGATAGACGTATTAAATAAAGGTCACTTAGGAGGAAATGTTGGGCAGTTAATGGGGTTAGAATTATCCAGAAAACTTGAGCCAAACAAATCAACCCTAAAACAATCGTTATTTTAGGCTGGAAAAACACCAGCGTCTGAGTTTTAGAAGGATTTAAAAATGGCTCAAGATTGAGTTTGACCCAGCACGAAAAACAATAAATATGCAAAATCCAGCAAATATCACACCCTAGCAAAATTGTCGAAGAGTTACTTAATATTGCAAATCCCTTTAAAACATTACTAGCCACTCCAAAGGAGCAAAACCAAAGCAGGTATTGTAATATCCGTGAACCACTAAAGAACTTTCCGTAATAACGTTTTGGGCCTAGCAAATAAAATATTCCAAGGGCGATAAGTAATATTGCTGGAAGAATCACCCGTTCCAATATTTCCGAATTCATGCTATTTTTCCCGACCGAGGATTTTATCCCAGGTTTCGTAGAATGCAAGTTCAGCTTCGGGCATCAGATAACGACGTAGATTTTTCGCTAAAAATTCGGTTTCCCATTCTATAACATCATCACCCTCATCGATTGATCGGCAAACTATTCCAAAGTGCTCATCAAGTTTATCCATCACCGGGCGGGTGACATCTCCTCTTAACAGGTGAGATAATTCATGAAGGATTACTAGCTCTCGCTGATAGTCATTCAAGTTATTGGAATAAACTATCCCATAATGTTCAAAGTTTTTTGATAGAAAGGTAAACCCAAAAATTCCATCGGGTAATAAAGCAGACTTTAAATAGATTGGTATCCCAAAACAAAAATCGCTTACCTTGCTTACCAAATCTTCAAGATTTAAAGCGTTTCCTAATTCGAGATTTTTTATAATTCGGTCAACATCCTTGATTAAACCTGTTTTATTAAGCATTTTATGGTCACCCTTCGATTACATCCCCCGTTTTTCAAAAGACTCTATAATTTCCAGGATTATTTGGCGGCTTTCGGGGCTAAGTACGATTGCACGATGGGCAATTTTATTTACATCATCTAGATTCTTTTTTTGGTTGATGTAGTAAGGTGCTTCAGAAAGTGGACGAAACCAATAAGTTGGTTCAACTTCAAAAAAATCTGTCAGAGTTTGTAAGGGAGCCAATCCTGGTCTGGTTGCCTGACCATTTACTAATTTAGAAATCCAACCCTGGGTTATTTTCCCGCCTGTCAATCTTTCTACATCGCTGTAAGTATAGCGGTCGCCATTTTGGTCTCGACAACTCTTAAATAGGTATAAAACTTTATCTGCTATTTCTTTTGCATAAGCTATTTCCTTTTCATCTTTTTTTTCGTTTTCAGGATTTTTTTTCGCCACAGTTACATCTCCAAAATTTAACAATAAAGGTGTAAACTACCCAATGAGAATATCTAATGGCTAAACAGAATAGTGATTGAGTTAATTCTAGCATAAACTTTAAGAAAATCAAGTCCAGATATTCCAGTTAGTAGGAGTTTAATATTAATCTATCCAAACCTCTTGACAAGTGACCCAATTGTTTTGTATATTCCTTTTAGAACTAATAACGCTTTGCGATTACGATTAGAATATTATACGCTTTGCGTTAAAGGCTTTTTATAGTTGCAGCGGGTTTTCGTAATCCTTTTATCAATTTGACCTGTCTATCCTACAACATTACCCGAAAACCTTAGTTCAACGAAATTTGAAATAAAGCATCAATTGATTACCCTAGCTTAAGAGTAATCCTGGTTCAGGATTGCCAGGCTTCCCCCGACCTATAACATCAAATTTGTTAAGGGCAGGATTTGTGTTGCCTGAAAACAGGAGTCAGAAGGTAAATGTTGTTTACAACCTCAGAACCAAATACTAATACCGTCTTTGATGAGCAAATAGCCAACCTGGAAGCAAAGAAGGCCAGCCTTACCCACGAACTTACTCAGCTTAGACAGGGTCTTGTGAAAACTACCCTGCCGGGTGGGGAGGAAGCCATCGTAAATCTTCAAGACCTCAATTCAGAAAAGTTGAAAGAGCACCTGGTCGAGCAAAATCAGCTTTTTCAAAAGCTTATCGAAACCGAAAAGAAGAAGCAGGAACTTAAAAAAGAGTTGGGATTGGAAGTTGCCCCTGCCAACAATGGTGGCGTATTGGGATTACACCTGAGCACTAACCAGGCGATTAAAGCAAAAAGCAAGACATTAGGGGCAGTTCTGGGTAGTCGCTGGCTAATTGCGCCGGGTCTCCTAATCCTGGCTATTTGGGTAGGGCCTACCTTTCTGTATAGCGCAACCGGCGGAGCTGTGGGTGGGGCAACTCCACCTCGTACTCGAATCGTTACCACCCAACCAGCCGGGATTACACCTGGTCTGACCCCTCTAGTTCCCACTACCTCACCAGCCCCAGGGGAGCGGGTCGCCCTATTTTATCTCCAGCAAGAGGGGGATGAAACAACCCCAACTCCTGAGCCAACCGAAACCGAAGATACAAACGGAACGCAAGCGTTTACCGCTCCCGTCCGGTTACTGACACCCCCAGCGATTAATTATACCGGGCGAGTAGGATTACCACCCAGCGAGGCAGGGGGACTCAACGGGCCACATGGCACCTTCCTGGCTCCCAGCCGCTTATCAATTGCGGCCTTGAAACTTAATAATCTCGCCGTCGAACGAGCCATTACCGAAGAAGGGGCTGCGAATTCTGGACTAAAAGTGAACTGGCCTAAACCCATCGAAGGCATAGCCCATTTTGGCTCTTATCCAGGAGAACTGGGCAATATGCTACTCCTGGGAACTCAGGAAAGTTTGGGGCTGTTACGGCGGTTACAGCAAAATGACCTAATCACAATTTATGACCGAAACGGCAATATCTTTAGTTATCGGGTTCTGGCTTTTAGTGCCAGTGGACAGCCGGAACGAGAAATAGACCTGGCAAATCCTGCCGACAACTGGGTTTGGGAAAGCACCCAGGAAGCCATTCTAACTATTCTGGTAAGTTACCCCAGGTTAGAACAAGAGGCTAAGAGTAACAAATCAGGGGGTAGTTCCGGGGTAGCCGATGACTATCTGACCAGCAAAAAATTGGCCTACCGCGCAGTGCTAGTACGTTACAACCCGGCGCAGGTTACAACTATGGGAATTCCGGTGGGGGTACCAGCTTCAGTTTGGCAGGTATCGCCCAACCCGGCAACTCCCACGCCCACAATCTCTCCCGCGAGTCCAACAGTACCTGTTACTAACACCAGTGGGTCGGGCAGTGTTGTTACTACCCCAACCCCAATAGGTGGACAGTATCCCGGCTTGCCAAATACGGGCGATGGCTGGTGTACCTCCCACCAATGTCCGCCAGAAGGGAGGTGAGCTGAAATAAAGTATAGCGACAAAGAGTTTAGCGACAAACAGTAATGTCAATTACTAACCACCGACAAACCACTATTAGCGATTGAAACAGAAGGGAAGAAATCTATGTTTGCAAAACTTAAAAAGCGATTTGGGTTTTTAACAGACCCGCGCCGACTCAGACTGGCAGGTGCAACAGTCAGGAGCAACCACTTTAATACTAACTGGCAAACCACTGTAGCGGAAATACCGCACCGTTTTTGGCTAAACAGCTTCCTCCTGACCTTTGTAGCAGGAGCAGTCTTAGCCCTGCTATTGCCAAAAGCCAGCTATGCCCAGACCACTGGTATTGACATCACTCAAATCCAGAAATCCGTAACCGCTATAACCGGAGTGATTCAACAACTTTGCGGCATCTTTCTGGTGGTACTGATTATTGGTGGCGCGGCACTGCTGATGTTTGGTGGCTTTAACGATAACTGGCGGCGCATCGGAATAAGGGGCATTACTATGGCTATCTGTGGGGCAGCGATTGTCTTCCTCTTTGCCACCCCCCTGGCTTCTTTCTTTGTCACAACCTTCCAGGCCGGAGCGGGAGGCTAATCGCTCTCAGGCAAAACCGCCGTTTCAAGCAGTTTTAACCAGACTCAATACTATATCGAATCAAGGTCAAAACGACTATTGCCAGATTTTGAAGCTTTTGGGTAGTTAAGCTATGCCAGTTTAGTAGAAAGTAAGGGTTATTTATGATTGCCAGACTCAGCCAATTTAATACCAGACATCCCCGATTGCTAAAGTTAATCGGGCTGGCAGTCATAATTTTCACCTGCCTAATAATCTTTACTGGCTGCTCCGACTACCCAGGGGCTGACCCGCCCTGTACTGGCAGCCAGAAGAATGCCCCTGGCTGCACCCCACCCGCCACCAATATCAAGGACGACCCTAACGGCGGCGATTGGTATATTGACTGGACTTTCAAAATTGTCCGGGATATGTTGTCGAATCTTGCAATCCAGGCGGTCAATCTGTCTGTGTCAGTTTTCTGGTCAATCTACACCGGGCTGGGTAGCACCGACTTCGCTGGCTGTAGAGCCGGGAACGGGGCAGGTACCGCCGCCTGTACGGCGGTGGATACTTTTGAGGCGATCCGGACGGTCGCGCTGGTATTTATCCCGGCCATCATGGTCTACCGCACTTTTAAATCCTACTTTATTGGGAATTTAATTGAAGGGCTTTACGAAAGCTTCCTGTCAATTGCCGCCAAAGTTTTTATTGCGGTAGTCGTAATGGCCTTTTTGGACGTGCTGATTACCGGGGCATTTGGCATCTCCAACCAACTCTTTAACGCCATTACCGGCGGTCCCCAAGGTTTAAACGACATCGCAAGCTCAGTGGTTGGACACGGCTGGGATCCTACCGCTCCCCCTGGTAGCCCGGGGGCCGAGCCAGCGATTGGGGTAGCCAGTATCGCCTATGTGAAAAATATCGGCCTCATGATTTTTAGCCTGTTAGTTTGTCTTATTCTGGCGGTGGTCTTTATCCTGTTAGGGCTGGTCTTTCTACTCAGGACAATTCTGGTATTTATCCTGTTTGCCCTTTCGCCCCTTGGCATTGTGGCGAGTACGGTAGACGAGTTTAAACCCTGGTTTTACAAATGGCTCCAAAGTCTGCAGGCCATGCTAATCGCCCCCATTCCAGTAGCAGTCTGTTTCAGGTTAGTAGGCAGCTTTGCTAAAAACGTGCCATCCGCCCATGACAACCCGCCCGAGTTTATCCTGACCCTGATTTATATTATTGCATTTCTGGCGATTGGTACCTTACTTATGTTCAAGATTGCCGGAGCGTTAGGGGGGGTAATGTTTGGAGCTTTGACGGCGGTAGCGGGCTTTGCGGTAGGTGGAATTGTGGGCGCAATGGGTGCTTCCCGGTTAAGTCAGGCAGTAGCCGATAGCGATGAGGGCGAAGTTAATGCTGACGATAAGAAGAAAACCGCCAGCCGAAACCAGACTCGGCGAAATAGCGGGGCAGAGTTAACCAGCGGAGCAACCAGTGATGGTAACTCCACCGGGGGAATGTATGCCCTGCAAGAAATAAAGCAGCAAGCCGAAATGACCTTGGCGATGCGCACGATGGCTGAAGCACTCAAGGCTGGTAGTTTTGGGGCTGGTAGTGGCGGAATAAGTCCAGCGGTTAGCAGAGGCTCTAATTTTAGCCATCTGGCCCAGCAAAATATCCAGGGCGGCCTGCATTGGGCAGGGCAGGAAGCCGGTATCAGTGCCCCGCGCTTTTCCTTTGCTCCTCAACGAGAAGCTCACTATGGCAATCGGGGCAATTCCAGCAATCTGATTCTAATACAACCAGGCCAGACCGAAGAATCGCCGTATTCTAGCGGGCCACTCCCCCCGCCAGCACCGCCTCCCGCCGCCTGGTTTGAGTCTGACCCACCTGCCCAGGAGTCAGCTCCGCCGCCGACCCAGTGGCCTACCCCCGAACCAGCTACGGCTAAACCCGCCGCGGCCACGACTTTTGTTGAACGAAAGCTGGAGGGCGGACTTAATCGGCTGGAAAACAGTTTGCTCAGGCGCGGGCTTTCGGCCTGAAGGATATAACGAGGCAACGGAAATGAGGCAGCGAAGATGAGTAGAGCCCTCAGAAGCGAAATAGCTGAATTACATGAGCTTATTACTAAAGCTGATACCAGCCGACTGGAGCGACGGATTTTCCGTAAAGCCCTGAAAAGGCTGGTCCGGCAGCTTAAAAGAGACTCGCGCAAGCTGGAAACATTGATAAACAAACCCACCCTGCTCAAGAGGCTGACAGGCTGGAATAAATAAGGGCTAGTCGTAATGCGGAATTAAACTAGGGGTTTATTTAGACTGAACCAGCTTAAAACCCCAGAAATATTTAAAAAACGAACCTTGTTCCCTATTGGGAGAAGCTATTAATTCAGAGCAAAGGTAAGAGAGGAAAGTCAAATGGAAGAAGCCGAGTATCGGGTACCGGTAAAACTACTAACCAAACGAGAGCCAATCTTTTTTAACCGACTATCCGGGCTGGAAACCGCTCAGTGGGTAATAGTGGGGGCACTCACCTATTTTGTGATGAACACCCTGCCGCTGGATCTGGTGTTAAAAGTTGGGTTAATTACGGCAATCTTTATGACCGGAGTGTTATTTATTCACATCCCCATGAACGGCCTGACCGGGCTGGAATGGCTTTTTATCGCCTTGCGATTTCGGGTGGAAGAGGAGCAGCACCAGGCCGCCGCCCCCCATACTCTTAATCTGCCAGGCTTTACCTTAACCCGCAAGGAAGTAGTCGAGGAAATCGGCTTTGAAGGTTTTGATTCGCCCGATTATACGTCCATTGAGATATACAACCAGGGTGAGAGTATTCCAGATGAACCAGACGAGCTAAACTCGCTAATTTCGCCTGAGCTGGCCTATACCATTCAGGGAGAAAACTAATAATGCCAACCCTTAAAGAAAGGCGTGAAAGGGGCAAACTCGCAGCAGAGGCTACCAACGACCTTGCCACCAGGGCTACCAGCAACTCCCCCGAGGTAGGGCAGGCCGAAGATAGTCTGCCCGATCCAACCCTGGCTCAAGCGGCTACTCGTACCCCGGCTTTGTTACCAATTCTAGCGGTAGAGCATGGTTGTTTAGCCCAGGTCGGGGGCAATTACGCCGCTCTTATGGAAATCCAGGGGCAGAACGTCAAACTGATGAGCGAGGCCGAGAAACGAGCCAGGGTCAGACAGTTTGACCAGCTTATCTCCGGCTCCAGTAGCCCACTAGCCTTTTATGCCAGCCTCCGACCGCACCACCTGGATAACGAGCTCGCCGAGCTGGAAGCCGCTCTTAAAGTCGAACGCAGTCCCGCCCTTTATCAGCAATATTTGATCCAGTCCGACCACTTAAAAGCGTTGAGCGAGGAACAAAACCTCACCCGCCGTAACTATTATGTGGTTGTTGGTCTTAGCCCCGGTGACCTTAAAGCGGCCCGCGCTGAGGCTCAAGCTAAACTTGGCTTTGGGCAAAGGGTCAAGCATAACTTTACCTCGGCCTTTAGTAGTGATCCTTCTGCTAGCCCTACCTCAGTTGCAAACAGCTCAAAAGGGCCGGTATCAATTCCGGCCAATATTGCCTCCGAGACCCGTTCTGCCGCGGGGAGTTTTGGCGGTGGGCTTAGAAGCCGAGCCGAAGGAATCAACAGCGACGAGGAAATTATCCGGCTACTCGGAGGCTTGTTTGAAAGTCGGAGCCTGGACGACCCTACCGCTTCGGCCCTTAACCGGATTGGCGGGGTAGAGTTTGAGGAATACCCGGATTACCTCAAGCTAGGCGACACCTTCGTGGGTAGCCTTTATATAACGGATTATCCCCGCTGGCTCCATCCCGGCAGTCTGTTTGAGATTGTCCGTTTTCGGGACATCCAGTTGGATCTGGCGGTGCATATCTTCCCGCTGGACAATGCTAAAACCGAGGAGCAGCTTAAAAACAGGCAGAGTTTACTGATAGCGGTGCGGGCCAATGATGCTAACGCGGTAGGCGATGCCCAACGCAGCGACCGAATTGAAGGCTTGCACGAAATCCGCCGGGTACTCGCCAGGGGGGATGCCCGTCTCTTTCAGGTGGGGATCCGGGTGGCGGTACGGGCCCAGACCCACGAGCAGATGTTAGCGGACTTACGGCGGGTAGCCCAGCGTTTCGCCGAACTTGGCTTTAAGACCGCCACTCCCCTCCGAAACCAGCGCCGGGCCTTTTTAAGCTGTTTACCCTTTGGGGTGGATTTACTGGCTAAAGAAAGGCTTATTTCAGACCGTACCCTGCACCCCAATCTAACCGGGGAGAACGTAGCCTGCCTCTTACCCAACGTCATTATTAACGCCACCATGCCCAGAGGAATCCCGCTGGGTATCGAAAAGGCCAGTGGCGGTCTATATACCTTTAACCGCTGGGCTAAAGAACAGGTAGCTCCCCATAGTGTGATTTGCGCCTTTACCGGCGGAGGTAAAACCAATTCCCAGGCCGAGGAAGCGGTGCAGGAAACCCTCAAGGATCCTATTATGGAAACCTATATGATTGACCCGCAGGGGCAGATTAGCCTGCGACTGGCCGAGTTGACCGGGGGAATTGTGGTGGATTTAGGCCCCGATGGTAAAGCCTGCTTTAACCCCTTTGATCGCTATAGCTTTAGCCAGGACGGAAGCCCCGAAACCTTAGCCAAGCAACTTGAGTACCTTGTTCCCCTGATAGAGCTGATGATGCGGGCCGAAATGGGGGCCACCGAGCGCAGTGCCTTTAATCGGGCGGTCAAAAGGCTTTATGCCCATTTTGAGGAAGGCGAAAGCTGGGTTCAGGTTATTGCCCAGAACTTTGCCATTTTCCCCCAATATATCCCCTTACGTCCCTACCTTTTGGATTACCAGAACAACCAGGGGCAAAGTCAGGAGGGGATTATGACCAGGTTAGGTCGAATCTGGGCAAGTCTCGCCACCAAATACCAGATTCCCCGCAGTGGCAAGGTCACGGGGGTGATGGTTAACGGTCAGTTACGCCGCCCGATCTGCCATTTATCTGGCAATCGCTGGTATTACCGGGGTGAAGGGGAGACGCCTGAACCCTTTGTCGAGCCGGAAGAATCAGCCGCCCTTGAGATTAAACCAGCCTCGGTCTGGTATCCCGAAGCCAAATGGTTTGGCGAATTACAAACCGAGTTTGAAAAGCTGGTGGAGGCCGAGCAGCTCTTTGATGGTTTGGACAGGCTCAATGCGACCGCCGCCTGCCGAGACGCTTTCGTGGAATTATGCCGAGGGATGCCAATTCTCTCTGACCTGCTACCAGCTCTGGTGGCCGAGGGTCTGATGAACCTTGCCAGTAATCTTGACACCTTTGTTGACCCCGAACTGCTTGGTCCATTGTTTAACGGTTATACCAATGTGAATTTTGCCGGGGCTCGTTTTGTAGGTTTTAACTGCCTGAGTTTAGACGAGGAGGTGCTGAAGACCACCCGTATCTTCCAGGTAATTACCTATTTATGGGGGATTGCCAGAGCCACCCGCAAACGGCGGATGCTGATCGCTGACGAGTTCCAGTTAATGCTGGAGACTTTTGGCAGTGTCGGGCGCTTTATTAAGTTGCTCTTTATGCGGGGTCGGGCTTTTGGCTTTGCAATCACGGCGATTGTCCAGAATATTTCAGCCTTTCTGGACAATCCCGATGGGCGGGTTTGTATCGAGCTTGCCAGCCGGGTCATTCTGATGAAGCAGCAACGCGGAGCTGAACATCGGATTAAGGCTCATTTTGGTCTTACCGATAGTCAGGTTGAAGCCTTGCTGGAGGCCGTACCAGGAGAGTGTCTGGTTTATAACACCAAGGGCTGGATCCATATGCGCTATATCATTCCCCGCCAGCGGCTGAAAATGTTTGAGACCAATTTACCCGAATGATGAAGTTGGAAGGATGAGGGTTGAAGGATAAAAGATGAAAAAGAGGCCAGGATACAGGGGAATAGGATTGGGGGAAACGAAAATGAGGAGCAGGAGGTAGGTTGAGTTGGGAAGAAGAAAACAGATTGGAAGGTTAGAGAATTAGAAAAGTGAAGATTGGAAGATTGAGAGATTGGAAGAAAGTAAAGGGTAATGGCTCAAAAAAGCAGCAGTAAGGGTGGAATAGCACTCGGCGGGCTGGTAGCCCTGCCACTAATCGGCTGTCTGGCCCTCCCGGTTCTAATGGTAGTGGTAGTACTGGGAGCCGCCGGGAATGTGTTGGGCTGGTTATTTGGTGGGGGTGCGCCGGAAGTCTCCAGTGCCGACCTGACCCGAATCGCCCGTTATTCACCCAATAGCACCATCCAGCTCTGGACCCCTACCCCGGTGCCGGATAGCTGTTTTATTACGCCAACGCCGGTACCGATTACAGTGGTATTGCCGCCTGCTACCCAGCCACCCGCCGACACTCCCTTACCGACTAACACGGCGGGCTATATTACCAATTTTTTACCAACACCAACTCCCTGCCCGACCCCGGCTTATCGCTGGGATACACCTGACCCCCGTAATACTCCGGTGCCACAAGGGTACGGGCCGAGGGGCAGTCCCTTTAGAGCTGGCTACGTGTTTACCCAGGCGTATGGCTGTACCGATTTCCCGGAATTCAAGGATCAGGTGTGTGCTACCGCTACCGGGGGACGGTTGCCCTGGTTTCACCGGGGAGTTGATCTGGTCAGTCTGGGAGATAAGACGGTTTATTCCACCATCGAGGGGCAGGTTATTTTCGCCGGGTGGGGAGCGGATGGCTTTGGAATGCGGGTTTATATCTCAAACCCACCCTGGCTGGTGATTTACCCCCATCTTAGTCGGGTACTGGTAACGGTAGGACAAACTGTTCCCTGGGGTGTGCCAATTGGGACCGAGGGTAGCACTGGCTATTCGACTGGCAGCCATCTCCATTACGAAATCCATATTAACGGAGCCTGGATTGATAGCACTCCCTTTCTCATTAGGGACTAAGGCCGGAGCAAGAATGTAGGAGTCAGGAGTCAAAATTCAGGAAAAATAGGAGCAAAAAACACGGAGTAAAAAGTCAGAGTACAGGAGTCAGAATTTAGGAAAAATAGGGAGTAAAGAGCCAGGACTAAGAATAGCAAAGTCGAAAGTTAAAGGTCGAATGTCAAAAGTCGAATTCTGAAATCCAGATTGAGTAGTCTTAACCGACCACTTATAACCGGAAACCGACAGCCGACCACCGACAACTCTTTTAACTCGGCACTCTTATTTAATAACTAACAACCAATGACCAACAACTAGCAACCACCAGGAGCAAAGCAATGGCAAACCGAGATTTTATGAAGGTTATTTTCAGCGGCAGATTAGGCAGCGACCCCCAGATCCATTATAGCCCCACCGGGCGGGCGGTGACCGACCTTAATGTGGCGGTAGGGGATGGCGAAAATACTGAATGGTTTAGGGCGACGGTCTGGGAAAAACAGGCCGAGAACTGCGCTCAATATCTAAAGAAGGGTAGCCGGGTTTTAATCGAGGGGCGACTTAAAACCGAAAGCTGGCAAGACCGCGAAGGGCAGGTTCACTTCACTCTTACGATTGTCGGTACGGGAGTTACTTTTCTGGATACCAAACCCGCCATCAGCTCAGTAGAGGGCGAAGCGGGAGTGGAAGAAGCTCTACCACTTTAGGCAAATTTATTCTGGGGAATCTTGAAAATAAAGGGCAAGCAGGCTGAGGGGTTTATGCTGACAAGAAAGGTAAAAATTAGACTTATTTTCTGGGCAGTCGGGTTAGTAGCAGGCTGGACCGGATTTATATTTTTATTGCTACCTGCCCTGGCCCTGGCTGCTCCGCTAACCGTGGTAATTCGGGATAGCTATGGCAAGCCGCTCCAGGGGGTAATGTGTGAGGTACTGAGTTACGATTGGGGCTTAAAAGTTGGACAGGCTTATGCCGTAATCGCCAGCGGGGAAACCGACCAGAATGGCACAGTTACCTTTGACGCTTCCCTCTGGCCATATAGCGGCTACCGCTTTAAATTCAGTCCAACCTCTCGGATGCAGCCTGCCACCACCTTTTTTGAGCGGGAAGATTTAAACCAATACCGGGGTTACCCCGCCGCTTTTGTCGGTGGAAAGGCGGGCACCGAATATTTCTTTGTAGCCGCCGATGGCCTTACTTACAACGATCTATCAGATGGAAAGGGCTCGCCTACTTTCCAAAAGAATCCGGTGGGAGGCTTAGAAAATCCCCGCCTGACTATTATGCCCGCCCAAAACTACCTGGCGACGGTCAAAGTCGGAACGCTGGCCGCCGAAGCCAGCGGGATACCCTCACCAACCCTACCACCGCCACCCCCACCTTTTAAGGGGGTGAGTGGGCCATTAACCCTTACCCCCGGCGCAAGCTCTAACGCTAGTAACACTGCTAACCCGGTTTCTCCTATTCCCGATTCAACCAGGTTGGCTAACAACCCTACCAGCCCTATACCGCCGACAAAGGTTGCCAGCCCCCCGGCCCAATCAGGGATTAAGAAGCCTGCGGGTACGGCTGAGGATAGCGGGGGTTTCCTGGGTTCACTACTGCTGGCAGCTATCGGGATAGTCTCATTCGGCCTATTCCTGAAATTCCGCCACTACTTTTACTGGCTTTTGGGGCTGGAGGGGTGGCCTGTTAAATCCCAGAAAGCCACCGGGGGAAAAACCCAGGCAGAAGATAGCCATAGAAAACGCTTAAAAATCCGGGCTAATCCAGCCCAGGCGAAAGAGCAAGAAAAAACTGAATATGAACCTGAAAACGAGCCGAAACCAAATCCTTCAGAGCCGAAACCAAACCCACTTGCCATTACCAGTTCTGAAATAACTGAGGAGGAATAAATGTCTCTATTAAGAAAATTGTTTAACAAAACCAAAAGCGAAAATAGTCAGGTGAAGGTTGTTAGCCAACCACCCGAGCAAACCATCTATAAGTTCCTGGAAACCGTCCAGCAGGGGGAAGTCTATGCCCTGGATTTGCCCCGCCTTTTGAAAGTGCGCGACCAGAGAATTCAGGAAATCCAGGAGAGCCTTCAACGGCTAGAACCAGAACTGCAAACCCTTTACCAGCGGCGAGAAGCGGTTCTCAGTCTTACCCGGGCTGCCGACCGCGCCCCGGTTCTAACAGGGGGAGCCAGAACGAATGGAGTATCACGCGATGGCAAAATTAACTAAATTCCTGAAAAATAACGGCTTGAAGCTATTAATAGCCCTTGTTGTTTGGGCAATTGCGATTGGAGTGGTAAGTCTGGTGGTGGTTCAGGCCGAAAATAAAGCTCCCTGGACCCCCTGGCAACGCCCTTACCGCATGCTACCTTACGTCAGGGAAGCGAGTCTAAGCCAAAACCCGGTGGATTTGTCGCTATCTTATATAGGAGCCAGTCAGGCTTATGGCATTATTAGTGGCTCGGAAACCCGTAATTGGGTAAATAACACCTACAGCGAGCTTGGCCCCCATACTCCCCCCAACAATGCCAACGGAGCCAGTGGTAGTTATGACGAGTTTGGCACCTTGCATGCTGCCTGGGGAGGACGGGCTACAAATGGTAGTTTTCATCTCTTTTACAACCGGGTGGTGGCTAGAAGTAACAATGTGGGGCAGCCGCGCGACCTGACCCTGGAGCTTTCGGGGGATCCGAACCGCTACCAGTTAGGGGCGGAACTAGCTTATTCCCGACAGCAAAAGAAGGTTTTTATCCTGTTTGTTAACCGAGATGGGACGAGCGATACCGCCCCCTCGCCAGTGCTATTTACCGAGAGTGCCGACCAGGGAACTAGCTGGTCTCAACCAATCGAATTAGGCAAGCTGGAAGGTTATGCGCCCGCCCCGCCTAATATTGTGGTGGATAGCCAGGGCCAGCCCCATATTTTCTATGGTTGGATGGATGGTCAGAACCCAACCTCCAAATATTACCACCGTTATAGGAAAGCGGATGGAAGCTGGACAGGCGCTGAAGATATTACGGAAAATAGCCCAAATGTTATTAACCGTCCAAAAGTAGCCTTAGCTCCTGATGGCGACCTCTGGGTAGCCTGGACGGCTGGCACTATCAGTGCTTCCCGCCGGGAGAGCCAGAGTGGGCAGTGGCAACTTTACCCCGACATCTCAGGTGATGAGTATACTGGTTGGCCGGGTATAACGGTCGGAGCCAATGGACGGGTCTGGGTGAGTTGGGTGCATCGGGTTGGCGACAATATGGCCGATTGGCAAACCGAATTTACCATTTTTGATGGCAAGAGCTGGATACCGGCTCAGGTCGGCTTCGTTTTTGGCGATAAAACCGTAACCAAAGATTTAGCCTGGAGTAGAATTAACTGCCTGAATAGTCTTTATGCCAAAGGGTTAATTTATCTGGTGTTATGTGTGGCGACCGACGACCCCAGTGGAGCCTGGCAACAGTTCTCGCTGTTTATGAGCACCGTGCCGGAAGGCTGGCTACCTGGGCAGGTGATTACCCCCACCCCTACCCCTACAGATAATATAACTCCCAGCCCTACTCCGGGTGGGCCAACCCCTAGCCCAACAATTGTACCAGCCGGGGCAGATAGTTTCGAGCCGGATAATACCTTAACCCAGGCGTTGGCGAGAGGGCATTATCTGTCAGCCGACCAGCCCGAAACCCACACCCTCACCAGAGGAGACCTGGATATATTACCTATTCTAATAGAAGAAGGAAAAAGCTATACCCTCAATTTGAGCGCAAATGGCTTCCAACCTAAACTCTCGCTTTATCTGGAACAGGGCAATAATCTCTGGCAGTGGATAGGAGCAGCTAACGAGTGCAACGGCAACCGGGCAAACCTGTGTTACCCGATTAGCTCAGGTAGTAGCCGCAGGTATTATGCTCAGATAAGCAGCTACAACGATATTAAAGAACCTACCCCTGTGCCATATATTGTGACCTTGAGCCGTAATCAAACTAATTTTGGCAGTCCTACCCCTATGACAACTGAGGTGGCTAATTCTAGCCCTACACCAACGGTTGCGGTTAGCTCCAGCCCTTCTCCGTTACCTGGTTCGACATCTAATTCCTATACTCCCCTGCCAGGTCAGCAAACGAACCTACCGGCGGGGCAGTCACTTACATCTGTGGCGGTGAGTCCCATAGCTACCGCCACCGAAACTAATCCTACTGGGAATAGCGGTGGGAATAGTGGGAAATCGAGCCCTGCCCCTAAAGTTGAGAATTCCACCCAGAGCGGTAGCGGTGAAAGTGGTGGTAAGTCTACTACCCAGGCTGCCAATCGTCCGGTTGAGCCAACCGTTACGCCTGACCTACAGGCTATTGCCGCCTTAACACCCTTAAAGGTAGTGGTGCCAGTACAGCCAGGGCGGGGAATTGGCCCGGAACTGGTATTACCAACCGCCACTCCCAGTCCAATTCCTAGTCCTACTCCTACCCCTAAACCCACCGCTACCCCTAATCCCACCAGGGTTGCAAACTCAGCGGGTGGGGTAATAGGGCCAGCTAATCCAGGCGGAACAACTAACCCAAAAGCTACCCCTACGCCCAGCACCACCAAAGCTGCTCCTAAAACGGTAGCTCCCAGCTTCGGCCCACTATTCTGGCCGATATTAGGCGGGATATTTATTCTATGGGGTGGCTTAAACCTATACAGCCGTCGTCAACTGCGGCAGAAGTTAGCCAGAACCCTTAAAGCGCAAAAACCAGCCCCGACGGTTGGTTAAATCCGGAGTTAAACGAGATAAAGCGAGGTAGCTAGAAATGCCTAATCCATATTTAGAGAAAAACAAAGTTATTTCCGGCGGAATCATCTTGCGGCGGATGTTGGGCCAGCCCGGACGGTTCTTGTTAACCGTCGGGTTGGTACTGCTACCCCTACTCATGGCCCTGGCAGGTGGAGCGGATATATTACAGAGCGGTCTCTATGTCAGTTCCCACCAGGGGGCTCGGGATAGCCGGGAAGCGGTATTTTTTGTGAGCTGTTTAATGCAAAAAGGCCGCTGCGGGTCAGAGCAGAAACTGCGCTTTTGGCCCATTGAAAAGCTTGAAGTCGGCCCGCTGGTGGCTGACCTGACCCAGCCCGATCCAATCCTGCCGGGTGGCCTTTTCGGTCTGGCTTTTCTGGCCTTTGCCGCCCTTATTTCGCCCCGCTATGACCGCCGTAGTCAATCCAATAACGGGCTGGTGCCACCGGGCGAGGCTGACCATGAACATAACTGGCTGATTGGCGGCCTGGTCAGGCGCGAATGGAAAGCCGACCCCGGTTATTTCCGGCTGGTAAGAAATAGCAGCTCGACCCCTTATATCCTTACCACCGAGATGCTGCGAACTAATTTGTTGCTGGTAGCCCCGCCCGGTTCGGGTAAAACTACCTCGGTTATCCGACCTTTTATTGAGTTTGCCCGTAAACGGGGGAATTGTTCAGTGCTGGTCTTTGATGCCAAAAGCCGGGATTTTGACCCTGCACTTTTTGATTACAATTTTGACCTGTCGGACTTTGACCACAGTTTTAAGTTGGTGCTTTACGGGGGAAGGACTCCGGCACAGGCGGGCGAACAGCTAGGTGAAGCCCTTATCCCCAACCTCAACGAGGACAAAAGCTATTTCTCGGATGTGGCTAAAAACAGTATGGCAGCTCTGGTGGAGGCTCATTATACCGTTACGGGTGCTTACCCAGAACTGCTAAAACTATTGGTTTACCTTAAAAGCCCGGATAAGCTCCAGGATTTGATTGAAGAAATTAGTGAAAAGGTCAAGAATTTAAGCGAGGCCGAGCGGTTGATTGCCAATGTGCAGAGCGTCATAGATTTGGGGCAGATGAAGGGTGACCTGTTAGGCAACCTACGACTGGCCCTCCAGCCTTTGACCAATCCTGAAATTAGCCGCTTTTTAATTGCCGAGGCCCGCGAAGGTGAGACCGCTTTTAGTGTCTGGGAGCTACTAAACCGTCCAGGGTTGGTGCGGCTGGCACTACCGGTAGCGGAGAACCCCAGGGTCGCCGCCATCATTGGCCGACTGTTTTTAACCCAGTTTAACTTTGCGGTTTTATCCGCCAGAGTCAACCAGAGCATCTTTAAGGCGGCGGTGGTAGACGAGGCCCACAATTTTGTGAGTACCTCTATCGGCAAGGGTATGGCTCAGGCCCGCTCTAATAACGCTGGTTATATTTTATCTTTCCAGACCCTTTTTCAAATTGAGGAAAAGACTCTACGCGACACCATTTTTGCCGCCAGTGGCACCAAGATAGTGCTG
>JBBQZS010000086.1:0-21947 GCA_038207495.1 Chloroflexia bacterium
ATTTCAATATCCCTGCACCGCTTGCTATGTTAAAGTGCTAAAAAGAGAAAGCCGCTATTAAAGAATATTAGTTCTATAGAAAGGAATGTATCACTCCTTAACCAAGCTTATATTTCTGTCTTGACTTTCTGGGTCACTTCAATATATGGAAATCAGATAATAATGCTAGCCAATCTGGTCTGTCTTGACAAAGGGGTATATCATACAGGAGTGGGTTTTGATTAAACTTATTTCCCACAAATCCAAAGCCTAAACCTGTTTCTTCATAACCTTCAATAAGTAATAGACTACTCGTTAATAATCCCTTTGCAATACTAATTTTGCAAAGGGATGTTATGTTTTATCTGACTGCATGACGACAGTAATAAAAACCTTTCCAGCAAAGTGAGCTTGAACCCAATTTGTTACGCAATAGCCTACATTCATTGCTACACACCTCTTATTTTTATTTTTTATTTACCTAAGTATACGTTTTATTCAATCTGATTAATGTACTGTTAGGGCGGAGTAACCTTTAAAATCCGTGGTTTCCTAAATAAATCAGGGTTATGGTGAAGGGTTTATAGTCCTCAGAATAAACGAAACGAATTTATCACAAAAATAAGGACCTTAGCACAATTTGAATAGGAGGTAGTATGAAAATCCTTGCCAGGTGCTATCAAAATCAGACCCGTCTAATTGTTATTTAGGGTTCACTAATTAAGAGGCAAATTCGCCTATCATGGAAAAATCATAGCCTATTTAGCCCCTAATTTTAAGCTTCTATATTTTAATGACAACCCTGGTTTGAAATCTGGCAAACATCAAATGTGTAACCGAACTTACTGCCTTAGCTTAAAATCAAGGAGGATTTTATGACAACTAATAAAGTAAGGTGTTTAACCCCCGTTGCAGGTTTATCCTTATTAATGTTGGTTTTGGGTGGTTTGGTAGTATTGTGGACAGTACCGGCAAAGGCCGCTAATATCAGCCTCAATACCTGTGACGAGGTAAGCTTGAAACAGGCAATTACCAACGCCAGCAAGGGAGATATTATCACTTTCAACTGTGGTGGCAACGCTGTTATTAACCTTAACCAGACAATTACAATCGAAAAGGATTTGACCATTGATGGGGCTGGACAGCAGGTCACTCTCGATGGGCAACATAAGACCGGGATATTTCAGGTAAATTTCGGAGTGGCTTTTACCATTCAAGACCTATCCCTAACCAATAGTCAATCTGTAATCGAAGGGGCAATTCTGAACAGGGGTACTTTGTCGGTAATCCACTCAACTTTCTCCAATAACAATGTTGACCACGTTGGCGGTAACATTTCTAATTATGGTACTTTGATCGTGGCTAATTCCATCTTTTCCAATAATAGCGTCAATTCGGATGGCGCAGCTGGGATTTACAATGATAGCGGAACGCTCAACATAACTGATTCCACCTTCTCTGGCAATTCGGCTAGTCACGGTAATGCCTCTGCTGGCGGCATTTTCAATTTAGGTGGCACTTTAACCGTGACCAATTCCACTTTTTCTGATAATACGGCCAAAGGTACGCACAGTAGCGGAGGTAGTATTTTTAACTCAGGTGGCACTTTAACCGTGACCAATTCCAGTTTTAGTGGCAATATATCTACTTATAGCGGTGGTATTTTTAACTCAGGTGGCACTTTAACCGTGACCAATTCCAGTTTAAGTGGGAATATGTCTAACTCTTTGGGTGGGGGTGGCATCTACCACCAGGGCGGTACTTTGACGGTTACTGACTCTAAGTTTACTGGCAATAACGCTGGTCCTAGTTCAGGTGGTGGAATATATAACCAGGGCGGAAATCTGATAATTAGAGGTGCCACCTTCTCGGATAATGTGGCTGGTTATGATGGAGGCGGGATTTATAATTCCGGCGGTACATTAACCTTGACCAATTCCACCCTAACCAACAACCGTGCCCTTGATGGAGGAGGTATTTTTAGTGCTGGAATTGTGACCATTACCAATTCCACCTTTTCCGGTAACCAATCTGGACATCACGGCATCGGTGGTGGTATTCTAAATAGTGGCACTTTGAACATCAGTAACTCCACTTTCTCCCAGAATTCCGCCCCCGATGGTACTGGCGGGGCTATTCAAAACGGTGGATCGCTGACGGTGACCAACTCCACCTTCTCTGGCAATGCCGCTAAATTCCGGGGGGCGGGCTTATACAACGCCGGGGATGTGAGTATAACCAGTGCCACCTTCTCGGACAATAACGCCCTCAACGCTGTCGGTAACACCATTTATAGCGAGAGTGGCACATTAAAGCTGAAAAACAGCATTATCGCTAACGCATCCGCTAATAACTGTTTTGGCAGCCTATCCGACCAGGGTTATAATCTGGAATATAGCGGTGGGAATAGCAATAGCTGTGGCTTTACTAATCATCCCGTTACAGGCGACCCGTTGCTAACACCTTTAGCTGATAACGGTGGCTCTACCCCAACCCTCGCGCTTATGGCAGGTAGCCAAGCCATTGGACAGGGCACTTGTAATTCGGGTGACACTGACCAGCGTGGAGTTACTCGCCAAATCCCCTGTACTATCGGGGCTTATGAATACCGGACAAATACAACGCTTAACACCTGTGACGAGCCTTCACTGCGTACAGCTCTGGCCTTTGCCTCACCCGGCGCAACCTTGCTATTTGGTTGCAGCGGAACCATCACTCTTTCGATTATTGATGGCAATGCCTTGACCATTAACAAGAGCTTGACCCTTGATGCTGATGGAAAGCAGGTAATTATCACCTCTGCCGGAAGAGGTCGAGTAATCAAAGTAGCCAGCGGTATTACCTTAAAACTCAATAACCTGACGATTAGCGGTGGCAATGCTGGTCGTCTCAGTGCGGATTATCCTACCTGTAATGGTGGCGGCGGGGGTGGCATCTGCAACCTTGGTAGCACTGTGATACTAACCAATTCCAGAGTCTCTGGTAGTAGCTCCAGAAATGGGGGCGGTATTCTCAATCTGGGCGGTAATCTAAGCATAATCAACTCGACAATTTCTAACAATTCTGCTTTTAATGGCGTAGGTGGAGATTGTTGCGGCGGTGGGATAGCTAGTCTTAATGGCTCCCTGACCGTTACTAACTCTACCTTCTACAATAATGCAGGCGGGGCTATTGTGAATTCGAACGGGGTGCTGACAGTTACCACCTCTACCTTTACTGATAACAGGGCGGTGCAAGGTAGCGGCATTTCTCATGTTGGTAATCAAACCGCGACCCTTACTGGTAACCTGATTGCCGGCAATATCCCGACCTATTCTGCCAGTTACAACTATGACCTGGATGGTAACTTTATTTCAGGTGGCTATAACCTGGTAGGTAACGGTGATAACAGCTATGGATTGACCAACGGGGTGAATAATGACCGGGTTGGAACAAGCAGCAGCCCGATCAATCCACTGTTAGCCCCACTCGCTAATAATGGTGGTCCAACTCTAACGGTAGCCTTACTGCCCGGTAGTCCAGCCCTTGACAGAATTCCGGCTAGTGCTTCTTTCTGTGGTGGTACTACCGACCAGCGCGGGGTTTCAAGGCCGCAAGGTGGCAATTGCGATATTGGGGCCCTGGAGCAACTCCCCCCAACCCCTTCACTGGATAGTTTTAACCGCCCAGACGGTCCAATGGGCAATAATTGGATAGGCAATACCAATCAGGGCTTTTACCGGGTGGTGGCAAATGAGGTAAGAGTAGGCAATAGTGGTTTTATGTACTGGAATAGCAACCTGGGTGCTAACCAGGAGGTAGCCTATACTTTCACTCGAATAGCCACAAACGCTACCGAACACGATTTGCTTCTGAAGGGGGATGGTGGCAATCCGATGCTAGGCACTGCCCATTTAATCGAAGTGCAATATAACCCTGCCCGAAAAGAGGTAAGGATTAATACCCTGGCTCCTGGGCGGGGTTGGTATACCCACATCCGCTATACCGGAGTAAATTTCGTGGCTGGTGATCGCTTCCGAGCCAAGGCTTATTCAAGCGGCCTGGTAGAAGTCTATCAGAATGAAAAGTTTATCGGTGGTTATAATGTCACAACGGGGCCTAAAGCCTGGCCAAAAACCTATGCCACCGCAGGCGGTTATGCCGGGGTTTGGTTCATTGGAAATTTCTTGAACAATGAGGCCCGCTTTGATAATTTCGGGGGAGGTAACTTTTAGCGGCAGTTCTGGCGGTATTGTCAAGTGAAATTTTTCGAGACAAAAACTAATCTCAAAAAAGACCCAGGCGAGAAGGTATATCTCCGGCTGAATTAGCCTGGGTTAAACTTGATGGCTTATCCTGGTTTCAATTAATACTTATTCAATTGTCTAAAGTGCGGTGGTTAAAGTCAGCTTTCCCTGACTTCCAGAATTTTATGGAACTGTAAGTGTATACCTATGCAAGAATCAATTGATGCCACGTCTACTGAAAATAAATCTCCACCCATCCAATCTCTGGCTGGTGAAGATATTTACCTTAACCTGGCAACCCGACCGGAAGGTCTAACCCAGGCCGAAGTAACCAAAAGATTGGCAACTGTTGGCCCCAACTTAATCCGCGAGATTAAGGGTAAGCCGCTTATTTTGAAACTCCTGGCAAATTTCACCCATTTGATGGCACTCTTGTTGTGGTTCGGAGGGCTAGTGGGATTTTTGGCTCAAATGCCCCAACTTGGTGCTGCTATCTGGACGGTAAACTTGATTAACGGAGGTTTTAGCTTCTGGCAGGAATTCAGGGCAGAGAAAGCCACTGAAGCTCTGCGCCGGATGTTGCCTACATATGCCAATGTTTGGCGCGGAGGCGAAGAGCAGCGCGTTTTAGCCGAAGAACTGGTTCCCGGCGATATACTGATTCTAGCGGAAGGTGACCATATTTCCGCCGATGCCCGTTTATTCGAAGAAAATGAATTAAGAGTAGACCAATCTACCCTGACTGGTGAATCGCGCCCGGCTCGCAAAAGTCATGAACCTGTGTCGCGAACTGTACCAAACCGGGCTGAAATCCCTAACCTGGTATTTGCCGGAACAAGCGTGGCAACCGGTAATGGCAAAGCGGTGGTTTTTGCCACCAATATGAACACCGAGTTTGGCAAAATTGCGCATCTGACCCAAAGTGTCGGGGAGGCCGAAAGCCCCCTGCAAAAAGAGCTACGCCGGGTGACAAAATTTGTTACGCTATTGGCGACCAGCCTGGGAGCGATTTTTTTCGTATTGGCAATGCTGGTGGCAGGAGTAGATTTGGCGCAAAGTTTTATTTTTGCGATGGGTATGATTGTAGCCTTTGTACCGGAGGGGATGTTACCGACTGTAACGCTGGCTCTGGCGATGGGGGTACAACGGATGGCAAAACGCAACGCCCTGGTTAAACGGCTTTCGGCAGTCGAAACCCTGGGTTGTACGACGGTTATTTGTACTGACAAAACTGGCACCCTCACCCAGAACGAAATGACCGTTTGCGCTATCTGGACGGGCGGGAGGCGATTGAATGTTACGGGGAGCGGCTACGAACCGCAAGGAGAAATTATTGAAGCCGAAAAACCCCTGGCAGTTCCGGTGAATGGGCAATTGCGCCAGACTTTGGTGGCGGCAGCTTTGTGCAACGATGCCCGATTACTACCACCAGATGATGAATCACCACGCTGGCGCGAGATTGGCGACCCGACCGAAGCCGCTTTGGAGGTGGTAGCTGTCAAAGGCGGGTTTGACTTAAAGAAGGAGTCGCAAATGGCACCCCGCTTGCGTGAGCTGCCTTTCGACTCTCACCGCAAGCGCATGAGCACCATCCATCAAACCAACAGTGGGCGGGTCGCCTACGTTAAGGGTGCGCCGAAAGAGGTTCTGGCTTTATGCCAGGATGTCCAGATAAACAGTCAAATAATCAGGCTGGATGAAAAATTGCGAGCCGAAATTATTGCGGCGAATGACGAATATGCTTCGACTGGTTTGCGGGTACTGGCGGTGGCAATGCGATCTTTGCCCGAAACAATGACTAAATATAGCCCGGAGTTGGTCGAATGTGATTTATCTTTCCTGGGACTGGTAGCAATGATGGATCCACCGCGCCCCGGTGTAGCGGAGGCGGTAGCAAAATGTTATAAGGCTGGTATACGGGTAATAATGATTACCGGGGACTATGAAATAACCGCCCAGAGCATTGCCTACCGCCTGGGAATTACCCAGAGCCCTCATCCTATGGTTGTGACTGGTTCAGAACTTGATAAACTAAGCGAAGCTGGACTGACTAATATACTCAAAGATGAAGTCATTTTTGCGCGGGTCGCCCCCGAACACAAACTAAAGGTTGTGACGGCCTTGCAAAAGTTGGGTCATATTGTAGCGGTTACAGGCGATGGTGTGAATGATGCCCCTGCTTTGAAAAAGGCTGATATTGGGGTAGCAATGGGGCTGGCCGGAACCGATGTCGCCAAAGAAGCGGCAGACATGATTCTTACCGACGATAATTTTGCTTCCATCGTAAATGCTGTCGAAGAAGGCCGAGCCATTTATAGCAATATTCGCAAGTTTGCGGTCTACGTTTTTAATAGCAATATGGCAGAAGCCGTGCCCTTCGTGCTAATGTTATTTTCACGGGGAGCTATCCCGTTGCCCCTGACGGTAATGCAGGTGCTGGCGATTGACCTCGGTACTGATATGGTTCCAGCAATTGGCCTTGGAGCTGAATCACCTGAAGCGGGAATGATGGAACAACCGCCACGCTCTCAGAAAGACCCTTTGTTAAATCGCAAACTTCTGATCAGGGCTTTTCTCTGGTATGGAATGATTGAGTCGGTAGCTTCGCTAGCGGCTTATTTCTTCCTAAACTGGCGATACGGTTGGCCCGGTCTACCGTTGGCTCCTGAAGGTACCTTTGTTTACCAACTGGCTACTACTATGACATTGGCGGGGGTAGTAGCGACTCAGGTCGGTGCGGTAATGGGTTGCCGCACTGAACGCAACTCAATATTCAAAATCGGCTTCTTTTCTAACAAATTGGTGCTGGTGGGTATCGGGGTGGAACTTACTTTGCTTTGTAGCCTGGTCTATTTGCCCTTCATGCAGGCTATTTTCGGTACCGCCCCACTCGATTGGCTGGATTGGCTGTTCGTTTTCGCCTGGACTCCAGTAATATTTTTACTAGACGAGCTTCGCAAGTATTGGATAAGAAGGAGGAAAATTAAAATTAAAATATAGCTAGCCTACAATCGCAACCCTCCAAGCGGTGGGGAACGCATTCCAGAGAAATTCAACAGGCTATTTTTTACTTCTTTTTTACCCCCAATAACCATTTATTTTACCTGCTCAATTCAGAATAGCTACATTCAGCTCATCTTAGCGATGAACACTGCTGCTATATGCTCGGCGAAACTATTTGAAACTGGTTAAAAACTCAAGGAGGGTTGTTGTGAATGTGTTAGAGCTCGCACGCTGGCAATTTGGCATTACCACCATTTACCATTTTTTCTTTGTGCCCTTAACATTAGGGCTATCGTTTTTCGTGGCAATAATGGAAACGATGTATGTAACCACTAATAAGGAGGTTTACAAAAAGATGACCCAATTCTGGGGTCGTCTGTTTTTGATAAACTTCGCAATGGGTGTGGTTACGGGCATAGTTCAAGAATTTCA
The DNA here is from genome assembly GCA_038207495.1 of Chloroflexia bacterium. Taxonomy (GTDB): domain Bacteria; phylum Chloroflexota; class Chloroflexia; order Chloroheliales; family Chloroheliaceae; genus Chlorohelix. Next base: position 7,641 of record JBBQZS010000086.1, read on the forward strand.
ATTTGGCATGAACTGGTCGGACTACTCGCGCTTTGTAGGCGATATTTTTGGGGCACCCCTGGCTATTGAAGCCTTATTGGCCTTTTTTCTGGAGTCCACTTTCCTGGGCATCTGGATTTTTGGTTGGGACAGGATCAACAAAAAATTGCACCTGGCAGCTATCTGGCTAGTAGTAATCGGCTCGAACCTATCAGCTATCTGGATTTTATTAGCTAACTCGTTCATGCAAGAGCCGGTCGGCTTTGCGATGAAGAATGGTCGGGCCGAAATGACGGATTTTGGGGCACTGCTGACCAACCCAAACCTGTGGGTGCAATATCCCCACGTTTTGATGTCTGGTCTGGCAACCGCCTCTTTCTTCGTATTGGGCATTAGTGCCTATAACATTTTGCGGAAAAAAAGCGATACTACTATTTTCCAAAAATCCATCCGGCTTGGTTTAGGGATAGCGGTAGTTTCCAGTGTATTAGTAGCATTGGTTGGCCATACCCAGGCTCAACATATGATTGCTACCCAGCCCATGAAAATGGCAGCCGCCGAAGCTCTGTGGAATAACGAGTCGCCTGCCTCTTTCTCAATCTTTACGATTGGTGATGAGAAAAACCGTAATGATGTTTTCTCCATCAGAATCCCCACTTTGTTAAGTATTCTGTCCTATAACAATACCAATGGTCAGGTTCGAGGTATCAACGAGCTTCAAGCCGACTATAGCCGTATCTATGGCCCTGGCGATTATGTACCACCAGTATGGCTGACCTATTGGAGTTTCCGGGGCATGGTTGGGGCTGGAGTAGTTATGATTGTATTAAGCCTTTACGGAGCTTTTCTGGCTTATCGCAAAAAGCTGGAAACTCGCCGCTGGTTCTTGTGGCTATTAGTAGGCGCAATTGCCCTGCCCTATATTGCCAACGCCTCCGGCTGGATAATGACCGAAATAGGCCGCCAACCCTGGATAGTCTTCGGTTTGCTCAAGACCGCCAACGCTGTTTCGCCAACGGTAGGGGCCGAAGCGGTACTCCTTTCCTTGATAATTTACACCTTATTATATGGAGCATTAGCGGCGGCGGATGTCTATTTAATGGTTCGTTACGCCGGTGGTAAGTCGCCAAAAAGCGGCCAACCGGGCGAAGTTGAGCCAACCGATTTAGTGGGTGCTTACTAGGAGGAATAAAGAATTATGGACTTGAATACACTGTGGTTTGCCCTAATCACAATCCTGTTTATTGGCTTTTTCTTCCTGGAAGGCTTCGACTTTGGGGTAGGGATGTTACTGCCTTTCCTGGGGAAAAATGATGACGAGCGCAAAATAATCGTCAGTTCTATCGGCCCTTTCTGGGACGGAAATGAAGTCTGGTTACTAACCGCTGGCGGGGCGGTCTTTGCGGCTTTCCCGAACTGGTACGCTACTATGTTTAGTGGCTTTTATCTACCGCTAATGCTGGTACTGGTAGCCCTGATTGTGCGCGGAGTAGCCTTTGAATTCCGCAATCGGGACGAACGGCAAGGATGGCGCAACTTCTGGGACTGGATGATTTTTGTTGGTAGCTTTTTGCCTGCCCTGTTATGGGGAGTAGCCATCACCAACATAATGGAAGGTGTACCAATAGATGCCAAGATGAACTATACGGGTGGCTTTTGGAATCTGCTCAATCCATATGCTTTAATTGGTGGCTTGGCCTTCGTCTGTCTGTTCACATTGCATGGCGCAATCTTCCTTAGCCTCAAAACTGAAGGCGTGGTAAAGGAGCGGGCGCATAAAGTAGCAGGGCAGGTCTGGTTACCAGCAGTAATCTTTGTGGTGTTGTTCGTAGTCGTAGGTTACTTTACTACCGACATCTTTACCCGATTGGGTGTCAATCCTGGGGTTGCTCCGCTTGGTGCCGGGGTGGCTCTGGTGGCATCCGGCTGGTTAATCAAGGAAAATCATAATGGTTGGGCCTTTGTTATGACTGCGCTAACCATTATTTTATCCACCCTAACCGTATTTATGGGATTGTTCCCACGGGTAATGATTTCCAGTACCAATCCTGACTATAACCTGACGATTTACAACGCATCCTCAAGTCCCTACACCTTGGGTGTTATGACCTGGGTAGCCCTGACGATGGTACCAATAGTGCTCGGCTATCAAGCCTGGAATTACTGGATTTTCCGCAAACGGGTAGGTTCAAATTCGGCGGGTCACTTATAAGATTAACTTTTAAGCGTGCTATGAGGTTAAAGGTCGAAAGTCTTAAATCCTGCATCTTTGACTTTCGACCTTTAATTTTAACCCATACTTTTACGACTTTCGCTTTGGAACTCCCCGATTGGATTAAATAGCTCCAATCTGAATTGAATAACTGGCCTCAAGCGAAAGTCCTAACTATGTTAATTAGATTGTAAACATAAAAATTATGAAGCTGGATAAAAGAGTTTTACGTGAGGCAGGCAATGTCCGTCAATATTTGTTTATAGTCGCCGGACTAGGCACAATCGCCGGGTTGCTGGTGGTGAGTCAGGCATACTTGTTAAGTCAGGTAGTTAATGGGGCATTTCTGGTTGGTTCCACAATCAGCCAACTTTGGCCTTTGCTTGTTGGGCTTTTGGTGGTCTTTGTTGGACGGAGCTTAATCAGTTGGGCCAGCGAAATTGTCGGAAACCGGGCCGCCGAACAGGTCAAGGGCAACTTGCGAAAGAGCCTCTATCAACGTCTGTTGCAACTTGGGCCAGGTTATACCAGAGGCGAACGGAGTGGTGAACTTACTAATACCCTGACTAGCGGAGTTGAGGCTTTAGACGGGTATTTCAGCCAGTATTTGCCTCAAATGTTTCTGACCGTAATTATCCCGCTGATGGTTTTAGTTGCCACCTTTGCTACAGACTTACTCTCCGGGATAGTGCTACTTTTAACCGCCCCGATTTTGCCTTTCTTTATGGCATTGGTAGGTTGGGCGGCTGAAGCCAAAGCCAAACAGCAATTCAAATCCTTAAGCTTACTTAGTGCCCATTTTCTGGACGTGTTGCAAGGTCTACCGACTTTGAAGTTATTGGGCCGTAGTCAGGCGCAAACCGAAATTATCGGGCGAATTAGTGAGCGGTTCCGAAAGACCACTATGAGCGTATTACAGGTGGCATTTCTTTCTTCCCTGGTTATGGAACTTGGCGCAACCCTTAGTACCGCCATCATCGCTGTTGAAATCGGGCTACGACTGCTTTATTCCCAGATAAGTTTTGAAGCGGCCTTTTTTGTGCTGTTACTGGCCCCCGAATTTTACCTGCCAATACGGGCTCTCGGTACAAAATATCACGCCGGGATGGCGGGCAGTGGTGCTTCAAAACGAATCGCCGATATTTTAGATACGCCTTTACCCAACGATAATACCTTACCTGTGACTCAAGTACCCTCAAAGACTGGGCCACAAATTATTCGTTTTGAAGGTGTCAGCTTTCGTTATCCCAATCAGGAACAACTAACCCTGGAAAACATTACTTTTGAAATAAAGCCGGGTCAGAAAGTGGCTCTGGTCGGCCCGACTGGCAGCGGTAAGAGCACTCTAGCCAGTGTACTACTCCGTTTTAATGAGCCTTATGCCGGGCAAATCTGGCAGAATGATAATCCAATAACTCTTTGGAGCGCGGCGGGATGGCGTAAAAACGTGGCGGTGGTCCCCCAAAACCCTTATCTTTTTAACAAAAGTGTAGCTGATAATATTCGTCTGGCAAAGCCGGAAGCCACTTTGGAAGAGGTTGTGCAGGCCGCTCGCCTGGCTAATGCCCACGAATTTATACTGGGGTTGCCACAGGGTTATAACACTCTGATTGGGGAGCGAGGTGCGCGTCTGAGTGGCGGACAGGCTCAACGGTTAAGTCTGGCGCGGGCTTTCCTTAAAAATACCCCTTTGCTTATTCTGGATGAAGCAACCTCCAACCTGGACTTTGAAAATCAGGCACTGATTATGGAAGCCACCCGTCTCCTCATGCTTGACCGTACCACCCTAATTATCACTCACCGACTATCTACCGTCCGAGATGCCGACCAGATTTTTGTTTTAGAAAATGGCCGAATAGTAGACTTTGGAAATCACGCCGCCCTATTGCAGACTGAAGGGGTGTATCAGGATTTGCTTGGAGTTAGATCAGAAGTAAGAGGAGTAGCCCAATGAAAAATACCCTTTTGCGGTTGTTAGGACTGGTTGTGCCCTTCAAAGGCTGGATTGCTCTAGCGATATTATTAGGCGTGGCTACGGTTGGAAGTGGGGTTGGATTGCTGACTACCTCGGCCTATCTAATTTCGGCAGCCGCTTTACATCCGTCGGTGGCAGTGTTAAGCGTGGCGATTGTAGGGGTACGATTTTTCGGGATAACGAGGGGGATTTTTCGCTACCTGGAACGCTACGTTTCGCATATGGTTACATTTAAGCTACTGGCCCGATTGAGAGTATGGTTCTATCAGGCGGTGGAACCTCTGGCACCGGCCCGATTATTAGAGAAAAATTATCATAGCGGTAACTTACTAGGCCGGGTGGTTTCGGACATTGAAACGCTCCAGGAATTTTATGTGCGAGTTCTAGCTCCACCGTTAGTGGCGGTGGTGGTGGGTGTTGTTCTGTGGTTCTGGTTTGGGGCATACGAAGCAACTCTAGCTCTAACGTTTCTAACCTTTTTTATTCTGGCTGGGGTTGGGGTTCCGGTGCTGGCTTATATACTCAGCCGGAAATTGGGGCAGGATATAATTTCGCAACGTTCTGAACTGGCGGTGGAAATTGTGGATGGTATTCAAGGTATGGCAGACTTGCTGGCCTTTGGGCAGGAGCATCAACAGGCCGCCCGGATTGAAAAGCTTAATCGCCAATTACTAAAGTTGCAACGTCGCCAGGCCTGGGTTAAAGGCTTACAGGAATCGCTTGGTAACATTTTGATGAATCTGGCGGCCTGGAGCATGTTCATAATCGCAAGCGGTTTGGTACGCGATAATAAGTTAGAGCCAATCTATCTGGCCCCGATTTTGCTGGCAACGCTGGCAAGTTTTGAGGCGGTGCTACCCCTTCCGTTGGCGATGCAAAACCTTAGCAGTTGTCTGGAAGCGGCTCGGCGTTTATTTGAATTGGTGGACGCAAAACCAGCGGTTGTTTCTCCCGCTAATCCGTTACCTTTGCCTAATAACTATAGTTTATCGGTAAAAAACCTGAGTTTTGCTTATCAGTCCGACCAACCATTAGTGCTAAATAACCTGAGTTTTGAACTTTCCCAGGGCCATACACTGGCGATAGTGGGCACTAGCGGAGTGGGTAAATCTACCATTGTAAACCTATTATTGCGTTTCTGGGATTATAATCAGGGCCAAATTTTGTTGGGTGGTCAGGAATTACGGGATTACTCACCCGATGATTTGCATAAGATTATTAGCGTAATATCCCAAACCACTCATCTTTTTAACACTTCAATACGTGAAAATATTTTGCTGGCTCGACCTGCTGCTACCCAGGATGAGATTGAATCTGCCGCCCGTCAGGCTCAAATACACAATTTCATCCAGAGCCTCCCGCAGGGATACGACACCAGAATAGGTGAACAGGGGTTACGGTTAAGTGGGGGCGAACGTCAACGTCTGGCAATTGCTCGGGCGATTCTTAAAGATGCACCAATCTTGATTTTAGATGAAGCAACTTCCAACCTGGATGCCTTAACCGAACACGAAGTGCTATTAGCCCTTGAAAAGTTTCAGCAAGGGCGCACCACCTTGATAATCACCCACCGTCCGGTTGAGTTAGAAAAAGTGGATGAAATTCTGGTGCTAAAGGGCGTTGCGCAATGCTGATGCTCCCATTAATCTTTCGACCTTTGGGTAAGATGCTGAGCAGTTCCTCTATCCACAGGGAACGGGAGATTTGAATATTCCACTTTGATTAAAGTCCCTATACAGGCGCACGGTTTCAGCGGCCTTCCATCTCAGAGTTTTCTAGCCCTTACGCTCAGTTTGAGCTCATCGGTGAGTTAGGGGGCAAGCTTCGGCTGAGTTGAACGCTTACAATTTACCAGCGCAGGGGCGTATCAAAGTGGTAAATCAGGAGTTAGGGGCTACCTTCCAAAGGTGGTATCCGGGGATGAAACTTCAGGGGATCAGCAGAAGAAAAAACTCAGCCTTTTAGGCTGAGTAGTGGATGTAATTATCACTGTCATTAGCCAAAAGGTTAACTTTGTGGTGTAGCTGAGTTTACCCGGTAATAAATCACCGGGTGCTTGTGCCCTACAGGGTATTAGTCCTGCGTTATTTGACAACATTTGTGTCTACAGCTCACAGAAGCTACCTTTTCAAACTTTATTTACACTTTAGCCTTTTTGGGGTCTAAGCTTGATTTGCTGCGGCGGGATGACCACAAAACCTATACCAACCCTACTGCCATATACCCTAAAAACAGATAAGGGAGCTAGCAAATTTAGTAGAGTTTTAGACCACAATTTCATATTTACGACTTTCGCTTTGGTACTCGCCAGTTGGAAAAACAGCTCCAATTTGAACTTAAAAATCGCCTCAAGCGAAAATCCTAATATTGTAACAATCCTGTAACTAAATCCCCTTGTAACTAATAAAAGGAATGTGGTATCTTTGAGAAAAGACCCCTAAAATTATTTTAATGTCGCAGCCGTTTTGGAAAGGTCATAATCGAAATTGATAAACCAACAGGAAATGTTAAAGCAGGGGGTAGTCTGGCTAAAATCCCGCCTCGATGTATTAGTTCGTAATATGGTAGCAAATATGGATGCCGAGGAAGACCTAACTTTTAATAAGTTGCCTGGTTTAATACGAAAATTAGTTGCTAAAGACATGCTGCAAGATTTAATCAAGCGGCTGGAAAGCAGCACCTTTGACGCTGAAGATGTTCGCAAGAAAATGACCAACGGCCTGAAAAAAGGGGCTACTATGCAAAGTCTGGTAACTTGCATTACGATAATGACCGAGGTGATAGGTAATGAGGCCCGCCGGGGATTTGCAGGCCAGCCGGAAGTCCGGGATGTTTTGCTAAACAAGACCGAATATTTTGCTACTCTGCTCAAATCTTCTGTCGCTACCGCCGCCATAGAGTTAGAGCGTTCAAAAATGAACAACCCTAAATAAGGGACGCTACTAAGGATGTATATGAATACCGACCTGCGCCCTATACGTTAAGCTGAGAGCCTATCTGATTAGGTTTTAACCACAATTCTCGATTGAAATTTCTTCCAGACTACTTTCCGCCAATATACAAGGCTTCTCGCCCCTCACTATAGTTCAATATTGTTTCTTTTACAATTCTCAGATGTTAAAATAATAAAGGGTGATTTGCAATCCGCCCGATAGAGATAGCCACCCTTATTCTACGGTTGTACTTAGCTCTTATTGCAAATTGAGAGAATTAAAATGATTTGAATTACGGGGAGACAAATAGAATGTTGATATGGCCTAGCAACCAGCTCACCGGGTTATTAAAAATTCAGTACCCCATATTACAGGCTCCAATGGCGGGGGGAGCGACCACACCCGAACTGGTGGCGGCGGTTTCTAATAGTGGGGGTTTGGGTTCATTAGGAGCGGCCTATTTGAATCCAGAACAACTTCGAGCTAACATCCAAAAAATTCGCAATCTCTCGACCAAGCCTTTTGGGGTAAATCTTTTTATTCCTGCCCCATCACCGCCACCCGATGCTGCCGCCAAGATTGCTCAAATGCAGGAATTTCTAAAACCTTATCGAGAGGAATTGGGCCTATCCCCCTATCCTGCTAATTTACCGCCCGAAATTCCAATTGAGGAACAACTAGAGGTAGTGTTAACAGAAAAAGTACCAGTCTTTAGTTTTACCTTTGGGGTGATTTCACCGGAATGGCTGGCGAAACTCAAGGCGAATGGTACTGTGGTGATAGGCACGGCTACTACCGTACGGGAGGCGGTAGCTCTGGAAGAAGCCGGAATAGATGCTATCGTCGGGCAGGGTGGTGAAGCGGGCGGACATAGGGGTACTTTCCAGGTTCCGGCTGAAAAGGCTCTTATCGGGACAATGGCCCTGATACCCCAGATTGTTGACCGGGTAAAACTTCCGGTAGTCGCTGCCGGGGGAATTATGGATGGGCGCGGGGTAGTGGCGGCTCTAGCATTAGGGGCGATGGGAACCAGTATCGGCACGGCTTTTCTTACTACGGTTGAGAGTGGGATTCACCCGGATTATAAAGCGGCTATTCTCGCCTGCACCGAGGAAGATACGTTTATCACCAAAGCTTTTTCGGGGAAGGCCGCCAGAGGTTTACGTAATCGTTTCGGCGAAGGAATGGCGGCTCATGAGGAACTGCTTCCGGCCTTCCCCCTATTTAATAGTATGACCAGGGAAATCCGGCAGGCAGCAGCCCAACAAAACAAAATGGACTATATGTCGTTATGGGCTGGGCAAGGCACCCGCCTAAACCGAGCGCAATCTGCCGCCCAGCTAATGGCGGAAATAGTGCAGGGGGTAGAGCAGATTTTATTTGGATAAATTTATCTAAGCCTACCGAAGTATTGTCCAAAAACAAAGCTATAGGCGAAACTTTTGATTTATTAATCCAAAAGCCGACTGATTGGGCTGGGGTTTAATTTTCCTGGAAAAAGGCCAGGGCATCCCGCCCGAACTCGCGGGGCTTCTCCATCGTCACCAGATGCCCGCAATCGGGATAAATCAGCAACCTCGCACCGGGGATTTTTTTCGCCAGCACTATCCCATTTTCCACCGGGACAAGCCGATCATCCTCCCCATGAATCACCAGAGTAGGAGCAGAAATTAGCTGAACGCGCTCGTGGGTGGTACGGCTGGTTTCGGTGGCGCGTTGGCGTTGGTAAGCCGCATCGGGCATCATATTTTTGGCAGTAGCTTCTGCCAGTCGTTTGAGGCGACCAGGATTACGCTCGAAATAATCGGGGGCTACCAGGAGAGGATAAATTTTTTCGTTATATTCAATCGGGTTCATATCAGAGAATCGTTCAAGGGCGATTGCGGCTTCGGGGTTGGCGGGAATGGCTTCCGGGCCGCTTATTTTGGTGCAAATCAGGATTAGACTACGCACAAGTTCGGGAAAGTTCAGAGCTAATTCCATTGCTACAAAACCTCCCATCGAAAGTCCCACTACATGCGTCCGCCCCAACCCCAGAGCCTGAATTGCCCCCGCCGCATCCTTCGCCTGGTCAAAAGTAGTATAAGGTTCAGGTGAAAGGTCGCTATCACCCGCATCCCGATGGTCAAGGGCCACCGTGCGGTAATGTTTGCCGATTAATGAGAGATGCCCCAGCCAGGCACTACGGTTTGCTCCAAGTCCAGTCATTAGCAAAACCGAGGCCTGGGGTTGGGGGGGGCTTACCTCGTCATAGCCGAGATTTAAATCGCCAACTTGAACTTTACTCAAAAATTAAATCAATCTATTCATATTACGAAGACGATTGCCCATTACTTTCATCACTTCCAGCGAAAAATAGGGGGTTTGTTGCACCATAAAGAGGAAACGTTGCTCGTTAATTGGTACAAGCTGGCAATCGGTGGCAGCAGTGGTAGTCGCGCTGCGTGGGCCGGGGTCAATCAAGGCCATTTCCCCGAGGATACCACCTGTTTTGACTGTTTCGACTACCATTCCCCTGACCGAAATTTCTACCTCGCCTTGCTTGATAATATACATCATTTTTCCTTCATCACCTTCGGTGAAGATAGTTTCTCCGGCTTTGAAGTGCTGGAACTCGTTGGAATTGTCAAAAATTTTGATAGTCATGTAGGTTCTCCTTTGAACAATTAGTAGATTTTGTTTCGTGACGGGAATACCCTACTTTACGCTGATTAGCAGGTAATTGTCAAATATTATTGGGCAATCATGTGATCAACTTGCTCAATTAATTCATTGAGGAGAGGGAGGTTGCGGGCGAGGATTTCGGGCATTTCTGGGAAGGGTAGGGACTCTGGCAAATCCTTCCCGGTTAGTTTCTGGTAACGCTGCCCATATTCCATATCGGGAATATTATCGTATAACGTGCTATATAGACGGGCGGCAATCTGGCGGTGTTGTTCCTGGGTTTTGTCCAGCCTCCAGAGTTCATAACGCAAGGCGGCCTGTTCTTTGTCCCCAGTCCATACCGCTAAAAGTTTATCGAATTCAGTAATGGCTTGCGGCATAGTTATCTGACCTAATGTAAGCCCCATCTGTATTGCCAGCACCTCGGCCTTGAATTCAATTTCCTGATGGCCCACTTGCCGCACTATTGCCAGAGCTTCTTCATTAAAGGATTGGGCTTCCTCGTAAAGTTGTTGTCGGGCGCAAATAATCGCATTCACAAACAAGAATTCGCCCAGGTAATAACGTACTTTAAGCACCCGCCCCAGAACCGTAGCCCTCTGACAGAAGCGTTCGGCCTCGGCAAATTGCTTCTGGGCATTATAAATCGAGCCAATATAACCCACCGCCGTCAGAATAACCGAAGGGTTGCCGATTTCCAGGGCAATTTGCAACTGTTTGGTATGACAGGTCAGCGCCCGTTCGTAGTTGCCCACATGCCGATAAACTTCACCCATATTGGCACAGGCGATACTGATAACCCGTTGGTCGCCCACCTCAGCGGCGGTTAAAAGTTGTTGTTCAAAACAAACCAACGCGCTCAAGGCATCCCCCAAACACCAGTAGGCCCGCCCCATATTGCCAATAGTAGCCGCCGCCTGCTGTTTGTCACCAATATCAGTCGCCACCCGCAACCAGCGTTTGTAACAGCTTAAAGCCTCTTCGTATGCCCCCTGCTGCATATAAACATTACCCATATTGCCGATAGCCTGGGTAATTTCAAACTCGTTACCCCGCTCCGAGGCCGATTTCATCCAGCGTTCGTAACAACTGAGAGCCTGGGAGAATTCGCCCTGTTGCAAGCTCACATTACCCATATAGCGGATTGCCACGTTCACTTTTTCCAGGTCGCCCAGAGCCTCGAAACCTACCCGCGCCTGTTCCAGCCATTCCAGAGCCTCACTGTACAGGCCTTTCAGGTAAAAAAGCAGCCCCAAAGAATTCTGGCTCTCAGCTTTAGCCCGTTCTTCCTGCCGCTCCTCGGATAAAGCCAGGGATTCGCGGAAAGTGATTTCGGCATCCTGCCATTTTCCGACCAGTTGCCACACTTCCCCCAGCTTTAGTTTAATCTCAATTTTTTCGTGGTCGGGAACAAGTGGCAATAACTTCTTATAATATTCCACCGCTACATTGTTGGCATACACCGCCCGCGCCGCGTCGCCCGCCTTGCGATAAAATTCCCGTTGTTTTTCTACGTTCTGGCTGCGCCCGTAATGATAGGCCAGAATATCCTGCCAACGATCCAGTTTAGCCTGATATTTCTGCTCGATAAATTGGGCCAACTGTTCGTGCAAAGTGGCTCGGGTGGCGTAGGTCAGACTCTCATAAGCCACATCGCGGGTAACAACGTGCTTGAAAAGATATTCGAGGTCAGGTTCAGGCTTGTCCTGCGAGGTTAGTTCCAGCCGACTGAGGCGAGCCAATCTATCCTTGACCTGTTCGGCATCGCCCAGTTCCGGGAACGCGCCCCAAAGCCAACCCGCCTTAAACATACGCCCAATTACGCTGGCAACTTTCAGGGTAATTTTTTCATCTTCCTGCAACTGGTCAATACGGCTGATAATCAGGCTTTGCAAGCTGTCCGGCAGCTCAAACTCACCCAGCGCGCCTTGCTCCCGCAGGTTAATCCCTCGGTCACGCAAGAGGTTAATAATTTCGTCTATGTAGAAGGGGTTTCCTTGCGCCCGCTCGGTAACGCGCTCAATCAGGTCGGTATGGAGTTGACCAATTGCCCCAAATAGTTGCTCCAACTTCAACCGAATAAGTTGCTCGGTTTCATCGGCATTAAACTCTTTGAGCCGATATTCTTTAAAATAGGGCATGCGGGAGACCAGCAATTGCTCGGCCTCATCTTCAATTGGGCGATAAACCACTACTATCAGCACCTGTATATTAGCTATACTTCGTCCAACCGCCGCCAGCAAATCGTGGGAAAGGGTGTCAATCCACTGGCAATCTTCCAGCACCACCATCACGGGCAATTCCCGCGCCCGGAAGCGAATACAATCTACCAGCAGAGTTTCCAGGGCGTTTTTGCGCAATTTAGCGTCCATAGCATGGGTTAAGTCGGTTTCTTCAATCGGCAAGTTCAGGGCTACTCCTAACAGGGGAGAACGGGCTACGTGTTGGGGGTCTACCAGCCGTAAACGTCGTTCAATCTGGTCAATTTGCGATTCGGTACTCCAGCGTTCGTCCAGCACAAACAAATCGCGCAAGATTCTCTGCCAGGCAATGTAACTGGCATTTTGCCCGTAAGAAGTACATTCTCCCCCGTAGGTAACCATGCCCTCCTGATTTGCCAGCCGCATAATCTCGGCGGTCAGGCGTGATTTACCCATCCCAGCCTCGGCGCAAATTCCCACCACCTGCCCTTGCCCACTTTTGACCCGTTCCATATGCTCTTTGAGCAAGGCTAATTCTTTTGTTCTTCCGACCATCGGCAGGGAATAGGCAGGTTCGCCCAGGCGGGCGGCTAATCCTCGTTTGCGCTTGGTGCCAGTTAAGCGATAAACCGAGACAGGTTCGCTTTTGCCCTTGAAACGCATCGGCTCCAGTACATCCCAGCCAAAGCGTTCACTGACGTAGCGTTGGGTGGTGCCCGCCGCCAAAATTTGGCCGGGTTGGGCCGCGCTCATCAAGCGAGCCGCCAGATTAACCGAGTCACCGATGGCGGCGTATTCCTGGCGTACTTCCGAGCCTACCTGACCACAGAAAACCTGCCCGGTGCTGATGCCCGTTTTGGTTTCTACCCGTGCCACCAACGCCGCCTGCCGCAAATCCAGGGCACAGCGCAAGGCCCGTTCTTCGTCGTTCTCGTGGGCTACTGGTGCGCCGAACAGCACGATATATTTGCTGCCTTTGTCGCCCATATCCACCTGTTTTAAATAGCCGTCATAGCTCTGGACAATGCGGATGACCTCAACCAGATAATCTTGTAGCTTTTTACCCACGTGAGGGTCATTGTCATAATCGAAGTCGCCAAAATTGACGAATAAAACCGTTACTTTGCGATGTTCGTTTACAAAGCCGATTTGCCCACTCTCAACTCGACTGGCAATAGCTGGGTGCAAGTAGGCCGCTAAAACTGGAGTAAGGGGATACGAAGCAGCAGTGCCCATAAAGCTAGGGGCGGGCAAACCAGCCATCATTGGTTGGTAAACTACTTCTTGTAGCACAGGCAGATTGCTGTTTGCGACGACTGCTAGGGCTTCCGGGTTGCGAATTTCGGTGTAAAATTCGGTTTTAGTTATGCGGAAAAACTGTGAGGCGAAAGGCATCAGATCGTTATGAATAATTACTTCGCCGGGTTGAGCCTGATGCTCGGCTTCGGCACAACGTTCCAGCACGCTCCCTGCCACCACATATTCGAGGCGGGTGCTGATTTCACCCACGGTGGTGCAGAATACCGGGCCAACCGCTAGCCCCGCTTTCATCGCCAGACTAAAATTCCCGGCACTGGTGGGTATATTTCGATAGATGGTCATCTGGGATTGCATGTCCAGGGCACACTGGATTGCATGCTGGGCGGCGTTTTTACGGCTGGATTGGGTGCAACGAAACAGAATGGTCAGGGCGTCCCCGCCAAATTTAGCCACACTACCACCATAAGAGTGGATTAGGTCAATCATAATCCCAAAGTAACGATTTACCAGGGCGGTTAGTTCTTCGGTGCCGTTTTTACCCTGCCGCGCCAATGCTTCACTCATCGGAGTAAAGCCAGAAATATCGGCAAAGAGGGCTACCACGTCAAACCGTTGGTCGTGGCCCACTGGATTCAGGCTGGGCTGACACAACAAGTCCTGGGCAAGATGATGAGGCAAATAGGACAACAGCGGATTCATTACCAATTCCTCGGCGAGTGTTCAAGAACTGTCAAAATCAACCAAAAGTTTTATCAGCAACTATACAGAACGAGATGGTTAGATATTTATTTGTGTCTGATAACCAACCAGGTGAACTGCTATTACCCCATATTATACATTATGAAGTATTAATTTAGCATTACTAACGCTGCCAAAAATTGAGGTAATAAAATGTGATTATTGGGAAAACAAACTCATCCCCCCTTGCTAACCCCTGCTGCATCGCCTATAGCAAATTGCAAAAAGGTAGAGCTAGAAGTAAACTAGAAGGATGAAAGCATATAGTGTAGATTTAAGAACACGAATAGTAAAAGCGGTCGAAAAAGGAATGAACAAAACCGAGGCCAGCCAGGTTTACGGGGT
>JBBQZS010000087.1:0-20259 GCA_038207495.1 Chloroflexia bacterium
GCACAAGCCTCGCCACTTAAACAGGTCGCTTAATTGAACTGACTCAAGCTTTTAGGGCGATGCCCTCGAAAAATGCTGCTTCCAAACGTTTATTCCGCAGTCTCGCGATTACCCTTTCACTATACCCCGCTAAATGACAAGAGGTACAAGATTGGACTATACGTTTGGACAAACGTGGTCGCAGTCCCTTCTAAACCGTTGCACTTTTCCAGAGAGTTTCTTGAGATGCCGTTTAGCCGATCGGGTGCCCTTTGGGCGGCCCTTGGATTGGAGAGATTTTTTAAGCCTGAAATAGCGACGGTCAACTTCTTTCCAATGCCGTTTTCCCAAAAACCTTCGATTGGAAGTGACGGCGGGGTGGGTAAGGCCCAGCTCAACCCCTATCGTCTGATTGTTATCCTGAAATTCTATATCGGGCAGGGTTACAACCACATGAAACCAGAAGCTACCTTTTCGGCAAATCAAGTCAGCCGTATCCACAGGATAGCCAATATATTTACTGGCATATTCAGGAACGGTGAACCCAATATGCAGCCTGTTACCGGGGGAAGTAGCAAGGTTAACTTCTTGTTTCGCCCAACTGAGTTTGTAGGTGTGGAGGTTGTACCGAGCAGGACAATTAGCGGCTTTAGGTTGCCCCACCTTTTTACCAACCTTTTTAAGAGCAAGGGCAGATTTAACCGCTTCGGTGGCTTTGGTTCTAGCCTGAACAATCAAGTCAGACACAAGCCCTTGGCACATCTCTTTAATCGGGTAGTAGGTAGCGTGGTGGAGCTTAATCCCGTTCTTTTCGGAATTAAGCCAACCGTACTCACAGACAAAGTTAAAGGCGTGGGTAAACTCTTGAATTGTGTTCAAAAGAGTAGTCGCATGCTCAGGGTTTGTATTCAGTTTTAGTCTTATAGTTCTTTGCATAGTACATATATTCTACATATGCCCGTAGAATATGCGAGCTTATAGAGTTTCTTTACTCAAACAAAGAAGGGAACTTGCCGCTTGAGCGGCGTAAAGGGTGGCGTTTCCTCTGTCTGCTAATGAACCTTAAGAACCTATCTCAGTAGGGTAAAACAATTAACGAATATTTATCAATTTGAAAACAGTTAAGGCACAAGCTAAATGCACCAAGGCCAAGTAATTGTCAGCTTTCTTGTTCCAACGAATGAGAATGGCCCGATAGCGGTTCAGCCAACTGTGTGTCCGCTCCACCACCCAGCGACGGGCTTTGTAACCCTTTTTGTGCTTGATGGATTTGGCTTCCTTATTTCGACTAACAATGTGCGCTCGATAAGACCATTTCTGACAATAATAGCGAATGACTTTGGTATCATAACCTTTGTCCAAGCACAAATGCTGGGGCTGATATTTCCTGACTTTTGGTCTTTGCACCACCAGGCTCTGATAAGTCCGTTCAAACAATTCACTGTCATTGCAATTGGCCCCAGCCACCACCAGGCCCAACGGCGCACCTCGACCATCTACCCACAGGCTGCGTTTGGTGCCAATTTTAGCTCGGTCAGTAGGGTTTGGCCCGGTTTTTTTTCCCACCGAGTGGGGCTTTGGTTAAAGCCCCATCGAGTGATTGCCAACGCCAGTTTATGCCTTTTAGCTCGTCGTATTGGTCAAGCCCAATCGCCCAAATCGCTTCAAACAAGCCAGCTTTCTGCCATTCCTGAAAGCGACGATGGGCACTGGAATGGTTACAAATGCCAGTAGAATCGAGAGCCTGCCACTGGCAACCTGTTTTTAGGACGAAGAAGATGCCATTCATCGCCTTACGGTCTGGTACTCTAGGATTATGGCAGCCCAATGGATGCGGTGGGCTGGCTGGCAAGAGTGGCTCGATTTTAGCCCACAATTCATCCGAGATTAAGTATTTTTCTTGACTTTTATTCATTGCTATTTCCTCCTACTGGAGGTTTAGCATTTTCTGTGCCTACTGAGATAAGTTCTAACAAATTACTCCGTAAATAAAATAATTATTGAAATGAGCGGGACTGATACCCCCAGGGGGCACAGGCGCCACCGGGCTAAAAGAGCCAGTCTTCTAAATATGCTCTCTTAGTCCGATGATTTATTACCGGGCAATCCAGGCTTTATACGGATGTAATAGTTAAAGTTCATGAGCTGACAGTTCCCACGCCTCATGGTTTATGGAAGCCGATCCTGTTTTCGCTGCCTATATTCAGGCTTGCGACAAAGCAGCGGAGTTTCAACTGGATTTGTTCTATGCTGACCTGGCTTGCTTTTACCGGGAGTGTCGCTGGGCGAGCTCCAACAGGGTCTAGTTAGCTCCCGACCGCGTAATCCTGAAATAGCCAGTATTTTAAGGGATATGCCGGGCGGGTATATGGAACGAATGGGCAGTGGAATAAAATATATGTGGGAGCAAATGGCTGGTCTTAACCTTCCACCCCCGGTTTTCAAGGAGCAGGTTGGAGAATTTATTGTAGTTTTTTACCGTAGCACCGAGCACTAGCTCAAGGCTAGCAAAACAACCACTACCGCTCTACCTACCAGTGGCCTTGGCAATATAAAACCGGCTTCCCCTGGCAGCCTTAATCCTTTTGAGCGGCAAAACCGGGCTCTGAGTTATATTCGGGAGCATGGCTCTATTACCCATTCCCAGTATATCTATCTGACTGGTACTTCCGAAAATACCGCGACCCGTGACTTAAAAGCCCTGGTAGAAAAACAAACCCTACGGGTAGTAGGGTCGGGGCGGAACCGCCGATATCTGATTTAAGAGGCTATAATAGGCGGTGGAGGCGTTCGATTATTTCAATTACCCGCTCTTTTTCAGCCGGGGTGAGGTTTTTCCCGGCTTCCCCCGCCAGCTGTTCCAGGTAGTCCACTTCCATGGTAAGGTGCTTTAGGGCCGTTTGTGTTTCGGTAATTTCACCATCACGCACCAGGGATTGACCATTTATAAGGATATTATTGTTACTTTTATCACTATCAATCAACGGTTGATTTATTGTGAAATCTGTAACATTATCCCCTGTAATCTGGCGTTTGCTACGCTCAACCTGGCGTTGTAAACCCGCTCGATTTAGCTTACCAGCCAGTATCTTCTGAATAAAACCGCTACGTTCACCAGACTCTTTAAGTTGGACAAGCAAAGGTATGAGACTGAGGGTATCAGGTTTTTGTTCCACCAGGGCTTTGAGGTCAGCCGGAGCCTCAGAAAGGGCTAATCGCAGCTGTACCCAGCCCTTTTTTTTACCAATTACCTCAGCAATATCCCCCAGGGTCATATTCTGGTTGTTATATAAATGCCCAATAACCCCGGCCTCACCTAAAGGGGTTAAATCTTCGCGCGAGAAGTTTTCACTGGCCATCACCCTGGCCATCTGGATATCACTTAAATCCAACACTTTAACCGGTAGTCGGGTAAGCCCCGCCTGAACCGCCGCGTCTCGCCGCCGATGTCCATAAGCTAACTCATAAAAACCGGGCTTGTCATACTTTGGTCGAGCCAGTAGAGCCCCATAAAAGCCATTCTGACGAATAGAGCTGGCTAATTCCTCAATAGCGGCGGGGTCGATAGTTGGACGGGCCAGTTGTTGATAGGGATTATCTTTAAGTTGACCCAGGCTAATCTCGGTAATCGGCAAATCTTCTACCTGGCGCTCCAATTCCTCCCGAAAAGGATTACCAAGCTGACTATCACCAAAAACGGTCATAGGCTTTCGCTCATTTTCCGTCAGGCTACCTCGTAAATTTTTAAGTCCACCCCGAAAATCTTTTGCAGGCATAACTCGCTTTTTCCTGTCTTATAAGCCTAATCGGCTGGAAATTTCATCGGCTAACCCCTGATAATCGGCAGCCACCGCGCTATCACGGGCATAATTGGGGATAGGCATCTGGAGGGCCGAAGACTCCCGTACCAGGGTGGAGCGGCGGATTTCACTGTTAAGAAGTAAATCGGGATAACGCTCTTCTATTTCTTCCCTGACACTGCTGGTAATACGGGTGCGGTCAACCATAGTTAAAAAGACCCCCAGAATCTGGGTAGGTAAATCATAAATTTCAGCGTTAGTCTGCATCGCCTGGATAATTGTGTCAAGCGAACGCATTCCCAACGGGCCTTCCACCGGTACCAGCAGCCAATCGGAGGCCGCCATAACGTTTATTGAGAGCTTGCCAAGGTTAGGGGGGGCATCCAGAAAGATAAAATCAAAGAACTGGCGGGTAGTTTTAAGCCGATTTTTAAGCTGTAAATCGCTTCCCTGGCGGGTAGGCAAATACATTTCAACCGGAGATAATTCATCGGTAGAAGCGGCTACTACCCAGACATCGTTATAATCTGAGCAAATCGCAATCTCTTCGGCACTTTTCTTGCCGGTATAAATATCGGCGGTAGTACCGGGTAGGTCCTGGCGGGTGATGGTATCTATGCCAAAATGAACCCCCAGGTGACCCTGAGGGTCATTATCCAGGGCCAAAACCCTGTAACCACGCTGGGCCAAAATCGAGGCCAGAGCCGCCGCGCTGGTAGTTTTAGCCACCCCGCCCTTTTGATTGGTAAAGCCAATTACAATCCCTAAATGTTTTCTTGCCATAATTGCTGCTCCCAAAACTGCTGAAGCTTTGAGCCTCATTGTCACCCCTAACTTGTATAATCCTATAATATCACAGTTAAAGAAATTGCTATATCAGGCAATATTGGGTCATTCGTAAGCAATTTCTGCCAAAATATCCCGGTAATTCTGCCTGAAAGGTCCTAAATTGCAAAACCGGAAGGTTTAATGATAGCCTTAAACCCCATCCAGGCTCTGGCAACTTACCTCAATTTCAGGCCCATACAAAACCTTTAACCGTTCTATCAACAAAGCTAACCAACGTTCGCCAAGGCGCCGGTCAAACTTATTTCGGAAAACTACCTGATAACATCCTGGCTCATTACTATTTACCAGCCAGCCTAAAGCCGGATAGAAATAACGAACCTGGGAGCTATTCTCCAGGCTTTTCAGTATTTTATTCCACTCAGCCAGAACTGGTGCCTCTTCAAGACCAAAAACCTTAACAACCTCCTGGCGAACCTTAAGATGCGCTGGCCTATTAGCCAAAGTCTGCTTGTTGTTATCAGACCCGGAGAGTGCTTCAACCGAGCCTATAAAGGAAGTTTCAACCTCCATAGGCGGTTCACTTTTATTCTCATTACCTAAAGGAAGCGGCCCAAAGTGGCTAGATACAACAGGTGCGGCCTTAAATTGGGGCGGATCTTCTTCAATCTGGTTTAAGGTTATAGCTGAAATTTTGGGGTTAGTAAGATAAGCGTATTTGCCACTGGTATATTTGGTGAAATCAAGGGGTTGATTAGCCAGAGTTTTCGACCTGGGCTGGCTGTGTTTTATACCCCTCTTAGAGGCCATGGTCGGTTCAGCATTCCGTAACACCATAAACCGAATAAACCCAATCGGATTATGTACTTCCGGGCTATGGCTGGCTTCAATTAGTAAGTTGACATAACTATCATCGCGGTTATTTTTGCGAGAGACCTGAGCTAGTTCTAATCCCATTTCCAGCGACATCCCACTTGAAACAAATAAATCTACCAAAATGGTGAACTCATTTTCAACGCTTGCTCCATCACTACGATATGTTTCCCTGGTGACATTTCCAGTTTTATCAGCCTTTTCTTCACACAGATTTTTAAATTCTAATTCATGTACATGGGCGGAAATTTTCTTCCGCTCTACCCGGAAATTTTCTTCCGCAGTTTTCTCGAAAGGAGTAGTTACTGATTCGTTTTGCTCACCACCTCCCAAAGAGTATTTTTGGACTACATAGGTATTGCTGCTACCAATACAGTGTTTCACGTATACTATTCCGGCATTCCCAAGCTCCGTCATTAGTCCCCGCACCCGCCGTTCGCTCAGGTGCATATCCTGGGCTAGCCGTTCCTGCGACGGCCAGGCTATCGCCTTTGGCCCACAATATGAAAGGAGTATCATATAAAGCTTGAGGGCAGCAGGGCTAAGATTATCTCCTCGTAAAAGCTCTACTGGTACTTGCACAAATGCGCCGTTACCCCGTTTTTCGGGTGGTGTTTTGGGGGTAGGCTGAACAATAGCCTGCTCTTTTTGTAAATTAGGCATAGGAAACTCCATTTAGCCCTTGACATGGGGAGTCTCCTATGTTATCCTTTTAAGTGTAAAAAGAAAACAAAGTCCTCCCTGGTGGGGGCTATGCTTTGAACGAAATATCCCCAGTGCTTGGTCGGCTCGCGGGGATTTTCAATTTTATAGATTTGTAATAGTTGCTGGCTCCAGGCCAGCCTTTTTTATTTCTTTAAACCTTATTCTATTCCCTGTTGAATATTCAGTTATTGAGTAGAGCCACTGGCATGCTAAAAAGGATTTGGTGGCTAAAACAAACTCAGAATACCCGTTCGCTTTCAGGGTACGCTATCATGTATTGTAGGCTGATTCTATAGTTTGTCAAGACATGAATAGTCCACTTATCCCAATTTGGAAATACATCGCCTAATTATGTCCCAGAAGGAGTGTTAGGCCTGACCATTCCACCTTTCCAACTTGCCAACCTTACCCCCCCCAAAAACCGCCTGAAGATTTTATAACCAGACGGACTAGCTATGCCAGGTGCGTATCAACCTAAATCAGCTGTTATGACTCTAAAACTATACCCTTTCAAAAGACTTTCTTCAGCCCGATTGGGTAAAATGATAGGCAGTTAGATAACAGATTTGTTAGCTTGAAGGAGTTTTTAATTGGTTACGAAAGTTGAAGTGATAAGTAAATATCAGGCCGGCTTTACCAGCTTGAAATCCCAGATAGATCTTGAGAGCTTGCCCATCCAGGGTACTTTTCCTGATTGGCTCAATGGTAGTCTGTTGCGGAATGGTCCCGCTTTATTTGACTACAGTGGTCAATATTTCCAGCACGTTTTTGACGGGCTGGCTATGCTGCATCGTTATACCTTCCAGGCGGGGAGGGTCTCCTACCGAAATCGCTTCCTTCAGACTGATGTTTTCAAGGAAACCATACGGACAAAGAAACTCCCGGATGCCTTTGGAACACGCAGCAAAAACGATTTTGTCTTTCGCTGGTTTGACCTCTTTCGTTTAATAATGGGGGGTGATGACGGCAAAACAATTAATACCAACGTCAGTATTGTAAAAATTGGTACACGCTTCCTGGCTTTAACCGAGCCACCCAAACCCACTGAGTTTGACCCCTTTACCCTTAAAGCCGGGGGAGAATTCAAGTTTTCGGATACCCTGGCCGGGCAGCTTTCCACCCCGCACCCTCAATATGATGCTCTACGAGATAATATTTATAACTACCTGACCAGATTTGGCCCCACCAGTAGCTATAATGTTTATCGGATAAAAGGCCATAGCCAACAACGGGTCTTATTATGCTCTATTCCGGTCCGCGAGCCCGCTTATATGCATAGTTTTGGGATGACCGAAAATTATATAATTCTGAGCGAGTTTCCCTTTGTGCTACAGCCGCTTAAAGTTTTAACCAGCACCAAAACCTATATCGAAAACTACGAATGGAAGCCGGAGCGCGGCACCAGATTTTATGTTATCAGTAAAAGAACCGGAGCGGTGGTCGGCACTTTCCAGAGTGAAGCCTTTTTTGCTTTCCATCATGTAAATTCTTTTGAGCAGGATGGCGATATTTTTATAGACATTGGTACTACCAGCGTTGAGACCTTGAAAGAAGGCTTTATTGAGCAACTTAAAGTGGGGGCTGGGATAAGGGGCGGTAAAAATGAGCAGTTCCGGCGTTACCGCATTCCTCTGGCTTTGGGTAGCACTAAAAAGTTTTCGGTAGATTATGAGGTGCTTTCTAGCGAACGGCTGGATTTACCGGCTATCAACGAAGGCTTAAAGCGGGGTAAAAGTTACCGTTATGCCTATGGAGTCAGTAACCGGCCAGACTACCCCGAAATGGTTTCTAACCGTCTGCTAAAGGTTGACACTAACGAGCGTATCAACAAAGATTGGTTTGAAGCGGGCTGCTACCCTAACGAACCTATTTTTGTAGCCAAACCGGCTGGTAAGAGCGAGGACGATGGGCTGGTGCTTTCGGTGGTACTTGATGGCAATGCCGGCAAATCCTTTTTGTTAGCCCTGGATGGAATAACTTTTGAGGAGGTTGGGCGGGCGTTGTTACCGCACGCCATCCCCCTGGAGTTCCATGGCTTATATATAGACGGTCTGGTAAGGGGCTCTTGACTCAAGCTTGTTCTCCTTATAAATGGTTCGGCGGGCTGTACTTGCCTTTCTGGTTATTGGCTAGTATCCGTTTTTGGGGGTCATTACTCCCCGGCCTGGGTAGCCACCACCCGCCCATTTTCTAACCAGCCCTGACCCCTGAGATTCTCCGCCCACATTCTGGCTAACTCGGCAATCTCAGCCTGTTCCCGCTGGCTCTTCTGGTCGGGACAAAGCCAGACACATTCCTTGCTGCCGTCCGTCCTCACCGGGACTGAATAATAGTTGGGCTGGCTAATTTCAGCCGCAATCCAATCTTCTCCCACTATTAGAAACACAATCTCCGGGTCGGCAATAGCATCGCCGTTCTGGTAATAGTAATGGGCCACTGCTACCGAGTTTGGCCCTATCTTCTCGATAACAAGGGGCATATAACTTTCCATTTCCAGCTTTAGATAAGCCCCGATTTTGTCCAGCTTGAAATTATATTTCTGGCAAAGCTCGGTTATTATCTGCCGCATCTGGGGTGAACTTTTCATAGCATCTATCCTTTCGAGTTATTACCTGCATTTTACTTGACATAACTAACCTAATTAGAGTTATTCGACTAAAGAAAGGGGCGGGGAAGAGGGAGGAAACACCCCGCCCCTCTGGTTGCCATCGGGTATGCCTGGGATGGCTCGTAAGCCTCTAGCTACCCCGCTTCAAACTAAACCTGACATAGCCTTCCCGCTGACTGGTACGTTTGCAAGAACGCAAGGCTGCCGCCACATTCTTTAATCCGGCGGTTTCCAGGCTGGTCAGTAACGCGTCCAGTTTGGTGCTATCGTAGCTATTGGTCGTACCCGGTTGTACTGCCATCAATTCCCCCATCTCTCCCTGAAACTTTCCGCCCATAACCGCTAACAGCGTCCAGGCTTCGTCTTTTACCTCTTTTTGATGCTCCTGCCAGCGTTCGATTACAATCTGGGTATTGGCGGCTTCTTCCAGTAAATGCCCCAGCCGCTCCTTCACGTTTTCTGGCTCTAAATCCGGGCTTTCATTTAAATCAAATTCTTCCATTGCTACACCTCACTTTGTTAATAGACCGGGCGGAATTACCCGGCCTTATTTCTATTGCTAACGCCAAAGATTTGTGCCTAGAACGGTATATTGTCGGGTTCGGCCTCTGGCTGGTTGGGTGTGACTGGTCGGGCAAAGCTATCCTCGCCTTCCTCATCACCCGTTGGCGGTTTATTCCCCAACAGGCTAAAATCCTGCACCACCACCTCGGTGCTATAGCGTTTTGTGTTGGTTTCTTTATCCATCCATTCGCGGGTTTGCAAGCGGCCCTCAACGTAGAGCTTCTAGCCCTTCCTGACATACTCGGCAATAATCTCGGCTTGCCTTTCCCAGGCGATACATCTAACCCATTCGGTGTCCTGTTTCCAGCTATCCCCATCTTTGGCGTTACGGTTCAGGGCCAGACTGAACGTAACAACTGGTACGGCGTTGGTGGGGGTCAAACGGAAATCCGGGTCTTTCCCTAAATTACCTAACAAAATAACCTTGTTAATGCCCTTACTCATAGTTTGTACTCCTTCATTAGTAACTATTGGGCTGGAAACTAACCCCAGCCCGTTTGAACTTAATCGGGGTAATTTTTAACCCCACTTACGACAATTCTGGAAACCTCTCCCGGCACAACTAAGAATGAATTGGGCCGAGGGATTACCGATAACCGCTAACACAATGGTGGCGAAAATCATTAGACCTAACACCACCACTGCCAGCCCCAAGAACTTTTTCATGTTGCTGCTCCTTTTGGGTAGGCCGGGAGGAAACACCCCGGCCTTGTTGGTGGGTTAATAGCCGCGTTGTTCGCACCAATCGGCGGCGCGTTCGGCCTCGCGGGCTACACTTGCCGCTCCCCACTTCTCGTCTGCCCAATCCAGCACGGTTAAGGGCGCAAACTTGTGCTGGTTTAAGGCCAGCTTTTTGAATAATTCCTCATCTGGTTCGGTAACATACGGGCCTTGCACATCCACAATTCCAAAATCGGGATGGTCTTCAATGGCATAAAACAGGTTAGTGGCTGGGTCGGTGCGAGCTTCCCAGAAACCTGTTCTGGCTTCAAGCTTGCGGGGTGAAATCTGGCAAGACGGGCAACGCCACACTCCATCCTGCCGAGTCCAGGCGGCTTCGGTGAAAAAAGAATTGGGGGTAATTTCGCCACAACCACCACAAACGGGGGCCACACTCTGGAACTGGATAGGTTTAGTAGCAGTGGCAATCTTTCGGGGGTCAAAATCTGGCTGACAGGCGGAGTAGACATACTTGCCTTTATCGAAAACAAGGGTTTGTTTGCCGAATTCGTCGCCACCATCGGTCTGACAAACTTGGCAAAGGCGGCGGGTGGAAGTAGAAATAGTCATGGTATATAATCTCCTTGTCTGAAATAAGCTTGACGGCTATGTTTTAGATATCCGGCCTATTAACTATTAACGGTAGTTAGTAGGCCATTATTTTAGGCTCAAATTACTGCGAATTACTGCTAATCTCTACTTTTATTTTAGCACTTTTTTGGCATTTGTCAAGGGGTTTAGGTTCAAATTACTGCGAATTAAGCAAATTTATTGACATTTACCACCAGGTAATGCTATGCTGGTATTTGCTACAATTTATAGTTTTAAGTCCAGAATTTCACGAATCGAGGCCAGATAATGAAAAGGAAAAAAGGGGCAAGATTAACCAAACTCAAAAAGCTGCGTGGTAAGAGCGGACTTACCTTAGATGAGTTGGCCCAAAAAGCCGGGGTAGACGATAAAACCATCAGCCAAATTGAAAACGCCCATACTAAACGGCCTTTCCCTAGTACATTGTCTAAACTGGCCGATGCCCTTAACGCTGCTTTTAAGGAAAAAGGGCTTAGTCTGGAAATTGATATAGAGGATTTGCTTGAAGATGAACCTGATGAGGAAACTGATAAGCCTATTAAAAAGATCAAAATAGCTGGAAATGATGCTCAATTGGCCTTGTTATAAGCTGAAACACCGCCAGAGTGCTAAAATATTTGTATTGCTAAATCCTGATACATTATCCTTTCGAGATGAGGTTGTAAGATGGCCATGTTAAATGTATCGCCGGAACTTTATCAGGAGCTCGCCAAGCTGGCGGAAGCCAAAGGGGTGGCTGCCAATGAGCTAGCAGAGTCAGTGCTGGGTTATTATCTCAAGGATTCAACGGCGGCCATTACTAAACCACTCTCACAATCTGCAATTGCCGGGACACATTTTAACTCTAACCCTCCCGAATTAGTGGAAAAAATTGCCCGAATGTTGGGTAAAGATTTGCCACCAGAATTATCTCAAGAGATTTTGGCCCTCCCGCTTCAGGATGATAAGACGGTCTTGCAGGCGGCTCTCAATCGGCTGCCCACTAAAAGGGCTGATAGTTTCAGGTTATTAAATCAAAAACAACAAAAAAAGGGACAGGCCAGCCTGACCGTCCAGGAACTACGGACACTGGAAGAGCTGCGTTTTGAATATGACCGTTATATTCTCACCCGCACTTACGCCGCCCTGGTACTCAAGGAACGAGGTTACGATATAAGTGGTTTAGGCCCACTGGAATGAGTGACACCTAAATCTCAAAGAAATTACGCCAAAAAGTAGCGGCCCAGGCTAACTACCGTTGTGGTTATTGTTTGACTTCGGAAACAATCGTGGGTGCGGCAATGGAGGTGGAACATATTATACCTGAGGTGGCGGGCGGCTCAAGTCTTGAGGCTAATTTGTGGCTATCGTGTTCTAAATGTAATAGCTTTAAGTCTGACCTTTCCCATTCTCTTGACCCTGAAACCAAAGAAAAAGTAGCTCTGTTCAATCCTCGAACTCAAATTTGGTCAGAACATTTTGAGTGGAGGACAGATGGTGGGGAAAACGCCGTGTGGTAGAGCTACCGTTATTACCCTTAATCTGAGTCGCCAACGTTTGGTGGTAGCCAGAAGGGGTTGGGCGGCAGTTGACTGGCATGCGCCTGTTACGGAATAAGGCAATTCCGGGATGGGATGTGCTGGCGGCGGGAGCAAAGGGAGATTTGGTACACTATCACGAACCTCGCCTACAATTTAGGCAATGCCAGAACGCACCCTGGCATCTTTTTTTGTAGTCGGCGCAAAAGGCTACCTTTGTTTTTCGATAAAAGTAGGCTGCTCATCTCACTACATTTGTAATCGAAAAAGCCTTGACTGCCTACAAAAGTAGGGAGTCGGCTATTTCAAACCATATGGACAAGCCTGTCAAAAAGGTCAAAACTTTCGTTTGAGTCCAAAGTGAAGATTCCAATTTTAGCGACCTGCCGCCTCTGGTGATTTTTAGGGCGAAAGTCTTGATAGCTCTTCAAAGACCAGGAGAAACCAGAATTTAACCTATATTGATAGTTCATTCCCTGAAACGATCTCCTCAAGGCCCACTTATGACATTGCGGTAGTCAACAGCAGCAATTCCGGTGAAACTGGAATTTCTTACCAATTGATTGACTTGATAAACGATACCTAAACTATTTTAACCTTGCCAATGTGGTATATTTAATTTCTCAATTTGTTGTTCGGGATGTTATTATAGGTTTTCTGACTAATCTGTCCTGAACCATTATCTTCAACAATTTCTAAAACCCTAATAATTAATACCTTGACAAACTTTTAGTATTAGGCTATTCTAATTTTAGCTTAATGTTGCTCTAACCTTTGGGCAAATATCCAACGTAGTCTGAAATCTGGCTGGGTTCGTCTCTAACCTGTTTTACTTCTTGAGACCGCTTCAGCTTGTCTAAAAATTTCAACTTGATGCACTTACCAAATTTTTGATTTAGTAACACTTTTTTTACATTTAGAATTTTAATATCACCAAACCCAATTTTTTGATGCTGGTTCAAAGCTAACCTTGAGGTTTGTTTTTGTGTGACCTTAAACCGCCTATTCCAGTACTGGACAGAGGTTAGTTTAACTTTGCCCTGAATTAAGGGCTGATTCAGTGCGCCACTAATCGTAAAAAAAAGTTTTAGTAAATAGCTGAACTAATCTACAAAACGAAACGAGGATGAAATATATGTTGCTCTGGTTGCAGCGTCGGCGTAAGGCTTTTTCACAGAAATTCTTAAATCTACTAATTATCCTGATAGTCCTCTTTAACCTATTTGTCCAAATGCCCCAGGTTTCAGCTGCACCCTACTCCCCACCCCCAACCAATCCGACTGCTGCTACCAATAACGACCTGCAAGCCCCAACTTCTCAACCAATTACCGTTTCACCCGAAGCCGACCCTCATCTGCCCAGCCTTTCGATCCACGCTACCATCACTCCCAATCAACCAACGGTGGGTGATACAGTCACAGTTACCTATCAGGTAATGAATTCCGCCCCCGACCCAGCCTCTAATCTGGTATTTACCCTACCAGTGCCTGATGGTGCTACTCCACAAGCCGGGGATGGCCTGGTGTCAGCTACTCAGGGCTGGCAATGGAATTTGGCACAACTGGCCGGAAATTCGGCTACCGTCACCTTTACCGCCACATTGACCATTTCCAGTATGCCCACCGGGGAAGCTCTCCTACTCCACTCTCAGGTGACGGCCACTGGTCTGGTTATTCCAATCCAGGATGTCAGTGGAGTGCTTGTCAATCCGGTCACTACCCCCACAAATATCGCTCCATCCCCTAATACTTTTCAGGGTAGCCGTAATCTCACTGAAGAAATAATCCTTTTGCAAAATAGCGGAAAATCTCGCTTTAACCCCGGCCAGGATACCGAACTCAGAAGCCCCGATGGGCGGGTTAAAGTGCTAATTCCAGGTAAAGCCTCCAAAACTGCCCTTGACCTGAAATATAAGTCTCACAAAGAAAAACTCCCAGAACTGGTGGCGACTGGTGCGAAAATACCGCCGGACAAAGCCGGGAATGGCAAAGGCTTTGGTACCTTCCACCTCGAAGCTGCCGACGATAAAGGCAAAGAGGTTCACAAGTTTGAGGCCCCTCTGACTATTTCCCAGACTTTTACCAGCCAGCAACTTCAGGCTTTGCGCCTTGACCTCAGTGCTGTCACCCTCTTCTGGTTTGATGAAACCAAGAAAGTCACCTTACCAAACGGTAGTAGTTTTGTAGGGGATTGGGTAGCCCTACCCACTCAAATAGATGATAAAACCCTGACCGCCACCGCCCAGGTTGACCACTTCTCGGCTTACCAGTTTTCGGATGGTACTTCCGCTTCCACCGCCTTTTTACCCACGCTCCAGAACTGGCAAGAAAATCTTTTCACTGGAGGGTTAAGCTACAACTACCCGATTGATGTTCCAGCTGGCCCGGGTGGAGTAAAACCTTCGGTAGCTTTAAGTTATAACAGCACCAGTAATGATGGGATTACTGGTCAAAGCCCTACTGGTCAGGCAGGTTGGATAGGGCGTGGCTGGAGCCTCGATACGGGTTCAGTTTCGCTTAATAAGGCCGCCAGTGGCAACTATTATTCTCTCAGTTTTAACGGCGTCTCCACCGATTTATTTGATGCGGGTAGTGGTAATTTCAATATGACCAATGGAGCCTTTATTCGGGCTCAAAAGATTGGCTTCGACACCAGTTGGAAGGTTTGGGCTAGTGACGGTACTCTTTATGAATTTACCGATCAAGGTCGGTGGGGTTGGAACCTTTGTACCGAACAAAACTCGATTTATCACGAGGTATACAAGTGGAACCTCACCAAAATAACCGACACTCATGGTAATACCATTACCTACACCTATACGCATGATCAGCGCGCCAACACAACCAATTGCAACGGTTATATACTTAGTGGAAACTTAGATTGGGATATTTATCCCAGCACTATATCCTGGGGCGCGAATGCAAATGTAAGCGGCTCGGCAGACCGCTACAAAGTCCAGTTTGTAGTTTCGGCCCGCCCTTATGATGCCGGTTGGGAGAATGCCAGTAACCAGATGAGTAGTTCACCCCATCAAACCGTCCAGCTTGACTCGATTCAGGTCTTTAGCAACAGCTCCAGCCCCTTTAACTCCGGCAGTTGGCAAAAAGTCCGCCAGTATAACCTCTGCTATGCCAATGAAAACCGCCTGGGCAGTGGTTGCCAGGTGGACTATAGCACTACCACTTCGGTTTTTTCCGATAACTCGATTGGCACCTCAAACGGCTGGGTTGCCAACACCGCCTACCCGCGCCTGACCCTCATGAGTATTCAAAAGATTGCTAACGACGGTACTACCGCCCTGCCTGCCACGACCTTCAGCTACGGCTTAACGCGGGGAACTGATACCTTTCCCATTGGCGGCTGGAACCGAATTATTACCATGAACAATAACCAGGGTGGGCAGGTTAACTTTAATTTTGAGGTGGTAGGGCGCTGGTTAGTTGATCATGGGGTGAATTGTTGTAGTTTCAAGAACAACCATCGCCTGTTAAGCAAAACCATCACCAGTGGCACCAGCGGGCAAGCCTGGTATACCACGGGCACCTGGAGTTACAGTTATACCAACCCTGCCGCAAACGGTTTTGGCACTATCCTTTATAGCAATGAACAAAACAATAACCAGGTATATCCCAACTCGGCAGCCTTGTATTACAATAAATATCTTGATACCAATACTGACCAAAGCTCGGTACTAATGCACAAAGCCTATACCGAGTTCCGGGGGCATAACAAAACCACCGTGACTGCCCCGGATGGCACCGTTAGCGAACACTATTTCTATCAGGGGGATGTCGGCTGTGTGCCAGCCATTAGTGGCACAAATATCCCAAATGACTCCTGTTTCCAGCAACTCCGCGACCGGGAGTTTTTGAAGGGCAAAGAATATAAAACTATTGTCAAAACCTCGGCCACCGCCAGTCCGGCTTTGCAATATCTGGCTATCACCAACCACACCTTTGCCACCACCTTTTACGATTACGGGGGAAATCCACTTTCGGGCGATTGGCGAGCCTGGACTTACGAGACCCAAACCGAGCAGAAGAACTACGAGGGCAGTGGTACCGACGAGGTTAACTCTCAACATACCACCAAAACCACCAAATATTATTACGAGCCAGCCTACCAGGATGGGGGTAGCCAGTACGGCAACCTGACCCGGAGTGAGGTTTATGACAGCCAGGGCAGCCGGGTTAGCGAAACCCGTATCCGTTTTGCCACCAAAGTAGATAGCACCAACTACATCGTGAACCGCTCCTACCAGGTTTCCACCTTTGATGGCCTGAGCGGTAGCAGCCAGAACCGCCTGACGATGGCCTGGAGTTTCTATGATGGCAATCTGGTGTTGGGAACGTTAGGCACGGCTGGCGATGTTACCCGCAGCCGCACTATAATTTCCAGTGGCCCGATTCCAGTCAGCCTGACCGGACTGGTAGGCACCGATGCCACCTTTGGCTATGACACCTGGGGTAACAAAACCACCAGCACCACTTATCTGACAACTGGCACCTCCGATTACAATAGTACCACCGGGCTTTGGAGCCATACCTTTCCCAGCAACACCGGCTCACGCACCAGCACCGTCACCTACGACAGCCTGTTCCATAGTTTCTCCACCCAGGTGCAGTCCCCCACTGTTGGTAGCGTCACCCTGACCGAGCAGGCCAGCTATGACTACCGGATGGGTACCCTCAGCACTATCACCGATGTCAATAATAATACCAGCAGTGCCACCTATGACGGGTTTGGGCGGATGCTAACGATGCTCAAGCCGGGCGATACCAGCACTTACCCGGCGCTCACTGCCACCTATTACGATACCGAAATCCCCTACCGCTACATCTACCGTGTGAATGAGGGCGATACCGTTAACAACTATACCCGCCCCATCACCCTGTTTTACGATGGGCAGGGAAGAGTAATCCAGAACAAAAGCCGAAGTGTGAGGGGCGGAGATGTTGGAGCGCAGCAGATTGTCAGCGATACCCGCTACGATAATATGGGAAGGGTGCTTAAAACTTCCCAGGCTCGTTATATAGGTTACGCTCAAAATGACCCGAATTTCCTGGTATATGCTCCCGCCGATACCGATACCAATATGCGCTGGACGGTCAATAGCTATGACCCGTTGGGTCGAGTTTACGACACTACTGCTCCCGATAACACCAAAACCAGCCACCGTTATGCGATTGGGGCTGAGACCAACGGGGTAGTGACCTTACGCTCCAACGTAATTGATGCCAACCGCCACCGCAGCCAGACCAGAACCGATAGCCTGGGTCGGACTTTATATGTGGCAGAAATTACCGGGAATTGTGACAATACTGGAAATAGTTATCTGGCAGGTTTTGGTTGTGGCGGTTCCTACACCACCCCCTGGAGCTATTATGCCACCACCAGTTACAGCTATAACGCTCTGAGCCAACTGACCCAGGTAACGGATAACGTGGGTAATAACACCACCATCAGCTATGACAGTCTGGGTCGCAAGACCAGTATGAGTGACCCCGATATGGGCAGTTGGAGTTATGGATATGATGTCAACTCCAACCTGATAACCCAAACCGATGCTAAAAGCCAGACCATTACCAATTCTTATGATGCCCTCAATCGGCTCAAAACTAAAACCTACCCTGGCACAGGAAATGTGGCTTATTTTAACTATGACGAGAGCAGTGCCACCAACGGCAAAGGGCAGCGCACCAGCATCTCGAATACCGTTAGTAGCTCCCAGGTGGCCAGCACCAATTGGAGTTACGACAACCGGGGGCGGGTGATAACCACCACCTATGTGGTAAACGGGTTAAGTGGCACTCGTACTTTTAACTATACCTATGACAGTGCTGACCGGTTGCTAACCACCAAATACCCTAGCCTGACCGACCCTTCCAATGTGAATGCGGCTGACCGGGAAATTATTACTAACAGCTTTAACGCCGCCTGGCGACCCCTCAGCATTTGCTCCAACCAGTATTCGGGTATCTGTTACGCTAGTGGGGCGACCTACAACGCTCTCAGCCAGCCCACTCAAGTTACTCTGGGCAACAGTTTGCAGCAAAATTGGGCTTACACCAGCCCCCTGTCCCGCCTGAATACCCTAAAAGTTGGGACGAGTGGCAATACTGGCAGCCTGTTCAACCGCAGCTACACCTACGACAACGTGGGCAATATTGGCACAATAGCCGACGCGGTGATTGGGCAGACCAACACCTATGGCTATGACGACCTCAACCGCCTGACCAGTGCCAGTGCGGGTACTCCTAGCGGGGCAATGTCCAGCACTTTCCCCATAACCAGTAATATTGACAGCTTCAACCGGGCTAACGGTGCGCCGGGGATTGTGTGGGTGGGCGATACCACAAGCACCTTCAGCATTTCGAGTAACCAGTTGGCGGTCAGTAACGCCTCAGTCTCCAGCCTGTATTGGAAAGACGCTTTTGGGGCTGACCAGGAAGCCTTTGCCACCCTCAGCACCATCCAGGCCAGTAGCGGGTACATCTCGTTGGGTCTCAAGGCTCAGGATACCAGCCAGTGTAATAATCTACAGGTGCGCTATCTGCCTAGCAGCAGTAAAGTCCAGGTTTATGCCTGTAGTAGTGGCACCGCGACCCAGCAGGGGTCGGATATTGCCGTAACCTTTGCGGCGGGGGACAAGTTTGGAGCCAGAGCTAAATCCAATGGTACGGTTGAAGTTTACAAGAACAGCACACTGGTGGGCAGTGTCACGGTAGCAGGGAGTTGGCCTTATCTGGCACTGGGTGGTAAAATTGGGCTAGGAGCCAGTAACGCCAGTGGCAGTGTTTTTGATGATTTCGGGGGCGGAACTATTCCCACTCCACCCCCAGCCTCCAGTGAAACCTATGGCTATGACACCATCGGCAACCTGACCACTAAAGCCGGGGTGAATTACAGCTACCCAACGAGTGGACAGGCTCGACCCCACACTCCCAACTCGGTAGCGGGGGTCAACCGGACTTATGACCTCAACGGCAACCTGACCGGGGGCGACAACCGCACTTACAGCTGGAACTACGACAACAAGCCCAGTAGCGTTACCGGGATAGATTTGGTGCAGGAGCAATATGGCTATGATGGGGACACCAACCGGGTTTACCGCACTCGGAACGGCATAACTACCTTCTACCTCGGGCAATGGGAAGAAACCAGCACTGGGGTCAAAAAGCAGTATTACAGCTTTGGGGGCAGCAGTGTTGCGGTGCGGGAGTATAATGGGGTCAGCAGCAGCTTAACCTACCTGCACAGTGACCACCTAGGGAGTGTCAGCCTCGCCACCACCAGTGGGGGTAACATCGCCAGCCAGCAATATTTCGACCCCTGGGGCAAGGTCAAGAGTGGGGGTATTGGCCAAACCACCCTCAACTATACCGGGCAGCGGCTTGATGGTACGGGACTACTGTATTACAATGCCAGATACTACGATCCGGCTTTGGGTAAGTTCCTTACTCCTGATAACGTTTCTGATGGAGTGAATCGCTACGCCTACGTCCATAATAATCCAATCGTTGGTACTGACCCTACCGGGCATTACTCAAGGCGAGCCCCTGTTGAAGAATATGATGAGCCGATGAGTGATGTAGCCGCCCAGGTAGCTGTTGCTGCCACAATTGCAGTGTCGAATACGGAGCAAGCTCAAGCTGATGCACACGCCCCTATTCCTACGGGGAACCCAAAGCCAGATAAACCATTACCTTCACTTTCTGATCCAGGAGAGGCAGACAAAGAACAACGGGATCAAGATAAACTAAATAGTCCATGTGTACCAGGCGAAACAACAATATTGGGTAATTTCAAGGACACTAAACTTTTTGTTGATAACCCTCAGCCTGGCAAAGATGCACTATTTCTCGAAAGATACACTTGGGATAAAAACCAACAATGGCTAGATAGGTCGCTTAGATGCGGTAATGATTATGCTCTTGCAAGCGATCCTGTTAGAATGGAAAATGGGGCTAATATACCTATAGCAAATTGCAAAAAGGTAGAGCTAGAAGTAAACTAGAAGGATGAAAGCATATAGTGTAGATTTAAGAACACGAATAGTAAAAGCGGTCGAAAAAGGAATGAACAAAACCGAGGCCAGCCAGGTTTACGGGGTGAG
>JBBQZS010000088.1:0-20064 GCA_038207495.1 Chloroflexia bacterium
GCCCCTTCTTTGGTCTTATTTGCTTCAAAAAGCTCGAAATCCTCATTATATTTGGTATTTTATATTTTAATAAATATCCTTTCACAATAAGCTAAAAAGGCTTGTGGTAGATTTTTACAGGTATCCTGTCGTAGGGTGAACCAGCTAACCAGTTGTTTTTTTCTCAGACCAGCCATAATGTTCGAGGATATTTTCTTAAATACTGGCAAAACAACGGTGGTCTGGCTCAATTTGGCTACCCCATCAGTGAAGAATTTTTTGAAGGCTATCAACGGGTTCAATATTTTGAACGAGCCAGATTGGAATACCATCCAGAATTCAGTGGCAGCCCCTATCAGGTAGAACTTTCCCTGCTTGGTGAGCAAACTCTAAAGCAAGCCGGGAAAAATTACCTGACTGCTACCCCCGTGCAAAGTAGTCAGTTCCAATATTTCCCCCAGACCGGACATAATCTTGGTTTTGGCTTTAAGACTTACTGGGAACAACATGGTGGTCTGGCAATTTTTGGTTATCCGCTGAGTGAAGAAATTAGCGAGATGTCGCCAACCGATGGAAAACTTTATACCGTTCAATATTTTGAGCGCAATCGCTTTGAGTATCACCCCGAATTCAAGGGTACGCCCTATGAGGTTGAGCTTGGGTTATTGGGGGCCGAGTCCTTCAAAACCAGGATGCTGCCACCCGCTAACGCTACTATTACAGTTGATGCCGGAACTATAACCGGGGTTGCCGGGGATTTGGTGGGAGCCAGTACCGAAACCCTGCATTACACTCTGCCAGGAGAGACCCAGCACCCGGACTGGAATCAGCAAACCCCCAACCAGATACTGGACTTAGTCAGACAACTCAACCCAGCCACTGGCGAAACTGCTTTTTCATTACGTTTTGGCAGCCAGTTTGATGGTGGCAGAATGAAAGGGGTACGCGCCGGGGGTGCCGATGGTTATCACTGGCAACAGGTGTTTACTCCTGGTTCGGGGGCTATAAACTTGGACGAAGCGGCAGGGATGGCCCGCAAAGCTGGCGGGAGTTTAACGGCGCAAATTAATTTTGGCTCCGGAACTGCGCAGGAAGCCGCCGCCGAAGTGGCCTATGCCAACGGCACTGACACTAGCCTGGCTGAAGTAGCTTTACGTCACCAGCACGGCTTTACCGACCCTTATAATATTACCCGCTGGGAAATAGGCGGAGAACTTTACGACTCAGGAACTACCGGCTTCAGTAATACCGGCGAATATAGTTACGCCAATCCCACTGCCAAAAATGGTGGCGACTCAGTCTGGTATAACAAACCAAGCAGCGACCCGGCGAATTACGCGGCGCGGTCGGTGGTATTTGCCAGGGCGATGCGGGCAGCCAGCCCCGTTCCTATCAAGCTGTTTCTAACTATTGCGGTTCCAGGTTCAGCCTGGGGCAGTTTACGCAACCAGATTTCCACGCTGATTAGTCTGGCGGGACAGGATATTGACGGCTTTAATATTCATCTTTACCCGGTAGGAGAAGGGCCACGTACCGGGCTAACCGAGCTTGATATTTTGGGTGCTTCTAACCGCTCCGATAGCTGGCTGGCCGAAGCGCAGGCGGATATAAAAAGTTTTGCGCCTTCTGGCAAGCACTATGAGTTGATTGTTTCTGAGTACAATATCGCCATTCATTCTATTGCCCAACTTGATAATCTGGCAGGAGGTCTGGCTACCGCCGCTATGCTCGCCAGCTTTGCCAATCGGGGAATTAGTGAGGCCAACCATTACAGCCTGGATACGGGTTCCTATGGCCTGTTTTATTACAATCAGGATGGTTCGCTGGATACCCCTCGACCAAGTTATCAGGCTTTACAGCTTTTTGCCGGGCATCTTGGCTCAAAAGTTATTGCCAGTGTAGCCGAGGGTAGTGCTACCTTGCATAGTACCGGTGGCACGCTAGTTCCTGGTATTGATTTTTCACCGCTGGTGACTACCGCCTCCCTTAGTAGTGATGGGAAAAGCCTGTACTTGATTGTTGTCAATCGTGACCCCGAACAAAGTCAACTGGTTAACTTTAATCTTTCGGGTTTTGGGCCGGACGGGCAGCAGCCCATCGAAGCTACGATGTTAAATGGTTTGAATCTGGATAGTCAGCGCAATGGGGTTGGGCGGAATAATACCGGGCTGGTAGACGCGCTATTTGCGGTAAGCGATCCAACCCATTTTACCTTTGAACTACCCGCCCATTCGGTGGTTGCATTTAAATTCAAAGGTGCTTAACTTAAATTCAAAGGGAGCTAGATGTAAAGCAGGTTGTTAGCTTTTAGAGCTGACCATAATTGTACTATTGGCTAAGTTAAAATATAAGAGAAAGCATTTGAAAATTAATCTTGAACTTATCCGTAAAAACAGCCAACAACATAAGTTTGGGCTTGGTTTACTTTTCGGTTTAAGTCTTCTGGCCGTCTTATTTATTGCTTCTTTCGCCCCTAAACCTACCAAACCAAATATACCAATCCAAACCTCGAATAAACTGGTGTTCGATCAATCCATAGCTATAGGCCATACCGCTCCAGTGAATGCCATAGCGATGTCCCCTGATGGTAAAAGTCTAGCTACCGCTTCTGCCGACACTTTGCTTAGGGTTTGGGCAATTTCGGGCTCGGTGCAAGTTCCACAGCTTAAACTTAGTTGCACTTTTTTTAACTATCCTTCCTCTCTGGTTTCCTTAACATGGTCACCTTCCGGTCAGGAACTTGCCAGCGGGGACGCTGACGGCAATTTACGAGTATGGCATTTACCCTGCCAAACTGCACCTGTAAATCTACCAGGGCCACAGGGGAGCGTGCGATCAGTGGCTTATTCCCCGGATGGGCAAATCCTGGCCAGTGGGGGCAGTGATAATACTTTACGCTTATGGGATGTTAGCTCTAACCAGTTACTCTTTACTCTGGATAATGGGCGATTTGGAATTAATGATATAAAATGGTCAGGGTCTGGCAACCGCCTGGCCTTTGTTTCTACCAATGGTCAGGTAGCGGTGGTTAAACGAACAGAAAAAACTTTTCAAAAAGAAGTAACTTTGGATGGTTCTGGTGGGGCCTTGCGCTCGGTAGGTTGGTCGCCCGCTAGCTTGCAATTGGCTGCCGGAGATAGTCAGGGCGGAGTTACAATCTGGACTAATCTGCAACCTGATTCAGCCCGGCGGTTTGTGGTGGCAGGTGGGAATGTAGCGATTCATACTCTGACTTTTTCCCCGGATAATTCTTATCTGGCGGAAGGGGCCGGGGATTCCAGCCTTAAAGTCTGGAAGATAATCAAAGGAGCGCAGAATTCTCTGGATTTAGTTCCTGGTTTTAATTTGAAAGGGCATACCAGCGCAGTACGTGGAGTCGTTTATGACCCCCTGGGAAGCCACCTGTTTAGTGTTTCGGACGACCATACAATTCAAATCTGGGATTCTGTCAGTGGGCAATCGCTTATAAAGTTAGATGGATCTTTATCCTATCAAATTAATCCTGTCTGGTTGCCAGATAGCAAACAAATAATCACGAGTGGAAGCGATGGGCATATTAGATTTTGGAGCCCAGAGATTGGAACTGAATCAGCCAACCTGAATAACCCAACAGAAAGTGCAGCCTCCCTAACTCTAGCGACTACTCCTGATGGCAATTGGCTGGCAAGCGCAAACGCAACAGGGGGATTAAGTATCTGGCAAATCTCAACCGAAATACCGCCACAGATATTAGACTTTAAAACCCCTAAACTCCAAAGCCTGGCTTTTTCACCGAATGGGAAATTGTTAGCCGGGGCTGGCCAGGATGCTTATCTACACCTCTGGCACTGGACTGGTAGCTCTTTACAATCCTATAAGGACATTCTTCTACTCTCCCGCCTGGTGCGAACTCTGGTATTTTCGCCGGATGGCAAGAACCTGGTTACGGGCGATGATAGTGGGCAAATATTAGTGTGGAATACCCAAAACTGGCATCCCGACGGTAAATTAGTCGGGCATTCCGGCTACGTCAAAGAATTGGCTTTCAGTCAAAATGGACAGTTTCTGGTCAGTGGTGGGCAGGATGGCGTGGTCAGAACCTGGGATTTTGGTCGGCAAATAGAGGTAAGCACCATCCAACTTACCGGCCCAGTGGAGTCTTTGGCTATAAGTTCGCAGGGGGATGCGGTGGCTACAGCTACCCTGGATGGCAATGTACAGGTCTGGCAACTAGCCAGCCGCAAACTATATTTTGAGTTGAAAGGGGCTGGACTTCCAGCTTTAGGTATGGCCTTTTCGCCAGATAGTCAAAAACTAGCTGCTAGCAGACAGGATGGTGCGCTCCAAATCTGGCAAATAAGCCTGGGTCAGACTACCGAGAATCTATTGGCCAGCCCTACTCTAGTGGTTAATTCCAATAACGGGGAATTTGTTAAAGTTCAGGGTCAGCAACTCGAATTGGCCGGACAACCAGTACGCCTCAAAGGCTTTAACTTTTATCCTCGCCTCGCCCCTTGGAGTCCGATGTGGGAGCATTGGGACGGTAATGAAGTAGCTACAGACTTAAAAAAAGCCAGTGAACTTGGTGCAAATAGTCTCAGAGTGCTGGTACCTTACGGTCAGAATTATAGCTGGACTAAAAACGATGGAACCCCTGAGCCGGAAATGCTGGGAGAGCTTGATCAGGTTGTAGCTCTGGCTAATCGGCAGAGAATGAGGGTATTAATAACTTTGTTTGATTTTTATGCCGAGTTCCCGCCCGCAGGTTCGACTGAAGAGGCTGCCAACTGGCGTTATCTTGACCAATTGGCTATGCATTACCGGGATAATCCCGGGGTGTTAGGCTGGGATTTACACAACGAGCCGGATAATTACCTGCCCTGGAAGCAAAATAATCCGGCAAAAGTGTTAGATTGGCTAAGTCGCGCAGCGCAGCGGTTAAGACAAACTGACCATAACCATTTTCTCACTATTGGATTTGGCAACTGGCAAAATTTATTAGTGAATGGCCCAAATGGGATTAATGCCCTTTCCCTGGTTGATGTGGTCGCCCTGCATTCATATAACCCGGACGACCTGGATAATATGATTGAAACGATTCAAGCCAGTGGGGCCACTAAACTCCCAATTTTACTGGAGGAATTTGGTTGGCCCAGTGCTTCCGAAGAACTGACTGCCGATTATAGCGAAAGTGAGCAAAGCCGCCATATTCAACTTAGCCTGGATACTATTGTAAAGCACAATTTAGCTGGAGGGTTGGCCTGGACTTTATGGGATTTTACTCCCGCCAGCCTCTTGAATCTAATGCCGGATTTACCCCAACAATTTTTTGGTTTTGTCCGATTAGATGGTTCCTTAAAACCAGCCGCCACTATCTGGCAAAATAACTTTAAACCCTCGAACCTGAGTTTAACCCAAACTCCACCATTCCCTACCCTGACCCTACGCCAAGTTGACCCCAATCTTTACCCCCAATATTTTCCGGCTACAGGTTTTGCGGTTTCTACCCCCTTTAAGGAATGTTGGAACCGCTTTGGCGGGTTAGAAAAATTTGGCAATCCGATAAGCGGGGTAAAACTTGAAAAAGGTTTCCTGGTGCAATCCTTCCAATATGCCCGGTTAGAATATCACCCTGAAGCCAATAAATCTCCCGATTTTGGAAGCCTATCCAGAGCTGAACAGCTCAAGCGGATCGTAACGGTTTTGTAAAAATTCGCGCAACGATTAATTTTGTTAATCAATCATAAATCCATACTTCCCCAGAATTTAGGAATAACCTTTGAGAATGGACTCTCTCGAAAGTAATCTGCGTGAGGAGGGGGGTTCGGCAGAAAAGGTCACATTTCAATTTAATCAGGGGTTTGAGCTTTCCAACATCTCGCAATAATTAATACGAGCTACCACAAGGGTTATTTTGCCTGGTTTGTAAAATTTTGAAACGACTCTTGTCACTTGTGATATCCTGGTTTCATAAATATTAGGTTGACTAGGTGCTGTCTGGCAAATCCGACCCTATTTAGAGGATTTTCTTCGGAGAAGTGGCTGAGTTCAAAAAGATATATTTTTTAGTCTTCGTACTGCCTTAAAGGCTCTCCGAGCTTCTCAGTGTGAGCTTAAAAGGAAGTTTGAGTGACTTTTGCGAAGAAAATCTCCAGCCCAACCTCACATTTGTCAGACACAGCCTAGTTGACTCTTTTGGAACTTAGCTTTCAGCCAAGAGAAATCCAACCGTTAAAGTGGAATAGGAGAATTTTATGAGAGGAATGATTACCTATGATGCCTACAATCTTCCTGTATATCAAGGTAATGAAACAGCCGAGAGGTTATGGAATCGCCTGGGCAAAGTGGAGCAGGCGATATTAGCCCGTCATAACGATTTGGTTCTCGTGTTGGAAGATGAGGCTAACCAAATAGAACGTTATATCGAAACAGAGGATAACGCAATTGACACAATATCCCTATTAGCAAAGGAGGCGCAGAATCTTTACGGCCAATAAGCATCGGGGGGGTTTTGTATTACCCCCCGAAACGGTGCATTGCTGGCACAGACCGCTTAATGTTATGTCTCAAAAGGTTTCAGATGTTATGATAACGGCATTATGAGACATATTTTGAGACTGGTCAAGGTTAGGGTCTCACAAAGTATACTTTCTGAGAAAGTGCAGCTAGGCTGAGGAGAGGCGAGTTCTAATTGAAGTCGAGTGGACCGTTTCGGGGGGTTTTGCAAACCCCCCCGTATACGCTTGTGTGCCTCTTGACTTTTTGTTTTATCGTTGCAAGTGGCTATAAACTACTAGCCGCTTATTGTAGGTGTGTTGCTCCTTCACGAAATCGCCATAACAGGTAATGAGGTTAAGTTGCGGCTGGTCACTCAATCCAAAGACCCGATTTAGGGGCGTATTATCCAGCGGATAACTCGCCAATTCTGTTACCACGAATGTCAGTTCGTTACCGTTACTATCCGAAACATAAATCTTATCGCCAGGGCTGAGATTTTCCAGCGACCAGAAAACCGCCTCACCCTTAACACTGTCTTTATGTCCAGCGATAACAGCGTTCCCGACATCCCCCGGTTTTGTCCCACTTGCCAGCCAGCCCCCATTCCAGATATTGCTCGGCACATCCATCGCGCCACTACTTTGCAAGCCTAACGCCTCGATATTGGTATCAATACCCAGAGCTGGAATACGCAACCGCACTGGCACAATCGGTCCAGAAGCAGCCGTAAGCTGGGTACTGGCAAAGGTGGTGGCAAGACGAGTGGTGGATAGCCGCTTGCCAAACAACTCATAATCGGACGCTTCGGGACGTACCGAGGAACTGTGCAGCCACTCCTCGTCCCCTGCTTGCACCAGTGTCATACTAAGCAGATTCAGAGCCACCACCAGGAGCAATAGGCTACTCAATCCGCGCCACCAACGCCGATTATTAGAGTGAATATTGGGGTGACGAGTGAGCCAGGTGAACAGAGTCAACCCGACCAATAGTAAGCCGATCGAACTTGCCATCCCCTTATCGTCCCCATCCTCCGTCCGCCCGGTATTGGGCAAACCGGGCAGAGTTACGTTGGTGCTGGAACTAAGACCGGGGCCGGGAATATTACTTCCATTGCTGCTGCTGCCGCCAATGGGTTGCCCATTTACCAGCCCCGTCACAATCGCCGTGTTGGTAAAGTTGCCGCCTTTGGTAACAGGTCCGACCACGGTTGTAACCACGACAGTCACGGTCGTCCCCGGCGGCAAAGTGCCAATTTGCACTGTGATTTTCTGACCACTAACTGTTACTGTCCCATGGCTGCTGGTAGCCCCTTTAACCTCAAAGGGAAGTGGCACATCATCCGTAACCACCACATTCTCATCCGGCAAGTCGCCCGGATTCCTGACCGTGATGGTAAATTGGACAGTTTGGCCCGGTACAGCCTGCCCTTTGTCCGCCGTCTTTAGAATAATTGGGTCGGCCTTAACCAACTCGGTGGGTGCTGGAGTAGGAGTTGCCGAAATATCTCCCGGTGTCGGGGTGGGCAGAATGTCGGTTATTACTGGTGTAATAGTTACGGTTGAAGTAGGTATTACTGTTGGCGTAGGGGTCGGCAAAACATTAGGTCTCTCATCTGTCGGGTTATTAATCTGATTAGAAACAATTGTACCCGTCAATTCGTTAGCTCCAATCGAAGCCGTATTAAAGATTCTCAGTTTCGGGGGATTGGTAGGACTATCTACCAGCACTACCATTGTCACCGTCCCGTTTTGCCCAGCTGTCAGGTTGCCAATATTCCAGGTTATGCGCCCACGCCCGTTCGCGCCCCCAGTGGCAAAAGTGCCGTTAGGGGTAGTAACAAAGGTCGTCGCCGCCGGAATATCGTCCGTCACTACCAGGCCGGTCAGGGTCAGAGAGCCAGTGTTGGTGAAAATCAGGCTATAGGTAATCTTGAAACCATAGTAAGTCAAATTTCCGTTGGCGGGGTTGGATTGTTTGGAAATTAACAGCCCTACCGTTGGGTTCGTCACAATGTTAGAAACTACCGGAGGATTAAGCGTGCCAGTTTCGGTAGAACTTAGCACACTGGCCTGATTGGTAATATCTATCGGTATACCCCGATTGTTGACAGGGAGCGGGCTATTAACCGTCACCTGGAACTGTAGGGTGGTAGGAGTGTTGATAGGCAGGCTGCTAATCGTCCAGGACAGGCGGTTAGCATTAAAGGTTACGTTGTTACCACCTACTGCCGTGCCCACCACATAGGTAGTGCCAGTGGGAATGGCATCCTGCACTATAACATTGGTGGCATCAGCGTTGCCCGTATTAGTGATAACCAGACTATAGGTGAGAACGTTGCCCGACTGCACTGGAGTAGTGGGCGAGTTGCTCTTAGTAATAACAAAAACTGGCGAGCTGCGCACGAAATGGCGAGTGGAATTGCTGATAATATCTGGCACTGTGCCTACCACCGCCCCCGTTCCTGTGGCACTGGCAATATTATCAATAACCGTCCCGTTGGCACTTGGCGTATTAACCGTCACTTGGAAACTGAGGTTAACCACCTGTCCTGCTGTTACCATTGCTAGATTCCAGACTGCCTGTCCGCCAACCAGACCGCCGCCCAGGTTAGCACTCCCATTAACATAGGTGGTGTTGGCTGGAATTGAGTCTCTGACCGTCACCGCCGTGAAACTACCCGTTCCGGTATTAGTATAAACCAGATTATAGGTAATAGTAGAGCCGGGGGAAACCGTGGTACCCGTTGCCGGGATACTGCTCTTGCTCAGGCTGTGGCTCAAGGTCAGGTTGTTGACCTGATTGCTCTGTCCTGAACCGCTATTGCCGCCACTACTATTAGCGTAAGAATAATTGGCAATATCGGTTACGTTTAAACCAACTGGAACCTGACCGTTGCCGCCCGCCGCGACCTTGACAGTCATTGCAACTGTGACGGTGCCGTTTGGCCCAACCAGTGTTCCCAGACTCCACGAAACGGCGTTGGTGCCGAGGTTATAACTACCGGGAATTGTAGCATTGACAAAGGTTGTGCCTGATGGCAAGGTATCGGAAATCACCACATTCTCAGCGTTTTCGTTGCCCGTGTTGGTCAATATCAGGTTGTAAGTAACAGTACCATCCACGCCCAATGCTCCGGTAGGAATATTGCTCTTTACCAGATTTAGTATCGGCGCACTGACCACCGGGTTAATGGTAGTGTTGGTCGGAGTGGGAGTGAGAAGCTGGTCAGAGTTATAGGCCGCCACGTTAACAATCTGCGTACCGTTGACCAATGGCGAATTGACCATCACCTGGAAAGTCAGACTCAGGGTTGCGCCAGGGGCGAGGCTGGCAACGTTCCAGGTAACGGTATTTGCGGCAAAAGTTCCGCCCAGGTTGGCACTGCCACCCACATAAGTGGCGTTAATCGGAATCGGATCAGTCACCACAATATTGGTAGCGGGAGCCGTAGCGGGGACAGGGTTGCTTAACAAAATCGTATAACTCAGGGTCGCGCCGGGAGTCGTTGTCCCGGTCGGCACTACGCTTTTTACCGCCTGGAGGTTGGCGGTGCTATTGGTAACGCTATCGCTAATGGGTGGGCGTTCGTTGGTGGTCAGGGTAGCAGTGTTATTGACCGCCCCCGAACCCGGTAAGGAGTTGACCGTCACCTGGAAACTGACGCTACCACTACCCCCCGCCGCGATGGTGCCGATATTCCAGGTTATAACTCCAGCGGACA
Organism: Chloroflexia bacterium; assembly: GCA_038207495.1. GTDB lineage: Bacteria > Chloroflexota > Chloroflexia > Chloroheliales > Chloroheliaceae > Chlorohelix. The sequence goes on from JBBQZS010000088.1 coordinate 10,178, forward strand.
GCGTTCCGCCCCCGGTAACGCTGCCCCCAACTACGGTTGTTCCGGTTGGAACGGGGTCGGTCAGAACAGCTCCTGTCGCCGCCACTGGCCCGGTGTTGGAATAAGCCAGAGTGTAATTCACGGTATTACCCACCGCCACTGGCCCGACGGGTAGGTTGGTTTTGACCAATCCCAGGATCGGTGCCAGAATAGTCACTCCGGCGGTGCGCGTTACGTTAATCGGGGTGCCACCACTGGTCGTGCTATAGCTGTAATTCCCGGTGTTAGTGACGCTGGCACTGCCAACGCCCACCACCGGGACCGTCCCATCGCTTTTTGCCACGACATTGACGGTATAAACACAACTGTTAGCGGTATTATTAACCAAATCGCCCAGACTCAGGGGGCCGTTACCGGGGGTAGGAGAATTGCCCGGCACCGGACAGGCCACCGGGAGTACCCCGCCATAACTCAGTCCGTTGGGCTGCAAAATCAGGCCGAGGGGCAACGTATCATTTATAGATACGCCAAACAGGGTAGTAAAGGCCGGGACGGTAATATTCAGGCCAAAATTAACCGTGCCGAAAACCGTAATGATCTGGCTGGGCGGGGTTTTAGTAAAGCTGGGTTGCGCCAGAACAATCGGCAGGGTGCTGCTGCCCGTATACTGGCGGCGGCTGGTCGGGTCGGCCTGATTATTATTGTTATTTATCGCCGAGGGTAGGTCATAATAGGTTAGGCTAGCTACGTTGTTAACCGTAACCCCTGCTCCGAGCGTCCCATCCCCCTTGACAACCACATCAAAGCTGGTGGTCGCCCCGGCGGTCAGGCTGGTAGCGGTAAACGAGACCGAATTCGCGGTATTGGTCACTGCAGGGCCAGTGACTCCCGGGCCGGCAGTGGGCGCGGTATTGCTCACCCACACCAACCCGGCCGGGAATGGGTCACTGACGCTAACATCGTAGGCGGGGCTGGCGGTTGCCCCGTTGCTAACCGTAATACGGAAAGTGGCTTGCCCGGTGCTGGGGTCGTAGGCACTTACCAGAGTTTTGGCGATAGTCATAGCAGGTTCGATAATCACTACCGCCACGCTATTGCTGGTGGAGTTAAGAGCCGTGCCAATCGAGGAATTAAAGTTCAGGGTAAAATCGTTGCTGATATTAGGCTGACCCACCGTATTAGCCGCGATATTCAAAACCTGCGTCTGAAATTGCAAGCTACAAACGCTAGGGGCGGCGGCATCAGCCGTCAGGTTCGCCCCGAAGGTATAGGTAGCAAAGCCGCCGATTACCGCAAAAGCATAGGCCGCGCTGGCGGGGGTTGCGCCACCAGTACAGGTTAAGGGGCTGGTACTCAGGCTGGTAGGCGTGCCAAGTCGCACCCCAGCCGCCGCAAAGTTAAAGTTGTCGCGCACCACCGGGTTATAAAGGGTTGTACCTTGCGGAATGGTAAAGGACAGGTTGAAACTGATGACCTCGCCGGGGGCAGCACTGCCGTTGGGCGAAGGATTGCCACTGGTTTCGCTCTTGCTGGTGCTAACGGCGGGGGTGCTAATGGAAGCGGTGCGGGTGGTGTTATTAGTATAACCCCGCCGTGAAGTATAGCTGGCGAGCGCGCTGAAATACTTGTTGCCGTTGCCCGTACCAAGTTTAGCCAGGTTGTTATAGGTAGTACTGGGAGAAACCGCCGTAGTCAGGGTAGCCCTCAGACAAACATAATAAGAAGTACCCTGTACTAAGGAAGCAGGGGGAGTCGCCCCCGGCGCAACTGGAATGGAAATATTTTGTCCAACCACGCTTACGCCCGGAACCAGATTGCCCGGTATGATGGTACCGAGAGAACAGGTGGCATCCGAAATATAAGCCCCCACATAGCTCAGACCAGCGTCCAGGGTATCTTCCAGATTGACAATATCATAGGCGGTAGAGCCACCAGTATTCCGCAATCTCAATAGAAAATCAACACTAACCCCACCGGGTGAGGGCGAGGTAGGCCGAATCAGGGTTTTGCTCAGGGTCAGGTTAGGGTTATAGACATCAATATTAGGGCTGGTGGCCGGGGTACCCTGTTGGACATTGTTGGCAAACAGATAAACCTGGTTCGGGCCACTGGCAATTGGGCCACCCCCGGTTAATACCGTCGCATTGGTGCGGTCTATACCAGTAACGGTAGCACTGAAATTAATAATCACCGTAATGCCCGCGCCGGGATTAACCTGATTACCAAAGTTAATAGTTACATAGTCGTGATTGGCAGGGCAGGGGCCATTTCCGTTTATTACCGCAAAACCGGCTCCAGCATCCGTTAGCGGGAGTGCGCCAGGGCCAGGGAAAGCCAAACCGGGGAAAGAATAGCTGTAAGAGCCGATCAGATAACGGAAGCCAAGCGGCAGACAATCCCGAATCTCACCGTTAGGGAAAGTAGTGTTGGGCGGCAGAACAAAGGTGATGGTGTAATCCACCTGGTCGCCAATAGTCACAGGCCCACCCAACCCATTTACCTGGGGTTGGTGAACGGTGCCGACTTTGGACAAAGTTTGCCCGCCAATCAAAACGGTGCTGGTAGCCTGAACCTGGGGATAGACCGCATTGATGATGGAGGGGGGAGGCTGCGAGTCATAGCTGGCGATAGTAGCGGTATTGGTTTCGATAGTCCCTACCACCGGGGAAGCCTGAACCTGCGCCAGATAGCTGATGGTTACACTGGCCCCAGGGGCGATATCGAGGACATTGTTAAAAGTTAATGTCCCGCCAAAACCAGTGCCGGTTGGCACATAACTCAGGAAGGTTACCGCTCCAGGAGGGGTAATGGTGGCGGGGCCAACATACTTTATACCTATCGGAACCGCATCCACCAGATTAGCGATACGATAGGCGGTATTGTTGCCTGTGTTTTTGATAACGATAGTGTAAGTAAAGGTCTGGTTGCCCACTATCCCGGTCGGGTAAAGGGTCGCGCTATCGTTGGTTTTGGTCAGAGTCAGGGTGGGTGCGAGGGTCGTAACTGTCACCTGGTCGCGGTCACTATAGGCTTGCCCGGTGGTGTTAATCCCCGTAACTTTACCCAGGTTATCATTGCCAAAGCCCACCACTCCGGTCTGCACCTGCGCTTTGAATTGTACCCGGAAATTATGATTTTTAGGGGTGATATTGTTACCCGCCACCCCCGTCAAAAACCATTCCAGCACGCCGCCCGCCCCATTTGGCCCGGTTCCGGCGGTATAGGTGCCATCCGGCCCGGTGCCAGTGCCAACATTTATCGCGCCGCTATTAACCGTATCGGTGTAGGCATTAGCCGCACTACTAAAATAAGTGCTGCTGTTAGCGATATAACTATAATTCAGGGGCAGGAAGTCGCGTACCACAATATTTTTCATATCCGCCGTGCCGGAACCAGCGAAATCCAGTTGGAAGGTAACAATATCCCCAACGGCGGCAACGGCAGTGCGATTGAGGGTACGACTGCCCGTGCCGCCCTGTACCACCCCGGTTGTGCCTGTTACCATACCCTCACCTGGAGGAGGGGCGGTGCCATCACCTCTAGTAACAGCCAGAATATTTTTATTCAAGCCAACCAGATTAGTCACCTGACCCGCCGCTGCATTCTCCCAGCGGCTTCGATTGGTAAGGCCACCATTGCCCTGGTTTAGCGGGATTACTGTGCCAATACTATCGGCATCAAAGCGCATCCCTACGTTATTGGAAAAACTATCGCCAGCCAGCACCGGGGGTAGGGCGCCGTTGCGGTAGGTAAGCCGAACTTTGGCTTCAAAAGTGATACTGAACTGTTGTCCGGCGGTCATCGGGGTGGCGGGAGTATTCTGCAAGACCCCCCAGCTAACCTGCGTGGTACCATCGGTACATTCGTATACCCCTGAACCCGCCACATGGGTAATAACTCCCAGGTGGTCGGTGGGCGGTACAAGGTTAGCATTAGCTCCACAGGGTACAAAAACCCCATCGGTAGCTGCGCCATCAGAGGGGGGCAGACTGGGATTGCCGTTGTAATCCTGACCGTTGGGAATGGTATCAATAATGTACATGTTGCTGGCATCATAATTCGAGGAGGTCGAAGGGGTCAGGGTATAGGTGACAATATCGCCAGTGGCAACCGTCGCCACGCTGCTACTTTTGGAGATGGTGGCATAACGCCCGGTAACGTTGGAGTTGGAAAGGCTGGAATAGTTGTTGCCCAGGTAAGTTCCAGTCAGGGTGCCTTTATTGAGGAAGTTAGTATCATCGGGGATTAGGGCGTTAGGTGCTCCGTTGTTGGTGCCGCGATATTTGTATAAAATCACCACTTGCGGCTGCAAAAGAACCTGTTGGGAAGTTGCCAGTGCGCCCAGGTTCCAGGTCAGGGTAGTTATCCCGGTCAGAGGGTCGGGCCCTACTACTGTTGGCAGGGTGATATTGACAGGAGGCGCGCCCGGAATCATCACCCCGCAAAACTCCACGCCATCCGGTAATACGTCAATAACAACCGCATTTGAGCTTGGCCCGACATAATTATTTTCTACCAACAAGCTATAATGGAATTGACGTCCCGCCCCAGGCCCACTACAGGCTCCAGTATCCTGATTCACTCCGGTACTCTGGACGGTGGTTTTGGTAAGACGGAAAGGCAGGGCAATCCCGGTAACCGAGGCAGTGCCGGAGTTAAATTGGGTGCCAATATTGCGAGGGTCGGTATTAACGCTGGCATCCACATTGTTGGTCAAAGATGTACCAACTAAGACCGCTGGATTTAACTGAGCTACCACCGTAATAGTATACGACTCGTTGACCGCTAAATCTTTAATATTCGTCCAGGTCAAAACCTGACTGGCTCCAGGGGTAGTAATGGAAGGGGTGGGCAAGGCTCCCAAGCCAGCCCCGCTACTGCTCACATAGGTCATGCCGGGGGGCAGGGTATCCACCACATTTAGGTTGTACCCGGAGGGAATAATGGCCGGGTTCGTGCCATCATTTTTTATGGTTATGGTATAGGTGGTTTTCCCACCTAACAAAACGTCACCATTTTGGGCTTTGGTGATGGTCAGGCCGTTGGCGGCATTGGCCTCTTTGATTGTCGAGCCGTTATATTCCAGGCTGAATAATAAGGTACTAACCGATAAAATGACCAGAATGAATAGACCTATTCTTTTGGCAAATCTTGAGGTTAAACAAGATGAAATAAGGCTACCACTTTTCAAGTTCGACATAAAGAAACCCTTTCAATGAATTAGGTAAATAATGCAACGACAATTAAACCTTGTCTTAACACAGATTTGAGTTTAATTAAATAACTTTAATAAAGGGGTTGTGTTTAGCCCTGTTTATTAATTTTTTGGGCTAGTCTTAGTGCAATGAAAAAGTGCTCTCAAAAAATAACCTTCGAATTTTGATATACTAAAATTTAGAGGTTAGAGCCAATTGACATTATTAATCTTAGCTTTAAGTATATCCCTCATGTCAAGTTGTGATAAAAGGCCGGGAGAGCCTAAATAAGCAGAGTAGGATATAATAAAGTGTAATCAGCCACGAAAAAAGGATAAACAAAGAGGGATCCTACCCAGTTGTAATGCGTTGAGCGAAAGAGTAACAAAAAGAACCTTAACAAAAGAAAAGACAAGAGAGGGGAGTAGGAGTAGGGTAAAAGGAAGAAGAGAAAACCTGGCTGTGCTAGAATTTGGTTGTCTGATCCTAAAACTAGCAAGAAAGGTTCTCTCTATGCTTGATTTTACCATTTCTCCGCGCCAATTTCACCTTTTAGTGGCCCCACTTTTAAGCTTTCTGCCCCAAGCAGTTATCGGGCACCACAGCGATTATCGGTCTCGTAAGCTCAAAACTCAGCAGCACCTACTGCTAACAGTTTTCGCCCACCTGACTAAAGCTGAAAGTGCCAATGCCCTGGTCGAAGAATTGAATGATACCCAGGCTACCAACCCTAACCGTAACTTACGCACGCTTATAGGTTTCGACCAAACCGAATGGGGTGAGAGTGTGACAATTAATCAATCCAGTTTCAGCCGGGCCAATGCCAACCGCTCTTATCGGGTCTGGCGTTACAGCTTTCATCGCCTACTAGACCGGGCTACTAAACTCTGCCCCCCGAATAAGTTGGCTGGATTGGGTCGAATTGTGGCGGTGGATGGCACTTTGTTCGACTGCTTGAACCGGATGGCCTGGGCGGTGTACCAGACTAGCTCCAATAAAGTCAAAGGTCATTTCTTCCTCGATCTAAATGGCTTGCCAGACAAACTGGTACTAACCACTGGCAAGGGTAGCGAACGGGAAGTGCTGGCTACCCATTACCGAAAGGGTGTGACTTATTTGTTTGACCGGGGTTATCTGGATTATGAGCTGTTTAGCCACCTCAACAAAGAAATGGTCTGGTTCGTCACCCGTCCCCTCAAAAGTTTGGTAGTGCAGGTCTTGGAGGAGCGCAAGTTAGAACCTAGCCAAGCCGCTCAAGGGCTTCTCCACGACCAAAAAGTCAGGTTGGGGCAGGGAGCAAAAACGGTTGAACTCAGGCGGGTAATCTACCAGGATAGTCGGGGCGAAGAATGGGCCTATCTTACTAACCGCTATGACCTGGAGCCAATGTTGGTAGTCGAGTTGTATCAAAGAAGGTGGGAGGTGGAGCTTTTCTTTTGGTGGATTAAACGCCATCTCCAACTCAAGCATTGGTATAGCGAATGTGAGAATGGAGTGTTGATCCAACTCTACGCCGGCCTTATTTCTTTCATTTTGTTAAAGATCTATGCCGCTGCCACTTCTAAGGGGCAGTTGCCAAAACTCAGGATTGGCTTTTTGCGGCATCTTAGGCGACATTTGTTTGACCAGGTAGCTCATTCAGAGGTTGAGGCTTATTTGCTTTCGCTCCCTGATGATTCTTTGCCTCTTTTATTGTGACCTTTTTACTCAACGCATTACAACTGCGCCTATGCTCTCTCTGCTCTAGATGATAGTGATTTCCAAAGGGCAACAGATCAGGATGCTACCTACTCAGATCCAATTATTGATATTGGAAATGTTGTTGATTTTGCCCAATGGCGAGATGTGAATTACACTGCAAACGCTGCCAAATATTTCAAAAATATTCTTCCTACCGGATCACACATTACACGAGGAGAGATGCTTCATTTATATGTTCATCATCTTTATAGGAGGCTACATGGTGAGCAATAAGGAGCAGCACATTGATCTAGGTCCCTGGGAAAATGCGGACTTCGGTAAAACTTTTCAAGAAACTATAATTTATGGAGCTGATGAAAATCTTCCTGATGAAATACGCTTTATAGCAGGTGTTGCCAAACTTATAAAACGTTGTCTTGAAAAACAAAATGCTAATACTGACGCTAATCGCCCAAGTATTTTTCTTTTGGAGTCAAAAATAAGTTCTGAAACTACGGAAATTAAACCGAAGCGGGTACCAATGCTTGATAATGGAGACACCACAATTACTGGACGTCTTTGGTTCGTGAGTCCTGTAGTTGTAACGGGATTTTATCTTGAGCTTGATGATTGTGATGATGATGATTTATTCAAAATTGTAACAGATAAATTGAAGCTCGGAAGTATACCCACCGTAATATTTGATCCAAGAATTATACAAGAACCTGTCCGATTTTATCCACATGGGCTTGATAAAACTGAAAATATTAAAATATTAGATTTACACAGACCAGTTTCTTTAGATCAAATTTTTGATGTTATTACTCATGTATACAATGAAAGGTTTGTTACACCTGAAGGTCAACCAAAAGCTGGTAGTCTCTGGCAGAATAATGATAAATGGTGGCCAGTTCAAAATGCTGAAGACATGATACAACTTTATTTGAGTATTGGGCTAACGGCTGCATTTCCTTCTTGTACTATCCGTCACGAGCAAACAGCAGTAACAGGTAGACTAGATTTAGAAATAGAAGAAAAAACTTTATTGAATAGTAATGTTATTATTCGACATGCAGTTCTTGAGCTTAAAATGTTAAGAAGCTTTAATAGTTCTGGCAGATCTGTTTCAGAAGCGTTTACAAAGGAGTGGATAGAATCAGGTGTAAAGCAAGCTGCTAGTTATAGAATGGAACGAGGTGCTAAAGCTTCGGCTCTTTGTTGTTTTGATATGAGAAAAGAAGACACAGGCTCCAAATGTTTTGAGCATGTAAATGATTTAGCTATAAGGCTTGATGTTAAGTTGAAACGATGGTATATCTACGCAACCTCAAAGGATTATCGTACAGTTTATACAAGTATAATTGAACACTAAAGTTTAGTAAGCACTATCAAAGATTCTTTGAGTTCTTTTCGACCACCTTGCTGAGGAGATGCTCGCATAGACCGAAATGGTTCAATACAATTTATAGTCAAACCACTCGAAGCTGCTAGTTGAGAAATAATTGTGGCTGTATCAATATGAACATTTGCATAACGGCTATCACCAACTACCATCCAAACTTGGCCCCCTGGTATAAGCGAACGAGCAATGTAAGAAAGTACAGTAGAAAGGTCTACAAAATATCCGCCAACCATTTCTGGAATTCTATTGTTCCAGAGTTGGGGACGTACAGCGTCGAGCTGTTCAAGTATTTCGTTTAAGGTGTTAGATATAGAAGGAACCTGTTGAAAATTGCGTGCAACTTGAACATGTGAATAAAGGGTTGAATTACGAAGAGTTAGATTATCATCCTTATTGGCAAGATACCCTAACATCCACAATTCTATATTATATACGTCTGTATAATCAAAAGAATTCGGATAGGGTGGGGAAAATACTGCAACATCACATTGGATATTTTCATTTAATACCTCACGACAATCACCCCTTAAAACCTCTGATGTTAAGCAAGGGCGATTCCGAAACCTATGAATTTCCACAATAGCGCGGTTCGCAGCCATATAGAACATTTTATTTACTTCATCTGGAGTATGACGACGATTTTCCCAACCGCTTCGATACCGACGACCCTTACCATTTACCGCAACATTACTAATATTTACTAAAATGCCTCCCAGAAGGACACGAAATAATTTACGATGCTGCTCATTGTCTAATGTTTCAATCGCCGTAAGAAGTGATGAAATTCGGGTTGCCGCTGCCAAATTAAATAGCCAGCGTTTATCAACGCCGGGCTCTATAAACGTAGTTGGAACATTTGAAAACATGAATTTTGGATCAACTGTGTTGTTGTCTGCACCTCTAATAATCATTCTCAAATCGCGTGCTAATGAATCTGCATTATATGTGCCGAGCTTAGACTCGATTAAATCGGCAAGGAAAGGGTTTACCTCAATAGTGATAGGATGGATACCGAGGAACTAACAGGCTAATGCTGTAGTGCCCGACCCACCAAAAGGATCAAGACAACGTTTAACTGGGATTGGGTTTTGGGCAATCGCACGGGCCACCAATTCAGGTGCAAAAGCTTCCTTGAAGTGTTTCCAGCTTTGAAATGGCAGTTCTAAAGCGCCGCTATTAGTTCCTAGTGATGAAACTGTTCGACCTTTTGTCCATTCCTCAAATGTCACCACCATTTCTTAACTCCTACATTCGCCTCAAAAGTAGTTACTGGCATTTGCTTATATTATCCCAAGTTTTAAGTGTTAAATTTGCTAAAAGAGGAGCTAATAAGTTCTGCTGCGCCGATTTCTCTTAACATAATACCATAATACAATTGGTTTTACACCCTTTTTGAGATCTAAATATAGGTAGAGGTATCATAGTGTTTGTGATAAATTAAATAGGGCTCTTGCTCACTTAGCGTGAAACGAACTTTAATCATTACGCTTGAGAGTGTAGAATAGTCTGTGTAAATGGAAAGAGCGGTGATAAACTAAAGAAAAAAAGAAGAGGCTATTAAGGAGGAACTCGATGGGAGAGCCGGACAGAACCCAAACTCAGGAAATAATGCAAGCGACGCTACCGCCCCT
>JBBQZS010000089.1:0-19884 GCA_038207495.1 Chloroflexia bacterium
ATGGAACTAGCCGAGGAACAAAAAGTGGGGTTCCCCAGGTCAGCGGCGGGGAAAGTCTGGGCCTTTAGCCCCTCCGTTCCTGGGGTTAGTCCCGTCTCATTCTATCCCGTTTATTCTAAAGTGGGTTGAAACCCTGATAAAATGTATAGCATCTCAAAAAACCAACCAGAACCAGTTTCATACGGATAGATTATACGGGCAAAACGAATAGCAAGCAATCCTAAAACCCCCTCAATTTTGAGTTCAAAATAGGTTATTACAATGTAACTTGCCGAAACTTAACTTCTTCAACCGTCCAAAAATTCTATCTTCAACAAGATTCTTTAAAAATAAACTGCTGTACCGGGTAATATCAAGTTTGCAAGGGGGTGAGAATCGTGGTAAAATAGCTTATCTGAATGAGGCTTCAGAAAAGCTATCTCTAAAATCGACCAATTTACCCAAAAATTGGGGAATTGCTGCGCCAATACTCTGGAAGAACTTTATGACAGACCAAATCCTGGAACTAAGCCAACCCGAAACAGCCCTGATATTGGCAGAGCAACTTAACCCTCAACCCCTAGACCAAAACCCGGCGGCCATCTACCTGGCCTCCCTCTCTAAATCTGGTCGTGACACCATGCTCAGGGCTTTAGAGGTTATCGCCAACTTTGCCAGTGCCAACCAGCATACCGCCTTTACCTTTAATTGGCCAGCTCTTCGTTACCAGCATACCGCCGCCATCCGCACCTTCCTTAGAGATAATTATAAACCAGCCGGGGCTAACAAAATGCTTTCGGCCCTGCGGCGAGTGCTTAAAGAAGCCTGGAGATTGGGTCAGCTATCGGCGGAGAACTACCAGCGAGCGATTGACCTCCCCTCGGTCAAAGGTCAAACCTTGCCCAAAGGCCGGGCTATAAAGTCTGGTGAACTCAAAAAGCTCCTCAAAGTTTGTGCCGCTGAAAGCTCCCCTAACGGGGCTAGAGATGCCGCCATCTTCTCGGTGTTATATTCGGCGGGACTAAGGCGGGCAGAGCTGGCGGCCCTGCAACTAGCCGACCTGGACTGGGAAGAAGGTGCGCTTACGGTTCACGCTGGAAAAGGTGGGAAGGACCGCCTAACCTACCTCAACGATAGTGCCCTGAAGTCACTTAATACCTGGATAGTTTTGCGGGGAGATGAGCCTGGGTCAATGTTCCTGCCAATAAACCGGGGTGGGAACATTCAAAGGCGACAACTAACCAACCAGGCGGTGTTGCATATCGTCAAAGAGCGGGCTAAACAAGCGGGGTTAGATCCGGCTACTATCAGCCCCCACGACTTTCGACGCACCTTTATCTCGGATTTGCTGGATGCGGGAGCGGATATCTCGACGGTACAAAAGCTGGCGGGGCATGCCAATGTGACGACTACCACCCGTTATGACCGGCGGGGGGAACGGGCCAAGCAGAAAGCCGCCCGTTTGCTGACTATGCCTGACCATAATAAACTAGAGAACGAAAGTGATGGTGGCTGATAGTAGCTTCCATCAAACTCTAAAGGTTTCTTATCTGGTTAAATTGTCAGCCCTTGAAACAGATTTGGACGAGGGAATGCGTAATTGAAGTTGAGTGCACTATTTTGAGGGGCTATGGCACCTCCTTTTCTGGCGATATTTTTACGAGCTAAGAAATATTATCAAGAAATTCAAAGTCATCAGCAAAAATAATGCAGTAGCGATGCAAATATAGTTGAGGGATTCAATAGTAAATATGTTTTAAAAAGCTCTCGTTGCGTGAGATTTGACAAAACCTCGCTGGGGGTAGCACCGGGTGCATTAGATTTACTTCAAGAGACCAAACACGACCAGGTTATCGAGGATGTTGCCCTAAGCCGTCCTGATTAATCACTAGCCTTCCACCATCGGCAAAGCCAGTCTACCACCAAAATTTCGGTAGACCCGTTTTTCTCCTGGCCACCTCTGTTACACCTAACGACCCCGTGGGCCAGCCACAATTTAAGTTAGTCCCAATTTTTAGCATAATTAGACTCAAAATGGAGGTTTTACTCTTGACAAGGACGTGATCACTTGTTATATTAAATATGGATTAAAATTATTAGTGTAGCTAAGTTATATAATATTTACCACTTTAGACCTTTATCTACATTAATAATGCGTAGGCAAAGTTTTACCAACTGTTTTAGTTTTCAGTTCAATTTTTATTTTCCCTTGCCTTCTGCTGAATTACTCACTTGCTCAAGATTTTCGCTTTCCCAATAGGTTCAATAACTATTTAGCTTTTCACGCTGGCGATTTCTAGCTTTGTGGAAGCCTATTTGAGCTGCCTAGGTTCACTCACCTGAAAACCTACTGCTGATAATCAGGAGCTAATATTAGAGTATCAGATTAACAAGCCTATCAAGAATAGAATTATAATGCTTACCATAAATCACAATCATCTAATTGTGACTTTGTTCTGTTGTACTTGTTTAAGAGCAGCATTTTAATTAGGGTGTGGCAGGGCGGCTTCAACAATATATAGGCTGAGAACTTGATGATAATTGAGGTGAATGAGAGGAATGAGGAATGGTTCAAACGGAAACTAATCAACAGACTGGAAGCTCGGTAGAGAATACCGCCGTTATCATAATAGAGAGATTTGAAACGCTGGTTAATAATTTAACGGCAAAGATAAGTGAGTTGGAGCAGCTATTATCAACGCAAAACCTGGAATTTGACAAGCGATTAGCAGCCCAGAACCATGAATTAACCTATCTAAAACAACAAACTTCTAAGCAATTACCAAACTCACTTGAAACAATACCTTCGCAAATTTCTACTTCCAGCCGCCGGAAATTGCTCAAACGTCTGGGGGTAACTGCTGCCGGAATAACTGCGGCCAGTGCTGCGGCTATTACGACTGCCAATCCTAGCCCAGCAAAAGCAGCCGATGGGGACTTTTTACTACTTGGCAATTCAAATATAGCTTCTAATACCACCTATTTAACCCAGACCACCAATGCTACACCCGGTCAAAAAGCTATTCTCTGGGCGGATTGGGCTAACAATGGTGCCAGTGCTACTCCCACTGTAAATGCTGGTTTGGCTGGTACGGCGGTTGATACTAACGCCGTAGGTGGATTTTTCCAGGGTGGACAAGCACCGATCCTATTGGCTCCAAGTGGTAGTGCGGGTAAACCTACCGCCAACACTCACCAAAAGGGCGAAATTTATGTGGATAGCCTAGGCGTCCTTTACACCTGTATTGTTTCTGGTAGCCCAGGCACCTGGGTCAAACCAGGCATAAACATATTTCCTAATATATCAGGAGGTTCCGCCGGCTACTTCCGCTGCGATAACAATACTCCTGTCAGTGTCACTGGCACATCCTCTACTCCTAGTTTGTATTCAAACATTGTTGTTACTGGCACGTTAGCAGTACCCAATCAGGTTCCAGCCGGAGCTTCAGCAATTTATGCCGCGATCCAAGTTATCCCGACTGCCAACACACCACGTTTGTACATCTACCCAAGCGACGGTAACGACCGTACCAACTTTTCGAACTATACGGCACCAACTATGAATGACTTGAACACTCACTACCAGATTGTTCCGATTTCCGCAGCGGGTAAAGTTAATCTACGTACTTTTTTTATTGGAACGTTCTATTTGGACGTTTATGGCTACATATTCTAACACCACCTCACATTGCTCCGTACCCACCGCTATGTGTGAACATACGCTCAGGAAAGCGGGCATACTGTAAAGAACGAATTCTGACAACACCTAATGGTTAATTGGGTAACAGGAATGGCCGTTTACCCCAATTTGCTAGAAAAATTAAACCTAGGTCAAAGATGCATTTTCTCAGCTTATAGTTGCACGAATCAGGAGATAGAACCAATGGCCGAAACGGATAAAATGCCAGAACTGACTGAGCTAAGAGCGGAAATAGCCTCATTAAAAGCTGAAGTAGCCCAATTAAGGAAAGAACAGACTCTACGTAACTTAACCCTCCCCTCTCCTAACCAAACTGAACCAACCAGCCGTCGTAAGCTGCTAAAGAAAATTGGGGCAATGGCGGCGGGAATATCGGCGGCCAGTGTGGCAACCCTGGCTTCAGGTGTTACTAATACCGCCCAGGCCGCCGATGGGGACTTTATGCTTTTGGGTAATTCTAATTTGGCATCAAATAGTACCTATCTAAGTCAGGTTAGTGGGGCTACACCAACAGGTAAAGCTATCCTGTGGGGAGATTGGAACACTAGTGCTGCTACACTTCCTAGCATCCCTGCCAATGTTGGTCTTGCAGGTACCGCCGGCAAATCAACAGGAGATAATGGTGGGATTGGTGGGTTCTTTCGCGGTAATCAGGCTGCTTTACTATTAAATGCTGGCGAACTTCCGGTGGCTAACCCTAATTCCGGCACTACTCCTCATTTACAGGGCGAAATTTATGTAGACTCCAACGGTGGAATTTGGTTCTGTGTTATCTCTGGCACACCAGGTAGTTGGAGGAAATTAGCTGGGTCAGATTCGATGGGAACTTATCACATGTTACCCGCCTCTGACCGTTTTTTAGATACCCGCAGTGGCACTATCCTGGCGGTCAACTCGGTTAACAATTTTACTCTTACTGGAGTAAATGGCAGTTTTAATACCTCATCAATACCGACTGGTGCGCGTGGTATAACTGGGACTATAACGGCATTATCATCAACAGGGGCTGGGTTACTTAAAATATATGCCACTGATTTTGTTCCTAACCCCCCCAATACTGGCAACCCACCCTACAACTATACCACCAGCTTGATAAACTATGCGACTAATGTAACTGTCAACAATGGTTTTGTCTGTCGTTTAAGTAGCAGTGGACAGATAACAGTGTATGTAGCGACTGCTTCCACCCACGTGATAATTGATGTAACTGGATATTATTTGTAACTAAAGTGTAGCAAGACTAGAACAGGCAAAACGAAGTTAAAGGAATAGGTTATGGATATTTCAAAGCTTGTACCAAATATTGAAGAATTAATGGTTAGATATAACGCCAAGCAAAGGGGGGATAAATTAAGATACATTGATACTGAAGATCAAATTAGTAGCTTATTAGCAGCGGTAGCCGAATACAAAAGATGGAACCTACTAGAAGCAAACTATCCAAAGGATTCTACTCTACAAAACTTACCAATTGAATATTACCAAATTTGTGCCAAGCAAAACTTGACTGCATACGAACAGATGGTCCAAGCGGGTATCCCAATACTAATTCAAATGGGAATATTAGATAAAAATGGGAATTTGCCTTAGTTTAAAGGAATCTTAATTGGTTTGCCAGGTTTTGCCACTTTGAATATCCAAACAGAGTTCAAAACGCAGAAATAATTTGCTAGAGACTCAGGAGCTAATTGATGAGTACGCCGTACAAAATGACTAATATTAAATTTCAGGGTCAGGGTATTTCCCATAAATTAGCCTGGGCCAGAGTGTTTCTAGGCTTTGTATGTCTGTGGCTTATTTTGGGCAACCTCATTCAAGGAGCTTCATCTAGCTATTCCGAGATGTTAGCTAAGAATGCGGCTGATGACAATTTAATTGCAAGCCAACAAAAAGCTCAAAACCTAAAAGTAAATGAATCAATCCAGCCGAACCAACCGAACCAAACGCCTGTCAACATAGACCCCTATAATGATCAGCCCGCAAGTCCACTTAATATTCCAATACCAGCAAAACCAGTATCAGTTTTACCAGCAGCTACCAGTACAGGCAAAGCCTATATTGGTGGATACCGCACTATACCTAATACCGCCCCAAAAACTGGAAGTATGGTAACTGCCGCACCACCAACTGCTACTTGGAATGATAATACAACGGTTTTAAGAGGATCAAGCGTAATACAATTAGAATATTTTAAAGGTCAATTACTTGCATTAACAAATGATGGTACTCTCTGGAGTTCAAGCGATGGAATTAGTTGGAATATTAATTATGACCCGGATGCAAATAGCTTTTCATATTTCTACAACTCTTGCGGCTACACTACGATAAACCCTTTTACTATCCGCCCAGAAATTAATCAATTTGCCGTTTTGGGATCAGCTATCTATGTGACAATTGGTAATGCTCCTTTGTGTTTGGACCAAAATAGTAACGTTATTCGACCACCAGGCAAATTAGATAATGGTATTTATGTCAGTTCAGACGGTGGTAATAATTTTGGTCAAATATTTGAGTCTAAGGGCGGGCAATTTAGTGAATGCGATACATTCTACACTGCCTGTCCAACACAAGCAGGTGTAAGTGGCATAACTATTGGAGGAGGAGCTGTCTATTTCCACTCAGATCAAAATGGGGTTTCGGGGAGTAATCGGCTTTTCGCTTTAGGTGTTACTGATCCTATTTATCAAGCAAGCACTATTCTCGGTGTAGGTGGCGCAGTGATTATTCCTTTAGGCAAAACCTCAGCATTCTCTAATGCCTATATAAGGATTAATGGAGGCTTATATCGAGCAAGTGGTGTTAATTTAACTAACCTAAATGTTGGTAACAATAGCGAAGGTATATATACTGTTGCCGAAGGAAGTGATGGAACCCTCTGGTCTGTGGATGGAGGATTAAGTAAATCAATTGATGGTGGAAGCAGTTGGATGTCTGTAGCTCCTTTTGATGGACCAATCACTGGTGATCCAGTAGGAGGCCTAGAGAGTATTGCCATTGGTTTGGATGGTAAAATTTGGTTGGGTACACAATCTGCTCATGGTATTATTTCATGCACAGAAGGTAATCCAACTGATAATTTTATAACTTGTGTTAATCAACAGGGTAATTTAAGTTCAGTAAATATGCAGGGGATGCACACTCTGGTTGTGCTACCCGGTCAGGTTCCAGACTCTGGCCCTAGTCCAGTTTCACCATTAAGTGTTAATGGTAATTGTGATTGTGGAACTGGAGAGCCAATCAATCCTGTTACTGGAAATTTTTACGAAAATTTTACTGATCTAACTTACCCAACTACGGTTGGTGCTTATATCAATCTGGATTTAACCCGTAGTTATAATTCTCAAGAACCCATTTCTGGCTTTTTTGGTAAAGGCTGGAGTTCTACCTACGAAATGAACCTCGTGGAAAATACAACCAGCGGGGTAATTACTATCACCAATGCTGATGGGCGGCGAGACCCATATACCCCCAACGGAAGCGGTGGCTATAATTCTCCTCAAAGGGCTAATTCGACCTTAGTTAAGGGTACAGGTATTTATACTCTTACTAATGTTGCTCAAGTTCGCTACACTTTTAATAGCACTGGTCAGCTGACCCAAATCAAGGACCGAAACAACAACCAGATTAGCATCAACACTACCAATGGAATTGTTAGTGATAACTATGGGCGGGTATTTACCCCAACCTTTACCACCAACAATCGGGTGGCCTCAGTCACCGATGGGCGAAGAACTGTCAAGTATGGCTACGATTCAACTTTTACCTATCTTCAAATAATGACGGATACCCGAGGCTTTAAGACTCGCTATGAGTATGATGCCAATGGCCTGCTTACAAGGATTTTTGACCAGAACGATAATAAGGTAGTCCAAAACACTTATGACATGCAGAGTCGGGTTATTACCCAAAATACCTACCCTGATTTAACTACTACTTATACTTTGACTATAAGTTACGACCCTACCAATAATCTTAGCGTGGTTACCAATACCAGAGTCTATAGTTCAACTTACTATTATAACGCAAACAGTTTGCTAATAAACCAAGTAAACGAACCACTAGGGGTTGTACGCTTTGTTAATCGGAATAATAATGGCGACATAACTAATGCAATTAGCCCAAATAGTAGTGCGGTACAGGCTACTTATAATAACTTTGGAAAGCCGACTTCTTATAGTACGGCTGTTTACTCCCAAGGGTCGGTACAAAATATAAACACAATTGTCAGCTATAATTCCTTCAACGATCCGTTAGTTGTTACGGACACCCGAGGTAATACCACCTCTTATTCCTATACCTCTGCCGGGAATATCCAGATTATGACTGACACTCTGGGGCAAGCTACTCGCTACAATTACGATAGCCAGGGTCGGGTTATTTCGATGACTACCGTGGGGGGCTTAAATGTTGCCTACAGTTATATTAGTACCGGGAACGGCGTGGGACAAGTAGGTTCTATTACCAGAACGGTAGCTAATACTCTGGTTGGCTCCAGCACTACCCCTGTCACTAAAACCTATCGCACCAACTATACTTATACCCCTGAAGGTTGGTTAGCTTCTGAAACTGATTCTTACGATACTGCCAGTCCACCCAACCCCATCCCTACTATTACCTATGGTTATAATCCAGCTGGACAATTGGTTACGACCACCAATCAACTTGGTCAAATTGCCCTTAATGAATACGATGTGAAAGGGAATTTAATAACTACCACTAATTCCCTGGGGCAGAAAACTCGTTATGGTTACGACCAGCTTAATCGGCTGATTACTACTACCCAGGTACAATTGAACCTGACCACTACTCAAAATTATGATGAAGCGGGGAATGTTATTACCCAAACCGATCCCAGGCTGGTGAAGACTTACTTTAACTATGACGCTCTTAACCGCCTGATTACTACCACCGTACCCCTGCAAGGAGGGGCCAGCTCAAGTATTAGGGTTAATGCTTACGATGCTGCCGGGAATCTCACCCGGCTAACCTTACCTAATAATTGTGGCGGTTGCAGTAATGATCAAGTTACCCGCTATCAATATGATGGGCTGAATAGGCTGGTAACTACCACCCTGGGTTATGGGGTCTTTAATTACCAACAAGGTAGTGTTTACGACCCCGCTGGCAATATTGTCCAGAACTTGCAAAGTATCGTGGCTAACCCAGCAGCGGCGGATTGGACAAACCCAGCCAAAGTGGTTACTTCTACCACTGCTTACGATGCTATGAACCGCCCGATAAGTCGTGTGACTTATGCCTATAATCCCCTTACGGCGGTTAATCAACCACTCGTCACCAGCTATAGTTATAACGACCCTCAAAACCGACGGACGGTGATTGATTCTTACGGAATTACCACCACTAGCCAGAGCGACTCAGCCGGGCGAGCTATCAGTACCACCACTACGCCTATTTCGCCCACCCTTGGAGCCTTGACCCAGCAGAGTTACAACTTTTACGATGCTCGTGATTTAGCCATTCGTTCGATTGACCCTGCCGGAAACTGGTCGGATACTGGTTACGATTTGTTGCAACGGGTGATGACCGCTACCCAATACACCGGGGTAGGTGGTACTGGCACGGTCCTGACCAATCTGACCTACTATACCGATACTGTAAAATCCCAGGTTACCAGGATTGGGCCTGCCCCCCACTATGAGCGGCAGGATATGTTTATGGATGAGGCTGGTAGAGTAGTTAGTGGTACGATTTATTCTGGCCCAGCCGTAACTTACCCCACTATCCCAACCGGAGCTTTGACCACCCGCTTTGCTTATGACGGTCAGAATAACCAGACGATAGTGACCAATACCAAAGGGTATGCTACCAATTATACTTATGAGAACACTGGTTGGCTTAACTCCGTGGTTCAAACCGCTACCCTCCAACCTGGTCAAGCCCCGGTTAATCTTACTACTACCTATGGCTATGATTTGCAGGGACATGTTATTACTACCGCCGATGCCCGAAATCCAACCGGAACTCCCAGCTTACTGGGTTATGATGTGTTGTTTAGAAAGACTGGTGAAAGGGATCAGCTCGGTAACCTCTGGCAGTGGAGCTACGATGGGCTAAGTCGGCTGGCAATATATACCGATACCAAATCCCAGGCCACTAATTACACTTACGACAATGCTTCGCATTTAGCGCAAGTAGTCAGCCAGAATGCGGGTAGCGGCTTAATAAATACCACCTATAGTCTGAATAGCCTTGGGCAAGTTACCCGGATGCAGGACAATCCTGGTTCTAATACTGATTATACCTATGATGGGCTAAATCGGGTGATAACGGTCAACGCTCCAGCAGTTGGCAAAGTGCAATACGGTTATGATGTCCTGGGGCGACGCAATTCCTTACTTTTCAATTACTCTGGTATTACTCGCACCGCCCAATATGGTTATGATGCCTTGAGCCGCCCCGTTACTATGAGCAATTGGGCCGGACAGGTTTTGAGCTACAGCTATTCGGGTGCTCGTTTGAACCAGCAAATCTATCCTAATGGCATAACCGCGACTTATGGTTTTGATGGAGCCAGTCGGCTGACCTCGATTAATCAGGTTAAAGCTGGCACTACTGTCTTTTCGACCACCTACACCCTTGACCAGTTAGGCAACCGCACCGCCATCAGTGAGAACCTGAACGGGCAGAGCCGGACTCAGGGTTATAACTATGATGAACTGAGCCAACTGATTACCGAAACTACCCAGGTTGGGAGTACCACCCCCATCACCAGTGCCTATACTTATGACCAGGTGGGCAACCGCACCAGAATGGTTAGTTATTCCCCGCCGATTAGCAAAACGAGTGGGCCAGTGGTGATAACCACCACCTCCAGTTATGATGTTGCCAACCGCCTGACTGGTCGTAGCCAACAGGGGACGGGCCTCAACCTCTTCAACTACAGTTATATTTATGATAATAACGGCAGTTTAACTAGCGAAACCAATACCGTATCGGGAGGTGAGGTAACCAGCTACACTTATGACACCCGTAACCGCCTGACGGGTTGGCAACGGGCCAAGGGTGGCACAGTGTTAAGTAGTGCCGGCCTCCAGTATGACGGAAATAACACTCGACGTTCTATAACTTATCAGGGTCAAACCACCTGGTATTTACAGGATACCCAGGCAGGTTCGCCCGTAGTGTTAATGGAGCGGGTGGGAACGAATCTGGATAGTTTCCTGTACCCATTAGGTAGCACTACCCCGGTCTACGAGACGAACCCCCAGGGTAGCAACCTGTGGTATCATAGTGATGGGTTGGGGAGTGTGCGGTTACTAACTAACGATAGTGGCACTACCCAGAACAGCTACGCCTACAGTGCCTTTGGAGCCAATAACGGTGGGACGACGGGCAGCAAGTTCACGACTACCCACCAGTTTGCCGGGGAGCAGCTTGACCCCACTGGTTTGTACTTTAACAGAGCCAGATACTACAGCCCCAGCCTCGGTAGTTTTATCAGTAGGGACACTTTTGGCGGTTACAACAACAGACCTCAGACCTTGAACCGCTACGTTTATACTCAAAATAACCCGGTATTATGGACTGACCCCAGCGGTTTTGATGGCACACCGACCACACCGACCCCACCGCCCACCACTCCCGCCCCACCACCTACGGCTAATCCTAACCCACCAATGCCACAACCCGTTCCGGCGATTCCCACTCCGCCCTTGCCTTTAGAACCTTGCTCTAAAGATTGCAAAAATTGTAGGATTGAGATTAGAATAGCAAGGTTTGCTCATACCTTTACTTTATATACAGATAGTGACGGAAATAAAACAGTATATGAAGGCGACGGTAAATTCGATCAAGGCCCGCCAATATTTTTCATACTGCCTGTCACATCTTGGCAACTTGTATTAGATGCCTATCCTCGGCCTTATGAACCAAAAGATGCGTTTGCTCCGATGGGTGCTTCTTCAGGTTACAAAGTTCTACTTACTGGGCGGGAAGCATGTACGAAAAAACAATGCCTTGAGAGAGAAATACAAGTTATAAAATCCTGGCAACTTCTATATATTATTGGCATTTTCGGTTTCAATTATATGCAAAATAGTAATTCAGTGACTCACACGCTTCTTCGCCGATGTAGTATTCCAGAGGATAAACCATTTGAATGGTTTGCACCTGGCTGGGATACAATCTTATCTGAAAATAGTATTAAATATCACGGTAAGCGGTAATATGTTGAGATTTTGAGCGCAATATGTGAGTAATTAGGCGTAAAGCCCGGAGAGTTTAATTTTCGCATATGCTACTGACAAGGGTAGCTTCCAAAACTTGGGGTTGCGAATTTGGGTCAAAATAGATGGCAATGGTTTGATTGAGTGGTCCAATCAGAATCTGATGCCTAATTGGGTTATATCTTGAGGCTTTGCCATTTTTAGTCTAGTCCATTTATTCAATTCGTACTACAGCTGTATGGCTATTGGGATTTTATTATGAATAAGATCGAAAATGATGTTAAAATCAGATTTAAAAGAGGGTCATTTGCCTTACTAATCATCCTGATACCGGTAATTTTTATTTTAATTTTTTTCTTGGTTAGGGTTTATTTAAATTTCGATATAATAATCTATACAATTTTCAAAATAGACTCAAACCAAAACCTTTTCTTTTTACTAACCCTGCCTGTTATTGCGTTGGTCCTGGTAGGGTTTGTTGTGGTAATAACTTACTTTAAGTTTGGTTTAGATAACGCCTTTATTTGTGCCTATAGCTTTGGGATAGCTTTAACAATTTATGTTATAATTAATATTTCGGGCTTATATTCCCCTCCTTCCCGTAATCTAGTTATGAGCTTTGACTCAATCCAACTAGCTAATGAAATACAAGTCAGAACTGTTAATGAAGGAACTTTTGAGCGAGGAACTTTAATACAAACTGTCAGAGATCCTAATATCATAAAGATATTATTGGAATTTTTGAATGATAATAATCAGGAGTGGTTTTATTATAATCATCATGGCTATGTTGGTGATATGAGCTTGAGATTTTATCAAAATGGGGAAGATGTTGGACATATAGAAATTAAAGATAATCGTATATATCAATATGGTGGACAATCAGACTATTATTATAAGGCTATTCCTATAGATAAAATTATGTATATTGAGAAATTGCTTGGTATATCTAAATCAATTACCAATTTAGAAAGCTGTCAAAGGGGTAACTGTACTCAACGCGACATCTATAGCTTCTCTGTGAAAAATGGGGTTTAGTAATGATCGGGTTGGGGCGTGGGGCTACTGACCAACGACAGTGCTACAGCCCAGAACAGCTACGCCTACAGTGCCTTTGGAGCCAATAACGGTGGGACGACGGGCAGCAAGTTCACGACTACCCACCAGTTTGCCGGGGAGCAGCTTGACCCCACTGGTTTGTACTTTAACAGAGCCAGATATTACAGTCCCAGCCTGGGTAAGACATGAACTCGTTCTAGCCTAATTGATTGATAGCTGTGAGATAGTTTATCATCTGGCAGGGCCAGTCGGAGGTCAAACTGGTGGTGGAATCCCCTCCATGCCATCGAAACCAGCTTCAAAAACACCGAACTGTATTAAGGGAGTAAAGTGTGCTGAAACAAAAAAGAAATAATAAAACAATTTCACCCCGAACCCTAATATCATCCAGATTTAAGGTATTGGGGTTGGCAATAGCTGTGGTCTTATTGCTCCTGCCAGTTCAGATTGTTTCTTCCGCCCCTAACTTCTTAGCCGCCCCGAACTTTACCTGGACTCCTACTGGAAGTATGATTATCCCAAGATTTAGTGCTACCACTACTGTCTTAGCTAATGGCAAGGTGTTGGTGGTGGGTGGCACTGATGGTGAAAATGTTATTGCCAGTGCCGAGTTGTACGACCCCGCTACTGGCAGTTGGAGTCTTACTGGTAGTCTGAATAGCCCCAGAGCTTCCCATTTTGCGGCCCTCTTACCTAATGGTAGAGTGCTGGTAGGCGGGGGAACTTACGGGAGAGATGTAGTTCTAACTACCGAGTTATATGACCCCGCTACTGGCAGTTGGAGTTTCGCTGCCCCAACGGAATTCCCCCGTTATGATACTACGGCTACCACTTTACTCAATGGCAAGGTTTTGGTAGCGGGCGCAGGCGGAGAGCGCGGCCCCCAGGAACTCTATGATTTTAAGACCAACAGTTGGAGCGAAACTCCCCCAATGTCAACCTTCAGATATAATGACAGCGCCACTTTATTAGCCGATGGTAAAGTGTTGGTCGCCGGGGGTTCTGACTCACTGCACGAATTTAGAACCAACAAAGTAGACCTCTATAACCCCACCACTAATAGCTGGAGTCTAGCAGCTTCAATGAAAATCGAGCGAGAAGACCATACGGCAACCCTTTTGCTTAATGGTAAGGTACTGGTCGCCGGTGGGGGAAGCAGGTTAGGGAATGAGGCCAGTGCCGAGTTGTATGATCCTAATTCTAACAGTTGGAGCGATGCTGGCAGGATGCAGGATGCCCGTACCAGCCATAATGCTAATCTCTTACCAGATGGAAAAGTATTGGTTGAAGGAGGCTACGGTGGCCCAACAGGTATTCTAAGCAGTTCAGAAATATACGACCCTGCAACTAATAGCTGGACTTACACCGCCGCAATGTCCACCGCCCGTAGCGCACAAATCTCAGCCCCGCTAAAAAATGGTCAGGTGTTGGTTTCAGGTGGTAAGAATTCAGCTAAAGCTACCAAAAGTGCTGAACTTTTCGGTAAACCCAAACTGATTGATAATAGCCAACGCCTTACTTCTGACTTGGTGGCTCAACTACGGGTTAGCCCTGACCGAGAGGCTGCTACTAACCCCGATACCCTGATTACTGTCAGCTTTAAAGTTAAAAATCTGGGCGAGGGACAGGGCGAGCAACTCCGCCTGGAATTACCCTTCGACCAGGCTTTAGTGGTGGGCTATGGCAATTTCAGTGACACAAGGGTTTGGATTAGTGCTGTTACTAGCAATTTAGTAATTGTCAGTCTTCCGCCATTGGGCACAAATGAAACTGTTTCAGGTAGTATAGTTTTCCGACCCAGCCCCGACACCCCGCCCACTTTTGGTACAAAGGTCAGCTTACGTTATAAGCTCTCATTTAGCGACCCCACCGGAAGTGGTAGCCGTCCCAGCAATATGGTTGGTTTTAGCTTTGCCCAAAGTAGTGTGGATAACTCAAACGGAGCGGTAACGAGCCTAAACCCGGCTGTTAGCAGTGTCAGTGCCGGAGAAAAACTCACCTTCCGGGGGGATTGTTTTCTACCGGGTGAGTTTGTCAGTACCTGGATCACCAAACCAGATGGTACGAGTGTGGCCTTGGGTCAACTTATTGCCGGGGCTGAGGGCGAAATCAGCCTGACCCTGGACACCACTGGACTGGCGGCAGGCTCATATGTTGTGGCAGCTTATGGCAACCGCAGTGAGCTAACAGGCAGTGCAGGTATCACCATAACCTGATAGTATGAAGAAGCGTGAAAAAATGCTTGGGCAAATAGATCTAGCTAATAACCTCTTGTCTAAAATAACGAAATCTATTTGCCCATTGGCCCACTTACAATGTTTCGGGTGAAAGCGACGCTAAGAGATTTAGCCTATTACAAAGCCCTTAAACGAATCGGTAAAAATGCCTGGAATCAACTGTTCACAACACTGTCGAGCCCACCTAGGGCTAGTCGTCTTATTTAGAAGAATAGAGTTTGAGGCTTTGCAATAACAAAAACTGAAACAGCCTAACTTAATGGCTAGTTATGAAAGATTGTGAAATTTCGTGATAGCGTCGTTTTCGCCCGAAACATTGTAAGTGGGCCGAATAGGTTTTATGGAACTGCCAATTTTCTAAGTAACCAGCTTTTAAGAATTGTCCTATCAGGTGTAAGAAACGCTGGTCTGTAATACGCTTTTTGAGAATTCGAAGTAGCACTGCATGATTGAGATTATTGAAAAAACCGGAAATATCGCCCTCTACCCACCATCTAACCCCGTTCATCTTTTTGACTTCAGCTAGTGCCGTATGACAACTCCGCTTTGGCCTAAAGCCGTGCGAGACTTTTGCAAATGTCGGTTCATAGATAGCTTCCAGGATAAGTTTGAGAACACTTTGCAGCAGTTTATCCCGGAATGAGGGTATTCCAATCGGGCGTTGTTCCTGACTATTGGGTTTAGGAATGTATATTCGGCGAACTGGTTTCGGCTTGTAGCAAGAAGCTTTTAGATCATTGATAATATCTGAAATGAGTTTTAAGCTGAAACCGTCAATGGTTTTGCCACGACGCCTACGGTCAGGTTGCCCGGTTTAGGAGCAATTTTGTAATAAGCCAGAAGCCACAATTCGGAGTTGTATAGTTTGGGGAAAAGATTGTCGAATTTGACTGCTGGTTTTTGAGCCATTTTACCAAGTATTGTAAGGAATGCTTTTGGGTTTTGCACTATGTGCGCCTCCTTCATCACTTACAAAAGGAAACTCTGCCGGACTTCACCCTGTACGCAGCTCTCCTGCGCTCTCAAGGCAGGCGTTACTCTGCCAATTACTATTCCGGCTCCGTAGCCTGGGGTGATATTCAGGTTCTGTTACAAACCATAGCCTCTTTTAGGCTTTCACCTTCGGGCTATCCCCGTTTAGACTTCAATTAAGTTACGACCGGTTTAGGTAGCCTGTTCGGACCTTGCTTTGCTATGCAAAGTGTGCTTGAGAGGTGGATACATCCGCTCGAAACCAATAAGCGAATGTCTCACAGGGACTGGGTGTCACCAGCTTCCCAGCCATCGTCGAGTTAGATCACACGTCCTGGGCTTCAAGCAGTTTAGCCTTTACCTTGCCAGTCTTGCTCTGAGAAACGTTTGGCCGTGCTGGCAGCCTCACTTTCCCTTTTCACAGCCTGCTGTGGTTCCCATTAGTCTTTCGACCTTTGGGTAAGCTGCTGAGCAGTTCCCCTATCCACAGGGAACGGGAGATTTGAATATCCCGCTTTGATTAAAGTCCCGGTACGGGCGCACGGTTACATCCACCCGCCAGGACTTGCCCGACTTTCCTTTACGTTTAGTTTTGAGTTCGGTGGCTATAAGTGGAGCAAATTCGGTTTCCCAGTTATGAATTGTCTCATGACTGAGCTCAAAGTTTTGAGTGATGGTCATTTCGGATAAGTCTCTAAGGCTGAGTTTATAGCGTAATCGCCAGAAAACCACCTGGAAAACGGTTTCAGTTTTGGCTTTAAGCCGATTAAATGGCGTTCCGGTCCTTTCGTTAAATGCTTTGGCGCAATTTTTGCAATAAAAAGTCTTGTAACCAAGTTTAGTTAGCCTCGACCTTGCAGAGGTATTAGCCGAGTTACAATGCGGACAATTCATTGGTGGGTAAAACCTTTCACTTTGGCTAGAAATAAAAGATCGTGTGGGGAAATTTTAGCAAAAGCAAAAGTAGTTGGCAAGCAAAAAGGAATTATGGTTTTCGCCTCCCAAAAAGTTCTAGAGGGTTCCTCGTTGTGAGTTTTATTCTCATAAAAATTTCGTTGCGCGAAATTTTACAAAACCCATTCATAAGCTCAAGGTGACAAAAGTAGTGAGCCATTACAGTATATATATTTTTTACTGATTATTTACTAATCTAAATTTCTTTTTTTACTTGCATGTGCTAGAGTAAAACAGGAGAGGTTAGCGGGATTAGGGTTCAGGAAAGGCTTAGTGAGGTTAACAATCACTTTTATTTTCGTAACTTTGGGGAGTTATACTATCAAAGTTCACAAGCTGTAAGGGTTCACCATTATTGTCACCTTAAGCCTACGTAGGTTCTCGGTTAAACCATTGAGATTCACTCAAAATGGCAACCTCTCTGAACGATTACACTCATTATAATTCTATTTTTTATTTGCCCTAAACTGACAATCTTTGAGAAGAGGAGTAAACCAATGGTGGGGAAACTTGCTCTAGAGGTGGCACTACTTTCTATACTAGTAGCCACCTTTTTGATTGCTTACCAATCTTTGAAAAAAGGAAAATATAGAGTAAGTCGTAGGCGAATGAACAAGGTTTCCGGCCGCTCTGCACTGCTTCTCAGCGGGTTTATGCTAGCTTCTCTATGGCTAAATAACTTGCCGGGCCTGTATGCCGCTGAAAACAGTCGTTACTTCCCCCAGACTGGTCATACCGTTAGCGGTAAGTTCCTGAGCTATTGGAACGACAAGGGGGGATTACCTACTTTTGGTTATCCTATCACTGAAGCTCAAAATGAAATTGACCCGGAAACCGGTAAAACATATCAAACCCAGTGGTTTGAACGCAATCGTTTTGAATTACATCCTGAAAATGCCGGTTCCAAATTTGAAGTGTTGTTGGGCCTTCTGGGCAAGGACTTGAAACGTGAGGCCCTCAAATTAGACCCGGATTTCCAGCGCGCCCTTGCTTTCAGCGATCCAGCTGTTCCAAAAAATAGCCAGTGGTATTTTGAAGAAACCGGCCATAATTTACGGTTCCGGTTTCTGGAATACTGGTTGGCAAACGGCGGTCTGGAGCGATTCGGGTACCCTCTTAGCGAGGAGTATCGTGAAGTAGACCCAGAGACGGGTCAAGTCTTTTTGGTACAGTGGTTTGAACGGGCTCGCTTTGAATTCCATCCTGAAAACGGGGGTTGAGTATTAACGGAGCGAAAACCTACGCTAAGGCAAAAACGTTCTAGTTTTTGTCCCATTCCTAGTCATTTTACCTATAAAAAGGTTTTGGTACGAGTTTTTAGACCTGAAACTTGTCTAAATAAATATTCTCTGAGCCTCGTACAATGCGTTTTTTTAGAAAAATCATGGTAACTCGTACCAAAAGGTAGATTTTGGTACGAGTATTTTGCTGCGAGCCACTCTTGGCCGGTTCGGTAACGGAATTATTAGGTCGAATCAGAACAAATGTACCTTAGCGTAGGTTTTCGGACTTATACTACTCGGACCCGATCTTGAACTAAACGCATTTTCCCTGCTGCCTGAAGTTAGCTAACTTGACAAATTCCTTTCCGTTTAGTATAATGGGGTTATATTGGGGTTATGAAATATTCTAAAGTGAAAAGAGGTTCAAAAAATGCCAAAAGTGAATGTGTATTTGCCTGATAAACTGGCAGACGCAGCAAGGTACTACCAAATCCCCTTTTCTAATGTTTGCCAAGATGCATTAGAAAAGGAAATTATTAGTAAACTTCCTATTAATTTATTTACTCAGGCAGCCAGAACGGTTGTACACTTGGCAGCCAAAGAAGCAGAACAACTAAAACACGATTATATAGGCACGGAACACTTACTTCTTGGTTTAATTGCACAAAATTATGGTATTGCTGCCCAATTAATTAATGAATTGAAAATTTCTGACACAATTCGTACTAGAATTCTCGAAACTGTGAAAACTGAGGGCTATCAAAGAGGGTCGAATCGCGTCATTGACGAGCATGGGAACTTTATTGGTTATGTAATTACAGATGAAGAAGGTATCATTAGCATTGTGGATGAAAGTAGAAAGCCTACTCTTAAAGTTAAAAAAGAGGATACTAATTTACAAAGTGCTAGCTAGAACCCAGCTGTAATGCGTTGAGATTCAGGGTTAATTTTGGACCAAATTGAACTCAAAATGCTTGATCTCAACCTATTACCTGTTTTGTAGTTAAATGCCAATAATGTCCAAAACCGACGATAATGCCCTGAATAAACAAAACTTCGGTGCATTGAATGGCAAGCGGTTTCCCTGAGATTTGTGAGTTTTGAGCCTAATTTTTGTTTATTGAACTCAGAATCTCAACGCATTACAGCTGGCTAGAACCGTACTCTGCACTGGGTATATCCAGACCAATAATTGAAGCTACAGTATCAGATACTGTAGCTTCGTTCTCATAAGCAGCTTGTAGAATTAAGTGCATCGGGCCCAAATCCAAGCCCCTTGCGTAAATCTACACACGAAGAGGTCTCCTCCGTAAAGCCAAGATGCGCCATCGTGTGCAGCATCACATATTGGATCTCCCGGCTCAGGATTGCCCGGTGAGAAACCAATAGTGGTCGTAGCTAATTGAAACTTACACTCAACTTTCGTACCTGTTTGGGGTGTCAGGAAAATACGGTAAGTTTTAGGTCACAATAATTAAGACAAGCTCTGCGATTGTTTAAATTGAGTATGCGAGGCTTAAGAAGCCAATTTTTAGCCAATCTAGCACTGCCAATAGGTTCATTCCTCTTCAAAC
>JBBQZS010000090.1:0-19608 GCA_038207495.1 Chloroflexia bacterium
AATCCCTACCCCCCGGCCAGAAACCCAGCCAGAAAATAACGCTAGAGGGCAATCCATCGAAGACAGGGCGGTGCGGGCCTGGAAGGAAGGAGCGAATAGCATCAGGAAATTAGGGGAGCATTTAGAGTTAACTTATTACCAGGCTAACCAGCTTTACCATCAACTAAAGGCCAAAGGGTTGATTGATTGACAGGCAGAGGGTCATTTTTGAGCCTAGCAAGTATCAATCAATCAATCAATCAGGTATAGTGATTACTCCCAATTGCCTAAAGGCAGGGGCATCTAACGGAATTACACCGTAGCGTTGTAATCCCAACGCGAGTATATTCAGAGAGGCATTGAGGTCGCGGTCACTATGCAAACCACAGCTAGGACAATCGAATATTCGGTCTTGGAGAAGAAGCTTTTCTTCCCCGGCCCTTCGATACCCACAATTATTACAGGTTTGGCTAGTATAGGCTGGATTCACTGCGATAAATGTACTGTCAGCTTCTTCCGCTTTACAGGACAGCATATCGAAGAAACCCGACCAAGCCGCATCCGAGATGCTTTTGGAGAGGTGGCGGCTCTTAACCATTCGGTTAACCCGCAAATCTTCCACGAAAATCTTACCGTAGGAATTGACTATCTTTCGGCTGTGTTGGTGAGCGAAGTTTTGGCGTTTCCAGCCGATACGCTCGTGAACTCTGGCTACCGCCTTGCGCCTGAAACGACGTTCAGGAGTGCCCTTGACTTCTTTGGAAAATTTGCGTTGAACCTTTGCCAGAGCCTTTTCTTCCTGTCGGAAGAAGCGTGGGTTATCTATTTCAACTCCGTCCGAGAGGGTAGCGAATGTTTTAAGGCCAACATCAATCCCTACAGAATTATCAAGTTTAGGGCGGCGTTTAGGCTCGACTTCAACCGAAAAGGAAGCGTACCATTTGTTGGTAGCACTTCTTTTCAGGATAAGAGTTTTAATCTGGCCTTCTATCGGGCGGTGCAAAACGAGCTTGAGATTACCAATTTTAGATACTTCAAGAATGTTATCACCCAACTTGAAACCGCTCTGGTTATAGGTGAGGCTATCGTACCTACCATAACCCTTGAAACGGGGGTAGCCAACCTCTTTTTCACCAGATTTCACCCGTCTAAAGTAAGCCTGGAAAGCAAGGTCAATCCGTTCGGTAACATTTTGAAGCACCTGGGAATAAACATTGGACAGAGCAGGGCGTTCAAGTTTGAGAAGTGGTATCCGCTTCTTTGTCTCGTAGTAATTGGCGTTGCGTTGTTCGTTTTCCCAGGCATCTTTTCTGAAAGCCAGCGTATTATTGTACAGCCAGCGACATTCTTCCAGCGCACTTTCAAGCGTGTGAAGGGCTCGCTTATTGGGGAATATTCTATACAAAAATGTTTTTCTCATAGAACAATTATACTACATTCTTAGGTAATTGTCAAATACTACCTAAAAATATGCGCCTTATAGCCCCATAGCTGAAGCTAGGGGGCTTACGGCGCAAAAGCTAACCTCAGTTTGATCAGGTTAAAGAGCGAAGCCTAGACGGGATACAAGTCTGGGCTTCGCTTAAATTAAAAATGTTTATGTTTGCTATATCTCTTCACTTCGGTATAGTATCGCTAACAATCGCAAACACTAAACGGAGGATTCGTAACCACGTAATGAACAGCCTGAAAGAACACCGCAGTCAGCAGGGGTTAAGTGTGCGACAACTGGCAGAAAAATCAGGGGTGAATCCGTCAGCCATTAGCCTGATTGAGAATGACCGCCGCCGAGCGCAACAACTTACCCTAAGCAAACTTGCTGCCGCGCTAGATGTACCGCCCGACACTTTCAGCACTTTATTAGATACCGCCGCCGCCGAGCGTGGCAGGTTATCACAACGCAAACAGTCCGAGAGGAAACGGCAACAATCGCAAACATTAGCCACCGCCGCTGCTACCAGCACTTCAGCAGGCACCAGACCCATTCAACCAGCCCGGAGCTGGAAAAAGGATTACTGGGTATTCGATAATGAAGGGACTCCCTACGGGCCTTTTACCGAAGATACCGCTCGTCGGTTACATGGAAAACTGGCAGATGCTTATCTTTGTCAGGCAGCCAGCTTAACCGCCGCCGGGGAACAATACCGCCACGATTTATTCGCCTGGAACCAAGGACAGCAGCCGGCAGGTTTTAAGTAGCCGCCACCCGCCAGGGCAAAATAAACCCCAGGCGAGAGGATAGGCGTGTTCTTTTTCTGTCAGCCTATGCCATTTGTGAACGGTTTCTCGGTTTGTCCAGTTTTTACCCATATCATATCTAGCTCTAAAAGTACCCGTTTACTTAAATAGACAGGTACTTTTGACATCTTCGTACAGGAACGTTGTGTGGGCAAAAAGCGTCGCTAAGAAGAAATTGCTCATTGCAAAGCCTTTCTTTATGGCTTTTGGGGGTATCGGTTAGCACCAGAGGAATCTAAAAGTAGTAGATTGAACTCAAAAGTCAGCTTATGCTTGCTTTAGCGGCGATTCCTGTCTGACCCGTGTTCCTACCCCATCACGCCACCAGTTGCTCCAATGTAAGCACCCAACTCAATGAAGATATGATTCCTTTCCGCTCAATAATTTAAGCTCCCCTGATATTTAAGTTGGTGTAATCTACCTCGTAAGGTTTAATTGATACATTGTAGTATAATAAAAAGAAATGCAAACATAATACTAAATCCTATCGCGTTATTGTAATTGCAATCCCTTTTTGATAATTTCGGGATTTAGCGGGAAAGTTACCCTTAAAAATGGCCCACCTTGAGGAATTGACTCGCGGAGTAGCGGTCAAAGGCATACTCCCCAATAGCCTGGTTACGGTGGTGGATGTTACCTGGTATGGCAATACCAGTCTTGAGCTAGTTTATAAAACTTCTACCGGGGATCTCGGCCAGGAGTTACTTTATCGCGACCGGGAAAGTTCCCTTGAGATTGTTGGCAATGGTCAATCCTGGAGTTTTGAAGCCGATGGCGCAATGCTACGGCTAGTCTCAGAGGCATATCGTATCCGGCTGGCCCATCTCTTTGACCCACTTCTGGCGGTGCATACTTCCCTGGTGGAACCCCTACCTCATCAGATAACAGCGGTATACGGCGAAATGCTAGCGCGTCAACCCCTCAAATTCCTGCTGGCCGATGATCCTGGTGCTGGTAAAACTATTATGGCCGGGCTTTTAATCAAAGAGCTTGTAATCCGGGGCGATGTTTCCCGCTGTCTGGTGGTTTGCCCCGGCGGTCTGGTGGAACAGTGGCAGGACGAACTTTACCGCCGTTTTAACCTGCCCTTTGAAATCCTGACCAGCGATAAAATGGAGTCAGCCCGTAGCGGCAACTGGTTCAGCGAAAACCCCCTGGCAATCTGCCGCCTGGACAAACTCAGCCGGGATGAAAATGCCCAATCTCAACTCAAACAAACCGATTGGGATCTTATCATCTGTGATGAGGCCCATAAAATGAGTGCCCACTTCACCGGCGGCGAGGTGGACTATACCAAACGCTATCGGTTGGGTCAGCTTCTATCCCAAATAACTCGCCACTTCCTGCTCCTTTCGGCTACCCCCCACAACGGCAAGGAAGAAGATTTCCAGCTATTTATGGCTCTTCTAGACCAGGATCGTTTTGAGGGGAAATTCCGGGATGGGGTACATACCAGCGACAATTCGGATTTAATGCGGCGATTGGTCAAAGAAGACCTACTGAAATTTGATGGCACCCCCCTTTTTCCAGAGCGGCGGGCTTATACCACCAACTATAATCTATCCGGCCCGGAAGAATATTTATATGAGGAAGTAACCGCCTATGTCAGGGAAGAATTTAACCGGGCCGACAAACTGGGTAATGAAGGCCGTAAGAGCACCGTCGGCTTTGCCCTTACCAGCTTACAACGCCGCTTAGCCTCCTCTCCAGAGGCCATCTACCAATCCCTCCGGCGCAGAAAAGAGCGGCTCAGGAAGCGATTGGAAGAAGAAAAGCATAAAAAGACCGCCGCCACCGACCCCATGGAATTACTGGCCGGGCTACCCAACTATTCGGCAGATGATCTGGAAGAGTTAGAAGATGCCCCCGACGAGGAATATGAAAGGGCTGAAGAACTGGTGGTAGACCAGGCCTCCGCGGCTCGGACTATCGCCGAGTTGGAGGCCGAAATAACCTCCCTGGAACGGCTGGAAGGTCTGGCACTGGGAGTACGCCATAGCCAGAAAGATGCCAAGTGGGAGCAACTCTCGAACCTGCTCCAAAATGGAGTGGAAATGTTTGATGGGCAGGGCCAACGCCGCAAACTGGTAATTTTCACTGAACACCGCGACACCCTCAACTACCTGACCGACCGCATCCGGGCATTATTAGGACGGGCCGAAGCGGTAGTAGTAATTCATGGCGGGGTCGGGCGAGAGGAACGCAAAGTTGCTCAGGAAGCCTTTACCCAGCAAAAAGAAGTTCAGGTCTTAGTGGCTACCGATGCCGCTGGAGAAGGTATAAATCTGCAACGAGCCCACCTGATGGTCAATTACGACCTGCCCTGGAATCCCAATCGGCTGGAGCAACGCTTTGGTCGAATTCACCGTATCGGGCAGACCGAGGTGTGCCATCTCTGGAATCTAATTTCCGCCGAAACCCGCGAAGGCGAAGTTTATACCCGCCTTTTGGAAAAGCTGACTCAGGAGCGTAAATCTCTAGGTGGGCGGGTATTTGATGTGCTGGGCAAAATAACCTTTGATAATCGCCCCCTGCGTGAGCTGTTGATTGAGGCCATCCGCTATGGCGACCAACCGGAAATTCGAGCTAAACTATTCCAGGTGGTGGACAAAGCCCTTGACCGGGAACACTTAATCGAACTCCTGGAAGACCACGCCCTGGCCCACGACACCATGGATGCTTCAAGGGTGCAAAAAGTCAGAGAAGAAATGGAACGGGCCGAAGCAAGACGTTTGCAGCCGCACTTTATCGCCTCCTTCTTTTTGGAAGCTTTTAAGCAACTGGGTGGAACAGTCCGTGAACGAGAAACCCGCCGCTACGAAATCAGCTATGTGCCCGCCGTAATCCGCAACCGGGAACGGAAAATAAGTAACCGGGAACCGGTCTTACCGCGTTATGAGCGCGTCACCTTTGAGAAAAATCTGATAACCGTCCCGGACAAACCAGTCGCCGCTTTTGTTTGCCCCGGTCATCCCCTGTTAGAGGCGGTGTTGGAAATCGTGCTGGAACGCTATCGCGACCTGCTAAAAGCGGGGGCAGTGCTGGTTGACCCCAGCGACCCCGGCGAAGAACCCCGCACCCTCTTTTACCTGGAACATTCTATTCAGGATGCTCGGCTGGAAAAGAGCGGGCAACGGCGGGTAGTATCGCAACAGGTACAGTTTGTGGAATTGAATCGGGATGGCACTGCCCGACCCGCCGGGTATGCTCCCTATCTGGATTACCGTCCGTTAGCAGAAGGCGAGCAAGCCCTGGCAAAACAGGTATTAGCGCAAGAGTGGTTGAAGGGCGACCTGACCAAACAGGCGATGGAATATGCCATCCACCAGCTGGTGCCCGAACATCTAAACGAGGTAAAGCGGCGCAAGGAAGAGTTGGTGCAGCGCACCATTGTGGCGGTAACTGAGCGGTTGACCAAAGAAATAATGTATTGGGATCGGCGGGCAATCGAGCTTCAAGCTCAGGAGTTGGCGGGCAAGACTCCCAAGTTGAATTCGGGGCGAGCGCGGCAACGGGCTGACGATTTACAGGCCCGCAAGGACAAACGGTTGGAGGAACTGGAGCAAGAGCGGAAACTCTCGCCGCTTCCCCCGGTGGTAGTGGGTGGGGCATTGGTGCTACCTGGTGGGCTACTGGCCCGGCTGAAGGGGGAGCGTCAGAGTGAGGCCAGTTTGTTTGCTCGCGAAACCAAACGGGTAGAACTGGCAGCAATGGCAGCGGTAATGGCTGCCGAAAGAGTGCTGGGCTTTGAGCCAAAGGATGTCAGTCAGCTTAAATGCGGCTATGATATCGAATCCCATATTCCGGGTACGGGCCATCTACGCTTTATTGAGGTTAAGGGGCGGATACAGGGGGCTACCACCGTGACCGTAACCAAGAACGAAATCCTGATGGCTTTGAACAAACCTGAAGATTTTATCCTGGCATTGGTGGAAGTGCCACCCACCGAGGAATTTGGTGAAAAGGAAGTATTTCAGGGAATAGC
This sequence comes from Chloroflexia bacterium, assembly GCA_038207495.1. GTDB lineage: Bacteria > Chloroflexota > Chloroflexia > Chloroheliales > Chloroheliaceae > Chlorohelix. The sequence goes on from JBBQZS010000090.1 coordinate 6,203, forward strand.
CGAGGAGCGCAGCGAGTTTGAGTTTAGCCCCACTGGGCTGGTACGCTACCTGATAAAACCCTTTGGGCGAGAACCAGATTTTGGGGCGGTCAGCATCAATTATGATTGGCATGTACTTTGGGAACTTGGCAAGAAACAAATTGAATAAACATTCAGATGTATCAATTTAGTCAAAGGGAATAGGAATAAGTAGGATGAACACAAATCTTAAACTTCTTGGTATTTACGCTAAGAGAGGTAAAGATGGGGAGCGTGTTAATATTTTCGATTTGGGAATGCAAATTACCTCTGATAAAGGGAAAAACCTGTGGTATCCGTGGGAAAAATTGGATTTATACATCTGCTATATTGAACGAACTACAGGTAAACTTTATGGTTTAATTCCTATCTATCGTTTCACAAAGTACGATATAAAATTAAAATTCCAAAACTCTGAAGTAATAAATTTTACCAAATTTCAGTATCCTGAACTGGATGAGCTTTCAAATACCCTAATCCAGGCTACACTAGAACCTCTTATGAATAGATACATTACCGAAATAGACAAAGGCTCAAGAGTTAGTATTGGCGAGATTTCCATCGATAAATACAGAGTTTATCAGGGCAAAAAAGCAGTAACCTGGTTTGATGTTGAAGGTGCAAAAGTATTAAATGGTATAATCTCTGTATAAGCTAGGAATCCTATTAAACCAACAAAACCAGGCTTGATAGGGTCAGTAGGTTTTGGTACCCCTAATGCTCACATATTGGTACCTTTGGTTAATACAATGGTGAAAATCATTCAAAGGTCGCGCTGATTCACATCCCTTTTCGATTGCCGGATATCTATAAGCTTTAAAATGTTCACGGGATACCTTAAGAAAGTCAATCGCAAATGCAAAATAGATGGATCCATACTGATTTTGATTTAACTATCAGTAGTCTTGAAAAAGCATTTAAGGTGGGAGATATAGCCACCTTTGGTCTAATTGATTTTCAAGCAAATGAAAAAGTTAAAATCAAGCTGAATGAAAACCAGGGGATAGACCAATTCCCAGTGCGTGAAGGTAACGATACTATTGGTATTTTAGAAAGAAGCGAAATTGAAATTCCCGAAGACCTAACTGCTAGGCAACTTATGCAACCATTGAGAGCTGCTTACTTGATTTCTGCGGATACTTCGCTGAATGACTTCCTGCCTAATCTCGCCAACCGGCCTTATTATTTTGTTCTAACCGGCTCGAAAATTGAGGGTATTGTGACTCGAAGTGATGTGTTAAAACTACCAGTTCGGTTATTAGCGTTTACCCGTTTAACCCATCTCGAAATGGTTATGGCTGAAATAATAAGATGTAGTTTTAAAAACGTTGAAGATTGGCTTCAACTGCTTAATGAAGATCGAATTAACCAAATAAAAGAAACACGCGATAAATTGCAAAAAGAAAAACATGATCCTGATTTTATAGAACTGGCCTACTTTGCGGACAAACGAGAAATATTGTTTAAATGCTGTGGGCTACCCAAAAGTTTTCTAAAGGATATGAATAGTGTTGAGAATTTGAGGAATGACATTGCTCATGCTTCTGATTTCGCGCCTGATAAAAAAGGCCTTGAGAAATTTTTTAAGCGGATGGAACGGGCACAACGCTGGATTACTGAACTTGGCAAACAACTCGAGAAGATAGGAAATAGCTAATGTCCCAATACCGTAAAAAGTTGATCGAAGTTGCCCTGCCGCTGGAGGCTATTAACGTGGCTTCGGCCCGCGAGAAATCCATCCGGCATGGTCATCCCTCCACCCTCCATTTGTGGTGGGCGCGGCGACCACTGGCGGCTTGTCGGGCGGTGTTGTTCGCTTCTTTGATTGACGACCCGGAACAGGAAAACGTACCACAAGCATTACTTGATTATATTGACCGCCTGCCCACCGCGCCAGGAGCACCACTTTCAATAGACAAGTTAAAGTTGGATTATCCAGACCTGACCGAGGCTGCTCTGGAAATCAAACGAGTGGCTCAGGTGCGGCGTATCAAGCTTTTTAACTTCATCGAGAAACTGGTACAGTGGGACAACAGCAATAACGAGACGATACTTAAGACCGCCCGTGAACTTATATTGGCGGCTACGGATGGCAACCCACCTCCCGCCCTTGACCCCTTTTGCGGTGGTGGTTCCATTCCCCTGGAAGCTCAACGCCTGGGATTGGAAGCGCATGGCAGCGACCTTAACCCGGTGGCGGTGTTGATTACCAAAGCCCTGATAGAATTACCACCAAAATTTGCCAATATGCCCCCTATTAATCCTGAAGCTCGCCAGAAACTTGGGCATACAACCAAGTGGAAAGGGGCGGCGGGGCTGGCGGAGGATGTGCGTTATTACGGGAATTGGATGCGGGATGAGGCTTTCAAGCGGATCGGCCACCTTTACCCGAAAGTGCAACTGCCGAAGGAATATGCTGCCGAAGAGGCCACCGTGATTGCCTGGTTATGGGCGCGGACGGTGAAATGCCCCAACCCCGCCTGTGGGGCAATGATGCCGCTAGTACGTTCTTTTGCTATCTCAACCAAAAAAGGGAAAGGAGCCTGGGTCGAGCCAATAATTGACCGGGAAACTAAAAATGTACATTTCAAAGTGAATATCGGTCAAGGTAATCCCCCCGAAGGTACAGTTAACCGCCGAGGTGCAACCTGTATCGTTTGTAATTCTGCCGTGTCGTTTGATCAAGTGCGGACGGAAGGTAAGGCCGGGCGGATGAGTCAGAAACTTATGGCAGTTGTGGCGGAAAGTAAAAGTGGTCGGGTGTATTTATCACCTAGCCAGGAACAGGTGACTATAGCTGAACAAGCAAAACCAACCTGGAAACCAGATACGATTTTACCCTTTAATCCCCGCGATTTAAAGACACCAAACTATGGAATGCAGACTTTTGCTGACCTCTTTACCCCTCGTCAATTGGTAGCCTTAACCACTTTCAGCGACCTAATAGGTGAGGTGCGGGAAAAAGCCTTGATCGAAGGTGTTTCACCCGAATACACCGCTGCGCTGGTAACTTACCTTGCGTTTGGGGTAGATAAAGCGGCTGACTATTGGTCATCAATTTGTAGTTGGCACTCTGGACGAGATACTATCAGAAATACCTTTGCTCGTCAGGCTATTCCGATGGTCTGGGATTTTGCTGAAGCTAACCCAATGAGTGATTCAACTGGAAATTTCAGTGGAACAATTGAATGGGTTACTCAGGTGATTGGCAATTCGACTTTTGTAAATAATGGTGAAGCCAAACAACTTGACGCTACCAACGCCATAAGGGGGATTCGCAGACCCATAATTTCCACAGACCCACCGTACTACGATAATATTGGCTATGCTGACCTCTCGGATTTTTTTTATGTCTGGTTACGTCGTTCGTTGGGTAAAATTTACCCGGATTTGTTTAGCACCCTGTTAGTACCAAAAACTCAGGAGTTGGTGGCTACACCCTACCGTTTTGGCGGCAGCAAAGAGAAGGCTCAGCACTTTTTTGAAGAAGGTTTGGGGCAAGCCTTTAGCCGGATGCGCGATGCGGCAAACCCGGCCTATCCTCTCACGGTCTATTATGCCTTCAAGCAGACCGAAAGTGATGAGGATGAAGACGACAAAAGCGGAGCAGCGATTATTTCTTCTACTGGTTGGGAAACCATGTTAGAAGGCTTAATACAGGCTGGTTTTGCCATTACTGGTACCTGGCCAATGAGAACCGAATTGGCAAATCGAAGTGTGGGATTAGGGGCAAATGCCCTGGCTTCTTCAATAGTATTGGTTTGCCGTCAACGCCCTGAAACTGCGCCCCTGGCAACTCGCCGGGAATTCCTGAACGCCCTGAAGCAGGAACTACCCACCGCCCTCCGCAACCTGCAACAGGGCAACATCGCCCCGGTGGATTTGGCCCAGGCTTCGATTGGCCCCGGTATGGCGGTTTTCTCCCGTTACTCCAAAGTGGTGGAGTCGGATGGTCGCCCAATGCGCGTTCGTACCGCCCTGCAACTGATTAATCAATCCCTGGATGAAGTGCTGGCCGAACAGGAAGGCGAATATGATGCTGATACGCGCTGGGCCATCGCCTGGTTCGACCAGTTCGGGCAAAACGAAGGAGCCTATGGCACTGCCGAAACCCTCTCCAAAGCCAAAAACACCTCAATTGAGGGTCTGGTAGAGGCGGGTTTTCTCCTGGCAAAGGCCGGAAAGGTGCGTCTACTGCGGCGGGATGAACTGCAAGCAGACTGGAATCCCCAGACTGACCATCGCCTGACGGTCTGGGAAGTGACCCAACATCTCATCCATGCTTTGGACAAAGACGGTGAAAAGGCCGCCGCTACCCTGCTGGCAAAAGTCGGGGCGTTGGGTGAAATCGCTCGCGACCTGGCCTACCGCCTCTATACCACCTGCGAACGCAAGGCTTGGGCGCAAGAAGCTCTGGCCTACAATACCCTGGTGGTGGCCTGGCCCGAAATTTCCCGTTTGGCCCAGGAAGCCAAATCAAACATCGTCGTACAAGCAACTTTAGGGTTATAGTATCAACAAGGATTAGCAATGGACGAAGAAAATACAAGTAAGTTAGATCGCCTCAAAGAAGAAATTGAAAGATTTCGCAAACAATTAGGGGCTAACCCTGCCGAACAAATTAAGAGTGGAAGTTGGTTTTCAAAACTACTTCAAATGGTACTAAATGAGCATGCTCAAAAGGTCAATGGGGAATATTTCAGGAGAAAATACCCAGGGGTTGATTCGGAGCGTCTCGCCCATCGCCTGGTAAAAAACGCCTCAAATTATGCTGGCATTAGTGGTAGTTTAGCGGCGGGTGCTGTTACCGCATCAGAGCTTTCCAGTGTGGTTTCCTTTGGTACTTCATTAGGAGTTTTAGGCGGCTCAATCCTGACCGAACTATCTTACACAACTTACCTTCAGCTAAAAATGATTTATGATATTTCAGTGGTGCTTGAGGCTGATTTAGATAAAGATGATCCAGAAGATATCCTTACCATATTTTGGCTGGTCCTGGGGGTCAATGTTTGGGAGAATGTAGCGAACCTTCTTTTTTTTGAGACAGGGCCACGCGCTGCTAGCTACCTTGGTCGAAAAGCACTTCGTTCTGGTATTCGTAAAGCCCTCCAGCTGGCTATGGCAAAGCTTGGAGGACAACAACTAGCACGCAAATTAACTGAAAAAAGCATGTTAAAGGTTATAGGTCCAGGTGTTAATGTTCCAATAGCCTATTTTGGAAATAAATCTTTTACCGTTAAACTGGGTGATGTAGCGATAAAACGCCTGAAACACCGTGCCCTGGTAATTAAGCCCACCAAAAAGCTTTTGCTTTATTCCCGCTATCTACAATTATTGGCTATTCCCATGATTAATTACATTGGGATAGAAGATGAACCGAAGAAGGAGGCCAGCAAAGCCCTTGAAATGCTGCATGTTGTCTCAAGACGCTTAAAGGTTCAAGATGAAGAAGACCAAATTTTGGGTAGAATCCACGATAATTTCGAGGATTTTTTGCTAACTCTCAAGGATGTAGATCACCTGGACGCAGCTAAGGCCCTTCGAGAACTCGGCATTTGTGCTTATTTAGTCGCTAAAAATACTAAGGAAAGCCTCAACAAATTGAAGCGAGTAGGGGAAAGTTTGGGACTACCTATTGATGAGACTGAGTTAGAGCAAATTAAGAAAAAACTAAACAAGTAGACCTAAATAGAAACCGATTTTAAGATGAGGAAAATCCATGTCAGCAAGTAACCGGGATCGTGTAGGCAAAGGTCTGGAAATCCTGAACGAAGGGCTAAAACCCTATGTGCTTCAGGAGATGCAATCGGGCTATGGCAGTATCTGGGAAAGCAAGGCCAAAGAAGCTCTAAGCCCGCTAATCGGGGCTAAAAGTGAATTGCACCTGGACACCACCGCCCTATTGGCAATAATGGCCGATAACTGGCAGGTCGTCTTCAAAAAAACCCTGGGACAGGCCGAACGCTCGCTGGTCTTCGAGTTACGGGACGTGCGTAATAGCTGGGCCCATCAAAAAGCCTTTACCCTGGACGACACCTACCGGGCTTTGGACAGCATCCAGCGACTACTGGCCTCTATCTCCTCCCCCGAAGCGCGTGAGGTTGAGAAACAAAAACAGGAAGTGTTACGGCTACGCTTTGAGGAACAGGCTCGCAGCGAAACCAAACGCGCTTCGGTAGTACCAATTGAGGGTCAACCCGCCGGTGGTCTCAAACCCTGGCGCGAAATAGTCACCCCCCATCCTGATGTAGCTTCGGGTCGTTACCAACAGGCCGAGTTCGCCGCCGACCTGGGGCAAGTTTACCGCAACGAAGGTTCGGACGAATACCGCGATCCGCGGGCTTTCTTTCAGCGCACCTTCCTCACCGAAGGACTTAAAACCCTACTCACTGGCTCACTATTGCGCTTAAGTGGGCTGGGTGGTGACCCGGTGGTGGAACTACAGACCAACTTTGGTGGCGGCAAAACCCACTCGATGCTGGCTCTTTACCATCTTTTTTCGGGAGCCACTCCCGGTGATTTGCCCGGAATTGAGGCGGTACTAAAGGATGCGGGCGTAACCAGCCTGCCAACCGTGCAACGGGCCGTGCTGGTGGGCCAGGCCCTCTCCCCCGCCCAACCCCAGCGCAAGCCAGACGGCACCGAAGTCCACACCCTCTGGGGCGAGTTAGCCTGGCAACTATTAGGCCGTGAAGGTTATGCGATGGTCGCCGAGTCTGATCGGCGGGGAGTTAGCCCAGGTTCGGATGTGCTGCGAACCCTCTTTCAGACCGTAACTCCCTGCCTGATCCTGATTGACGAATGGGTAGCCTATTTGCGGCAAGTCTATGGTAAATACGATTTATCTGGTGGCTCGTTTGATGCCAACCTGAGTTTTGCCCAATCCCTGACTGAATCGGCCAAGGCGGTATCAGGGGTCTTGGTGGTCGCCAGTCTCCCGGCTTCCGATATTGAAATCGGTGGGGATGGTGGGCGGGAAGCCCTTGACCGCCTCCGCAACACCTTCGGACGGGTAGAGTCAGCCTGGCGACCCGCCAGCTCTGAAGAAGGCTTTGAAATAGTCAGGCGGCGACTGTTCCAACCCATAGCCGACCCCGCCCTGTTTGCTTCTCGTGATGCGGTAGTCAAAAGTTTTATGGAAATGTACCGCATTCAGGCCGCAGAATTCCCCTCCGAAAGCCGGGAAGGGGATTACGAGCGACGTTTGAAGGCGGCATATCCCATTCACCCTGAACTGTTTGACCGGCTCTACAACGACTGGTGTACTCTGGACAAATTCCAGCGCACTCGCGGGGTGTTACGGCTAATGGCGGCGGTAATCCACGCCCTCTGGGAACGGAATGATCGCAGCCTCTTAATCCTGCCCGCCAGCGTCCCGGTGGACGACCCAGCAGTACAGTTTGAACTCACCCGCTACCTGGATGATCCCTGGGTGCCAGTTATCGAGAAAGATGTGGATGGCCCCCATTCCCTGCCTCTACGCCTTGACCGGGAAAATGCCAACCTGGGACGTTATTCGGCTTGCCGTCGGGTAGCCCGTACCCTCTACCTTGGCTCGGCTCCAACTTTGCATATGACCAACAAGGGGCTGGACGATCAACGCTTGAAACTCGGTTGCGCCCAGCCAGGCGAGAGTGTGGCAACCTTTGGGGATGCCCTCCGCCGCTTGACCGATCAGGCCACCCATCTTTACCTGGACGGACGGCGCTACTGGTATTCCACCCAACCTAGCGTAAATAGATTAGCCCAGGATCGGGCTAACCAGCAAAAAGACGAAGCGGTAAACGAAGAAATCCTCAGCCGCTTAAGAGCCGAACTTAAAGACCAGCGCAACCGGGGCGACTTCTCCGCCGTCCATTTATCCCCGGCATCAAGTGCCGATGTGCCAGACGAACGCGACACCCGGTTGGTTATCCTTAGCCCTGAACTACCCCACAGCCGCAACTCCCTGGAAAGTGCTGCCCGCAACGAAGCTCTCAAAATCCTGGACTACAGAGGGAATAGCCCCCGGCGTTATCGCAACTCCCTGATATTCCTGGCAGCAGATAACACCCGCTACAAAGATTTAGAACAGGCGGTGAAGCAATTCCTGGCCTGGAAGTCGATTGAGGACGAAAAACTCATCCTGAACCTTGACCCATTCCAGGCTAATCAGGCCAAAACCAAACGGGAGCAAGCTGATGAAACCGTCAAAAGTCGCATTCCCGAAACCTATATCTGGCTCTTAGCTCCGACTCTACGCAGCGCTTCTGTAACCAATACCAAACCGGATTGGGACGAATTCAGCCTGCAAGGGGTAGAGGCACTAGCAATTAGAGCCTCCCGCAAACTCAAAAACCAGGAACTGCTGATTACCCAGTTAGGGGCTACCCGGCTGAAAATGGAACTGGACAAAATACCCCTCTGGCGGGGCGACCACGTGGGAGTAAAACAACTGGCGGAGGATTTTGCCCAGTATCTCTATCTACCCAGAATAAAAGACCCCCAGGTATTGACCGAAGCCATCCAGGAAGGGGTGGCGGCCATGCTCTGGGAAAGCGATACCTTCGCTTATGCCGAGGGTTGGCAGGAAGAACCAGGTCGCTACCGGGGTTTAAGAACCGGACAGGTAGGGAGTGTAATACTGGATGGGGATAGTCTCGTGGTAAAGGCTGAAGCCGCCCGCCGCCAACTTGATGCTGAGGAAGAGGCTCGGCAGGCCGCCCAGCGTTTCCGGGAAAGAGAAAGCGGCCAACCACCTGTTCCCACCCGCCCAGCCATCAGGATGGTTGACAAAGAGAATTCGGTCGAAGTTATAGAATCGGTAGTTGCCAAAAGGGGTTTACAACGTTTTCACGGCTCCGTCTCTCTCGACCCGGTTAGATTAAGTCGAGATGTAGGAACTATTTCGGAGGCGGTAATTCAGCATCTGGTCAGCTTACACGGCACCAGGATGAAAATAACCCTGGAAATAGAGGTGGAGTTATCGAACTCTGTCCCGGATCACGTAGTACGCACCGTCACCGAGAACTGCCGCACCCTCAAGTTCGGACAGTTTGGTTTTGAGGAGGATTAATTGGATTTAGATGCAAAGCGGTGAGTGTAATGAACACGAAGCAAGCTTATTTCCTTAAATTGCGGATAGGGGTACAGAGATTTACTTTCGAGTTCAATTTGTTGTTTTTAGCCTCGTTTGGTACTAACAGTTACGCCAAAAAGTCTTAAAGAAAAAGGCTTTGCAATAAGCAATTTCTCCTTAGCGACTCTTTTGTCCAATAAATGCTTCTACCCGATTGAAAGCATACCAGGCACTTGATAAGGCCGTAGATATGACCTACCGAAAGCAACCATTTGACACTGAACGCCACCGGATAGAGTACCTTTTTGGGTTGTACCAGGAACTAACCGACCCCCTCATTACAGCAATGGCAAAGGCTAGTCGTAAACGTCGATGAATTCGCCATTCAACATATTGAAAAACAGAATAAGATATACTATAATCAGCTTACCAACCAAATTGAATGGAATGTTTTTCATTATGGATCATCGAGGCTGGCTACAAATATCTCTAACGCTCTACTCTAGCTAAGACAAAGGATAGCCTTGAAATTACGAACTATTAAAATACACAATTTTCGTTGCATCATTACTGCCAACATCGAAGTAAAAGACTATATGCTCCTCGTTGGCGCGAATAATGCAGGTAAGAGTACAATTTTACACGCATTACGTATCTTCTATGAAGATGTTAAATGGACGGCTGAGGATTTTCCGAAAATCGGTGCAACAGACAATGATGCATGGGTTCAACTTACTTTTCAGCTTGATGATGATGAGTGGGCGGGATTAGCGGATAAATATAAACGAGGAGCAGCATTAGCATTTCAACTTCTTACTGTGCGTCGCTACTTTAAGTCCGACCAAAAAGGCCTGATTCAAAAAGATCAAAGTAATATATACGGACTCATAGACGAGCAACTTGACACTGAATTGTTCTACGGTGCCAAAAACGTTGGTGCGGCGAAGCTCGGCCAGGTCATTTACATTCCCGCCCAAACTACGACAGCAGAACAAACTAAGATGAGTGGTCCTTCACCACTCAGAAACATGCTTAATTTCCTCCTGAAAAAAGTTGTTTCCAAGAGTGCAGCCTACAAAGAAATGGCGCAAGCCTTTGAAAAATTGAATGTTGAAGCGAGAAATCAAGACGGTTTCCTAAGTGATATTGCAACACCGCTTAATGCGGCAATAGAACAATGGGGCATCAAAATCGACCTATCGGTCAATGCTCTGGCCCCAGAAGATATTTCAAAGTCTTTGGTTAAGTTTGCTTTCATAGATAAAGCTATTGGGAACATAGGACTTGATCTGGAACAATATGGGCACGGGTTTCAACGTTCAGTAATTTATGAATTGATTCGTTTGGCACCAACATTCAAAGAAGAGAAAAAATCAGACAAAAAAGAGTTCAATCCGAATCTTACCATAATACTGTTTGAGGAGCCGGAGGCCTTTCTCCACCCAAGCCAGCAAGAAAGTATGGCATTTCATTTGCGCCGACTTGCAGACGATAGTGATCAGCAGGTTATCATTACGACCCACTCCCCTACGTTTGCGGGCAAGGCGGCGGATGAAATTGGTCAGCTAGTACGTATACATCGGAGTGATGGAACTGCCCAAGCTTTTCAACCGCAGGGAGAACGTATCAAGGAGATGTTCGAGCAAGGTGGTGAGCTATTAAAAGCTTTGCAGAAGTTTGTGGGTGATGCCACTGTCCCGGATACAAGGAAGGGAAAGGCAAGAGATATGATAGCTAACCTTCCAAAAGAAGAAATTGCTTTGCAGGAGGAGCAGTTCCGTTTCCAGTTGTGGTTAGACGGTGAGCGAGCATCCCTATTTTTTGCTGATCGCGTTTTGTTAGTTGAAGGTGCCAGTGAACGTGCGTTGTTTAATTATCTTCTCGCCAGGAAATGGCGCGATCTTAACATGTATCGTATCTGTGTGGTGGATGTTTTAGGAAAATATAATTTTCATAGATTCATGACTTTACTGGATGCCTACGGTATCCCACATGGTGTTATATTGGATGATGATAACGGGGAGAATCACCAGGGAGTAGTGAACGATCTTGTAGAGAAATTTGCCAATCAGAATACGCTTGCTACTCCAGTAAGGTTGCCGTCGTGTTTGGAGACGTTTCTGGGAGTCCCGGTCACCAGCCGCCCCGACAAAAAACCGATAGAAATCATGAAAGCAATCACTAACAATTTGATTGCTGAAGAGCGGCTAGAGGCTCTTCGGAACGAGTTTATACGGGCATTGGCATTACCTTGAGTAAGATCACGTACCAGAAACTAGATAATTAACCCTTGTCCATGCCATTTTTCTTTTCACCCGCCCGTAATCTCTAAGGGGCTTCGCCCCTCGCGCCGCAAGGCCAAGACGGAGCAGGCAAAAGGCAGACTAAAGCTTAAATAGGAATTACAGGAGGTAAATTGTTATGACGATTAAAAATACTTGGCCCCGTGATAGATATACTGGGCCGGGTGGTGGTCTATCCACCGGGCCAGGTGGTGGTCTATCTACCGGGCCGGGTGGCGGCCTTTCTACCGGGCCGGGGGGCGGCCTTTCTACCGGACCAGGTGGCGGTCTTTCTACCGGGCCAGGCGGTGGTCTTTCTACCGGGCCAGGCGGTGGTCTTTCTACTGGGCCGGGTGGCGGTCTTTCTACCGGGCCGGGTGGCGGTCTTTACACTGGGGCTTGCAAAAATCCATATCGTAGTAACCAACCTCCAAGAGATGAGCTGATAAAATATTTGAGAGAAAACAATATGCATGACTTTCTTCGCCTTTTAGGCGAAGTGTAATTAGTCATACCTTCCCATTTTACAAAAGGTGACTTGTTTTTAGCAGATCTCGGAATCGCTTGTCACAAATGGTAACGACCCTTTCCGAGCGAGACGCGCCTCACTTGTAAAAAGCTGTAAGGAGCGTTACAATGTTTTACACCATGAATAGTTTTGTTGCTTACTATCGCGTATCTACCGACAAACAGGGCAAATCCGGCCTAGGATTAGAGGCCCAGCAACAGGCCGTTGTCCAATTTCTGGCAGGCCGTGGGGAGCTGCTAGCAGAATTCACCGAAGTTGAAAGCGGCAAGCGCCACACCAACCGCCCCCAGCTGGCTGAGGCACTGACCCAATGCCGAAAGTATAAAGCCCGCCTGGTTATTGCCAAGCTCGATCGCCTAGCCCGCAATGTTCACTTCATATCCGGCTTGATGGAAAGCGGCGTTGATTTTGTGGCCGTCGATATGCCGGAGGCGAACCGCCTCACCGTGCATATTATCGCCGCTGTCGCAGAACACGAGCGCGAGATGATTAGCCAGCGTACCAAGGCAGCCCTTGCCGTTGCAAAGGCGCGAGGCACACGATTAGGCAACCCCAGGCCGGAGGAGTCCTTATCCAAAGGCCGCATAACCGCCAGAAACCATCTTGAAAGCCATCATCGGCGCGTACAGCCGGTTGTTTCCGAGTTGCACGACCAGCACCTATCCTTGCGTGCCATCGCCCGTGAAATGAACCGACGCGGTATTCCAACCGCACGGGGCAGACAGTGGGAGGCCACCACTGTTGCAGGAGTATTGAATAGCATTAATTCCAAATCATTACTTTGCACTTCCTCGTAGCACGACAAAGTTCGCTTAGTAGTATACAAGTGACCAGCACCGCCAGTGAGTTGGAAACTTTCTCTCGCGAATTGGTTGAAACTTTGGGAGTTTGAAGTGGGGGTAGTAACACGAGTCGGACAGGAATCGTCGCTAAGGCAAGCATAAGCTGGCTTTTGAGCCCAACCTAATATTTTTAGACTCATTTGGTGCTAACAGATATTCCAAAAAAGCCTTAAAGAAAAAGGCATTGCAATAAGCAATTTTTCCTTAGCGACTCTTTTTGTCCAATCAATGTTGCTACCCGAGGACAAGCCGCCCCAGGAAACACAACATAATCCGCCTGAAGGTAGAGCAGCTTAGCATGTTCTACGCTGGGATTGATTGGGCTGACGACCACCATGATGCGGTTGTAATTGACCAGGCTGGTAAAACGCAAGGGTCGTTGCGAGTAGTACATAGTGTGGCTGGTTTAGCTCAACTCAATAGTTTTCTTAAGGAATTTACCCCTGACCCCACTCAAATGGCTTGTGTCATAGAAACCAGTCAGGGTCTTTTAATTACAAGTTTACTCGAAGCAGGCTGGGCAATTTACCCGGTTAGGGGTACAGGGAGGATACGGCAAAAAAACACACACTAGAATTGCGGGAAAATTAACGGAGTGTGAATATTGTGTGAAGTACAATCCCTTTCAAAATAAGGAGGGAATGCTTTTCATAGTTTTGCGAAGAAGCCGGTTGCGA
>JBBQZS010000091.1:0-19574 GCA_038207495.1 Chloroflexia bacterium
ACCTAAAAGTAATCCCAATCCGAAAACTAATAGTTGAGGTAAGAAAAATACCTGAAACTGACCTTCCAGCTAAGATTAGACTGCCTCATTGGTAGTCCTTTTTCTTGTGACCCATTTTTGCCCGTACTTCCCCCATACCCCGGCAGGGGATAGGCCGATTTTAGCGGCGTTTTCGGCACTGTTAACTGCTTCAAGCCTAGTAATTCCCCAAAGTAGGTGGGCCGGGGTAATAAACTCATGATTTGATTTAATCGCTTCATTGCCTGCCAGGGTATGGCAAACTCTTACAGCCGCGCTTAGTTCCGGCATTCTAATCCTTGCCCCAAAAATTAAGTATCGAGAGCCAATTTTTAATCATCGTCGTCGGTTGCGCCCAACGATAATAGGGTCGTGTGTTCCGCTTCAGTTAGCCCGGTTAACCCGGTGATATCCATCCGTTCATAGGGTCGTTCGCTCTGGTAAGTTGATAGACAAATACCGCTTGACCAGTCCCAGAGGCGGATAAGCCCATCCTCCCCGCCCCCTGCCAGGATCGCGTTATCGGGAGAAAAAGCCAGAGACCAAACCCGGTCGCTATTATCCAGCACCCTCATAAGCTCACCGCTCTCAGGCTGCCAGATTCTAATGCTCCAATCTTCGCTGCCACTGGCAAGAACTTTGCTATCGGGGCTGAAGGCGACTGAGCGTACCCGGTCGGTATGGCCTTTCAGAAGGTGCAGGCATTTCCCGGTAGCAGTGTCCCAGACCCGTACAGTGCGGTCAACTGCGCCACTAGCCAGTTTAGTACCATCGGGGCTAAAGGCTACCGCGCGTACCCGGTCGGTGTGTCCGGACAGGGTAGCACTAACATCGCCTGTTGACACTTCCCAGATTATTACGTTCCCACCACTACCGTTACTGGCTAGTTTAGTGCTATCTGGGTTATAGGCCACCGTTCCAATCCACTCTCCCGGCCCGCTAAAAACCTGCTTCAGTTTACCTCTGGTGGTTTCCCACAGGATAATAGTGCCGTCCTCGCTACTACTGGCAACCTCCCGTCCGTCCGGGCTAAAACTTACCGCGCGTATTCGGCCTTTATGACCAAGCAGGGTTTTCAGACATTTACCACTACGAACATCCCAGAGCTTGACCGCCCAATCCTCACTACCACTGGCAAGAATCTTACCATCCGGGCTAAAAGCAATTGTTCTAAGCCGATTGGAATGACCACTGAATATCCTTATGGGATCATTGGCCGGGGCATGCATCTCCCGTAATTCTATAACTCTGGATTCACCCCCGCTGGCAAGAATTTTACCATCCGGGCTAAAGGCAACCGCGCCCACCCAGGGGCTATAGCCCTGGATAGTTCGGATACATTTCCCGCTCGGCACTTCCCAGAGTTTTACCGCCTGGTCTTCGCCCCCGGTAGCAAGCGTCCGTCCGTCTGGGCTAAAGGCTACCACCCAAACCCAACCGCCATGTTCGGGCTGGGTTAAAATACACTTCCCGGTTTCTATATCCCAAACCCTGACCGTCTGGTCATCCCCGCCACTGGCAAGGAGATTACCGCCAAAGGCCACTGAACGTACCCTACCCTCATGCTCTCTAAGAACTCTAAGACATTCCCCCGAACCAACCTCCCAGAATCTTATTGTACAATCTTCGCTGGCACTGGCAAGCAGGTTTTCTTCTCCACTAAAGGCCACCGAACGCACCCGGTCGGTATGTCCTTCTAATACTTTAAGACAACGGCCTTCTGCGACATCCCATACCCGGATAGTTCCATCGCCACCGCCACTTGCTAGGAGTGCGCCACTGCTACTGAAAGCTACTGAGCGCACCCAATTTGTATGCCCTACCAGAGTCCGCAGTTGGCGGGGGCCATTATCGCCTAATTCCCATAATATCACAGTCATGTCTTCGCTGGCAGTAGCCAGGAGAGAGTTATCAGGGCTTACCGCTACATCCCAAACTCTACCCCGGTGACTGGTTAAAGTGTAAAGACAATTGCCATTGTTGGTATCCCAAACTTTTACTACCCCATCATCCCCAGCACTGAATAGCCTCGAATTATCCCGGTTAAATTTTACCGCTCTAACTGTTCTAATATGTCCCTGAATGTTTAATATTTGGCGGCCCTCAGCTAATAGCCAGACTCTTAGCTGACCATTTACACTTCCGAGAGCCAGAAACCGATTATCAGCACTAAAGCATAAAGCCATCACGCCATCAAAAGTCTCAGTTAAGCGCACCTGTTTAAACTCGGCTCCCCTGAAACTGGTACCCTGCAACCAGTTTTCTTGTAGCATAGCCTGCTGAACATACAAACCTGAAAAATCATAACCTCTGGCATTGCCATTTAAGGCCAATAACAAGTTTATAACATTCCCGGCGGCATACCCCTGAGATTCTAAGGGAGTTTTACGTAACTCGGCTAACAGGGTGGTCAATTGCTCCGACACTTTTGCACTGTTTTTTAATACGGCTGTTAAATTCGCTATTAGCGGAAGCAACACCAGCTTAATCTGACTTAACCGTATATGCTCTTTTACCGTGACCTGCAAAAGTGGATGGCTTACCAGCAATTCGGGAGTTCCTGCAATAATTTCTTCGGCGACTTTAGCGACAAAATGGTCTGTAATGTAATCCAGCACCACAGGTTGTAGAGTAAAGGAGCCTGCCGCTTTTCCGGCCTCTAACAGAGAACGTCCCCGGAGGGCTTCCAGGGTTTCCAGTAAAATAGTTTTAGAAGTATTGAAAAGTAAAAAAGATAAACCATCAAGGGTAAGCGGCTCACGGGTCAGACAGAACCAGTACATTAATGCTTTTTCAATAGTACTAAGGCGTATAAATTGTTCGTCCAGTAGATTATGTATCTCGCCAAAGACCGGGGAACCATCCTTGAGGAAAAAACTCGGATCGCCTGCATATATTTCACGAATGGAGTCTGCGGCTAACTTAATGGCAAGCGGATTGCCGGAGAAGTGAGAAGTAAGCTCAATCAGGGAATTATCATCCCCCTCAATCTCTTTATCTCTCAATATCTTCTGGCCCTCAGTTGCCCCCAGCCCAACTAATCGTAGGGTGAATATTGAGGTATTTCTGGCCTCTAGCCTGGCTAGGCCACGCGGCTTTTCCCGGCTTGTCAAAATAACACAACTGTTATGGGAATTTTCGGCTACTTTTTGGAGCAGGCTATAATATCCCTCGAACCCCGGTCGGAAATGCCCGATACTCAGGAGAACGGCCTCGACGTTATCCAAAACTACTAGGCACCGAAATCTCTTAAACAGATTTAGCAGCACTGATTCAAGCCCCTCTTTAGTTTGAGGATAGGTAATTCGTTCCTGAGCTGAAATTAAGCCAAAATATTCCTGGAGAAATTCTTCGGGTGGAAGGGCATTCTGGAGGGAACGCCAGAAAACAAACTGGAACCTATGTTTTACCTGTTGGGCCACCTTGAAAGCTAGACTTGTTTTGCCGATACCACCCATACCAACTAAAACAACTATCCGGCAATGGTCATCTATTATCCTGGTTTTTAGTTTTTCTAATTCTTTTTCCCGACCATAAAAGTTTGACTCTTCAGGAGCCTCCCCCCAATCTTCTAGTCTCGTTATTTCTGCTTCGGCTAACCCGTTTCTTTTGAGGGTATTTAGAGGATTGCTGTTCCATTCTGTGTGGGTGATAATGTCCGGTAGCAGACCCATTAAGTCCAGTAACTCTTCTGCTTCCATTTTTTCGCTAATAGCCTGTCGTTCTGCAAGAATAAGTACAATACCTTTTATTTCTTGAGGTGTGAAGATACCGCGTGTGCCGTTCAGTTTATAGCTGGCCCCTGTAGAATATAGCCGCAGCTAGAAGCAATCCAGCCTAATATAAATGTACTTTGTTAAGGCACTTTGTTACAAATGTATGCCATTGTGTGGCAGTTTTAATAGTAAAGCTTTATGATTGTATCAAAAGGTTAAGCTTTGTAAGCATTTGTAAGAGAATGCAACTAGAAAGTAACAGTTAGATACAATGTGTATCATTTTGTATCAAAAAGCAGAGAGGATTCTAGAAAAAACTCGCCTGGATTGCTTCTGGCTGCGGCTATATTCTACAGGGGCCAAGAAGCAAGGCGGGGGATTACTGAATATTTCGACTTTTACAATCAGACCCGACCGCATCAGGCTTTGGCTTATCGAAAGTAGCCTAAAAAGTGTTAGGGGTAAGGCCCTGTCCCGGTACTTTGCTCAATTTAATTCGACATTCGGCTAAGGCTGAGTTAGCACAATCGGTAACAGGGGCTGAGGCTACCCCCAAAACCCGACCCTTACGCTGGATTGGGGTAGATGATTTTGCGTTTCGCCGAGGAGCCCGTAATGATACCTTGATTGTAGGCCTGGAACGACACCAAATAGTAGGTTTGTTACCGGATGCCAGCTGTGCCACCTTTGAAGATTGGCTAAATTATCATCCCCAAGTTGAAGTTATCAGCCCTATGCCGAGGCTGCCCGCAAAGTCGCTTCCAACGTCTTGCAGGTGGCTAACCAGTTTTATGTTTCGAAAAATTTACATGAAGCGACCGAATGGATTGTGAAACGGTACTTACTATACGCCGCTTAGTCAGGCCTTCAAGCCGCAAGTGAGCCCGGCTCAGCCAGATACTAAGGAAAAGGAAGGGGTACCATCTCACTGGAAATACCAGGGGCTGAAAGTAGGGCTGCCCGCTTTGGCCCAGTTGACCTAATCAATCTAAGTTGGAGAGAAAGACGGCGGCAGGAATAGGTTGGGGTTGTCCAAATTTGGCACTAGAAACTCAGAAGTCGAATTTTGGGAATTCGACTTTTTCAGGATTTGACATCTTAACTCATGGCTGCCAGGCCACCTCGGAGGAATGAGCCAGTCCGGTTTGGTAAGGCTACTAAATGCCTGAAGTCAATTTAGGGGAGGCTGAACTTTAGCCCGGTAGCATTTGTTGATATATCAAACAACTTGAAATCCTGTCCACTACCACCTGGTTGCACTATGGAATTAGGCGTGAATGGTATAGCATTTTTAGAACTTGAGAGAGCAAAATCAGCATCAAAAGCGGCATTTTCTAAAGCTGTACCGTTATTATCATTTATTTGGGCTAGCGAAAAAGTTTCTTCGGTAGTCCCGCTATTTTTCAGATCGAAGAAAACTAGCAAAAACATTCCCTTCGTGGGCTTAAGCACTTGTTTCTTAAAATCGTCTTTTATTTCGGCCAATGCCTGAACTTTTGAAATACTGGCCTGTAAGTTCCCCTTTTTGGCGGTTTGTCCCACTAACTCTTGCCCTACCTTATTTTGGGCATTACTTTGCGTTGCCGTAGGCGGGACCTGAGAGGTGGACGACACGGTAGTTGAAGCTTGAGGAGCCAGGGTGGCGGTATCCCCACAGGCCACAAACAGCAAGTTGAGGACCAGTAACAGCAAGACTGTTGTTGCTGCAATTTTAAATCGCAGTGTCATAGTTAGTACCTCCATAACTAGTAAATAGGCACGGTTAATTACCGAGGCAAAGCTAAAGGCTTTGCTTCAGAAGAAATAGTCAGCAATACCCTGACGAGCCGGAAAGGAAAAGCTTACAGGTTTCCCATAAGGCGGTTGCGGTAAGCCCAGACTAGCTGGGGATATAACCTTTGTCCAGTTTTAGCCTCAATCCAGTCAATTACCTGGCGATTAGTCCAGTTAGCACCAGCGGGGGCTGGGCTTAGGAGTAGGGTTTTTAGTTCGGCTTGTAACTCATCGCTTAATATGGCTGAACCCCCCTGGTTGTGTTGCCGTCGGTCTCCCAACCCTTCAGGCCCTTCCTGGTTATAGCGTCCGACAATTCGCCTGACCCAATTCGCGCTATTACCAGTTATTTCGGATATCTGAGCTGTGGTATGGCCCTTGGCCACCAACCAGATAATTTGCCAGTGATTACGAGTTACCAGATCAGAGGCCATCCGGAACCGCTTGCGCAGTTCAGCCTCGTTTAGATAGGGTTTAATTATCAGATGTCTTGGCATAAATATTAAAAGTTTGTATAATTGGCCTTAGCTTTCACCAATCAGCCTTATCTAAAAACTGATTAGTATATTTATACCTGGAATTCGATCTCTATACAATTAAATTTTTATAGTAAAGTTATATATTTTGACCACTAAATCCGCCGTACCCATTATTCGGTGGTAAAAAGCAGTAAGGAATGAGCTTCATTGGACCTGGTTCAATTAAGGCAAAAAGTTCGGCAATATCGTCAATCCATTGGTAAATCACAGGAAGATCTAGCCGCTGCCCTGGGTTTGGCCCCGGTTACCCTGAGCAACAAACTAAATGCCAGCAACAAATTAAGTCTTAGCCGAATTGAAATCAAAAAAATTGTGAAAGTGTTGGCGGAATGGGATGCCATAACCAGCCAGCACCAGGTTTTGGAACTTTTAGAGCTGACGGATTGTCGTCCTCACGATTTTACCGAGGAGGAGTGGGAAAGTTACCCGCTAAATAAACTGGAAGTAAGCTCTCCCTTACCCAAAAAGCTTGTGAAAGGCCTGAATTTTCCAGGTTCCAGCCTGACTACTCTCCCAATCCAGTTGACCAGTTTTGTAGGCCGCCAGCGTGAAATAGCCCGGCTAAAAGCCTGGTTATCGGAGAGCAAAAAACCAGGCCGACTGGTAACCCTGACTGGTACCGGTGGTATCGGGAAAACGCGGCTGGCCCTTCAGGTAATGAGCGAGCTCAAAGGCCCGGGCGAGTTTGAGGTCTGGTTAGTAGAATTAGATAGCCTGACCGACCAAACTTTAGTACCTCAGGCTATCGCCCGGGCTATCGGAGTGGAGGAACAGGCTGGCATACCCATTCTAACCAGTCTTTTTGAGCAGTTAAAAAGCCGGACCGGACTACTTTTGCTTGATAATTGCGAACATCTAATAATAGCAATTGCTGAAATCGCCAGGCAAATACTGGATAAATCGCCTGGAATAAAAATAATGGCAACCAGCCGCGAACCTTTGGGAATACCCGGCGAACTTATTTTTGCAGTACCGGCCCTACCGCTGCCACTCGCAAAAGTAGATTTCCTTACAGTCGAGGATTTATTTGAATATGAGGCCATCCGCCTTTTTATAGAACGGGCCACTGACATCAATCCCGCTTTCCGGTTAACAGAACAAAATGCGGCCACCCTTCTAAAAGTCAGCCAACTACTGGAAGGTCTGCCGTTAGCAATTGAGTTAGCGGCTAGCCGCGTTCAGGTGCTATCGCTCGAGCAGCTTGAGCAGCGCCTCGGGGGTTATTTTGAGCTTCTTAAGAGTTTACGGCCAACCAGGGTTGCTCGCCATAATACCTTGCAAAGTTTGATAGATTGGAGCTACAGCCTGCTGGCCGAAAAAGAACGCCTACTCTGGCGGAGGCTAAGTGTTTTTAGTGGTAATTGGTCGCTTGAGGCTGCCGAAGCTGTTTGTGGCTGGGAGCCTATTTGTGAAAAGGAAGTTTTAGATTTGCTTACTGGCCTGATAAATAAATCTCTAGTGGTGGTGATTGAGGTGCCAGCGCAGAAACCTGGCCAGATAAGTTACCGTCTACTCGAGCCGGTCAGGCAGTTCGGCCTGGAGAAATTACAAGTGGCTAATGAAGATGGTCAGTTGAAAGACCGCCACCTTGGCTATTATTTAAGGCTAGCGGAAGAACTTGCTCCAAAACTAAGGGCTAGTGACCAACTCTTCGCCTTCTACTGGCTGAAAGAAGCCTACGATAATCTACGCCTCGCCCTGGATTGGAGCAGCAGGCCGGGGACAGCACCAAAATTGGTAGAATCAGGGCTTAAGCTTGCGGCTGCCCTTAGTTTTTACTGGCTTAAGGGGGGTTACCATAGCGAAGCCCGTTGGCATTACCAGGTTTTGCTGGCAGCAGGGCGGTTGATGGAATTGGAACATACCCTTGCATTTGGCCATTTGTTGGCACTGGCCGGGGAAATGGCGCAGGAACAGGGAGATTTCAAAGTGGCCCGACCCTTACTTGAAGAAGCCCTGGGTTGTTTGCAGGATTGTGGGGATAAAAGTAGCCTCTCCCACGCCTATAGCGTTTTTGGGATTGTAAATGCCAAAGAAGGCCATTGGGAAGTGGCAAAGTTACTTTTTCTCAAAACCCTGGATTTGCAACGGGAATTAGAGCATAAAGCCAGCATAGCTTATACTCTGAATAACCTGGCTAATATCTCAATGTACCATTCAGACCTATCCACCGCCAGCCTTTACCTGGAAGAAAGTTTGCAGATAAGGCGGGTGCTCGGGGACCGCCTGGGTATTTGCCAGACTCTTAATAACCTTGGCGGGGTTTATTATTACAAGGGTGATTACCCAGCCGCCCAACTTAGCTGGCTGGAAGCGGTATCCTTACAAAGGGAAATGGTCGATAAGATAATTTTAAGTAATACTTTAGATAACCTGGGAGTGGTAGGCATTTATCTGGGTAATTACGACCAAGCCAGGGAATACCAGCAAGAAAGCCTGAGCATCAGACAGGAAATGGGCGATAAGAATGGTTCAGGCACTTCATTTGCTAATATGGGTTTATTGGCACTATTCCAAAAAGACTATGGTCAGGCCCAGTCACTCTTAAACCAGAGCCTGTTTATTAGAAAGGAAATTGGGGATAAACCTGGAATAGCCAGTTGTCTGAGCAATCTGGCATTGGTAGCTCTCGGCTTAAAGGATAGCGGGACTGCCGGAAAACTGGTCAAAGATAGTCTATCGATCAGACAAAAGATGGGTGACAAAGCTGGGGTAGCTGAAAATCTGGCGGTGTTAGCCCACATCGTTCTGAACCAGCTTTCACAATATCCGGTGGGATCAAAAGGAAAACTGGAGCAACAGGCCTTGGCGGTCCGCTTACTGGGAGCAGTTTCGCATACCCTGGAAACCACAGGCCGAGTGCTGGACTTTCTACCAGGTCGGCTTTATCTACAAACGTTAGACGAAGTGCGTTTAATATTTCACCAGGAAAGATTTGCAGAATTATTCCAACAGGGTAGTGAAATTGAAATTGAGAAACTAATTTTATCCAATCTGTAAAAACAACCCTGAAGAGAACAGGGCTGAAGTAGAACACCAGCCCCTTAAATATTTGATATGGATAACTGGCTGCAAAGATTATAAGTAAGCCCTGGCCTTGCACCAAGGGTTTGTCAATAGGATTGTGTAAATGGGATTTGTCGCTTAACATTCGAGTTTCAACCTACCTTCGTACCGGATCGCTAACTGGTTCAAAATATTGGCCCAATTGTGCATGGGAGCGGTCCAATCGTTGGTGATGTCCCGATAGGCCAGGTACATTAGCTACTTCACAGCCTCCCTCGTGGGGAAAGCCCCTTTGGTTTTAAGGACCTTTCGTTGCTGCCAATGATACCCCTCAACCGAATTAGTGGTATAAATCAACCGCCTTATTTCTGGACCTTAGTCGAAATAAGTAGACAATTCGGCCCATTTATTCTCCCAACTCTTGACCGCCGCCCCATATTTCTGGCCCCATTCCTCACTCAGGCTCAAGAGATTAGTTTCAGCCTCTTCGCGATTAGCCGCCTTGTAAACGGTCTTGAGGTCGGCCATAAAGGGCTTCTGATCTTTCCAGATCACATAGCGCAGGCTGGCCCTGATCTGGTGAATGCTGCAGCGTTGCACTTGGCTGTAGGGGTAAATCGCGTGAATGGCCTCGCTGAAGCCGTTAAGCCCATCCACACAGGCAATTAGTATATCCCCTACCACACGAGCTTTGAGTTCAGTTATTACACTCAGCCAGAATTTTGCTCCCTCGCCCGTTCCTTCCCCAATCCAGTGGCCCAGAATGTCCCGCTTGCCCTCTAAAACCACCCCCAACACATTATAGACTGCTACATTCTCCACTTGCCTTCCCGCCGCAGTTTCACAAAAACCGCATCCAGGTAGATGATGGCGTAGCAGTGGGCCAATGGTCGGATTTTGTCGGTAATATTGCTGATAGCCGTGGGCGAAACTTCCGCTCCGTACATTTCAGCCAGATTTTCCCGGATGTCGCGGGTGCTGACCCCCTTGGCATAAAGTGCCAGGATTTTCTCTTCCAGTTCGTTAGTGGTATGCCCATATTTTTTGAGCAAGCTCGGCTCGAATTCCCCATTTCGATCTCTGGGTACCCGGATTTCGGTTTCGCCTCCACTACTTTTGAGCTTGCAAGTGACTTTGCCATTGCGACTATTCCCACTGTTACGCCCATTGGCGGGATATTTCTCATAACCTAGCGTCTCGGGGTTTCAGAGTTAGTCAGAAGAAAAACAACTCAACATCGTAAATATTATAACAATTGAGCTCAAAATGGAAATCCACCGCACTTATTTAACCCCAAATTCAGTTAAAAGGCCCCCAAATTGCCCAATTTTTAGGGCTTCTCAATGCGGTAAATTGCCTTAGCGTTGTTTTTCTCCTGTTTAACTCTGAAACACCATATACAACCCACAACCTGTCGCTACCCGCGGCCTTATTCCCGACATAGGCTAATCTTTTCAGATCGCCTTCTAAAGAGCCCATTATCGCGATAATTTTTTCACTCATCGATGTCCTGGTTTAAAGGTTAGTAAGGCGGCAAATCTAATGACCCCAACTTCTTAAATTTAACTGGCGGTATAGGCCTGGCAGTATTCTATTTGTCTGTCACCAGCCTTTTTGCAAAGCATAGCGCACCGCTTCGCTGCGGTCAGCTACCCCTAACTTTTGAAATAGCGAGATGATATAGCCTTTAGCCACCGTTTCATTTATAGCAAGTTTACTGGCAATTTCTTTATTCCGATCTCCTATAGCCATCAACTTCAAAATCTCCAACTCCCGGGCAGTTAATGTAGGTTCTACCTCACTTTCTGCAATAATATTTGAAAACCAGGTAGCAGGGGTGGGCTGGGTCAGGGGTTGACCCCGACTTAGTTGACGTATAGCCTGATATAACTCCTCTTTGGGCACATCTTTTAGGAAATAACCTCTGGCTCCCGCTCTAAGGCCTTCTATAATGTGTTCATCAGTATCATAAATGGTTAAGATTATAATCTTGACGGTGCTATCCTCACCTTTTAATCGTCGAATGGTCTCCAATCCATTCAGGTTGGGCATTTGCAAATCCATCAATATTACATCAGGCTGGCATTTTCTAACCAGTTCAATCGCCTCCAGCCCATCGGCAGCCCAACCAACCACCTCCATGTCACTCTCAGCGTTGAGTAAATAGCTCAACCCTTCTCGAACAAGTCGATGATCATCGGCTATCACAATTTTAATTTTCGGTTCGGGTGGGGCGAAAGAGCCTGGCACTTCTGAATTGGTTAGCATAGGGCCTCTCTCCATTCAAAGTATTCAGGGCAAAGTCTAACTGAAGGGTTGCTAGTAGGGATTAGACACGGCTTCTTTCGATGAATTAGTTTTATCGATCAACAACCCTATAGTTAGAATCCAGTTACTAATCGAATTTTAGGATCTGGTCAAACTACGGCTCTGGCTAAAGCCTACCCCAGATTAGAAAAAGAAGTTAAGCCGCTGGTTTAACTATAGCGGTCATATTAGCTAAATATAAGCTATAAGGGTCGGAACATTTTCGGACGAATGGCTTAAAACAGTTCATACTTTAGTACTCCCTTCAGCCTGTTCAAACCCTGGAATTGCCGGTCTGAAGGATATAAATATCCAAATAGCCCAACTTGAAATTCCCCCGGTTAAGATTCCCCTTTCCTTCAATGGCAATAACCTGAAAATCAGGTAGTCTAGCCAGAGGGAATTTAGGGTTCAAAACTCCATTTTACAACCTGTTAACTTCAGTAAATCGGCCATACCCACTTTAGTAGGTACTAGGGCTAGACTTTAGGAGCTTGTTTGCCAGTCGCCCCTTACCCTAAAATAATGCTGGGATTACCGCCTGAATTTATTCCTTTCTGAAATAAATTAGAAAGAGCTAGAGGATTAGGATAATTTAAGATGAGCTTGAACGACCAAAAACAATCTGGTGGTTTCAAATCTTTTGAACTCGAGGCCGAGAAACTAGTAGAAACCGCCCTGAAAGGGGTCGAATATGAGGTGCGCCGCTGGCCTGCTTTAATTGCCCTGATTGGAGTTGGGATTGGTCTGGCTATTCTATCTGAACGACTGACTATCGGCCCAACCTGGCTCTGGCTGGTAATTATTTCGAGCTTGATTGTCCCGGCGGTAATCGCCCGCTTAAAAGGTTTCCATCAGCTTAACCACTGGCTGTTAATAACCATTGGTCTGGTGGTCACTATCGCCGAGGCCATCAGCATTTTGTTGCTGGTAATCAGCCTACCAGATAAAAGTGTCGAGGCCCTTTCATTGTTACGGGATGCGGGAATTCTTTGGGTGACAAACCTTGTGGTTTTCTCGTTATGGTACTGGATGCTGGATGCAGGGGGACCCTACAAACGCACCACCGAGGATTATTGGCAAACTTCGGAATTATTATTTCCACAGCTGGGTTTGAGGGCAGAAAGACCAGCTCTGGCGAACTGGCGGCCAAAGTACACCGATTATCTATTTGTAGCCTTTAATAATAGTACGGCTTTTAGCCCAACCGACACCGCGGTATTGACCGTTCGGTTAAAAGCGCTGACGATGCTGCAATCAGTTTTATCTTTAGTTACCCTGGCTACCCTGGGAGCCAGGGCTATCAACTTGTTATAGTGTAAATTAACAGGAGATCAGCCAGCTAATAAACTGACTAACTTTGCCCGAACTTCAGACCAGGGAGTTAACTTTTTTACCAGGGAGCTTTGGTCGCCCTTTTAAAATATCTACCCCTGACTAATCCGATTTATACAGATTAAGGAGTTTTACCTTGCAATTGTGGCAGGCGTTGATAATAGGGGCTTTACAGGGTGTTTCAGAACTTTTTCCGGTAAGTAGTCTGGCTCATACGATCCTAATACCGGCCCTGTTAGGCTGGGATATTAACCAACAAGCCCGAGATTTCCTGGCCTTTGTGGTAGCCTTGCACCTGGCAACCGCGATTGCCCTGGTGCTCTATTTCTGGAAAGACTGGAGCAAAGTAATTCTGGCTCTGCTAGGAAGTCTTAAACAGCGAAAATTGATCTATGACCAGGAGAGTAAATTTGCCTGGTTACTGGTAGCAGGCACGGTGGTAGTCGGAATTATTGGCCTGGTGTTTGAAAGCCAGATTCGTAAGCTTTTTGATGATCCTAAGTTGTACTGGATAGTAGGTCTACTATTAGTCCTGAATGGCGGGATTATGCTTTTTGGGGAGTTTCTACGCTCGCGGGTAGCTCACAAAGAGCAACCCCAACATGTGGGGGCCACCACTTTTAACCCGAATAGCCCGGGAGGTTCAGCGCAGCTTGCTTCTTTTGATAGTGGTCTTAAAGAAGTGGAGGGACTGACCTTTCTGGAAGGAGGTGCAGTTGGTGCCGCCCAAACCCTGGCCTTATTACCGGGGATTTCGCGGAGTGGGGCGACTATGGTAGCGGGATTACTAGCCGGTCTTACTCACGAAGCGGCGGCTCGTTTCTCTTTTATGTTAGCTACTCCAGTAATCGGGCTGGCTGCCCTGCTTAAAGTGCCCCAATTATTCAAGCCTGAAGCAAAGGATCTGCTGGGAACCACCTTGTTAGCAGCACTCCTATCTGGTATCACCGCCTATATAAGCGTAAGATTTTTAATGCGCTATTTTGAAACCAAACGGCTCAGCCCGTTTGGCTACTACTGTATTGTTTTTGGTTTAGTGGCAATGCTGATATTAACCGTTCGTGGCTGAACCGGGTTGAGCTTAGATTCAAAGTAGGTTTTACTAAATAAAGATTATCAGCGCGAAATTTAGCAGTTGCTTTAGAACCCATTAAGCCAGTAAATAAGGTGAATTAAATGCTGAACCAGAACCCTACCACTGACCCAACGAGCGGGTCTGAAAATCAGTCAGCCGCCGGTCCGGTTATGGGTGCCCAGCACATTCTTGAACGGGCTCTTCACTTGGCTGGAATGCAATCAAAGCCTGCCATCCATGATGTTAACAGGGAATATCAAGAAAAGTTATCAATCGGGCAACACCTGGCTGACACTATTGCAGCTACAATGGGTAGTTGGCGCTTTATTATTATCCAAAGTTGCCTGTTAGTCACCTGGATAACCCTCAACATTGTTGGTTGGATCGATCATTGGGATCCTTATCCTTTTATTTTGTTGAATCTGGCCCTAAGTTTTCAGGCGGCTTATGCGGCCCCGATTATTATGATGAGCCAGAACCGACAGGCCGAAAAGGACCGGTTATCCGCTCAAAATGATTATGATGTTAATAAACTAGGTGAAATCGAAATACAGGCAATTTTGCTTCACCTTGAAGAACAGGATCGTTTTCTACTTGAATTATTAAGACGAACCGAGCAAGTTGGTTTGCAGGTGGGCGACCCGGCAAGCCACTTTAGCGGATTAAACCACCCTGTTCCGGGCAAACCCCTGGATGATAGGCATCTTCAGTATATTGAGGCTGATTTATGGGCTAGCGTCAAAAATAAATTGACCGAAATAGAGCTTTCTCCTCAAGTGGTGCGGGACCTAATCGGACATTGTCACGCGTTAGTCAACATTGAATACTTCCAGCGTAATAACCTGGTTGACCACACTTTCCAGGTTGACGAACACCGCATGCACGTTCTGGGCATCCTCTACCAGGAAGTTTTTGTGTCGGTAGGAGCTAATTTTGAAGAACCCGCTGCCGAAGACCTGGTAGAGGTTAGCGATTTGCTGCTGGAAAGAATGAAATATCGGGGTATTGATAGCGAACTGATTGCCAAACAGGCCGAAATCAGTAAATTATTGATTGGAAAGTTACCGGAAACCAATAAAAGGAGAGCGTTATGACTACAAGTCAACCAGTAGGAAGAGCTATATTACCTGGCCATGCTGACCCAATTAGAATAGTACCACTTTATTTAGACGAATCCCTGACTCTTTTCACTCCGGAGGCTGGTCCTGTCCCGACTGCCAAGTTGACCTACCGCAATGGCCCGCTGCTTAGTGCTGTTAAGGTTTATACCGTATTTTGGGGCAACTATTGGCATCAAGCGGCGGGCAATACTTTACTCAATAATATTAATTCTTTCTTTGACTTTATCCTTACCAGTCCACTCATTGACCAATTAGCCGAATATAGTGCGCCAAACTATTCTATCGGGCACGGTAAAAGGATTGGCACAATAACCCTTACCACTCCAGCCATACGGCACGGGGTAACCGACACTGCCGTGCAACATATGCTTAAGCAGGAAATATCCAGCAACTCGGCTTTCCCCCAGCCCGACTTCAATACTCTCTATTTTGTCTATCTACCACCGGGAATACCGGTTACCCAGGGAGGCTCCCGTTCTTGTCAGGCATTTTGTGGCTACCATAATGATATTAACAGTCAGATTTTTTATGCCACAATGCCTTACCCCAGTTGCAGCGGCTGTACTGGAAATCTTGGTGTGCTGGACGCTCTTACTTCAACCAGTTCCCACGAGTTATGCGAAGCTATAACTGACCCTATCCCCGGCACTGGCTGGTATGATGACCATAACGGCGAAATCGGGGATATTTGTGCCTGGAAAACCAAAAAGTTAGGGAATTATACTGTGCAGTTAGAATGGTCCAACAAAAATAATTCCTGCCTTTAACTACCGAAAATTGGCGCAAATTAGTGACAGCATGCTTTGAAACCAAAAATAGCTCTCTAAGTCTTACACAAAATAACACCTACCTTCAGAGGAGCAAGTAACTCGACTAAGCTTTCAACTAAAAGTTTAGTAAAACCATCCTCAGCATTAAGAGTGATTTGATAAATATTAGCATCAGTAGCAAAACTAACCAAACCAGCCGCGGCCAAGATATTGCGCACCAGTCGCTTATTCCCATAACGGTTGAGCCTTGGTTCGGTTTGAGCCAGCCAGCCCCGAGCCCAAATTAGCGTTTCTCGTATAATGAGGAAGTCGGTTCGAGGCTGGAGGAGAGGTCGAGTTCGGTTCAATGGCCTGACCACGCTTTACAGATAGCCCCCCACCAACCGGGCAGATCTAAGGCAGAACCGCATCAAGTGGCTTAATTTTCGTGGCATTTTTAACCCATTATTTTCTGTTTGACTTCTCGCTAATTACACCGGTCTGGAACGGTTTTGATGCCGGATGTAACGGCACTACATAAGAGCTTGCCACAACGGCATCGATAATTTCCTTTCTACTTTTATGGAATGTTTCTGGACTACTTTTTAACATATTTTGTATAGCATATCCGAATGAAAACTGGGTTACAAACTTGGAGGTAAATCCAACGATTTGGAACCGGATTTCAAACCCTGATACAATACATAAAGTTTAACAAAAGTTATACAAACCCCTTCTTGAATTAGGGCTATAAAGTGCTAAGATAGAAGAACTTAACTACCGGGGAAATTTAACCAAAAATCTGACGATACAGCGCGGCTTTAAAGACCGCCTTCGGGTTAACACCCCTGGAAAGACCAATCCTAATGAAATATGTCCGTTGGTTTCTATTGCAGTTTTTATTCCTTAGCTGCCTTACGAACCTGCTGCAACCTGTCGCTACCGCCGCCTCACCTGATTTTATCCGAACTGATGGCACTAATCTTTTACTGGCTAACCAACCCGTACTACTCAAGGGTCTTAATTATTATCCTCGCGATAACGCCTGGAGCTATATGTGGACGCAGTGGAATGGCCCTCAGGTGCAAACCGAGCTGGCAAAGGCCGCAATTCTTGGTTCCAATACCTTACGGATACTGATACCCTATGGTGGGGTCTATGGCTGGAACAATGATAATAGTGGACAGGTAAACCCCCAATATTTGAATGAATTAAACCAGTTTGTCCAGCTTGCCGGGAATTTCAAAATGCGGGTAATAATTACCCTGTTTGATTTTTACGGCTCCTTTCCGGCGGCGGGTTCAGCCGAAGAACAGGCCAACCTGAATTACTTGCAAACCATCGTCACTACCTTTGTCGGAGATGACCGGGTGTTAGCCTGGGATATACACAACGAGCCGGACAATTATGACACCTGGAAGAAGCTGCACCAGCCAAATCTGGTGATAGATTGGATGGCTCGAATGGCAACGGCAGTACGCCATTTTGACCCAAACCACCTGCTAACCCTTGATGCCGGGGATTATCAGAATCTGTGGTTGAGTGATGGGCAGGGTCGAAATCTGGCGGGATTAAGTGATTTTATCAGTCTGCATAGTTATAACTCAGAAGATTTTGGAAACGAGGTTTACCACCTACGCGAGCATACTACCAAGCCAATCCTGCTGGAGGAAACCGGCTGGCCCACTGGCCCGATTTTTGGCGACCCTGGTTTTACCGAAGCTAATCAACAAAGTGTGTATAAGCGGGCGATTGATACCGTCAAACAAACCGGGCTGGTGGGGCTGCTGGGCTGGACTCTATCGGATTTTGTGCCTTTGGGCATTATCAACCTGGATGATTTTCAAAACTATTACGGCTTGATTCGGCGCAACGGTACGCTCAAGCCAGCCGGGGTTACTTTCCGGGATAATTTAAGCGTTCCGCCATTGCCCACCGTGACCTCCTCTAACCTGCCCCTGACCAGCCAACCTCTGGACGAAGCTCCCCGCACCCTCTATTATCCCCAAACTGACCATTATGTCTCGACCCCTCTTAAGGAATTGTGGCGACGGGCGGGAGGTGAGGCCATTTTTGGCTTGCCGCTTACCGATGCGATTGTGGTACAGAAGGGGGATGACGGGACGGCTACCGGGCATAATGCCAAGATTGTCCAGTATTTTGAACGTGCCCGCTTTGAATATTATCCTGATAAAATCCACGACCCCGATTTCAGGAAGTACAGCCATATAGATAAATATTTCTATATTATAGATTTCGGGCAATTGGGCCGAGAAGTGGGTGGAGAGTCAGTGCAAAACAGTTCACAGGTTACCCGTCGCGGGTCGGACGGGCCAGACTATCAGTTTTTCTCCAGTACCGGTCACGATTTGAGTGGTTCCTTCCTGAACTTTTGGCGCCAACACTACGGTGCCAAGCTTTTTGGCGCACCCCTCACTCAAGTTATTAGTGAAAATGGCCTGACAGTACAATATTTCGAGCGGGTACGACTCGAATATCACCCTGAATTAAATGGGCAAAGCGGGCAGATAGAGGTCTCCAAATTAGGAACTGAGTCAGCTCGCGCTAAAGGCTGGCTAAACAATCGTCCGGGTGATTTACCAACTGGTTCATTTGCCGAAGCCGCTTTCCAGAAGATCTGGACTCGGATAGACCAACCGTTGGCTTCAGCCTCTGTTAGCCGTAGTTGGCTCTGGGGGCCAAACGGTTTTGCGGTGGCGCTGGAAGATTACACCGAGGGGACCGGGGGGCAACGTTTAGTGCAATATTTTGATAAAAGCCGGATGGAGTTGACTCGCCTCCAAGGCGACCCCACTTCCAAATGGTATGTCACTAACGGGTTGCTGGCTAAAGAGTTAATCAGTGGCTACCTCCAAACCGGAGATAATCAGTTTCGGCAACTGGAATCAGCCCGGATAGCAATTGCGGGCGACCCTACCGAGATTGCCCCGGAGGCACCAACTTATGCCAGCTTTCAAAGCGTTGCTACCCTCACCCCCGGACAGAATGTGGCGGTTGACCAGACCGGGCAACCCCTGACCGCTACTCTCACTAAAAACGGGCAAGTCGGGCAGCTTGCCGCTACTGAGCCAACCTTCGGGCTAACTCGTAACGCTAAATATATCAGCGATACCGGGCATAATATCCCCGATGTTTTCTGGAATTACCTTACTAACAGTCGTGGACTGGTGCTTGCCGAGGACGGAAAATCGCTGGTGGAGGGGGATACGGTGGACTGGCAGTTTAGCGTGGGGCTGCCTATTACGGAGGCTTATTGGGTTAAAGTCAAAGTAGCCGGGGTAGAACAGGTAGTGCTGGTGCAAGCCTTTGAGCGGCGGGTGTTGACCTACACTTCTAATAATCCCTCGGCGTTTCAGGTTGAGATGGGTAATGTTGGTCGCCATTATTACACCTGGCGGTACCTTACTGGTAGATAAAAGTATACTATACAAGGAGCCCGGACAAAGTAACTATGAGTATTAAAAATCTAAGACGGGTCCAATTGACCCTGCTTTTAGGGTTGGTTTTATCATTTTTAGGTACAAGCTACCCAGCGCGAGCTATCCTCGGCGAACCACACCCTACGACAGGATACCTGTAAAAATTTACCATAAGGTTAAAGTTAGGCTGGTTAAGAAGCTTTTTTAGGTGTTTTAGCCCCTTCTTTGGTCTTATTTGCTTCAAAAAGCTCGAAATCCTCATTATATTTGGTATTTTATATTTTAATAAATATCCTTTCACAATAAGCTAAAAAGGCTTGTGGTAGATTTTTACAGGTATCCTGTCGTAGGGTGGACTTACGCCACCGTTTCGGCTATCGGATGGCCGAACAAGTGCCTTTGCATCGTTTGGCTCAGATAATGGGTCATTCTTCCCTTGATACCACAATGATTTATATTCGAGGGACTAAAAGTGATTTGCAGCGAGAGGTAGAA
>JBBQZS010000092.1:0-19096 GCA_038207495.1 Chloroflexia bacterium
TTCAATTTCCGCCCCGGTGTAACCTTCCATTTTGGCGGCCAGTTCCAGGAACGAAGCTGCGGCGGGGAAGTTGTTGCCGCCCACCTCTCCAAACGCCTGCCGGGATAAAACCTCCAGGATGCTGGCCCGTTCTGCCGCATCGGGAGCCAGGACGGGGATTTTCTCATCGAACCGCCCAGGTCTAAGTAGGGCTGCGTCCAGCAGGTCAGGGCGGTTGGTTGCCCCCAGCCACAGTATCTTTCCCCGGTAGGATGTGTCGCTCATGATTTCCATGAGCCGTTTAAAGACGCGGTTGGAAGTCCCACTGTCGCCACCCTCGCCCCGGCTGATGGCCTGGTCAATCTCGTCTATAAAAACTATGACAGGAGCCATCGCCTTTATAGCTGTCATGGCTTTTTCAAGCCGTTGCTCGGTGCTGCCGACCCATTTGTTGAATATTTTCGCGGGGTTCAATACCACAAAAGTAAATCCCGCTTCTGCCGCCAGAGCGCGGGCGATCCGGCTCTTGCCCGTACCGGCTGGCCCCATCATCAGGATACCCTGTGGGACAATCCGATGCTGACCCGCCCGCATCGGCTCAATTACGTTTTGCCGTAGAGCTTGTTTGAGTTCGGACAGTCCACCGAGCGAACCAAAACCTTCGGTTGCCTCTACCACCTCAAGGATTTCGTCAAATTCACTTTTTACGATGTCGTTTTTGACATCGTTAGCCAGTTCCCGTGTAATTGGTACTTCTTTGAAGGTGGCGCGGAGAGCCAAGTCCTCGATGTCTATAAGCCTAAGCCCATTGGTGATACGGGCCAGGTCATCATAACTGAAACCGTCCGCCAGACTGCTATAGCCGTTCTCTGGCGACTCTAGCAGTTTTTTGGCGAATCTGGCCCGTCCGTTGGGCGTGGGGAAGGGAATTTCAATTTGCTCCCACCTGCTACCGCTTTTCCTGAGTTTTTCGTTCAGGTTCTGCGTTTCGGCGGCAATCATTATGATGATTTTATTGCTATCGGCGATGGCTTTATCCCCGGCCCATTCCGCCAGGGTGACATAGGCGGTTCTGTCAGCTTCCGACATAGTGACACTGTCCCCGTTGGGACAGAGCGTCTCGGCATACTCGATTATGACCGCCGCTTTTATCTCAGGCTGGCCTGGTGCCGTTTGCGCCCGCAGCAGTTTGGTGAGCAGCCCCAGAGCCGCTAGAGGCTGCCGCCCCATCTGTTCAATCTTTTCCTCGGCTGCGCCACCCGCCACCCCGTTCAACGCACCTGCTATCCCGCCCCGGTTGTTGGGCGTAGTTACTTCTCCCAGAACAACCTCGGCAAAGCGACGGCGATGGGCAGGCAAGGGAAAATAGAAACCGCTGGCCCGGTTGTAAACCACGATAATATCCCGACCCGCTAAACTACTGATGAGATAGTCCCTGAGATTTTGACCTGGTACACCCGCCACGTAATCCTGCACATTGCCGTGAAGTATAAAGGCGTGCGAAACTCCCGCCCCGAATTTCTCCATAAGCTCCCGTCCCCAGGGCGGAGGGACAGCAACTGAACTCGCTTTTTTGGATTTGGTAGTAGTAGTGGTTGGCATATATGGGCCTTTCTTTTGGTCTATTTTGGTCAAATTTCTATTTTTGCACAGTACAAATCGGTCTGGACGGGTCGAAAGTGCCGTGAGTTTTGAGGAGTTTTGACCACAATAAAAAGTTCCCATCTCGCTCACAAAACGGGAACTTTGGGGAATATTATTCGGGAACGGTTACTCCCGGATGGCCTGTCGCTGCTGGATAATTTCTCCGGCCTGTTCTGCTTCCAGCAGTTCAGGTTTGGCTTCAAAGCCAGTTTGCTCTAATGTGATGCCCATCTGGGCCAGGAGATTATTCAGGTCATCTCCGGCCTTGAGGCAGGTGGCCCCCTCGAAGCCCTCAAATTCGATACGGGCTAACCCGTCCTTCCCAATCGTTACCTTCGCTATTTTAGGCATACGTCACCCCCGTTAAAACTACCTGTCCGTCTGTTCCTTCCTGCGCCTCGACCACGTAACCCTGCGCGGCCAGGGCTTGCATGACCGCAAGGCTGGTGTAGGTTTGGATTATCAAACCCTGGATTTCTGCTACTATCGGTTGTACTCCGTAGAAATCTCCTACGAATTGCAACTCCCCGGTAGTGGGGTCTACTACCACCGTTATCCCCCGTTTCAGATTGGGTACGAACAAGGCCAGGGGGGTTTGTTGTTTTCGCATGTTCCAATCCAGGTAATAACCTGTCACCTCTCCTAGTTGTTGCCCCGCCACCAGTTCCACCGCCCGCCTAAGTAGGTTAGGGTCAGGCTGTTTGATTTGAGTTTTCGCCGTTGATATGTGGCTCATGTCTCCTCCTCACAAAAAAACAAATTGAAAATATCTCAATAATACGCCGCACTACAAATCGGTTTGGACGGGTCAAAAGTGCCTTGAGTTTTGGGGAGTTTTTCTGGGAAAAACAAAGAGGTGAACCAAATGGCTCACCTCTTCGCCAACAAATATTAACCTGATCAGAACTGCGCTAATTATAGCATTTTTTCTTCCTCAATCGGGGACGGAAACCACTAACCGAAAACCAAAATTGCTGACATTGTAGTTTGGGTTGTCATAATAGCGATAGTTACAGGCTGCAACATCTTGCGCGTTGTTACAGGAACCACCTCGCAGCACCCTATCAGCACCACTGGTATCCACCTGAGTCTCTTTCGGCTTAGAATATTTGTTCAAGCACCATTCCCACACGTTGCCACTCATATCCATCGCCCCGCACTCCGCCGCTCCCTGGGGATACATTCCTACCGCCGCCGTCCGTCCTAGTCCCGCCTCTTTGGTGTTGGCATAACCCTCCCGCCATTCGCCCCAGGGATAGGTGTTCTGCTGACTACCTCCTTGCACCGCCCACTGCCATTCCCCCTCTAAGGGCAAGCGTACCTGAGCGTTCTGGCCTATTACCAAAGCTCTCTTACCTAGAGCCGAGAATTGCCCACCCAGCAACTTTTGGTTTAGCCAACGAGCAAAGGCTACACTCTGATACCACGATATATTATCACGGGGGTGGTTTTCTGGGTTGGTACGTTGGTTATCCAA
Source organism: Chloroflexia bacterium (assembly GCA_038207495.1). Lineage (GTDB taxonomy): Bacteria > Chloroflexota > Chloroflexia > Chloroheliales > Chloroheliaceae > Chlorohelix. Next base: position 3,101 of record JBBQZS010000092.1, read on the forward strand.
CTCCTGTCGCTGATATTTTTCCGGCATCCCGAACCACCACTGCGGATCAGCAAAACCGTCCGCTGCTTTCACAAAGACTTCGTATTGGGCATTGGTTACCTGATATTTGGCGATATAGAATGGCTGAATCTTGAAAGTTTTTCCCGAAATTATAATTTTACCGCCGGGTGCTACTGGAAGCCAGACAATATCTGGCACTGGTTCCGTTGCCCCTATAAAGTTCTTTTCGGTCTCGTCGTCGGTCATCGCTTCCCTCTTCCTGCCGTTAGCTCTCGGTTGGCTATTCTGAACTTTTTGGCAAATTTAGCGACAGTCTACCATTTTTTTGCGGCAGTGCAACCGCACTACATGTAGATTTTACAATTTAGTTGCACTGAGCCGCGAGAACTCCAAGAAAAAGTTGTGAAGGGGTATTTCGAGAGGATATTCCCCCTAAGTGGTCTAATGCAACTAAATTCTGAAGAAATGCAACTGAATTAGGAAGCGAGTGCAACTAAATTGTAAAGAAGGTGCAACTAAATTGCAAAATGTACTATTGTATTACCAATCAGGAAGGCCCACCCAAAAGTCGAAACTGGTTTGGCGGTGAGTTTAGGTTAGCTTTTGGAATTTGAAAACCCAAACGTAGGGATTCGGGAACAGATGGTAATGTCTGGGGTCTCCGTTTTTCGGGATATTCGGCGCATTGTCCGCCGACCAGGGCCAGGAAAAATAGTGGGTCGAGCCGTTGACTTTTTTTGGCTTCCAACCCGCATGTAAATCATCCCACCAAAGCTGGTAGGCAGCCTGGGGATTGCCGACCCAGTGGCTTCCGAGCTGGCTGGGTACAACGTACATATCGCCGCGTTGGGAGTCTGAGAATTCCCTGTCCAGGTAGCAGCCTTCGGCAATCGCATCCTCGCTAGTGATGTCGGCCACGCGCTCAAGCCGCACTTCCAGAATCTCGGCATAAGTGCGGGCTGCTCTCCGGGGCATGAACATTGAGGAACGCCACTTCGGGGCCGCGTAGTCGCCTCTGGTTTCTTGGAGCTTGGTGGTATCGGCGCGGTACTTGATATTGCTGCATTCTTTGAGCGGACGAGCATTCTCAGCAGCCTGACCTTTTCTCTCTAAAGCACCAGTCGTAGCCGGGTGTGTCAGTTTGCTGAAAATCCACCAGGGTCACTAAACGGCGCGTGACCCACTTTTTGTCCTGCCTGATTAGCAGCGGGGAATTCCCCGTGAAAATGAGGCCGCGTTCTTTCCGTTCTGAGGTTTTGTTCACCGAAAAACTCCTTTTGCGTTGGAAAATAAGCCTAATTTTAAGACAAAATAGGAATTTGGATGAATTCCAAGCTCTTAGATTGCACAAGAGCAAACCGCCCGAAAACCCGATGTTTCTGGCCTTTCAGTCCGGCAGCCTGGGTTTCTTTTGAGATTTCCGCCCAGGCTTCTTTGGCGAGACAGCCTTTTTTGGTTTCATCCTCATCCCAGACCAGCGCAACCGCGTTACCAAAGCGAGTTTTGCCAATTAAATATTTATAATCCCCCTCGATAGGGAGAAATTGGCCGTTAGAGTGCAAGATGACAGCCGCTACTACCTCTCGGCTGCACTCTAACAGCTTCCTTTCGTACAGTTGGACATCAGGACGGGGTGGCTTGGAGATGGCAATCGGCGCAACGGTAGCTTCTTCTTTGTCCAACGGCAGCCCAAGCAGCGATTTGATGGAGTCTCGTTCGCGGGTACGGCGAAAGCAGTAAAACGTGCATTGGGCGTTTGACAGCCTATAAACTATTGTAGCACCGTTCTGAGCTTCCTCCAGGTGGTTGTATCCTTGCCTGACCAAAGCTCGAATAAATTCCGAGTACGACATTTGCACCCCGTCATGAATGACCCGCCTAGCCAGGTCCACCTGACGGGGTAAATCTTTTAGATATTTTCCCCGCCGCTCGGCCTGCCGCTCTATCTTCTGGCTGGCTCTGCTTTCCTGCCACGCCCGCACCTTTTCGGCACCGCAATAGGTTTCCAGTGCTACGAGTGTGCCTCTTTGGGTTGCCGGGAGTTTTATCCCGGTCAGCAAGACGAAAATTTCCCGACTGAAAGGATTCTGCTTGACATAAGATAATTGACGCAAATAGCCAAAATCCTGCGTTTCTATTGCCGCTAGAACTTTGTCTATAATCCCAGGAGCGCGGGCTTCCCAGGCTTCCCCAAACTTTTGGGTATATTTCTCTACCAAGTTGGCATATTTTTCAGGCATCGAGAACTCCCTCCAAATGTATCGGGTCAATTCCGGTTGTAAAAACCCTGCCAGCAGGGGTAATAATAACCTCGACCTTCGGCACTCTGTCCAGGTCGGCCTGGTTGTAACGGGTAGTAAGAAAGTAGGCGATTTTGTTGTCAGAGCCTAACAGTCCCCTGGCAATACGCCGCCCCGCATCATAGCGGCCTGCCAGTAATACATCTACGTCCGATAGGAGTGGTAATGGAAGGGTGTGGGCTTCAGCATTTGCCCCGGCCCGTTGGCGGTCAGCCTCGCCCATGCGCTCAAGTTCTTCCCAGCTAAAGCCGGTAAAAAGCACCGCCGATAGGCTGGTTTCGGCCTTGATGCGCCTGAGCAGTGCCGCTACCCCAGCCTGTTGCTGTAACGGCTCACCGCCGCTTATCGTAATGCCCTCGATGCTGCTACCCAGAGCTACAATTTGCTCAAAAAGAGAGTCAACGCTCTCAGTTTCTCCGGCCTGCCCCGGATGGGTGGGCGCGTTAAAACAGCCAGGGCAACTCAGCGTACAGCCCTGCACCCACAGGACAGCCCGGTTGCCCGGCCCGTTGGCCTTACTTCTGGGTAAAAACTGGTGAATGCGTAATGTTGTCTTGTCAGACATGTCACGTCGCCCCTTCCTGTTGGATACAAACGATAAATTCGCTCACTACAAATCGGGACGGAGCAACCAAAAGTGCCATGAGTTTCGACCAAAATAAAATAGCCCAAAATAAAAAGCACCCACCTGTTCAGAAAGATGGGAACTCCTTAGTTATACTGGCTGGATAGCCGGTTTGTCTCCTTTAAGTTATGAAATGTTCCAAATAAACAAGGTCTATATTGGGGCTTGTTTTATCCACCAAAATATATTTATAAAAGCTATTTTCACTGGCTTTTGCCCCAGCAAATTTACTGACACTAGACGGTTGCCACCAACTTGCACCGCTACCAGGGCAAGGAGCAAGACTGTTATAATATCAGCGAAAGGAAATTGACTTACCATCTATACCATGTTAAATTTCAAGTAGGTATAAAATAAAATCCCAACAGGCTCTAACTGTTGGGAAAGATTTTGAAAACTCGCTGTTAATATTTTTCAAGCAACTACCTTTGGTGGGTACTGCTTTATTTTTGATTGACTTTAAATTCAATTATAGTGGGACATACCGGAAAAAGCAACCTCATGCCCGCCCGGTGTTCCCCGCTTATAGCCTTTACCAGCCCTTTTCTTAAATAATACTATGCCAAAAGACGATCTTGAACTTTCCAGCCGCGATGTTTTAGAGCTTGCCAGCCGTGATGCAGTGGCGGCCTTTTTTGCTCGCCTCGGTTATGACACTAACCACCGGATTATACAAAATCTGGCAGCAATGAATATTAGCAGCGACGATTTAAAGTCGGCAATTAAACACATTGAGCGGCTTGCCAGCCAGGACGCAGGTTCGTTTGAGGTCTACCTGTTTGAGCTAAAATCCGTCACTTCGGCCAATCGGCGAGGGATTGTACGGGCCTTCCGCAACCGCCCTGGCGATTACCTGCTGGTAATGACTGACGATTATACCCGGCTGGATTTTGTGCTGGTGGAGCGGTACAGCGAACCAACCCAGGTTCCGGGCAAAACCGGCACCGGGCCGTTGGGAACGAAACAGGTGGGGGTGCGACCCCGTCTTCTTTCGGTGGATCGCCGCAACCCTGACAAGGTAGCCCTGCGGGTGCTGCGCCGCTTTACCTACACCGAGGGTGACACTTTCGCCCAATACGATAAGCTCACCAGTGCTTATGATGTGTCCGATTGGAGCGAACCATTTTTCAACAACCGCGCTCTATTCTCGGATTATTATCTGACCGAGCGGCTACCGGAAAGCAGCGACTGGAAAAGCCCCGCCGAAGCCGCCCTGAAGACCAAAGTATTCCGGCAGTTACGGGAACTTTATGCGGATGTGCGGGAAGATTTTTCGGGGAAGCCGGAAGCCTTAGTGCGTCAGAAACTGCTGGAACCTGCCATTTCCTGGCTGGGTTTTACTTTACAGAGCGGCAAAGCCAGTGATAGTAGTGCGGTTGAGCCAGATTATCGTCTTTTTGCGCCTGGTGATGCTTCCAAACCTCTGGCTTTGTGTCTGGCTTATACCTGGGGTCGCAATTTGGACGGGAAGGACGAGCAGCGCGATAGCCAGACCCCCGATGAAAACCCCGGCGCGGCGGTGGTGACCCTGTTGGATCGGGGAGAAGTGGACTGGGCCATTGTTACCAACGGTAAGCTGTGGCGGCTCTATTCGGCTAAAGCCCATAGTCGGGCTACCAATTATTATGAGATAGACCTGGAAGAAACCCTGGCACTCCCCGCCGCCAATCTTGAAATCGCCTTCAATTATTTCTGGTTATTGTTCCGAGCCGCCTCTTTTGTAGCGACTGAGCAGCAGGTGGACGGCGAGCAGCGGGTAATGTGCGTCCTGGATACCCTGCTAAGCGAGAGTGAAAAATATGCCCACGAACTGGGCGAACGCTTAAAAGACCGGGTGTTTGAAGAAATATTTCCGCATTTTGCTAGAGGTTTTATAACTTATGCCCTACGTCAGAAGCTCTTACCGCCCAACCTGGACAGCCTGACCACCGAAGAACGCAGCCACCTGTTGGAGCCGTTCTTTGGAGGGACGCTTACTTTCCTTTATCGCCTGTTGTTTCTGCTTTATGCCGAGAGCCGCGACCTGTTGCCAGTGAAAGAACCAAAAGGTTACTATGAAAAGAGCCTGGTCAAGCTAAAACGGGAGATTGAGGCCAAAGGTGGGAACATCGAGGATCAATCGCCTGAAAAATTGAAGCTGGCTTACGGCGATGTTAGCACCGAACTATACGACCGTCTGCAAGTTTTGTTCACGGCGGTAGATCGGGGTGATACCGATTTGAACCTGCCAGTCTATAACGGGGGATTATTTGTCACGCAGCCTGACACGGCTGACCCTTCTGCTGAGGCTGGAATTGCGCGGTTTTTGTCCACCCATAAAATCCCTGACCGGGCATTGGCTCTGGGGCTTGACCGCATGGCCCGTGACCTTGACCCTAAAACTAAAGCACTGGCGATGATTGATTACAAGAGCCTGGGGGTGAGGCAACTTGGCAGCATTTACGAGGGGTTGTTGGAGTTCAAGCTGCGAGTTGCGGCGGAAGAAATGGCAGTGGTGAAGGGCAAGAAGACCGAAGAAATCGTGTCTTACTCCGAGGCGAAGCAGCAGAAGTTGCCGATGCTCAAGGTTGGGCGGGGCAAGGATGCGCCAGACCGTACCCTGCCCAAAGGTTCGGTGTATCTTGAGAATGACCGCCGGGAGCGCAAGGCCACCGGGAGCTATTACACCCCCGACTATATTGTGAAATATATCGTGGAGAACACGGTTGGCCCGGTGCTACAGGAAAAGCTGGAGAGTCTGCGCGCGGCTTTCCGGGAGGCCGAACAGACGCTCCAACAGGAAAAGAAAAATTACGAGGCCAACAAGAAGCAGGGGCGAAGCGGCGACAACCCAGAAAATCAGGTTTACCTCAAATATCGGGATAAGGTCAACGAGAAGTTTTTCGACCTGAAAGTGCTTGATCCGGCGATGGGCAGTGGTCATTTTCTGGTGGAGGCGGTGGACTTTATCACCGACCGGATGGCGGACTACCTGAACTCTTTCCCCTGGAACCCGGTGCAGTTTGAGCTGCAAAAGACCCGCCGGGATATTCAGGAGGAGATGGAGCGGCAGGATATCACGATTGACTCTGGCAAGCTGACCGACCTCAACCTGCTGAAGCGGCGGGTGCTGAAAAGTTGCATCTACGGGGTGGATTTGAACCCGATGGCAGTGGAACTGGCGAAAGTCAGCCTGTGGTTGGATTGCTTCACGCTGGGTGCGCCGCTTTCCTTTCTGGATCACCACTTGAAGGCGGGTAATTCGTTGATTGGCGGTTCGGTTTTGGAGGTTCAGGACGCTCTCAGCCGGGATTTGTTTGGCAATCAGTTTGCGGGGCTGTTGAGTGCCACCCAGTTGATGCGGCGGGTGGGCGCGCTCTCGGATGTGACGGCCCAGGAAGTAGCCGAATCTCGCCAGAGTTACAAGGGGGCCTATGATGCCCTTTTGCCCTTCAAGCGGTTGCTGGATGTGTGGATTAGCGAACATTTCGGCAATAAGGGGGCGCAACGCACCGCCAGCCTGTATGCCGGGGAGATTGTGGCAGACGATTATCGCAAGACGAATTCGGTGGACAAAAAGGCGATTGAAACGGCCCTGGCTCTATCCGAAACCAAACGTTTTTTCCATTGGGAATTGGAATTCCCCGAAATTTTCTATAACGAAACTGAACGGAGACCGAATGGCGGTTTTGATGCTGTAATAGGCAACCCGCCCTATGATATATTAGCCGAAAAAGAACGAGAAGAAGATTTATCGGGAATAATTAAATTCTTTGAAAGCACACCAAAGTTTAAACCCGCTTTAGGTAGAAAGTTAGATTTTTACAGGCTTTTTGTTGTACAGGGAAGTAATATGACCAGGCCATCGGGTGTGTTTGGGTTTATTATACCCATGTCCTTACTTTGTGACCAACAAACTGAAAATCTTAGAAATTATTGTTTTCACAAGCTTTCAATAATAAAAATAAATGCCTTCCCACAAAAAGATGACCCTAACCGTCGAATATTTTATGAAGCAAAGCTTGCAACTTGTATATTTTTTGTTAAACAAACTTCACAACAGCCTGAATCAGTATCCCTAACAATTCATCCAGGTAAATTCTTGGAAGAGGTTGAAGGATTCAGCCTTTTTAATTATCAACGTCTGAAAGATCTTATGCCTTTTACGGGTGGCATTCCTTTGTGTAGGAACGAAGTCGAATTCAATATATTGAGTCGTACTTACCTTAGTAAAAACTTCGAGTTATTTGGAAAACAAATTATAACTTATCAAGGTGAGATTAATGAGACAACTCACGGTAAGTTTTTAAGCGAAAATTTAAAAACCGGCCCTCTCGTATACCGAGGAAGTAATATTCAAAGATATGCTTTCTTTGAAGTGGCTAAACAAGGACGTGAACTTTATATTGACGAGAAAAAACTTCAAGCACAATTTAGTCAAGGCAAAATGCAGCATACTACTAAAAAACGCTATGGTTATCAACGTAAAGCTGCGTTAGATAATTGGCGGAGGTTAATATTTGGCCCAATACCACAACCATCTTATTGTTTTGAGTCAGTAAGCTACTTTCTGGATGAGGGTGCAAGGAGTTCGTACTTCCTTGCTATTTTGAATTCAACCTTGATGGAATGGCGATTTGGCTTAACAAGCACAAACAACATGGTGAGTACCAATGAAATTTCTTCACTTCCTGCTCGAAAAATCAACTTCACCACCCCCGAAGTGGAACGGGCGCGGTTGGTGGAAGAGCTCAAGGGATTGTATTCGGGAGGGCTGGGGGAGTAAGGTATAATCAAAGGGGTGCGACTTATGAAGCTTCTAGGTGGAGAGCGGGGCCAGGGTGGAACAGTGGTCGAAGAACTATCCCCCGGCCTATACGAAATTGAATTCAGCGATAACCAGGGGCGCACCTATGCCCAGCAAGCCCTATCGGCAGCAAAACTATTGGTACACCCGCTGAAGGTAGCCTGAGAATATGAGTGATATTAGCAAGGAGTAATCAAAAATAATGAGCATAAACTTATCACCGGAATTACAGGCAAAATTGGAACAGTTAGCCAGTAGCAAGGGTTGGAGCGTGGATGAGGTAGTGGAAAAGGCAGTGTTGGCCTTTGTGGAAGAAGAAGTTACCGAGTTACCGCTAAAAGCTAATGACCTAACAGAGCGTGAGCTTGAAAATGAAAAAGGGTTAAATTGGCAAACGGCGAGTGCCGAAGAAATAATCGCCAGCCTTAAAGCAAGCCGGGTAGAGCGCGAAAACGACCTGATATTATGAGTGCTTATTTATTGGACAGTGACAGTTTGATTTTCCTACTTAAAGGTAATTCAGGACTTGTGACAAAAGTAGGGCAGGTTGGCCCAGCTTCTATCGGCTTATCAGTAGTAAGCGTTGCAGAAATTTTGCATGGGGCTTACAATTCATCCAACCCAACCCAAAGCTTGAAAGATACTCGCGGGTTAATCAGCCAGTTTAAGGTAATCGAGTTAAGCCAACCGATAGCTGACAAATATGGTGAAATTAAAGCCAATTTGAAACAAAGTGGTCAGCTTTTGGCTGATTTTGATTTATTAATCGCAGCAACCGCTCTGGTTGAAGCAAGAATTTTAGTTACCAATAATGTGAAACATTTTAATCGTCTGAGTAAGCAGGGTCTTGCGGTAGAGAACTGGAAGAATTAGCTAAAACAGCCTGAAAGTAAACTTTGAACAACCTTAGCAAGTTACTGGCAAAAGTTGACGAACATTTAGCGGCTACCCCCGAACGTAGCGACGTGGTCCATGACCTCCTGGCCTACCTCGCCGAAGAAATGCTGCGCCTCAACAAAGAAAAACGCGCCGCCCAGAAAGATTTCCTGGACTGGCTCATAGCCACCCTCAAAATACAACCCGACAAAGACGGCAAAACCGGGCTGGACACACTCACCGGCAAAGCCAAACTAGCCGACTTCCCCGGTGACTACCAGAAGGGCGAACCTCCCCTGACCGTCGAAGAACTACTCGAAACCTTACAAAAAAACAAAAGCAAACTTGGCGTGCGCCTCACCGACACCCCCCTGCTGGAAACCATAAAGAACCGCTATACCGCCGCGCTGGCTGCGTCCCTCCCCCTCAAGGAACGCCTCGCCAACACCGACCACCTGATAGACCAGATCGTCTACAAACTCTACGGCCTGACCGAAGATGAGATAAAGATTGTGGAGGGTCAGGGGTAATGAGTGAAAGAGAAACCCTGGAACAAGCCCTTACAAAAGCCCGTCATGTGCTGGCAATATTGGAGGGGCAAGCGGCAGGCTATGGTTCATTAGCAGTACCGCCTCATATTGTGATCCAAATAGAGGAGAAACAAAAGGAAATTGCGGGACTGGAAGCGCGGCTGGCAGCTTTACCAAATTCCCCGAATTCATCCCCTATCAACTCGAAACCGCCCCAGGGTAGTTCTCCTCGCCAGCTAATAATTATTGTCGGTACAATTGTAGTAATCGTAATCTCGGCAATTGTTGTACTGGCCTTTAACACTGTTTTTGCACCTACCCCGGTTGGGGCCAAATTAACAGCGACAAGTCTCGACACTCAATTGACGGCGGCAGGTTTAAATGCCCAGTTAACAGCAATAGCTCTAAACTCACAACTAACAGTGGTAAGAGTTAATCAGCCCACTAACCCTGGCCAAACCCCCACATCCATAACCACTCTTGTCCCAGCAACCACAGCAGCACCAACAAATACACCATTACCGCCTACACTAACCCCGGTGCCACCAACAAATACGCCGTTACCGCCCACAGTAACTCCGGTGCCACCAACAAGCACGCCTTTTCCGCCTACTCCTATCCCAATTCCAGTAGCAGCACCCGGTACTAACTATGTTGTGAACGGGGATTTCAAACAAACCTGGTCAAATAGTTGGAAAAGGGATCTGATAACCGCCTCCAAAAACTCAGGCGGTACCAATTCGGTCAACAATGCTACCTGGGAAAGCACAAACTCTGTAGTATATCTTGAACATGATGGGGCAGATTATTTAGAGGTTTACCAGATAATACCACTGGGGAATCTAAACGTGGAATTCTCGACAGACTTCGTAGGATATGCCAGTGTGGGCAATGACAAACTCTCGGTGGGAGGGGGTCGGGCTATTTTATCGCTGACATATTATTATTATGATGGTAGTGGTTCATCGGTTGGATCAAGCACCTGGATTTATGGTTTGTTTTCAGATAGAAGTCCGGGCAACATGCTTTATCCTAAATTCCCTTCTTCTGACTCTAAAAATGTTAATCGTTACTATTTCAATTCTAACTTGCAAGCAACTTCAGACATGCCCATTAACCTGAAAAATGAAATTACCAACAACTTGCCAGGGGTAGACCCGGCAAAAGTCAAGGCGGTCAAGATAGGGCTGGCAGTAACCGGAGTTGGCAATTGTGTACCGGGTTATTGTAAATCTTCAATCGCCGCTACTAATATAAAGCTAGTGCAGAAATAGGAAAACTTTATCGTCTATGCAAATACCCTTCGTAATAGACAACCAGATATATAAGATGTCCGAGGTGCTGAATCGCATTCTGGCCGAACATACCGGCAAATCCCTCGACATAGCCACCGCCTACTTCAACGTGGGCGGTTGGGAACTCGTTAGCAAAGGTCTCAAGGATTTGGGCAACTTCCGTCTGCTGCTGGGCGACGAACCCGAAGCCGGCAGCGACCTGGGGCTGCGGGAAATCGGGGCAAAACCGGTCAAAGGTCTCATCAAAGACCTCTCGCAAGAAACTTTCAGCGAGAAAAACCTGCGACTGGTGGAAGAACTTATCGCCTTCCTGCGCCGGGAGGATGTCCAGGTGCGCCTTTACAACAAAGGCTTTTTGCATGCCAAGTGCTACCTTTTTTACACTGGGAGCGGTTACGAGCGATACTCCCCTCTGGCGGCGATTGTCGGTTCCTCCAATTTCACTCGCCCCGGCCTCACCACCAACAAAGAGCTGAACCTTTCCCACCGGGTGGAACTGGCTCCCGAAGAAATCAGCCTGGAGCCGCACCCCCAACTTCCCGCTCCCGTCCAACCTGCGCTATTGCCATCCCCTCCCCAAACCAGCCTCCGTAGCCTCCTGGAAAAAGCAGACCGTAAGCAGTTGGAGCAAGTGGGCGAAAACGAGCGAAAACTCGCCGCCAGTGTCCCCGGTCTCCTCGCCATCAGCCAGCTTTCGGAATGGTACGCCCACCAGTGGGAGGATTCGTTTGATTTCAAGGACAGATTAATTGACCTACTCAACTCCTCCAAGTTCGGTCAGAAAGAGTACAGCCCTTTTCAGGTCTACCTGAAAGCCCTCTTTGAATACTTCCGGGATGACATAGTTGAGGAAGAAACCGACGGTGCTGCCGCCACCCGCTCTGCCGTCGAACTGAGCGAGTTTCAGGAAGACGCGGTAAAAAAAGCCCGCAAAATCCTGGCCCGCTACGATGGGGTAATCGTTTCCGACAGCGTTGGTCTGGGCAAAACCTGGATTGGCAAGAAGTTACTGGAAGATTATGCCTATCATCTGCGCTATCGGGCAGTGGTAATTTGTCCCGCTTCCCTCCGAAAAATGTGGGAAGACGAACTGCGGAGTGCGGCTATTGCCGTGCAGGTGGTTACTCAGGAGGTACTGGGACGGGCTGAGTTTGACCCGCGAGAGGTGCAGGAAGCCGACATTATCCTGGTAGACGAAAGCCACAACTTCCGCAATCGCAACGCCCAACGTTATGAGAACCTGGAGCGAATACTGGCCGGGAACAATCGGCACGGCAGGGTCAGCGGGGAACGCAAAAAGCTAATCTTGCTCACCGCCACCCCCATCAATAACACCGTTTTCGACCTGTACAACCAGATCAACCTTTTCACCGGGGGAGACCGGGGCTACTTTGCCGCAGCAGGGATTGGCGACCTGCAAAAATATTTCATTGCGGTGCGGAAAGCCCATCGGGAACAGGATAGTGCCATCGCCCTCTTCAATCTGCTGGAAGAAGTGATGATACGGCGCACCCGACCCTTCATCAAGGCGGCCTACCCCAATGCTACCATTAAGGGGAATCCCATTAGCTGGCCGGAGCGCAAGCTCAAAACCATTCGCTACAACCTGGAAGCCACCTATAGCGGTATCTATCACAAAGTAGTCAGCCGAGTGGATAATCTCAGACTGGCTCCCTACCGCCTGGAAAGCTATAAGAAGAGCGGGATTATTCGTGACGAGTTCGAGGAGGGGCGGGAAGAAGCCCTGGTGGGCATCTTCAAGAGCCGCTATTTGAAACGATTTGAGAGTAGCGTGGAAGCTTTCCGCATCAGTGTACGAAGAGCATTAGAATTTCTGGAAACTTTTGAGAGCTACATCCTGGACGGGAAAGTGCTGGACAGCCGAAACTTTCAGAAGGCTATGCGCTACCTAGCCCGTGAGGATGAAGAGGACGATGCCACCGAAATGCCCGGCTCTCTATCCGATGATTTAGACTTAAACACTGAAGCCAGTGCGTTTATTGCCACCCTGCCCATCCTCGACCCGGCCCTGTATGACCTGAAACGGTTGCACAAGGATGTGCGAAAGGATGTGGACGCGCTGCGGGAAATCTGGCAGGACATCGTCAAGATTATTCCCGCTGAAGATGCCAAACTTGCCCGCCTGAAAGAGTTGCTGGCCGGGGAGTTGAAGGGGCAAAAGGTACTGCTCTTTACCTATTATAAAGACACCGCCCGTTACCTGTACAAGCAACTAACCGCTCCCGAACTGGCCGACTGGCGGGAAAGTGCCGACAATCCTCACATCCGCCGGATGGACAGTGGGGCAGACCCGAAGGAGCGGACAAACCTGGTGGCCCAGTTCTCGCCAATCTCCAGTGGCAGACCGGAGTTAGCCGGGACCGATAAAGAGATTGACCTTTTGATTTCCACCGATGTGTTGTCGGAAGGACAAAACCTGCAAGACTGTGGGTTGTTGATTAACTATGACCTGCACTGGAATCCTACCAGAATGGTGCAAAGGGCGGGGCGGATTGACCGCATTGGCACTGCCTTCAAAACTCTGTGGGTACACAACATGTTCCCCGATGACGGGCTGGAAGAATTGCTGGGGTTGGTGCAAAGCCTTTCCCAGAAAATAACCAATATTGACCGAGCCGGATTATTAGACACAAGCGTGTTGGGGGAAGTGGTACACCCTCAGAATTTCAATGTGTTAAGGCGGATAGAGCAAGAAGATGGACAGGTGGTAGAGGAACAGGAGCAGTTTCTGGAACTTGCCAGTAGCGAGTATTTGTTGCAAAATCTCAAAAACCTGCTGGAAGGTGGCATGCGGGAGAAGCTGGAGGAGTTGCCGGACGGCATCCACAGTGGGTTGTCGCGGCAGGGGGCGAAGGGAGTATTTTTCTACTTCACCGCCGGGGACAAAAAGCGTGGTAAAGCCAATGGCGAGCGGCGGCACTACTGGCGGTATGTTGACCTGACCGGAAATTCTAAAGGGGGTCGCATAGAAGATAATCGCTACCTCATTTCCAACCTGATCCAATGTCAGCCTGATACTCCCCGCGTGGTTCCATCACCAGGCGAGGTGGATATATTCGATTTGCAGGAGAAGGTTATAGCCTCCATTCTACAAGCAGCAGTGGAGCAGGTGGCAGTGGAGGAAGCCCCACCCGTGCTAGACCCAATCCAACAGACCGTAGCAACCACCCTGCGGAGCTATATCAACAACCCAACGGTGAGCCGAAAAGAGGTAATCGCTGCTATCCAACGGTTGGCAGAACCACAGCCAGGTGTGCATATCAAGGGACTTCGCAAAGCCTACGAAGCTTTCATCCAGGACGGGAAGTTTGAGGAACTTTTGGCGGCGGTGAAAACGTTAGGAACTACTGTATCTGGAGCTGATGCTGGTGGGGAAAACAAAGCCCCGGTCAAAAGAGAGGATTTACGCTTAATTTGCTTTGACTATATATGGTAGCACTTGAAAGACCCAGAACATCAGAACCGTAATAATCAGGTGGAATAGCGTAGTATGGTAGCAATACGGTTACACCGACACCAAACTGGATTTAATTCTCAATCACGACATTAAGTACCACATAGACCGGGAACTTGCCAATAAGGACGAGGAATATTGAGCGAGATAACAGAGTAACAAAAAACAAATAGTGCCCCCATTCAGCCACAGGAACTGAGTTACTGGTGGGTTAATCAGAATCGGGAAACCTATCAGGCTGAGAAAGCTGGTTATTATCTTTTTGCACCACATTTAGACAAATTGGGTAAAGAACGAATCCAATATAAAAATATGGCAGAGCTAAAACCGGGCGATATTTGCCTGCACTACAGCGAAGGTGCTATTAAAGCAGTAAGCCATGTAATTGAAATGGTTAAGGAGGGAAAACGGCCTGTACCCCTCACTAGCTTGCTGGGGGAGGAACTCGGTCAGGTAGTCCGTTCCAGTTATAGCGAGTTAGACTCACCAATCCCACTCAACGAAATTTCACTGGAATTACGGCTTAATTATTCAGGCGAGACTTTCAACCGTAAAGGTAATCCCAATGTGCGATACCTGACAAGACTGCGTGCTGAGTTTACTGCGAAGCTGTGTGAACAGTTTCCTGACCTCGCATTAAAGTTTTAGTTTAGATTTTGTCATCAACTACGACTTTTTTGTGCTGGATGTGTTGGGACAGCAGGGTGAAGGTGAGCTACCCACCCCTGCCCCATTCCTTAACAAGAAGAGGTAGTAGCGAAATGGTGGTGGATGGGGTAGGCATATTAATCTTCTTGAAGTTTTAGCAAAGCCGTAAATGTTTCTCGTAATTTTAGGTTTTTTGCCAATGCAGAACTTACGTTGAGTTAATCTTTGGGTTGAATTCGCCACTGTTTTTCTCAAAAATTTGAGGTAACGCTAATGCCAAGTCAGACTAAAAAGATTCGCCAGCAAAAGCTCTTAGTCTATATCCGAGCTAATACCCCAACTAGACCTAAAATCCTTTCCTCATTATATAATCTAAGAGACTCGGGCCGCCGGATGTTCCAACGTGATTTGGAGGAACTCAGGCTAGATTTTGAGATCGAGCAAGATGCGGAGGGGTGTTACTATCTGCCGGATACCTCCAGCACCACCCAAATCCTTTCTGGCATCCTGAGTAAAGAGGAACAAGAGTTACTTAGTCGAGTGCAGCAGGAGTTCCAGCCAGGTCATCCCTATGCCAGTGATGTTAGTCAATTGCTCAGTAAGTTAGCTGGACACCTTAGCCAACAAAAGCAACTCCTTGAGAATTCAACCCCCCTAAACTATTTTGGCCCTTATTTCACCCGCGATTATAGTCGGTATCGTCCTCTTATTGAGACTTTAGAAGAGGCTATCCGGCAGCGCCAGAAAATCCAATTTACTTATAAACGCCCAGTCAGCCGTTCCTCCGAAGAAATACCCCATCACGAGGTTGAACCACAAAGTGTGGGTGTGCGAAACGGAGTTTTTTACTTGTACGGCTACAATCCTAAAATGAATAAGATTTATCCCTTCCGTCTGGACAAAATTAAAGAGTTGTATATATTGTCTCAGAAGTTTGCAACCCCGCGAAAGCCGGAAATAGTGGAATTTGAATATTTACTCCACCCCGACCTGGTTGTGGGGGGTATTTCCGAGCGTTTTCACCACCAAAAACTATTGGAAATTCTACCTGATGGGCGCGCCCATGTGCGGGCCAAAGAGGAGGGGTTCTGGATCATTCAGGAAATGTTGCGTTTGGGACAGAAAGTAGAACTACTTTCCCCGCCCCACCTACGCCAGCGTCTCGCCGCTGAAATCGAACAAATGCAGCGGTTTTACCAGACTAAAGAAGAACTGACTTCCTATTTTGAAAAATCCCCCTGATTAGTGACAAAAGTGACAAAACAATTTTGTTACAATAGCTGTAGCTTTGATACTGACATTTTTATATAGCAGGTTTTTAACAGATAGTCCACAAGTTATGTGGTAAAAGCCCTAACACAGGTTTTTAACCAACGCACTTTAGATAATTGAATAAGGACAAACTGAAACCAGGGTAATTCGCCCAGTTCAACACCGGCCAGTTCAGCCGGACTCTTCCCG